>NZ_FNSU01000003.1:2586000-3232500 GCF_900105325.1 Pseudomonas marginalis
CAGCAAATCCGCCGGCAGGCTTTTGCTGGCACGCGCACCGAGCAACCTTAATTGCTCGGTGCGACTGACCAGGTTTCCGCGCCCATCTGTCAGCTTGTTCCGCGCCGCGCTGTAAGCCTTATCCAACTGCTGCAGACGATTGCCCACCTCATCCAGATCCTGGATAAACAGCACGAACTTGTCGTACAGCCACCCGGCGCGTTCGGCGATTTCGCGGGCGTTCTGGCTTTGACGCTCTTGCTTCCAGAGACTGTCGATCACCCGCAGGGTGGCGAGCAGCGTCGTTGGGCTGACGATCACGATATGCCGGTCGAAAGCTTCTTGGAACAGATTCGGTTCGGCCTGCAAGGCCGCGGAAAAAGCGGCTTCGATCGGCACGAACAACAACACGAAATCCAGGCTGTGCAGGCCTTCCAGGCGTTTGTAATCCTTACCGGCCAAGCCTTTGACGTGATTGCGCAGCGACAGTACGTGCTGCTTCAAGGCTGCCTGGCCGATCACCTCATCATCCGCTGCGACATACTGCTGGTACGCGGTCAGGCTGACCTTGGAGTCCACCACCACCTGCTTGTCACCGGGCAGCATGATCAGCACATCCGGTTGGAAGCGCTCACCGTCCGGGCCCTTTAAGCTGACCTGGGTCTGGTACTCGCGGCCCTTCTCCAGGCCGGCGTGCTCCAGCACCCGTTCGAGGATCAGCTCGCCCCAGTTGCCCTGGGTTTTCTGGCCCTTGAGGGCGCGGGTCAGGTTGGTGGCTTCGTCTGACAGACGCAGGTTCAGCTGCTGCAGGCGTTCAAGCTCCTTGGCCAGGGAAAAGCGCTCGCGAGCCTCGTTCTGATAGCTCTCTTCCACGCGTTTTTCGAAGGACTGGATGCGTTCCTTCAAGGGGTCGAGCAACTGGCCCAGGCGCTCCTGGCTGGTCTCGGCAAAGCGCTGCTCGCGCTCATCGAAGATCTTGCCGGCCAGCTCAGCGAACTGCGCACGCAACTCGTCCCGCGAGCCTTGCAGGTCGGCGAGGCGCTGCTGATGGCTTTCCTGCTGCTCGCGCAGTTCGGCGCGCAAGGCGGCCGACAGTGCGTCGAGGCGGCGTAATTCGGTTTCCTTGGCGCTGCGGTCAAGGTTCCAGGCGTGGGCGGCGTCGCGGGCGTTGTCGCGATCGATCTGCAACAGCTCGACCTCGCGGCGCACTGCAGCCAGGTCAGCTTGCTTGGCGGCGTTGGCCTGGCTCAGATCGCTGATTTCATCGCGACTGGCATCCAGTTGAGCGGCGAGGCCCTCCTGGGCCAGTTGCGCAGTGGCCAGGCGCTCTTCGAGCAGTTCCCAGCCAGTGGTCCGCGCGGTCAACCGCCGCTGAATCTGCCAGCACACCGCCAATAAAGGCACTGTGGCGCCAGCCAGGCCCAGGGCAACACTGGTCCAGTCAAAAACCATAGCCATTTCTGCCATCACCGAAAAGGAGCAAGGTTAACCAAGCGTAGAGCGTGAGGACAGCTCAGTCTTCGACCTGACCCAGTTCCCGTTGGGCACGGCGGTCACCGGCACGGGCGGCCAGGCGCAGCAGATCGTGGCCGATGCGGCGGTCGCGGGCGTTGCCGCACTCGCGGCACATCAATTGGCCCAGACGGCTTTGCGCAGCCACTACGCCCTCACGGGCCGGCTGCTTGAGCAAGCGCCCGGCGAAGTGTTTGATGTTGGTGCTATGGCCCAGGCGTGGGCTGTCGAGCAACCACAGGGCGACTTTCAAGGAAAAACGCTTGGGTGCGGTAACAGTCTGGGAGGTATCGGTAACAGAAGGTGATACTAAGCGAAACTTCATAAAGCACTGTGGGACAGAACGGAAGGCGCGCCACTCTACTCTTTTTTTCGCACAGGTAAAGCTGAAAAAACCCGGCACGCCCGTTCTAGAGCAAGCGCTTGGGACAATCCACAGAAGCTGTGGATAACTCAGTGGACAACCAGCCTTTAACTCGCGCAAAGGCCCATGGAACGGGGCCCACAGTCAAACTGACGATTTTTTCACCAATAAAAAAAAGCCAGATTTTTCATTGACTTAAATTTCCATTGCAGGCAAATGGCGGCCCTGTCCAGCGACTGACAGCCAGGTTACACACGCCGCAACTAATGTGCACAAGTACCGATCCGATGGTTATATCTCCGGCTTTTTTTGAAGCGATAGCCTTCAAAAATGTTACCGCCGAGGCAAAACAGGGACTTTTCAAATCTTTGCCAGCTCGCCACACTGCCCGACGGACAACACAACGCTGAGTGGGCCGATGAAAGGAATGCTGTTATTCGCCGTGTTGTTACTGGCCATCTGTGCCATTTCATTAGGGATAAATGTCGTACTGCCATCCCCGGATGGGGCGTTGTTTGCCATCGCCATCCTGCTATCGGCCGCGTTCACCGCCGTGAGCCTGTGCATCGAGCTGGGTGAAGGGCGTATCGATGACATGGGCGATGTGATGAAGATGGTCGAGACCGGCCAATCCTTGCGCCTGACCCTGGCCGCCTATGGGTTGGGTTGTTCCCTGGCCGCCGCCGTCACGGTGCTGGTGTATCGCGGCCTGCTGGGCGGCTGATTGAAGTTTTTTGACTAGCACGCTTCCATTGCCTGTTTCAATCCGTTACTATCCGCAGCGTTAGTACCAAGCTGAAAGTCAATTCTGGTCGAACAACTCCCCTGAACAACACGGGATCGACCACCTCGATGGTTTCCAGGTATCACTTGCGACGACACTGCCTTTGAACAAGCAAAGGGTGCCGCGAAGTTTTAATACTCTGACCGAACCAACCTGCAAATTGATCAGGATCTTCACCCCGGGCCCAGAACCTTTGCCCTTGTTGTGTTGCCTGCCCTCCTAAGTACCTACCTGCCAGCCCAAGCGCGCCTAACTTAATCAGCGCTTCAAACTGGCTGCTTTGTTCCAGTCGGGTTCTTCGTTCGATCAATGGTGATCAACGTTACTGGAACGTTTTAACGTTGCACGGTTCTTATCCGTGTCATTTGTAGGAACACCAATAATATGTCCGCTATCCACACTCAGGATGCCATTCGCACCCTCACCAACGCTTTTGCCCCAATGAACTGCCTGATCATGGCCGCTCGCAAAGGCTGCTTCAGCTTCACCCTGGTCAACGAACACGGCATCGCCCGTCACAGCGAACGCCTGTACCCCGATCAATACTCCAGCGCTGAACCGCTGCAGGCCGTGATCGAGCGTACCCGTCAGGCACTGGTTGCCTGATCGACCCGAGTCGCTGAAACACAAAAAACCCTGTTTAAAACACAGGGTTTTTTATTGCCCGTCATTCTTGCCTCGAGTATTTGCACTAAGTTCAAATCGATATAAACGTTATAACTGGTTGAAGAAGATGTTTTAAAAACAGTCCTTTACCTCATGAATATGACACTACACTTCAACTCAAGCGGCATGATCCGCTTCCGACGAGCCTGAGAGCCGATCCACTGCTGCCAAGCCCCCTTTCTCAGGGCTCGTCGACCCTTTTCACGGATTGAGGCATGTATGGGTATCGCAGCCAGTGAATTGTGTCGCTATGTGATCCGGCCGACCTTGACGTACCTCGGCCAGCAGAGCCCAACGGCTGAGTCACTGCTGCTGGGTATCGCCGCCAGCCAGTCGGAATTGGGTTCTGCCCTGCATGATCGACGCGGCCACGGCCTGTACAGCATCACCGAACCTCGCCATCGCGCCTTGTGGGATAACTACCTGGCGCTCGATCCCGAGCGTGCCAGCCTGGTACGCGGGCTCGCCAGCCAACACGCCTTTCTCAGTGCGCCCCAACTGGAACTCACCGTAAACCTGCGTTATGCCACGGCCATCGCCTGGCTCCTGGTCGAACAACACAGCCCCGCCCTGCCACCACCCGGTGATGTTTTAGCCATGGCGCGTATCTGGAAAGAAATATTTCATCCTCAAGGAAGGCTGCGGGATTTCACCCAGGCCTGGCAAACCTGTGTTTCGCCCTTGAATCACGTGGCCTGCTGACCGGGCAATTTGCAAGATTCGGCAAAAAAGCCGAATTTTGGTCGGATTGTCCTACAAAACCGCTCTATCTCCTGCATTACAGCCTATAGCGCGATGTTAATTTTATTGATACTTTCCGCTGCGGTGATCACCACGGAGTTCTAATAATGAAAAAAGTAATGCTCAAGACCACACTTAGCCTCGCCGTTGCCATGGCATCCTCCCAACTGTTCGCAAGCGGTTTCGCACTGAACGAACAGAGCGTCAGCGGGATGGGTACGGGTTTCGCAGGTCGCTCTTCTTCTGCCGATGATGCAAGCACTGTCTACGGTAACCCGGCCGGTATGTCCCGTCTGAATGGCCAACAAATCACCGGTGGTGTCGCTGCCATTGATGCGTCGACCGATATCAGCAATACCGGTGGCAACTCTCGCGGTTCCAACAAAGGCGACATGGTTCCGTTCACCGCGGTGCCATTCGGTTTCTACACCAACAAACTCAACGATCAGTGGGCTATCGGCTTCGGTGTATACGCACCGTTCGGCCTGGTGACCGACTATGAAAACGGCTTCCAGGGTCGCGGCTTCGGCAGCAAGAGCGAAGTGAAGGTCATGACCTTCCAGCCAACTGTCAGCTATGCGTTCAATGATCGTGTATCCATCGGCTTTGGCCCGACCATCAACCGGATTTCCGGTGTGCTTGAGTCGGACAAGACCCTCAGCCCGCTTGCCTCCGACACCAACGTCAAAATCAAGGGTGACGATACCGCCCTGGGTTTCAACGTCGGCGTATTGGTCCAGGCCACCGACACCACTCGCGTGGGCCTGACCTACCACTCGAAGGTCAAGTACAAGCTGGAAGGCCACACCACGGTCAGCGGCCCAGCGGCCACTCAACCGTTCCTGCGTAACAACCGTTACGACGCTTCGTTGAAAATCGACACCCCAGAGTCCTACGACCTGTCGGTCACCCAAGACCTGACCGACGCCTGGAAACTCTACGGCGGTGCAACCTGGACGCGTTGGAGTCGCCTGAAAGAGATCACCGTCAACAACGAAGGCGTAACAGCTGCAGGCGGCTTACTGGCGCCAAGCCAACTGGGCTCTATCACTGAAGAACAAAATTGGCACGACACCTGGGCCTACGCCGTGGGTACCTCGTATCAGTTGACCAAGCAAGTCGTGCTGCGTACCGGCCTGACCTTCGACCAATCCCCGGCCAACAACACCGATCGTTCGCCGCGCATCCCGACGGGCGACCGTACGATCTTCAGCGTGGGCCTGGGCTACAAAGTCATGGATAACATGACCGTCGACCTGGCGTATTCGTACCTGAAAGAAGAAGACGTCAAGATCAACCAGACGGCTAACGCCCCGTCGACAGCCAGTTACCGCGCCAAGTACGAAAACAGTGCCAACGGTTTCGGCCTGGGCATGACCTACACCTTCTGATCCGGACGGGTGTAAAAAAGCCCCGCTCTCCTGCAAGGGAGGCGGGGCTTTTCAGTGCCCGATAATCAGGGTTTGGACGCTATCGCCTGCTCCACCGCCTTGATCAGGTCGGGGCTGTCCGGCTTGGTGAGGCTGGAGAAATCGGCAATCACCTTGCCCTGGCGGTCCACCACGTACTTGTAGAAATTCCACTTCGGCGCATTGCTCTGCTGCGCCAATACCTTGAACAGGTGCACCGCGTCCGGCCCCTTGACCTTCTGCGGCTCGGTCATGGTGAAGGTCACGCCGTAGTTCACGTAGCAGACCTTGGCGGTTTCTTCGCCGGTCTTGGCTTCCTGCTTGAAGTCATCGGATGGCACGCCGATCACCTCCAACCCTTCATCCTTGTAGCGCTGATACAGCGCTTCGAGGCCTTTGAATTGCGGCGCGAACCCGCAAAAGCTCGCCGTGTTGACGATCACCAGGGGCTTGCCGGCAAAACGTTGGCACAGGTCGATGGATTCCTTGGCGCGCAACTTGGGCAATTGACCCTCCAGCAACGGCGGGCAATCGGCAGCCAACGCCACGCCGCCAAAAGCAGCCATCAGCACGGGTACAGCCAGCCAGCGCATCTGCATGTCGAAACGTCCTTTAAAGAGTTCAGGCACCGAACTTAACAGATCGACATACCCAGTTGCATCAACGCCAGGCCACCGCGCTGCCAGCCCCACCAGGCCAGGGCCAGCAACAGTGCGGCCGCGATTGCCCCGCCAAACCAATACCAGGTCGAACTCATGCCGTCTCCATCTGCGCCTGCAATCGCGCCACCGGCCGCTCACGCACCGGCCAGTTAAGGGCTGCGGCGAGCACGCTCAACAGGATTGCCACTTGCCAGATCAAATCGTAGTTACCGGTTCGATCATAGACCACTCCGCCCAACCAACCGCCAAGGAACGAGCCGAGCTGGTGGAAAAGGAACACGATCCCACCGAGCATGGACAGGTTTCGCACCCCGAACAATGTGGCGACCGTGCCGTTGGTCAGCGGTACCGTGGACAGCCACAAAAAGCCCATGGCCATGCCGAACAGGTAGGCCGTGACTTCGGTCACCGGTGCCCACAGGAACAGGATGATCACCACCGCGCGCAGCAGGTACAACCCGGTCAACAGGCGCGGCTTGGACATGCGCCCGCCAAGCCAGCCGGCGGTATAGGTGCCGAAGATATTGAACAACCCAATCAACGCCAACACCGTGGTGCCGACCGTGGCCGGCAAGTGCTGGTCCACCAGGTAGGCCGGCAGGTGCACACCAATAAACACCACCTGGAAACCGCAGACGAAAAAGCCGAAGGCCAGCAGCCAGAACCCGGAGTGGGAGCAGGCTTCCTTCAAGGCTTCACCCAGGGTCTGCTGGCCGGCCATGACCGGCAGCGGGCGATCCTTGAGCATGCTCACCAGCGGCAGGATCAGCGCCACCATCAGGCCCAGCGCCAGCAACGCGGCCGACCAGCCCAGCCAACTGATCAAGCCCAAGGTGCCCGGCACCATGGCGAACTGGCCAAACGAACCGGCGGCACTGGCAATGCCCATGGCCATGCTGCGCTTTTCCGGCGCCACGGCGCGGCCGACCACGCCCAGAATCACCGAGAACGATGTACCCGACAGGCCAATCCCGATCAGCAGGCCGGCACTCAAGGACAATGACCACGCCGAATCCGACAGGCCCATCAACACCAGGCCCGCGGCGTATAACACCCCGCCGACAAACACCGCCCTGGTGGCGCCGAACCGGTCGGCCAGGGCACCGGTAAAGGGCTGCGCCAGGCCCCAGATCAGGTTCTGCAAGGCGATGGCAAAGGCAAAGGTCTCACGGCCCCAGCCGAATTCGCTGCTCATCGGCGCCAGGAACAGGCCGAACCCGTGCCGCACGCCCAAGGACAACGCCAGGATCAGCGCACTCCCTACAAGGATCCAACCACTGGTGCGCCACATCGACGTCATTTCTTATTCTCCGTTCGCGGGTATATACCCGCTTGTATTCGAACAAACCCGCGTTCAGGCGAGTTCATCCAGCAAGGCCAACAGGGTTTCGCGTTTTTCCGCGCCGAGTTGATCGATCAATTTCTGTTGCGCTGCCTCCCAGGCGGGTAACGCTGCCGCCAGGCGCTCTTCACCGGCGGCGGTCAACAGCACCAGGCGGTTGCGCAGGTCATCGCCCTCCACCATCCGCACCAGGCCCTCACCTTCCAACACCCGCAGGTTGCGCCCCAAGGTGCTGCGATCCAGGCCCATGGCGTCGGCCAGGCTGGAAATGCTCGGTTGATCGAGGCGCTGCAGGTTGCACAGCAAGGAATACTGGGCGACGTTGATCCCGAAGCCGTCGAGGGCGCCGTCGTAGTGCCTGCTGACGCCACGGGCGGCACGTCGCAGGTTGGTGCATAAACATTGGGAGGCAAGCATGGAACGTGTATATACCCGCGATTAAGGAAATGCAAGAAAGTGTTACAACGCCAAACCGACCAGAACAGCCACTTCCAGCAGCTCCAGCAGCGCGCCAGCGGTATCGCCGGTGGTGCCGCCGAGGCGATTGACCATCAGTTGGCGCAGGCCGATAAAACACACGGCCGCGAGCAGCACGGCGAGCCCCCCGCTGAAACCACCGATCAGGATGCAGGCCAGGCCACTGAGGATCAGCACCTGTTGCCCGACGACGCGCGGTAAATGATCCGACAACGCCTGGCCCAACCCACCCGCTCGCACATAGCGCGTGGTGAGAAACAACCCCAGCATCGACGCGCGGCCGATCAACGGCGCGAGAATCAACGCCACACCGTTGCGCTGTTCGATCAAAGCCACCAGCGCGGTGAACTTGAGCAGCAACACCAGGCCCAGGGTGACCACCGCAATCGGCCCGCTGCGCGGGTCTTTCATGATGCTGAGGGTGCGCTCGCGGTCGCCGAAGCCACCCAGCCAGGCATCGGCGCTGTCCGCCAGGCCGTCGAGGTGCAAGCCGCCACTGAGCAACACCCAGGCCGTCAGCAGCAGCGCGGCGTGCAACAACAGCGGTGATCCGATCAACAGCGTATTGAGCCCCCACAGCAGCACGCCGAACAGCAACCCGACTACAGGATAAAACAGCAACGAGCGCCCCAGTTCCTGCGGTTGCGGCATACCCGGCAGGCGAATCGGCAAACTGCTCAGGAACTGCACGGCGATCCAGAACGGCAGCATGCTCAGACTCCTTCCTTCAACACGCCATCGGCGCCGACCCGCAGGTTGAACAACCCGCCATGAGCGACTTCGACATTCAGCAACTGCTCACGGGGCAGCCCCCGAGCCTGGGCCAACAGCAAACGCATCACCCCACCGTGGCTGATCAACAGCACACGCTCACCGGCATATGCCTTATGCAGGCGCAGGACGGCGCCCAAAACCCGCAGGGAAAACGCGCTGACCGGTTCGCCCTGGGGCGGCGTGAAGCTATAGGGATCGGCCCAAAACCGGCCCAGGCCTTCGGCGTCGGTCTCCATCAGCGCTGCCGCACTTTGCCCTTCCCAGGCACCGAAGTGCAGTTCCTGCAGGTCCTTTTCCAGACTCACCGGCACATTCAGCCGCGCGCCCAGTTCATCCGCGAACCGCGCGCAGCGTTGCAGCGGCGAGCTGATCAGCCGATCCCAGGGCCCCTGTGCCACCACAGCGGCGCGCATCTGTTCCCAGCCCTTGGCGGTCAATGCATCGTCCAGGCTGCCGCGCAGGCCACCCCCCAGTTCGGTTTCGCCATGGCGCAACAGGTCCAGGTGCAAGGTCATGCCGGACGGTCTGCCACGGCCGCTTCGGCAAACGTCGCCATCTGCCCGTGCAGCGCACAGGCCAGGCGCAGCAATGGCACCGCCAACGCCGCGCCACTGCCCTCGCCCAGGCGCAGGCCGAGTTCCAGCAACGGTTGTGCATCGAGGCTCTGCAAGACATGGCGATGGCCAGGCTCGGCGCCGCGGTGGCCGAACAGCAGCCATTCGCGGCACGCCGGGTTCAAGCGTGTGGCGACCAGTGCCGCGACGGTGCAGATAAACCCATCCACCAGCACCACGATGCCTTCCTGGGCGCAGGCCAGATAAGCGCCCACCAGGGCAGCGATTTCAAAGCCACCGAGATTGCACAGGGTGTGCAGCGCATCCCCACGCTGCGCCGCATGCACGGCCAGCGCGCGTTCGATCACCGCCACCTTGTGACTGACGCCTTGGGCATTCAATCCGGTGCCCGGGCCTGTCAGCTCGGTCACCTGGCAATCGAGCAAGGCGCAGGCCAGCGCACTGGCGGCGGTGGTGTTGCCAATGCCCATCTCGCCGCCAACAAACAACTGCGCACCGCTTTCACGGGCGCGCAGCACACTGTCGCGACCCGCCTGCAATGCCAATCGGCCCTGGGCGCCGGTCATTGCCGGGCCCTTGACGAAATTGGCGGTGCCCGCGCCAATATTCAGGTGACGCACGCCATGCAGGCTCAGCGAAGGGGTCACCGTACCGAGGTCGACCACTTCCAACTGCGCATCCAGTTGCCGCGCCAATACACTGATGGCCGCGCCACCGGTGACAAAGTTATGCAGCATTTGCCCGGTCACTTCCTGGGGAAACGCCGATACACCTTCGGCAACCACGCCGTGGTCACCGGCAAAGATGGCGATCCACAGCCGGTCCACCGACGGTTTGACCTGGCCCTGCAAGCCGGCCAATTGCACCGCCAGCGCTTCCAGCTGGCCCAGGGAACCGGCCGGCTTGGTCAATTGCTGCTGGCGCGCCAGGGCTTGTTCGTACGCCGAGGCGTCAATGGCCTTACAAGGGTTGAGCCACCAGGTGTCAGTCATAACGCAGTACCTTTCAACGTCAGGGGCAGGCCGGCAACCGTCAGGACAACACGCTGACAGCGCTCGGCCAAGGCTTGATGCAGCCAACCGGCTTCATCCACATAGCGGCGAGTCAATTCGCCCAGCGGCACGACACCCAGACCGGTCTCGTTGCTGACAAAAATAATTTCACCCGGCAGCACGGCCAGGCTTTCCAGCAATTGATCGCGCTCGAACGCCAGGCGCTGCGCGTCTTCGAGCATCAGCAGATTGGTCAGCCACAGGGTCAGGCAATCCACCAACAGGCAACGACCGGGCGCAGCGTTTTCGCGTAGCACACGCGCCAGCTCGACAGGTTCTTCGATCAAACCCCAGTGATCAGGGCGACGCTCGCGATGCAAGGCAACGCGGGCATTCATCTCGCCGTCAAGCGGTTGGCTGGTGGCGATATAGATCACGGGCAAAGCGCTGTCGCCGGCGAGTTTTTCAGCGAGGCGGCTTTTGCCGGAGCGGGCGCCACCTAAAATCAGTTGAAGCATGAGACCCCCCCTCCCCACCCACCACTCCACGATGCGAAGCGAGTCGTTTTTGATCCTGCTTTTGATCTGAAGTCGCCCCGTAAACCACGCTGGCCGAACGCAGGCTTGAATCCGTGGGTAACCCGGCAGGACGCCGGGTTAGCCGCACTGGGCCAGGGATGGCCCATTGCGGCGGCCCACGGATTCAAGCCTGCGTTCGGGCACACCGAGCCCAAGCGAGGTGCCGAGTGGTGGGGCGAAGGCCTTTTGCTTACTTTTGGGCCTTTCCAAAAGTGAGCCGCTGTAAGAGCGGAACCATAAGTGGCCGTTACCGCAGGAATGGATATGTACACCGAAAGTCCCCTCCCACATTTGAACCGTGTGTACACCCTTAAACCCCACACAGACTACGCAACAAATCGGTGTCCAAATGGTTCTCCACCAAATCCGCCAACCGCTCAATGTCCCGCTCGCGCAAAGCGTGATAATCCACTTCCTGCACATCCTCCAACCCAGCCCAACGCAACAAGGCACTGCAAGCCGCCGGCGTCTCGAACAAACCATGCAGATACGTACCAAGGATCTGCCCGTCAGCACTCAAAGCCCCATCACTACGCCCGTCGTCCAGCACCACGGCGGCATGAGACAGCGCATCGCCCGACGTCACCCCTGCATGAATCTCATACCCACTGACCTCAGCATCCTCCAGCACCAACCGCCCACGCACATTGCGCAATTGCTTCTCTTCTTCCAAGGTCGTGCTGAACGCCAACAACCCCAGCCCCTCACTGGAACCCGCCCCCCCTTCCAAGCCCAACGGGTCATGCACCTGCTCGCCCAACATCTGCAGCCCGCCGCAAATCCCCAGCACCTTGCCGCCGTAGCGCAAGTGCCGCGCCACGGCGGTGTCCCAGCCATGGGCACGCAGGTACGCGAGGTCGCTGCGCACGCTTTTCGAGCCCGGCAGGATGACCAGGTCGGCGGCCGGAATCGGCTGGCCCGGCCCGATGAACTGCAAGTCCACCTGAGGATGCAGGCGCAGCGGATCGAAATCCGTATGGTTGCTGATGCGCGGCAACACCGGCACCACCACCTTGAGCACCTGCGCCGCCTTGTCGATCTGGCGTTGGTCGATACCGTCCTCGGCTTCCAGGTGCAGGTCCATCACGTAGGGCAATACGCCCACCACCGGTTTGCCGGTGCGTGCCTGCAACCAATCCAGGCCGGGTTGCAGCAGTGCGATGTCGCCGCGAAAGCGGTTGATGATGAAGCCCTTGACCCGCGCCTGTTCGCTGGGAGAGAGCAATTCCAGGGTGCCGACCAGATGGGCGAACACCCCGCCGCGATTGATGTCGGCAATCAGCAGCACCGGGCAGTCGACGGCCTCGGCGAAGCCCATATTGGCAATGTCGTTGGCGCGCAGGTTGATCTCCGCCGGGGAGCCTGCGCCTTCCACCATCACCACCGGGTAGGCTTCGCTCAACCGCGCGTGGGAAGCCAGCACCGCCTGCATCGCGATGGCTTTGTAGTCGTGATAGGCCACCGCGTTCATGCTGGTCACGGCGCGGCCATGGATGATCACCTGGGAGCCGGTGTCGCTGTTGGGCTTGAGCAGCACCGGGTTCATGTCGGTATGGGGCGCCAGGTTGGCCGCCTGGGCCTGCACCGCCTGGGCACGACCGATCTCGCCGCCCTCGGCCGTCACCGCACTGTTGAGCGCCATGTTCTGCGGTTTGAACGGCACCACGGCAATGCCCTGGCGTACCAGCCAACGGCACAACGCGGTCACCAGGGTACTTTTGCCGGCATCGGAGGTGGTGCCTTGCACCATCAGCGTACTCATGAGGCGTCCTTGTAGGCAGCCAGCGCTTCGTCGAGACGCGACCAATCGGCCTCGGTGTCGGGCAGGCCAAACCGCACGCTGCTGTTGTGCACAAACAGGCGCAGCAAGATGCCGCGCTGGGCCATGAATTCGTGCATGCGCTCGGCGTGCGGGGTGATCAACCATTGGAACAACGCGCAGCCGCCCTGGGGTTGAAAGCCACGACGCTCGAGCAGTTCAAACAAACGCTGGCCGGCCTCGATGCAGCGTGCCCGCTGCCGTGCATGACCGGCAGTATCGCGCAGGCACACTTGGCCCAGTACCCGCGTCGGCCCGCTGACAGCCCAGGGCCCAACCTGTTCGGCCAGCAACTTGAGCAGCCTGCGCTCGGCCAGCACAAAGCCCAGGCGCACCCCGGCCAGGCCGAAAAACTTGCCGAACGAACGCAGCACAATCAGGCCGACCTGATGGGCCTGGCTCGCCAGGCTCAACTGCGGGGTGACATCCATGAACGCTTCGTCCACCACCAGCCAGCCGCCGCGCTGGGCCAGCCTTGTGTGCCAGTCCAGCAGGCGTTGCGGGGCCAGGCTCAGTCCGGTGGGGTTATTGGGATTGACCACCACCAGCACGTCGAGGACGTCGAGGAAGAAGTCGACTTCCTGCTCCTGCACTTCACGCACCACGTAGCCGGCACGCCGCCAGGCCTCGGCATGTTCGGCGTAGCACGGCGACAGCACGCCGACCTTGCCGGCACGGCGCAGGCGCGGCAGCAACTGAATCGCCGCCTGGGAGCCGGGCACCGGCAGCAGATGCGCGGCGCCGTAATACTCGCTGGCCGCCTGTTCCAGGCCGTCGTCGGACTCCGGCAAGCGCGCCCAGGCCCGCAGCGGAATCTCCGGGATCGGCCATGGCCAGGGTGCGAGGCCGCTAGACAGGTCCAGCCAATCGGCCTCGGCAATCCCGTACTGAATCGCTGCCTTGCGCAGCCGGCCACCGTGCTCAAGCATAAAATTGCCCCCCCACGCAGAGAATCAGCAACCACAACCATACGCCGCGCTGCACCAGTTGCCAGCCGCGGTCGATAGAGTCGGCATCCGCCGCCGGGCCTTCGCCCAGTGGCGGACGCTGGTGCACCTCGCCGTGGTAAATCGCGGCGCCACCCAGCTCAACGCCCAACGCGCCAGCGCCGGATGCCATCACCGGCCCGGCATTGGGACTGTCCCAGGTCGGCCCCTGGGTGCGCCAGCATTTGAGGGCCAGGCGGGTTTTGCCCAGCACGGCGTAGGTCAAGGCCACCAGGCGTGCAGGCACATAGTTGAGTACATCGTCGATCTTGGCCGCGGCCCAACCGAAACGCTCGAAGCGTTCATTGCGATAGCCCCACATCGCGTCGAGCGTATTGCTCAGGCGGTAGAGCACCACGCCCGGTACGCCGGCGACGACAAACCAGAACAACGCGGCAAACACCGCATCGCTGCCGTTTTCCAGCACCGATTCGGTGGCGGCACGGGCGACTTCGGTGCGATCCAGTTCACTGGTCTGGCGGCTGACCAGGTAGCTCACCCGTGTGCGGGCCGCGTCGAGGTCATCGCCGCGCAGGGCCTGGGCCACCGGGATCACATGCTCGCCGAGGCTGCGCATGCCGAGGGCGCAGTACAACGCGAGGATCTCCAGGACCCAGCCGATATACGGCGCCCACGACAACGCGGTGGCCAGCAGGGTCAATGGCACCACGGCGATAACCCACGCGGTCACGCCATGGCTGCGCCAGCCCCGGCCACCGCTGTTGAAACGCTGCTCGATGCGCCCGGCAAAATTGCCGAACGCCACCAGCGGATGCCAGCGCCTGGGCTCGCCCAGCAGCGCATCCAGCGCCACTGCTGCGACACACAGCAAGGCCACACTCATTGACTCACTCCCCACGCATTTTCATACACCATGTCACTCAACGGCCGAGGCTCGGTCCAGCCTTCGAGCTGCAACATCGGTGCCGGGTAAAACTCCGTCACCGGCCCCAGGCACAAGACCGCCAGGGGTTTCGCACCGGGCGGCAGGCGCAGCAGGTCGGCCAGGGCCTGGGGTTCGAACAGCGAGACCCAGCCCATGCCCAACCCCTCGACCCGCGCGGCCAGCCACAGGTTCTGGATCGCACAGGACAGCGACGCCAGGTCCATCTCCGGCAAGGTGCGCCGCCCGAAGATGTGGCGCTCGCGATCATCCATCAACGCCGCCACCAGCACTTCGGCGCAGTCGTGAATGCCTTCGACCTTGAGCTTCATGAACGCATCGGAGCGCTCGCCCAACGCCTCGGCGGTGCGCACGCGTTCTTCTTCCACCAACTGTTGAATCCGGCTGCGCAACGCGCGGTCGCTGATGCGGATAAACCGCCAGGGCTGCATCAGGCCGACACTGGGCGCCTGGTGCGCGGCCTGGAGCAGGCGATGCAGCAATTCGGGCGCGACACTGCCGCCGCTGAAGTGGCGCATGTCGCGGCGTTCGGCGATGGCGCGGTAGACGGCGTCGCGGTCGGCCTGGGGGAAAGCGTTGTCGGTCATGGCCCTATCGGGGGCAAGCCCCCTCCCACAGTGGATGGGGTTTCAGCTCGGTCCGGGGCAAACAACGCGGCTACCGCCGTCGGATTCGACGGGAAATAGAAGTGCACGTAAGAGGCCGTCATCCGCCCCTGCCGGAACACCGCTTCGGCACCGCGCCCACCGTTCGGGCTCAGGCCACGGGCAATCGGCTGGCACTCGGTGCTGGTCAGGGAATGGTGGTACGTGTGCCCGCGCAGCACGCCTTCCGGCAGTTCGACACTTTGCAGGGCCAGGGCCGCGAGTTTCTTTTGCATCACCGCATCGCCTTGCAGCAGGCCGACCAGTTCGGCGCGGGTGCCGTCGACATCGGTGAGCGAGTCCAGCAGGTAGAGCATGCCGCCACACTCGGCGAGCAAGGGTTTGCCGGCGGCATGATGGTTACGAATGGCGTCAAGCATCGGCGTGTTTTGCGACAGCGCCTGGTGGTGCAATTCCGGGTAACCGCCGGGCAAATACAGGCTGTCAGCCTCGGGCAGCTGGCGATCATGGATCGGCGAGAAGAAGTGCAACTCGGCCCCCATCGCCCGCAGCAGGTCGAGGCTGGCGCCATAGGTGAAGGCGAAGGCTTCGTCACGGGCCACCGCAATGCGCACACCGGCCAGCAATGGTTCGGCCATGATCACTTCCGGCGCGGCGAAGGTCACCGGTGGCGGCAATGCGACTTCGCAGCTGCTGCCCAGGGCCTGGGCGGCGGCGTCCAGGCGCACGTCGAGGTCATTCAGCTCGCTGGCCTGCACCAGGCCCAAATGGCGGCTGGGCAGTTCGATCCCGGTTTCGCGGGACAGGGCGCCATACCAGCGCAAGCCTTCGGTGAGGCTGCCTTCCAGCAACTGCGCATGGCGCAGGGTGCCGACGCGGTTGGCCAGCACCCCGGCAAACGGCAGGTCCGGCTGATAGCGCGCCAGGCCCAGGGCCAGGGCGCCAAACGTCTGGGCCATGGCGGTGCCGTCGATCACACCGAGCACCGGCACGCCGAAATGCCGCGCCAGGTCGGCGCTGGACGGTGTGCCATCGAACAGGCCCATCACGCCTTCGATCAGGATCAGGTCGGCCTCACCCGCCGCTTCCCACAGCAGGCGGCGACTTTCCTGCTCGCCCACCATCCACATGTCCAATTGATACACCGGCGCACCGCTGGCGCGCTCGTGGATCATCGGGTCCAGGAAATCCGGGCCGCATTTGAACACGCGTACCCTGCGCCCCAGGTTGCGGTGCAAACGGGCCAGCGCGGCGGTGACGGTGGTTTTGCCCTGGCCGGACGCCGGTGCAGCGATCAGGACGGCCGGGCAGTGACGGGGCTGATTCAAAGTTCGACGCCCTTCTGTGCCTTGATCCCGGCCTGGAACGCGTGCTTGAGCATGCCCATTTCGGTGACGGTATCGCCCATTTCGATCAATTCAGGCTTGGCGCCACGGCCGGTGACGACCACGTGCTGCATCGGCGGACGCGCTTGCAGGTCGCTGAGGACCTGGTCCAAGTCGAGGTAACCATGCTTGAGGGCGATGTTCAGCTCATCCAGCACCACCAGGCCGATGCGCGGGTCTTGCAGCAGTTCGCGAGACACGGCCCAGGCGGCTTCGGCGGCAGCGATATCGCGCTGGCGGTCCTGGGTCTCCCAGGTGAAGCCTTCGCCCATCACGTGGAAACGCACTTGCTCGGGGAAGCGACGGAAGAACAACTCCTCACCGGTGCTGTTGCGCCCCTTGATGAACTGCACCACACCGCACTGCATGCCGTGGCCCATGGCGCGCGCGAGCATACCGAATGCCGAGCTGCTCTTGCCTTTGCCGTTGCCGGTCAGCACCAGCAGCAAGCCGCACTCATTGGGGGAATTGGCGATGCGCTCGTCGATCACGGCTTTTTTGCGCAGCATGCGCGCCAGGTGGCGTTCGTCGCGGTCGGGGGTATCGGTCATGGCAGCTCTCCGTTGGGGCTGGACAAAAACGGCAGGCAGGAAAAAACAGACAGCCAAGCATCGCCCACCGTGATGCTGTTGGATGATCCAGGCCGGTCTCCGGGCTCATGAGTGGTGCGCTGGCTCATCGACAGAGCGAACACGCCGACGGCGCGCCTTCCCATATCGCGGGCGATACAGTGGCAAAAGGCACCGTCTTGACTCATTTACCGTTGCGGGGGCAGCGCCGGAATCGCGGCAGCACTGTGTACAAGTGCGCTCGCTCACCGGCTTCCCTGTTTCACTCGGTCGACCCGTGGGTCACAGAGCACCTGGAACAAGCCGCGAAGGTTAGTGGGTTGGGGGTGGAGCGTCAATTAAAGCTGGCCTTGCACTTGAACCATCGCACCAGCGCCCTCCTCTACCCTTACAGGTATCAAGGAGAACACCATGCATAAAACCAGACTCGCCCTACTCATCATGCTCGCCGGCACCCTCGCGGGCTGCGGTGAAAGCTCCACCCTGCAGGTGTCCGACGGCACCGGGCCGTCGCCGCAGCTACCCGAGCCGAACAAAACCCTGATTCCCACGGTGAACATTGCCCCGGCTATCGGCTGGCCGGAGGGCGTGAAGCCAACGGCGGCGGCCGGCACCCAAGTGGCGGCGTTCGCCGAAGGCCTGGATCACCCGCGCTGGCTGTATGTATTGCCCAACGGCGATGTGCTGGTGGCAGAAACCAATGCGCCGCCCAAACCGGATGATTCCAAGGGCATTCGCGGCTGGGTCATGGAGAAGGTCATGGGCCGCGCCGGTGCCGGGGTGCCGAGCCCCAATCGCATTACCCTGCTGCGCGACGCCGATCACGATGGGGTTGCCGAGACCCGTACGGTGTTCCTGGAAAACCTCAACTCGCCCTTCGGTATGACACTGGTCGGCAATGACCTGTACGTCGCCGATTCGGACAAGCTGCTGCGTTTTCCCTATCAAGCGGGCGAAACCGCGATCAAGGCACCTGGCACCAAGGTGGTCGACCTGCCGGGCGGGCCCCTGAATCACCACTGGACCAAGAACGTGATCGCCAGCAAGGACGGCAGCAAGCTGTACGTGAGCGTCGGCTCCAACAGCAACGTCGGTGAGAACGGTCTTGAGGCGGAACAGGGCCGGGCGGCTATCTGGGAAGTCGATCGCGCCAGCGGCCAGCAGCGCATCTTCGCTTCCGGCCTGCGTAACCCTAACGGCATGGCCTGGGAACCCCAGAGCGGCAAGCTATGGACAGCGGTAAACGAGCGCGACGAGATCGGCAGCGACCTGGTGCCCGACTACATCACCTCGGTCAAGGATGGCGGGTTCTATGGCTGGCCCTTCAGCTATTACGGCCAGCATGTGGATGTACGCGTCACGCCGCAGAACCTGGACCTGGTGGCCAAGGCAATCGTGCCGGACTATGCGGTAGGGCCGCACACCGCGTCTTTGGGACTGACGTTCGCCGAGGGCAGCAAACTCCCGGCGCCGCTCAGCAACGGCGCGTTCATCGGCCAGCATGGCTCATGGAACCGCAAGCCCCACAGTGGCTACAAGGTGATCTTCGTGCCGTTCGAGGCAGGCCAGCCTAAAGGGCAGCCAGTGGACGTGCTGACCGGGTTTCTCGATAAAGATGAGAACGCCATGGGCCGGCCGGTGGGCGTGGTGATCGATCAGCAAGGGGATTTGCTGGTGGCGGATGATGTGGGGAATAAGGTGTGGCGGGTGTCGGCCACTAGGTAGCGAAGCCGCAAGCTTCAAGCGTGGAGCTGCAAGGTGGCATTGCACCCTCTTGCAGCTTACGACTTGAAGCTTATCGCTGATTTCAGGGATTACGTGCCAGGTTTGCTGGCAACACACGCTTGGCGCTCAGATAGGCATTCTGCCAATACGCCTTGGACAAGGTGTCCAGCTTGACCGTACCGCCGGTCTGCGGCGCATGCACAAAGCGACCTTCGCCCACGTAAATCCCGGCGTGGCTGACCTGGGAGCCGCCACCGGTGGCGAAGAACAGCAGGTCGCCGGTCTGCAGGTTCTGCTCGCTGACATCCTGGGCGCGCATCACGATCAGTTCGCGAGTGGTGCGCGGCAGGGAGATGCCGGCGGCGTCGCGGAAGACGAAGCCGATCAGGCCACTGCAATCGAAACCCGAGTCCGGCGTGTTGCCGCCCCAACGGTAAGGCGTGCCGACCAGGCCCAGTGCACGAAAGAGTACGTCTTCGGCCGCAGGCGAGAAATTCTGGGTGGAATAGTTGAATACCGGCTTGGGCTTGACCGCAACGGGAGCGGGTGGCGGCCGGCTGGCGCAGGCGCTGATAAGCGCGGCGCAGAGAATAAGGAGCAGGCGGGCTGAGGTCGACATGTGCAGAACAATCCTGGTCTGGATGCGGCTATCGCTGCCGAACGCTGAAAACCAGAACGCGCAAGCAAAGCTCGCGCGAACGGATTACAACAATGTCCAGGGATTCTAGCGCTTACACGTCAAACTTCAAGTATCACTTTAAGTTTACTTACTGGCGGTAACCGTAGTCGGGGCCATGGCGAGTGCGCGCTTGGCTTCGATGAAGGTTTTGCTCCAGTAGCTGTCACCCAGGCTGTCGACTCGAACACCGCCACTGCGACGGCTGCTGGAGTGGATAAACTGGTTATCGCCCAGGTAGATACCGGCATGGCTTACGCGACCACGACCTGCAGTACTGAAGAAAAGCAGATCACCGGGCTTGAGGTTGTTGCGCGCGACCAACGGTGCTTTCACGTTGATCATTTCGCGCGTGGAGCGTGGCAGGTTCATGCCAGCTTCTTCACGAAACAGGTAGCCGATGAAACCGCTGCAGTCGAAACCGGCTTCAGAGGTACCGCCGAAACGGTAACGGGTACCGATCAGGGACATGCCGCGTTCGAGGATGCTGTCGGCCAGGACTGGAAGCTGGTAAGGCTTGTTGCCGGAAAAATCGGCCAGTTCCTTTTCGGTTGCCACCTCTTCTTCATAGACAGAAGCAGACTGTGCAGCAACGAATTTTGCCTGGGACTGTTGTTGAGGTTTTTGCTGCTCAACCACCTGTTGAGGGTGGGAGGCGCAACCAAACAAGAGGGTAACGAGTGCGAGGGGCACGAGGGGTGCGAAGCGATTTAGCATGGGCACGACCGTGGCTGGTATGTAAAGAAGTCGAGACTATGCCTTCTATCACATCGATTTGCAAATTCAATCGTGATCTATGTGACTTCGCGATTGGACTATGACATCTAAGCCGTAATTCCATTTATCGGTTCACATGCGTAGCCAACGTGGCTTAAACGCAGGGTTTCTGGCGCCTGGAAATTGCCGAACCCCGTAGATTCAACCAGTTACCAGCCCAACGTTTCCTTGAGAAAAGGGATCGTCAATTTTCGTTGAGCCTGCAAGGAGGCCTGATCGAGCTGCTCGAGCAAATCGAACAACGCGCTCATGCTGCGGGTGCCACGGGTGAGGATAAAGTGCCCGACTTCATCGGTGAGGTGCAGGCCGCGACGGGATGCACGCAATTGCAGGGCACGCAGTTTGTCTTCGTCGGAGAGTGGGCGCATCTGGAAGATCAGCGCCAGGGTCAGGCGCGACTTGAGGTCGGCCAGCTTCACCGGCAACTCCCGTGGCGAGGTGGAGGCCGCAATCAACAAGCGCCGGCCGCTGTCACGCAGGCGGTTGAACAGATGGAACAGCGCCTCTTCCCAATCCGCCTTGCCGGCCACTGCCTGCAGATCGTCCAGGCACACCAGTTCGTATTGCTCAAGGTTGTCGAAGATCCCGATGCCGCGATCCATCAACTCGGCCAGGGGCAGGTAAACCGCCGGCTCGCCCATCTGCTCGAAACGCAGGCAAGCGGCCTGCAACAGGTGGGTACGCCCTACGCCGTGTTTACCCCACAGATAGATCAGGCTTTCGGTCCACCCGGCGTCGGCTTCGCAGAGCCGCTCGACATAGCCGAGTGCAGCGGCATTGGCGCCTGGGTAGTAATTGATAAAGGTAGCGTCATCACGCAGACGCACACCTAAGGGCAGCTGAATCGGTTTCATGCTGACTGAACGGCTCCCATCGAACCGTTAGTGGCCTCTGTGTAAAGTTTGCAAAGTTTATACCCGTGACGCCGGGCGCACAATGCAGCAGACCACAAGCAAAATCAAAGGTTTGCGTTAACTTGCCGGTTTTAAGCGGATTGTTTGACGCCATAGCCCCATAAACAACAAACCCGGCCGAAGCCGGGTTTGTGACGCAGCGGTTACAGGTCGGGGTCTTCGACCCCCGTATAGGCGTCGGAATCCTTGTACAGATCGTGCACATGACGCACCAGCACCATGATCACCGCCGCCACCGGCAGTGCCAGCAGAATGCCGGTAAAACCGAACAGCTCGCCGCCCGCCAGGATCGCAAAGATCACTGCCACCGGGTGCAGGCCAATCCGGTCCCCCACCAGCAACGGCGTGAGCACCATGCCTTCCAAGGCCTGGCCGACCATGAACACCGCGACAATCCCCAGCATCGGGTACAGGTCGCCGCCAAACTGGAACAGGCCAGCCACCAACGCCGCACCGATACCGATCACAAAGCCCATATACGGCACGATAGCGGCGAGGCCGGCGATCAGGCCGATCAACAGGCCCAGCTCCAGGCCGATGGCCATCAAGCCCGCCGCGTAGATGATCCCCAGTGCCAGCATCACCAGCAACTGCCCACGCACAAAGGCGCCAAGCACCTCATGGCACTCGCCGGCCAGGGCCACGATGCGCTCTTCACGGTTGCGGGGCAGCAGGCTGCGGATCTTGGCCATCATGATGTCCCAATCGCGCAGCAGGTAGAACGCCACCACCGGGATCAGCACCAGGTTGGTCAACCAGCCGATCAGCGCCAGGCTGGAGGCGGTCGCCTGACTGAGGATCACCCCCACAATATCGGTGGTCTGGCCCATGTGCTCGCTGATCGCCGCCTTGACCTTGTCGAACTTCCAGAAGCCATCCGACAGGCCCAACTTGGCCTGGGCCCACGGCATCGCCGTGTGCTGCAGCCAGTCGAGCATCTGCGGCGCCAGCTCATAGAGACGAAACAGTTGCTTGGCCAGCATCGGCACCAGCACCAGCACCAGCGCGGTGATGATCAATGTGAACAACGCAAACACCGCAACCACGCCCAAGGTCCGCGACAGACCGGCTTTTTCCAGGCGATCCACCACAGGATCGAACAGATAGGCGAGCAGCAACGCAACCAGGAACGGCGTCAGGATCGAATGCAGCAGGAACACAAAAACGCACAGCAGGACGATCCCGCCAAGCCACACCCAACGACGCGTATCCGCCATAAACCACTCCATTATTTGCTTCTATCTATATAGGAAGAACTTTTACCAACGAAAATGCAGTTGCGCCTGGGGCGCAGGTGCCGCTGCCGGTTGTGTGCCATCGACCGCAGGCTGCTGCGCCGGGGCCTCACCGGCAGGCACTTCCTGCAACTTGGCCAGGCTCAACTGGGTACGCAACTGATCGGCGCTGCCGTTGACCCGATACACAATACGATTGCCATCCACCCATTGCGGCTGAACGCCAAACGGCTCAAGCAGATGCCCCAGGGCCGCGTACCGCTCCAGGTTCATGCCCTGCACTTCCAGCAGTTGCTCGGTACTCACACCGGGCTTGACCGCAAAGCGCGGCGCCAGTTTTTGGCTGACCGCCAGCATGACGGCATCGGCCAGCGCGCCCGTGTCGGCGCCTTGCGCGGCGCCCTGCTCGCTCTTGTCACCCAGCCACAGGCGCCATTTGGCCTGCCATTGATTGCCTTCCTGGCGTGCATGCACGGCCAGCAAGGCGTCGGCACCGTAGCGCTCGGACGCGGCGCGCAACGGCGTGGCATCGGCGTTTTCAAGATTCGGCGCGGTGGCGACCACCTGTTCATCCAGGTCCCCCAGGGGCAGGCGCAATGGCAAGCCGCGGTGCTGTGCCGCACGGCGCAGCGCCTGGGCAGCGGCCTGGCCATCGCCGACCAGGCTGCTGCCTTCGGTGGAGTCGTTCAGCCACCAGCCGAGGATTGATGGCCGATTGCTGCCCCAGATCGACAGGCCGGCGTCACGCAAGGCGCGATCAGTGCTGACCGGGTCGAAGTCCACTTGCAGGCTCTCGGGCGGGCCGGCGTCGTAACCGTATTGAGTGATGATTTGCTGCGGATCCTTGCGAATCGCCGCCAGGCCCGGGCCTTGCGCAGCCTTGGCGTCGCCGGTGAGGCGGATCACCAGGGTCTCCACCGCGCGCTGGGTCGCCTGGTCGCGCTCTTGCGGCGATTGGCTGCTGACGGGTTCGAGTACCTGGTACAGGCCATTGAGGGTTTCGGCATGACTCGCCAGGCTGATCAACGACAAGCAGCCTACAAAAAAGACATTACACAGACGCATGGAAGATTCCCGAACGACAAATTTAGCGGCTGGAACAGACCGCGTGAAATCGGTATAGCCAGGCTGTGACCACAGCGACAACTAAAACATTCACGGGGTCCTGGTAAGTTTTCGCCATGTCATTAACGACAGCGGTTTAAAGGCTATACCTTAATACGTGCCTGAACAGACCCGATCAGCATTTTTTTAACCTGCTTTTTTAAATCTATCTGCCCTGCCCGTCGGCCCGAGGATGGCCGCTGCCCCTCAAGCCTGATAAAATCGCGCGCCTTCGCAGACCGTCAACGGCTGGGCCTTTTACCAAAAGTGCCCGCCCGCTCGGTCGTTACCCCTGAATCCCCCCTAAAGGCCTGGATCATGAGCAAGCAACCCTCCCTGAGCTACAAGGACGCCGGTGTAGACATCGACGCCGGTGAAGCATTGGTCGAACGCATCAAGAGCGTTGCCAAGCGCACTGCGCGCCCCGAAGTCATGGGCGGCCTGGGCGGTTTTGGCGCCCTCTGCGAGATCCCGGCCGGCTACAAGCAGCCTGTATTGGTTTCCGGTACCGACGGTGTGGGCACCAAACTGCGCCTGGCACTGAACCTGAACAAGCACGACAGCATCGGCATCGACCTGGTGGCCATGTGCGTCAACGACCTGGTGGTATGCGGTGCCGAGCCGTTGTTCTTCCTCGACTACTATGCCACCGGCAAGCTGAACGTCGAGACCGCCACCCAGGTGGTGACCGGCATCGGCGCCGGCTGCGAACTGTCGGGTTGCTCCCTGGTCGGCGGCGAAACCGCTGAAATGCCAGGCATGTACGAAGGCGAAGACTACGACCTGGCCGGCTTCTGCGTCGGCGTGGTGGAAAAAGCCGAGATCATCGACGGCTCCAAAGTGGCTGCCGGCGACGCCCTGCTCGCCCTGCCATCCTCCGGCCCGCACTCCAACGGCTACTCGCTGATCCGCAAGATCATCGAAGTGTCCGGTGCCGACATCGAGAACATCCAGCTCGACGGCAAGCCGCTGACCGACCTGCTGATGGCCCCGACCCGCATCTACGTCAAGCCACTGCTCAAGCTGATCAAGGACACCGGCGCGGTCAAGGCCATGGCCCACATCACCGGCGGCGGCCTGCTGGACAACATCCCGCGCGTACTGCCAAAAGGCGCCCAGGCGATCGTCGACGTGGCCAGCTGGCAGCGTCCTGCGGTATTCGACTGGCTGCAGGAAAAAGGCAACGTCAATGAAACCGAAATGCACCGCGTGCTGAACTGCGGCGTGGGCATGGTGATCTGCGTGGCGCAGGAACATGTTGAAACCGCGCTGAACGTACTGCGTGAAGCCGGCGAGCAGCCTTGGGTCATCGGCCAGATCGCCACCGCTGCCGAAGGCGCGGCTCAGGTTGAACTGAAGAACCTCAAGGCTCACTGATGCCTCGGACCTGTGATGTCGTGGTGCTGCTTTCCGGCACCGGCAGTAACTTGCAGGCCCTGATCGACAGCACGCGCACCGGCGACAGCCCGGTGCGCATCGCTGCGGTGATCTCCAACCGCAGCGACGCCTACGGCCTGCAACGCGCCAGGGACGCGGGTATCGAAACCCGCTCGCTGGATCACAAGGCTTTCGAAGGCCGCGAGGCCTTCGACAGCGCCTTGGTCGAACTGATCGACGCCTTCAACCCCCAACTCGTGGTACTGGCCGGTTTCATGCGCATTCTCAGCCCGGGCTTCGTGCGGCACTACGACGGGCGCCTGCTGAATATCCACCCTTCCCTGCTGCCCAAGTACAAAGGCATGCACACGCACCAACGCGCCCTGGATGCCGGTGACAGCGAGCATGGCTGCAGCGTGCACTTCGTCACCGAGGAACTCGATGGCGGGCCTCTGGTCGTACAGGCAGTGGTTCCGGTAGAGTCTGACGACTCGGCGCAGACCCTTGCGCAACGGGTTCATACCCAGGAACACAGGATTTACCCGCTGGCTGTGCGCTGGTTTGCCGAGGGGCGGTTGATTCTTGGTGACCAGGGTGCATTATTGGACGGTCAGTTACTTGCGGCCAGCGGCCACTTGATTCGAACCTAGGAGATTTTATGCGTCGCGCCTTGCTCTTCGCTTTTGCGCTGTTCGCCTTGCCTGCCGTGCAAGCGGCAGATCTACACCCGTTCTCCGCCAGCTACACCGCCGACTGGAAACAGTTGCCCATGAGTGGTTCGGCAGAACGCAGCCTGACCAAGAACGGTGACGGCACCTGGACCTTGAACTTCAAGGCTTCCATGATGATCGCCAGCCTGACCGAAACCAGTGTGATCCTGTTCGACAAGGACACCCTGCAACCGAAGAGCTACGCCTTCGAACGCGGCGGCCTGGGCAAGACCAAGAAGATCAACCTGGACTTCGACCCGTCGACCAAGAAAGTCACGGGTTTTGAAAACAAAGACCCGGTCAATGTGCCCCTGCAAAGCGGCATGCTCGACAAGTCGACCTACCAGTTGGCCTTGCAGCGCGACGTGGCAGCCGGCAAGAAAAGCATGAGCTACAACGTGGTTGAAGGCACCGACGTCGACACCTACGACTTCCGTGTGATCGGCCCGGAAAAGGTCCAGACCAAGGTCGGCAGCATTGACGCGATCAAGGTCGAGCGCGTACGCGACCCGACTCAAAGCAAGCGCATCACCCAGATGTGGTTCGCCAAGGACCTGGGTGGCATCCTGGTAGCCCTGCGTCAGGTGGAAACCGACGGCAAGGAATACAACATCATGTTGCAAGACGGTACCGTTGACGGCAAAGCCATCAAGGGCAGCTGATTGGATTGATGAGCTGAGAAGAGCCTCGCTGAATGCGGGGCTTTTTTTCGTCTGGGGGTTTTGGGTTCAAGTGTCTGCCGTCATCGGGAGCCCAACATGAAACTTCTGTCATAAACCTCTAAAGCGGTTTACTTAGCAAGCTAACAAACCGTATAAAAAGACCTGCGACGACTTGCCGCATACCCACCAGAAATTGGAGCAAGCAGATGACTGTAAAAGTAACTGAACGCGACGACGAACATATGTCCCACGAAGCGCTGGGCCATGGGATTCACATCTGGGATGTCCACCAACAAGACCTGCTGGTCGGCATGTTTCACAACGAGAGCGACGCTCATAATTATAAAAACGAGCTCGAAGCCCTTGAGATGAAACGCCAGGCGCAAAGCTCCTGAAACTTCAAAATCCTGTAGGCCCCCCAGCCCCACGCAGCTGGGGGGCCTATAAAACACAAACCCCGCCTTTTGAGCGGGGTTTGTGTGTTCTGGGGCTGCTTCGCAGCCCAACGCAGGGCAAGCCTGCTCACCACAATTCGTAGCTACAGCCTTACCACATCAAATCATCCGGGATCTGGTAGGCCGCGTACGGATCATCCTCATCCGGCACCTGGCTTTCGGTGAGGATATTGAGCTGCACGATACGTTCCGGGGCGCGCTCCTGGATCTTCAGCGCGGCTTCACGGGGGATCACCTCGTAGCCGCCACCGTGATGCACGATGGCCAGGGAGCCGTTGCTCAGCTTGTTGCGCATCAACGTGTTGACCGACAGGCGCTTGACCTTCTTGTCATCCACGAAGTTGTAGTAGTCCTCGGTCGTGAGCTTAGGCAGGCGCGAGGTCTCGATCAGTTGCTTGACCTGGGCCGTACGGGCCTTGGCCTCGGCTTTTTCCTGTTGCTGGCGGTTCAGCTCCTGGTCACGCTTGACCTTCTCGGCCTGCGCTTCGGCGGCCAGGCGCGCCTGGGTGTCATCGGCCTCGATCTGGCCCTTGTGGACCAGGCGCTGCTGCTTCTGTTTCTCTTTGCCGACCTGCTTGGCCTGCTTTTGGTTGACCAGACCTGCTTTGAGCAACTGGTCGCGAAGGGAAAGGCTCATGGTGCTTACTCACTTAGGCAACTGCTCAACCGCAGCTGGACACGTTCTTTTCCTGACGTTTGGCTTCGCCCCACAGGGCGTCCAACTCTTCGAGGGTGCAATCTTCTATGGGTTGGTGGGTGTCGCGCAATGCCTGTTCGATAAATCGGAAGCGTCGCTCGAACTTGGCATTGGCGCCACGCAGCGCGGTTTCCGGGTCGACCTTGAGGTGACGGGCCAGGTTGACCGCCGCGAACAGCAGGTCACCGACTTCATCGGCGATGGCCTCCGGGTCGTTGTCGGCCATGGCTTCGAGCACTTCGTCCAGCTCTTCGCGCACGTTATCCACCACCGGCAACGCCGATGGCCAGTCGAAGCCGACCTGGCTGGCGCGCTTCTGCAATTTGGCGGCCCGGGACAGGGACGGCAAGGCGCTGGGCACATCGTCCAGCAGGGACAGCTGCTCCGGCGCGTCGGATTTTTCCGCACGCTCCTCGGCCTTGATCTGCTCCCAACGTTCCTTGACCTGTTCTTCACTCAGTTGAGGAATATCCATCGGCGCATACAGATCGCCGGTCGGGAACACATGGGGATGGCGGCGAATCAGTTTGCGGGTGATGCTGTCGATCACCCCGGCAAATTCGAAACGCCCCTCTTCCCGCGCCAGCTGGCTGTAATACACCACTTGGAACAACAGGTCGCCCAACTCACCCTGCAGATGATCAAAGTCGCCGCGTTCGATGGTGTCGGCCACTTCGTAGGCCTCTTCCAGGGTGTGCGGGACAATGGTCGCGTAGGTTTGCTTGATGTCCCACGGGCACCCGTATTGCGGGTCCCGCAGGCGGTTCATCAGGTGCAGCAGGTCTTCAAGTGAATACATCTTTCTGTGTCCGATCAGTGTGGGAGCAAGCCCCCTCCCACATTTAGCCTGCATTCATTCCGCGAATCATGGGGTACGGTTGCGCCGCGTCTCAATGATGTTCGGCAACTGGGAAATCCGTCCCAGCAACCGCCCCAGAGCGTCCAACCCCGGAATCTCGATGGTCAGGGACATCAGCGCGGTGTTGTCCTCTTTATTCGAGCGGGTATTGACCGCCAGCACGTTGATGCGCTCATTGAGCAGCACTTGCGAGACGTCACGCAGCAGGCCGGAACGGTCGTAGGCACGGATGATGATGTCCACCGGATAGGTGAGCACCGGCACCGGGCCCCAGCTGACCTGGATAATCCGCTCAGGCTCGCGCCCACCCAGTTGCAGCACCGAGGCGCAGTCCTGGCGGTGAATGCTTACGCCACGGCCTTGGGTGATGTAGCCGACGATGGCATCCCCCGGCAACGGCTGGCAGCAGCCGGCGATTTGCGTCAGCAGGTTGCCGACGCCCTGGATCTGGATATCGCCGCGCTTGCCGGGCTTGTAGCCGGTGGCCTTGCGTGGGATCAGCTCCAGTTGTTCGTTGCCGCGCTCCGGCTCGACCAGTTGCTGGGCCAGGTTGACCAGTTGCGCCAGGCGCAGGTCGCCGGCACCGAGGGCGGCGAACATGTCTTCGGCGATCTTCATGTTGGCCTTTTCGGCCAGCTTGTCGAAGTCCACCTGGGGCAGGCCCAGGCGGCCCAGCTCGCGTTCGAGCAGGGTCTTGCCGGCGGCGACGTTCTGGTCGCGCGCCTGCAGCTTGAACCAATGGACGATCTTCGCCCGCGCCCGCGATGTGGTGATGTAGCCCAGGTTCGGGTTCAGCCAGTCGCGGCTCGGCGTGCCGTGCTTGCTGGTGATGATCTCGACCTGCTCGCCGGTTTGCAGGCTGTAGTTGAGCGGTACGATGCGCCCGTTGATCTTGGCGCCTCGGCAGTTATGGCCGATCTCGGTGTGCACGCGGTAGGCGAAGTCCAGCGGCGTGGCGCCCTTGGGCAAGTCGATGGCATGGCCGTCGGGGGTGAAGATGTAGACCCGGTCCGGCTCGATATCCACGCGCAACTGTTCGGCCAGGCCGCCGATGTCGCCGAGTTCTTCGTGCCATTCCAGCACTTGGCGCAGCCAGGAGATTTTCTCCTCGTACTGGTTGGACCCGGCCTTGACGTCGGTGCCCTTGTAGCGCCAGTGCGCGCACACGCCCAGTTCTGCCTCTTCGTGCATGGCGTGGGTGCGGATCTGCACTTCCAGCACCTTGCCCTCGGGGCCGATCACCGCGGTGTGCAGCGAGCGATAGCCGTTTTCCTTGGGGTTGGCGATGTAGTCGTCGAACTCCTTGGGAATGTGCCGCCACAGCGTATGGACGATACCCAGCGCGGTATAGCAGTCGCGCATTTCCGGCACCAGCACGCGCACCGCACGCACATCGTAGATCTGGCTGAAGGCCAGGCCCTTGCGCTGCATTTTGCGCCAGATCGAGTAGATGTGTTTGGCGCGGCCGCTGATGTCGGCATCGACCCCGGTGGCCTGCAGCTCGGCGCGCAACTGGCCCATCACGTCGCTGATAAAGCGCTCACGGTCGAGCCGCCGCTCGTGCAGCAGCGTGGCGATCTGTTTGTATTGATCAGGTTCGAGGTAGCGGAAGGACAAGTCCTCCAGCTCCCACTTGATATGGCCGATACCCAGGCGGTGGGCCAGGGGCGCGTAGATGTCGAAGACTTCGCGGGCAACGCGGTTGCGCTTTTCGTCGTCCGCGGTCTTCACCGCACGGATTGCGCAGGTGCGTTCGGCCAGCTTGATCAGGGCGACACGCACGTCGTCGACCATCGCCACCAGCATCTTGCGCAGGTTTTCCACCTGACCCTGGGTGCCCAGCACCATGGACTGGCGCGGGCTGAGGCTGGCGCTGATGGCGGCCATGCGCAGCACGCCGTCGATCAGCTTGGCCACCACCGCGCCAAAACGCTGGCTGACGGTCGGCAACTGGATGTGCCCTTCGCGCACGCCGCGATAGAGCACGGCGGCGATCAGCGAGTCCTGGTCCAGCTTGAGATCGGCAAGGATCTCGGCGATTTCCAACCCGGTGCGAAAGCTGGAAGTGCCTTCGGCCCACAGGTTCTTCGCTGCATTGTCTTGTTGCTCAGACTCACGAGCGAACTCGCAGGCTGCTTTCAAGGCTTCACGGTCCAGTGCCGGGTCGACACTGATGGCATGATCCAGCCATGCCTCGAGATTGATACTGCCGTCGGTGTTGATCGGCTGGTGTGCTCTCACCTGTACCATCTTGCTTACCTTCCCTATGACGCACCTTGGATGCGCCAAAATCATCGCCGACCTTTTTACTGCGAGCTCCGCGGCAGATCATAGGCCTTGGAGAACGCAGGCCAGTCGGATTAAACGGGCATCCTAGCCCGCTTCAAATAACGCCATGGCCTCGACATGCGCTGTCTGCGGAAACATGTCGAGGATCCCGGCACGTTTTAGCCGGTAGCCTTGCTTGACCAGCTCAACCGTGTCCCGCGCCAGCGTCGCCGGGTTGCAGGACACATACACCAGGCGCCTGGCCCCCAGGGTGGCGAGCTTGCGCACAACCTCCAGGGCACCATCGCGGGGTGGGTCCAAGAGTACCGCAGAAAAGCCCTGTTTGGCCCATTCCACGTCATTCAAAGGCTGGGACAAATCGGCCTGAAAAAACTGCGCATTATGCAAATTGTGGCTGATGGCGTTCCGTGCAGCCCGGTCCACCATGGTCTGCACACCTTCCACCGCCACCACTTCGCACACCTGTTTCGCCAGCGGCAGGGCAAAGTTGCCCAGGCCGCAGAACAGGTCCAGCACCCGCTCAGCAGGTTGCGGCGCCAGCCAGTCCAGGGCCTGGGCAACCATCGCCTCGTTGACCCCGGCGTTGACCTGGACAAAATCCCCCGGTCGGTACGCCAACTCCAAGTCCCATGGGTCCAATCGAAACCCTAGTGACTGATCGGGCTCAATCGGTTCCGGCTGACCTTCACCATGCAGCCACAGCTGGGCGTCATGGAAGCTGCAGAATTCTTTCAGGATCAGCAGGTCCGCCCCCGACAACGGCGCCATATGCCGCAGCAACACGGCGACGGACGAACCACTGAACAACTCCACATGCCCCAGGGCCTGAGGTTTGCTCAGGCGGCGCAGCATGTTCGGCAGGCGCTGCATGATCGGTTGCAAGGCCTGTACCAGCACCGGGCAATCATCGATGGCGACGATGTCCTGGCTGGCCACGGCGCGGAAACCCACCTCGAGCTTCTTCGCCTTGGCATCCCAACGCACCGCCACCCGGGCGCGGCGCCGGTAAGCGAATTCCGGCCCACTCAATGGAGCGGCCCACTCCTGCGGTTCGACACCGGCCACGCGGGACAGTTGCTCGGCGAGCATGCGCTGTTTCAGGGCAAGTTGTTCGGCATGGGGCAAGTGCTGCACGCTGCAACCGCCACAGCGACCGAAGTGCGCGCACGGTGCCGGACGGCGCAGTTCACTGGCCGTGAACACACGCTCGGTGCGGGCCTCGACCACCTTGCCGTGGGTGCCCAACACTCGCGCTTCAACCTCTTCGCCGGCCAGCGCACCGTTGACAAACCAGGTGCGGCCTTCAAAGAACACGATGCCGCGGCCGTCGTTGGCCAGGCGCTCGATGGTCAGGCGTTGCTTCTTGCCCACGGGAATCTGTGGGGCCCGGCTGCCGCCCGTCGGTTGGAAGCGCAGGCCTCTCTCGTGCTTGGCCATCAGTTGGGTTCGTCGAAAATGCCGGTCGACAGGTAACGGTCGCCTCGGTCACAGATGATCGCGACGATCACCGCGTTTTCCACTTCCTTGGACAAGCGCAACATACCCGCCACGGCGCCGCCGGACGACACGCCGCAGAAGATGCCTTCTTCACGCGCCAGGCGGCGGGTGGTGTCTTCGGCTTCACGCTGGGCCATGTCGATGATGCGGTCCACGCGCGTCGCGTTGTAGATCTTCGGCAAATACTCTTCGGGCCAGCGACGAATGCCTGGGATCGCCGCGCCTTCCATTGGTTGCAGGCCGACGATCTGGATCGCCGGGTTCTGCTCCTTGAGGTAGCGCGAGTTGCCCATGATGGTGCCGGTGGTGCCCATGGAACTGACGAAATGGGTGATGGTGCCCTGGGTCTGGCGCCAGATTTCCGGACCGGTGGTGGTGTAGTGCGCTTCGGGGTTGTCCCCATTGGCGAACTGGTCCAGCACCTGGCCACGGCCTTCGGCGGCCATGCGCTCGGCGAGGTCGCGGGCGCCTTCCATGCCTTCTTCCTGGGTGACCAGCACCAACTCGGCGCCATAGGCGGTCATCGCCGCCTTGCGCTCGGCGCTGCCGTTGTCGGGCATGATCAGCACCATCTTGTAGCCCTTGATCGCGGCGGCCATGGCCAGGGCGATCCCGGTATTACCCGAGGTGGCTTCGATCAGGGTGTCGCCGGGCTTGATCTGCCCGCGCAGTTCCGCGCGGGTGATCATCGACAGCGCCGGGCGGTCTTTTACCGAGCCGGCCGGGTTGTTGCCTTCGAGCTTGAGCAACAGGGTATTGCTGGTTTCACCCGCCATGCGTTGCAAGCGGACCAGGGGCGTGTTGCCGACGCAATCGGCGATTGTAGGGTACTGCAAGGTCATGGCGTATTCGCAATCCAGACTGCGGGGGCGAACATCATACCGGGAAAGGTCGGCGGGCCATATCACGCAAAGTGTGGTGCTTATGGCTTAAAGGAATAAGCGAGGGAGGTGCTGGCTGGGCGGGCGCCATCGGGGCATGGGTATCTACACAACTTCCAGTGAATACGGAATCTATGGCAATTAGGCTTCTGTGGTGAGCGGGCTTGTCGAATCGTCGCACCGCCCGCGCTGGGTTGCGAAGCAGCCCCAAAACCTTCACCTCGATTGATTCTGGCACTCTGCGGTGACCTTATTGGGGCCGCTTCGCAGCCCAGCGCGGGGCAAGCCCGCTCACCACAGAGTTATGTGTCAGCCTTTAAGAGTTGGGTAGATACCTATGGCCATCGGGGGCAAGCCCCTCCCACACTGGACCGCATTCTCATGCTGGAACTCGGTCGAATGTGGGAGGGGGCTTTCCCCCGATGGCCGCGCCTCGATATCCCGCCTAGCGCAAATGCCCATCGCCATGATTTCTCCGAAAGACCTCCTCCCCCATCGCCGCAATCTGCCCTTCGATCAATGCATCAAACGGCTTGAGCAACGGCTCGAACGACACCGGCGCCTCCAGCACCTGCAACGCCTGCACAATCGCCTCCACCGTCGACAACGCCCCTGGCCCCGGCGCCTTGCGCAGTCGATAGCGGGACACGGGGCCCTCGACCAGCGTCACCCGAGGCAGCGCCGCCAGCAAAGGATTGAGGTGCAGCAGTTTGCGCGCCTTGCGCCAGGTGCCGTCGGGCACCACTAACAATAACGGCTGATTGCCGGGAGCATAGGCTTGCAGCGGCTGGGCATCGTCAGCCGGAAACAACAGCCGCGCCTGATAGCCGGGCGGGTTCAACAGGGTCGGCAAGTCATCAAAGACCTCGCCCACCACCAACTGCGCATTGTTCAATCCCAACGCCGCCAGCCGCGCGGTATTGAGCGCATGGTTGACCTCGCTCGGGTGCTGCAAAAGAAGCACACGTGTGCGGCTGTCGAGGCTGGGAATCAGCGCGCACAGGCAATGGGCGGCGGGCCTGAGGCAGCGGGAACAGTGGGGTCGGGACATGGTTTTCAGGCCTGGTTAAGCTGGGCTTTGAGTAGATCGCGGAAGGTCTGGATCAGCGGTTCGCGGCTGCGGCCCCGGCGCATGATCATCGAGAACGGCGCCTGGTAGCCGAAGGTCGCCGGCAGCAATACGCGCAGGTCGCCCTTGTCGGCCCAGGCCTGGGCGTAGTGCTCGGGCAGGTAGCCGATGTAGGCACCCGAGAGCACCAGGATCAGCTGCGCTTCCATACTTTCCACCGTCGCGGCGCTGTGTTTGAAGCCGTGGCGCGCCAGTTCGGCCTGGCTCCAGTAGCCGCGCCCGACCATGCGCTGCTGGGTGATCACCTGCTCGGGGATACGCCGTTCGCTGAACAACGGATGGCGGGTGCTGCAATACAACCAGTGCTGCTCACGGTACAGCGGCATGTAGATCAGCCCGCTCATGCGGTTGGAGAAGGCACCGATGGCCAGGTCCAGGCGGTTGTCCTGCACGCCGAGTTGCAGTTCGTAGGGGCTCATCACCGATAGATTCAGGTGCACCGCCGGGTGCTCCAGGCTGTAGGCGCCGATAACCTCGGCGAACGGCAAGGCCTTGTCGCTCACTGTAGAGTCGAGCACGCCGAGCTTGAGCGTCCCGCGCAGCTCGCCCTTGAGCGCGGCGGCATATTGTTCGAAGCCTTCCAGTTCGCCGAGCAGGCGCAAGGTTTCCTGGTGAAACAGCTCGCCCTTGCTGGTCAGGCTGAACCCACCCCGCCCGCGATGGCACAGCACCAGGCCCAACGCACTTTCCAACTGGCTCATGTAGGTGCTGATGGCCGAGGTGGACAGGTTGAGTTCGTGCTGGGCATTGGCGAACCCCTGGTGGCGCACGACGCTGACGAAGATGCGCAGGAGTTTCAGGTCGGGCAAGGCGCTGGCCATGGTCGGCTCCGGGTGTAGATGTGGGCAGTCTACCTGCCCGCATTAGTTTAGAAAAACCTGAACTAAGTATTTGCCCCTGCCGATTCTTCCCTTCCTGCGCTTTTCGCAGAATCGGCCCCTGATAAACACAACAACGATGAGGCAATCCCGTGGACAAGATTTTCCACCAACCACTGGGCGGCAACGAAATGCCGCGCTTCGCCGGCATCGCCACCATGATGCGTCTTCCCCACCTGCAATCGGCCAAGGGCCTGGATGCGGCCTTTATCGGCGTGCCCCTGGACATCGGCACCTCGCTGCGCGCCGGTACCCGCTTCGGGCCGCGTGAAATCCGCGCCGAGTCGGTGATGATCCGCCCTTACAACATGGCCACCGGTGCCGCGCCGTTCGACTCGCTGTCAGTGGCGGATATTGGCGACGTGGCGATCAACACCTTCAATCTGCTGGACGCCGTGCGCATCATCGAAGAGGCCTACGATGAGATTCTCGAGCACAACGTGATCCCGATGACGTTGGGCGGCGACCACACCATCACCCTGCCGATCCTGCGGGCGATCCACAAGAAACACGGCAAGGTCGGGCTGGTGCACATCGATGCCCACGCCGACGTCAACGACCATATGTTCGGCGAGAAAATCGCCCACGGCACCACCTTCCGCCGCGCCGTGGAAGAAGGCCTGCTCGATTGCGACCGCGTGGTGCAGATCGGCCTGCGCGCCCAGGGTTATACCGCCGAAGACTTCAACTGGAGCCGCAAACAGGGCTTTCGCGTAGTGCAGGCCGAAGAATGCTGGCACCACTCCCTCGCGCCACTGATGGCCGAGGTGCGGGAAAAAGTCGGCGGCGGCCCGGTGTACCTGAGCTTCGACATCGACGGCATCGACCCGGCCTGGGCGCCCGGCACCGGCACCCCGGAAATCGGCGGGCTGACCACCATCCAGGCGATCGAAATCATCCGTGGCTGCCAGGGCCTCGACCTGGTCGGTTGCGATCTGGTAGAAGTTTCGCCGCCCTACGACACCACCGGCAACACCTCGCTGCTGGGCGCCAACCTGCTGTACGAGATGCTCTGCGTACTGCCTGGCGTGGCGCACCGCTGATGAGCGTGCCGCAGGTATTGAAAGCCGCCGCCGACCTGGTGTCGGCCTTTGCGCGTAACGACCGCGCCGCCTACTTCGGCGCGTTCACGGCCGATGCCAGCTTTGTGTTCTACACCCTCCCCCAGCCGCTGCTCAGTCGCGATGCCTACCAGGCGTTGTGGGACAGCTGGCGCCGGGATGAAGGATTTGAGGTGCTGTCCTGCACCTCAAGTAACGCCGTGGTCAGCCTGCAGGGTGACGTGGCGATATTTATCCATAACGTGGCCACCGAGCTGCGCATGAACGGGGAGCAATTCTTTAGCCAGGAACGCGAGACCATTGTCTTCAAACGCCAAGGATCTCGCACAGAACAACAAGAAGGCCCGTGGCTGGCCTGTCACGAACATTTGTCCGCTATGCCGGAAGGGCTGCCGTCCCCTTAGCCAATGTGATCGGAGCTGATCATGAATAATAAAAACAACGATAAAAGTATTCGCACAATAGAAACCAACGGGGTCGAACAGATCCCGGACAACGAACGTACCGCCACCCCCAAGGATCTGTTCCGCCTGATCTTTGGCGGCGCCAATACCTTTGCCACCGCCGTGCTCGGTTCCTTTCCGGTGTTGTTCGGCCTGTCGTTCCAGGCTGGCGTCTGGGCGATTGTGCTGGGTGTGCTGGTGGGTGCGTTGATCCTGGCGCCGATGGGCCTGTTCGGGCCGATCAATGGCACCAACAACGCAGTGTCTTCCGGTGCGCACTTCGGCGTGCACGGGCGGATTGTCGGCTCGTTTCTGTCATTGCTGACGGCGATTGCCTTCTTCTCACTGTCGGTGTGGAGTTCAGGCGATGCGCTGGTCGGCGGTGCGAAACGGCTGATCGGCCTGCCGGAAACCGACCTGACCCTGGGCCTGGCCTACGGCGTATTCGCCATGCTTGTCCTGACGGTGTGCATCTACGGCTTTCGCTTCATGCTGTGGGTCAACCGCATTGCGGTCTGGGCGGCAAGCCTGCTGTTTCTGTTGGGCATCTTCGCGTTCGCGCCGACCTTCGACAGCCACTTCGCCGGCACCGTAGCCCTGGGCCAGGCCGGCTTCTGGGCGGCCTTTATCGGCGCGGCGCTGGTGGCCATGAGCAACCCGATTTCCTTCGGGGCGTTCCTGGGTGACTGGTCACGCTATATCCCGCGTGAGACGCCGAAAATGCGCATCATGCTGGCGGTAGTCCTGGCACAGATCGCCACCTTGATCCCGTTCCTGTTCGGCCTGGCCACCGCCACCATCGTGGCGATCAAGGCGCCGGACTACATCGCGGCCAACAACTACGTCGGCGGTCTGCTGGCGGTGGCACCGACCTGGTTCTTCCTGCCGGTGTGCCTGATCGCGGTGATTGGCGGCATGTCCACCGGCACCACCTCGCTGTATGGCACCGGGCTGGACATGTCCAGCGTGTTCCCGCGCCTGCTGTCGCGGGTCAAGGCCACGCTGCTGATCGGGGTGATGTCGATTGCCTTCATCTTTATCGGACGTTTCGCCGCCAACCTGGTGCAGAGCGTGTCGACCTTCGCCGTGCTGATCATCACCTGCACCACGCCATGGATGGTGATGATGATCATCGGCCTGATCGTGCGTCGCGGCTTCTACTGCCCCGATGACCTGCAGGTGTTTACCCGGGGTGAAACCGGCGGCCGCTACTGGTTCAGCCATGGCTGGAACTGGCGCGGGCTGGGGGCCTGGATTCCGAGTGCGCTGGTGGGCCTGTGCTTCGTCAACTTGCCGGGGCAGTTTGTCGGGCCGCTGGGCAACCTGGCCGATGGCATCGATATCAGCCTGCCGGTGACGCTGGGGTTGGCGTCGGTGGTGTACCTGACGTTGTTGCGTGTGTTTCCGGAGCCGGCTTCGGTGTATGGCCCCAAGGGTCCGCTTCGCAGCCCTGCGGGAGCAGGCTCCGCTCCCACAACAAGTTCGCCTGTTACCTAAAACAATAATCGGAGACCCGCCGTCATGGCTTTGGATTTATTCGTCGTACTCATCTACGCCGCCGGCATGCTCGTGCTCGGCTATTACGGCATGCGCCGCGCCAGGACCCACGAAGACTACCTGGTGGCCGGTCGCAACCTGGGCCCGTCGCTGTACATGGGCACCATGGCCGCCACGGTACTGGGCGGTGCATCCACCGTCGGTACCGTGCGCCTGGGTTATGTGCATGGCATCTCCGGCTTCTGGCTGTGTGCGGCGTTGGGCATGGGGATCATCGCGCTGAACCTGTTCCTGGCCAAGCCGCTGCTCAAGCTGAAAATCTTCACCGTCACCCAGGTGCTGGAAAAACGCTACAACCCCATGGCCCGCCAGGCGAGTGCGGTGATCATGCTGGCCTATGCGCTGATGATCGGCGTGACCTCGATCCTGGCCATCGGCACGGTGCTGCAAGTGCTGTTCGGCCTGCCATTCTGGATTTCGGTGTTGCTGGGCGGTGGTGTGGTGGTGGTCTACTCGACCATCGGCGGCATGTGGTCGCTGACCCTCACCGACATCGTGCAGTTCGTAATCAAGACCGTCGGCCTGATGTTTATCCTGCTGCCGATCTGCCTGTACCGCGTCGGCGGCTGGGATGAGCTGGTGGCCAAGCTGCCGGCATCGAGCTTCAGCTTCACCGCGATCGGCTGGGACACGATCATCACCTACTTCATGATCTACTTCTTCGGCATCCTGATCGGCCAGGACATCTGGCAGCGGGTGTTCACCGCCCGTGACGAAAAGGTCGCCAAGTACGCAGGCACTTTCGCCGGCTTCTACTGCATCCTTTACGGCCTCGCCTGTGCGCTGATCGGCATGGCGGCCCATGTGCTGATTCCGGACCTGGACAACGTCAACAACGCGTTCGCGGCCATCGTCAAAGTCTCGCTGCCGGACGGCATCCGCGGCCTGGTGATCGCGGCGGCACTGGCGGCGATGATGTCCACCGCCAGCGCCGGCTTGCTCGCCGCCTCCACCGTATTGACCGAAGACCTGCTGCCACGCCTGCGCGGCGGCAGACAATCGAGCCTGGCAATCAACCGCCTGTTCACGATGCTGACCGGTATCGTCGTGCTGGGCATCGCACTGGTGGTCAATGACGTAATCAGCGCCCTGACCCTGGCCTACAACCTGCTGGTGGGTGGCATGCTGATCCCGCTGATCGGCGCGATCTTCTGGAAGCGCGCGACCACGTCGGGGGCAATCACGTCCATGAGCCTGGGTTTTGTAACGGCGCTGGTGTTCATGTTCAAGGATGGCCTGGATGCGAACACGCCGATCTACTACAGCCTGGCAGTGGCGCTGGTGAGTTTTGTGCTGGTGAGTGTGTTGTCACGCCGGCCCGAGGGGGTCGCGGCCAGCGCGGTTTGAGATAGAGCGGGATTTAGAGCGGTTTCTTCAGCGGGCGCGACGTCGGATGTCGCGCCCGTTTTTTATCATGAGTACATTGTGGAAACTGCGGGCGCCTTTGCCTGGATGATTTCCTCGACCAAGGAGGCCCACACCAATCCCTGGGTGGTGCCGCCGGCATACGTTCCGCCGGCGGCAATGCGGTTGTAGGCGGAGCAATAAACTATCGACAGTCCATCAGGCTCCTCTCCTTCCATGGCCGTGACGACGAACTGTTCTCTGCTCAGTTCAGCAATGCGGGCCGGACTCAGATGCTGGGGCAGGAACCAAACCCCAGCGCGCCGCAAAAGCGCCTCTATCTCATCCATCAAATGCGCAATGCCCAGATCGTCGCCCGATGCGTCAATTGATGGATTGTCGGCCAGAAACTTTTCAAACAGCTCAATGCCTGCACGGTTGCACTCCACGGCCAGGTACTGGTTTCCAGGCGTCAGATAAGCGTTGTCCAGCGGCTTTGCAGTCGTCTCCGTGGCTGAAAGGTGGCGCATGTTCACCTGCTTATGAGTGGCGCCATCGCTCTGCTGATGTCCTCCGTAGACCGAGACCTGATAATTGGCCAGGCGGAACATCACGGCTTGGAGCAGGCCGTTGATGCCTCGACCGATGATCGATACGCGCGGCGCGCCGGCATCTGCCTGTTGCGCGGGGATCATCAATGAGTGGGCAAGTTTGCGCCGGACCAGGCAGCGCAAGGCGGTCAGGCTCAGTTGAATCGAGACGGCATAGTCAAGGTCGCCATGGCAGGCTTCAGTCATTGCCGCCTGGGTTGTCAGGGTCGCCGGTTTGCGCCACTTGGAGACACTGCAGCCGAGTGCCTGCGCGCGCACCCGAAATGCATCCAGTGTCCCAGGCCCGTAGTCCAATACAAGCTGGATAGCTTCAGCCGTTGCCAGGGCCCGCAAAGCGTCATCGCTGAAGACATCCGGCTTGGCGACGCAGACCAGACGAGCCTGTCTGTGCAGGCACTGAATAAGGGCCCGATCAATGCGATGGGTGGACTCATCATTCAGGGATAAACAGATAGCGACGGCACGAGCCCCCTCCAGCACCTCGAACCAGTCCACGCCAAAGGACACTCGGCTGTCGGAATAGGCTCTGCCGAGAGTGTCCGGCCTCTGACCATGTCGATCCAATACCTTGATCCGAACCTCCGGATCTCGATCAAGCAACAACTTGACCAGCTCCCTGCCCACGTTGCCGTATCCCAGCACACAGATGTCGCGCGGCAGGGAGCCATCGGCCAGTGTCAGCCAGCGCGCCATATAGGCGGCGACATGTGGCGCGTTGACCCCCGGCGTATTGACTACGCGGATGTCGTTGGAGCCGCAAAGGTCCAGTCGCACCTTATCCAGGCTCGTACCTCTGCGGATCAAATGGAGGTCGCCAAACGGGTGGGATATGCGCCATTGAGCGATGACGTCTGCATCGATCGCCTGGTCCCCGACAATGATCGCCGATGGACTCAGGAGACCGATCTGTATGAGCAGATCGTGTTTGGTCAATGTCGGGGGAAAGAACACCACGTTACTGGGTGCGTGAGCTTTCCAGGCTCTCGACACCGGTGCGAGATGCAGGATATTTCCGGTTATGGCGATGAGTGACGCGGCGACTGGCTGAATGGAAGAGAGCCTCATAGCTGTGTCTCCAACACTTCTGACGGACTGATGCCTCGCAGAGAGCCCTTCAATAAAGGTGGGCGTTATTGGAAGGCCGTTGAGGAACTCAACCTACGCTCATGGTTTGAATTGAATAAGCCAGCCAATTCTGATGAACAAGTAGCCTGATTCCGACACGTGAAGGTCAGAGGCCTGACTGACCTGCATGGATTCGGACTACTCGCCCAAGCTACCGAGGGGCGAGTGAGTGTTATGGCGTGAGGGGGCTATCGCGCAGGCCCGAGGCAAGGGTGACTGGGGCGGCGGGAGGTAGGACTGGCGTTGGAAACGCTGTGTGGACGCTGCGACGCGGGATGTCACGCCCGCTGGTTTTGCCTGGCGCAAAATAAACGGTGGGAGCGGGCTTACTCGCCCCCACCTTTAATCCTGCTTCAGCCAGAGATTATCTGCGGCGAGGACGACGCTGCTCGTCATCGGTACGAATCGGCACCGGTTGCAGGGGTGGCTCGATCAAGCCCAATGCAACGCCAAGGTCGTGGAGCCAGTTCTGGATTTTCTCTTTCATGGTTTGCCCCCTTTGAGGGAAATGCTGGTCGGCGCAAGTTCTGTCGCCTTTTCCTACATTGATAGTAGCCCTAAGTCCTACGTATTGCTTGAATGAAACCACAACGAACTGTTACTGAATTGATGCAAATCCTGACGGATCGCTCAAGCAATCGCACGTGCGTCTTGCAGGACCTCGGCCCTGCCCTCTTGCTGCAGGTCGATCCATGCGTTGAGGTTAGCGCCGAGCATACCCTTTCGCCACATCAGCCAGGTCGTCGCAGTGGCAAATTGCCCTGTCAGCGGATGAACGGACACGCTGTCCTTGCCTGGCAGGCTGTCGAGCATGGATTCGGACATCAGCGCCACCCCTGAACCGGCGATGACACAGGCGAGCATGCCTTGGTAAGACTCGATCTCAATCGCCCGCCCCATGGCGACGTGCTCGTGGGAAAACCAGGTTTCCAGGCGCGCGCGGTAGGCGCAACTGCGGCGAAAAGTGAACACCGAACGGCCAGCAACATCCTGTGGCCCGCGCACCGGTGGGTGGTCGGCTTCGCATATCAGCACCAGGCGTTCTTCGCACAGGGCCACACCGTCCAGGGAGGCAATCGTGATGGGCCCGTCCACAAATGCGGCGTCCAGGCGACCGGTGATCAACCCTTCGAGCAGTTCACCGCTGGGCGCCGACAGCACCTGGAGGTTCACCATCGGATACGCCTTGTGATAGCACGCCAGCAGCTTCGGCAAATGCACTGCTGCCGTGCTGTACATGCTGCCCAGTACAAAATTGCCGGCCGGTTGCCCGCCTTGCACGGCGCCATGGGCTTCATCATGCAGCGCCAGCAGACGAGTGCTGTAGTCCAGCAACACCTTGCCCGCCGGAGAAAGCTGCAAGCGCTGGCGCTCGCGCACGAACAATTCCACGCCAAGCTGTTCTTCCATCTGCTTGAGCCGGGTCGACAAGTTCGACGGCACTCGATGCAGGCGCTCGGCAGCGCGGGTGATGGAGCCCTCTTCCGCCACGGCCTGGAAGATGCGCAATTGACTGAACTCCATGGCTTTCTCCAAAACTGAACAAGTTACTCACTATTATTCATTTTTACAGAAAGTCAATCCGCTCTAGCCTGACGGTATTCGCTTACCCGCAGGACACCCGACCATGTCACCCCTCACCCGCTTACTCGCCAGCTTTATCGCCCTGATGATGGCCATGGGCATTGGCCGCTTCGCCCTTACCCCGCAAATGCCCCACTTGCTCAGTGAAGGCCAGATCGACCTGACCGGCGCCGGACTGATCGCAGCGGCCAATTACCTGGGCTACTTCGTAGGCGCGGTGGATTCGATTTTTGCGCGCAGCCATCACCATGTGCGGGGTCGCCTGTATGGCGGGCTCTGGTTGTGCATGCTGCTGACCCTGGCGTCGTACTGGGCCCAGGGTTTCTGGCCACACATGCTGTTGCGCTTCGGTACCGGCGTTGCAAGTGCCTGGGCATTGGTGATGATCACCAGCCTGAGCCAGCCGCTGGCGATTGCCGCCGGGCGTGCACGCCTGGGCGCCCTGGTGTTCGCCGGGCCGGGGCTGGGGATTGTATTGACCGGGTTGCTGGCGCTGGGCTCCAACCTGTTGGGCCAAAGCTCTGCAACCTTGTGGCTGATCTACGGCGTAGTGGCGCTGGTGATGCTGCTGGCAATCTTGCCCTTCCTGCCACAGCCGTCCGCCGTCACTGCGCCTGTTGCAAGCCGCGCCGACACGGCCAGCAACGGCAGCATTACTCACCTGTGCTGGATCTACGTGTTGTTCGGCCTGGGCTACATCATTCCGGCGACCTTCCTGTCACAGATGGCCAGCGCGCAATTCAAGGGCGCCTGGCAGGCTGATCTGTTCTGGCCCTGCTTTGGTTTGGCCGCGGCGATTGGGGTAGTGGTCGCAAGCCTGCGTCCCAAGGACCCGGACACCACCCGCCGCTGGCTGATGACCACGTTGTGGCTGCAGGCGGCCGGGGTATTCGCCTGCCTGCTGGGCAACGGTTGGGGCCTGGCGCTGGGGGTGTTGCTGTGCGGCGGGCCGTTCCTGGCCTGCATGCAGTTGGTGATGGCGCGCCTGCGGGACGTTGCGCCCCACGGCTATCAGCGCAACACCGGGCTGCTGACCGCCAGCTTTGCCATCGGCCAGTTGAGTGGGCCGTTGCTGGCGTCGGTGAGCAGCCACCTGAGCGGTGGCCTGCAACCGGCGTTGGTGATTGCCGGTGCAGGCCTGTCAGTGGCGGGAGGGGTGTTGGTCAGCCGGCGACCAACGGTGCCGGCGCACGAACCTGCTCACGCCGCGCCAACACCAGGAAAAACAGCCCACCCAGGAAGCAGCCGGTGAACCAGGCAAAGTTAGCCATGCCCTGCAACGCCGGCGTGAAGGTGATCGCTACACCTGCCAGGGTCGCAGGCACCAGGGCCTTGACCGCCGTCCAGTTCACTCCGCCGTCGAAGTAATAGCGCCCGCTCGGGCTGTCATCGAACAGCGCGTCCACGTCGATCTTCTGCTTTTTGATCAGGTAGAAGTCCACCAGCAGAATCCCGAACAGCGGGCCGATAAAGGCCGCGAGGATATCCAGGGTGTAGTGGATCATCAGCGGGTTATTGAACAGGTTCCACGGGGTGATGAAGATCGACGCCACCGCGGCGATCATGCCACCGGCGCGCCAGCTGATTTTGCTCGGTGCGACGTTAGCGAAGTCGAACGCCGGGGACACGAAGTTGGCAACGATGTTGATGCCGATGGTGGCAGTCACAAATGCAAAAGCGCCCAGCAGCACCGCCATGCTGTTATCAATGCGCGAGACGGTAGCGATCGGGTCATGGAGCATTTCGCCAAACACCGGCAAGGTGCCCGAGACGATCACCACGGTCACCAGGGAAAACGCCAGGAAGTTCACCGGCAAGCCCCAGAAGTTGCCGCGCCGCACGTCCTGCATGCTGCGGCAGTAACGGCTGAAATCACCGAAATTCAGGGTTGGCCCGGAAAAATACGACACCACCAGCGCCGTCGCCACGATCACTTGGCCGAACGCCTGCCAGCCCGACAGGGATTTTTCCGCCAGGGTAAAGCTGATATTCGCCCACCCTGCCTTCCAGACGATCCAGCCGGCCAGGGCAAACATCACCGCATAGACCACCGGCCCCGCCCAATCGATAAAGCGGCGGATGGACTCCATGCCGGCCCAGAACACGGCCGCCTGCAACACCCATAAACTGAGGAAACCAAACCAGCCCAGGTAAGACAGGCCTGCAAAATGCGGCTCTGCAAACACCGCCATCTGTGGGAAAAAGCGCAATACCACAATGATCAGGGCACTCGACGCCAGGTAGGTCTGAATCCCGTACCAAGCCACCGCAATCAAGCCGCGAATCACGGCGGGAATGTTCGCGCCGAACACGCCAAACGCCAGCCGGCAGATCACGGGATAGGGCACGGCGGCCTGCTGGCTGGGCTTGGCCACCAGGTTGGCAATCAATTGCACAATGCAAATGCCTGCCAGCAAGGCAATCAATACCTGCCAACTGGCCAGCCCCAGCGCAAACAGACTGGCGGCGAACACATAGCCACCCACGCTGTGCACGTCACTCATCCAGAAGGCAAAGATGTTGTACCAGGTCCACTTTTGCGGCAGCGGCCCCAGGTCCTGGTTGTACAGGCGGGGGCTGTAGCCTTTGGGCAATTGTTCGGTCATCGCGGGCTCCTCGTCATACCGGCCTGCGCTTCCGTCACGGGGTGCATACGGGAGGCGGCATGGTTTGTATACGAGACAGTCAGCAGAATACGTGCCAATAGCACACAATCCCTCTAAAACCGCGTTCCAAAGGGCTACACAGAGCTTTAGTAACGGGGACTGCGCTCAGCAACGGTGCAGATTAATCCTGTACACAATCACTGGTGCACCCGATGTGCACACAAGTACCCGACCGTGCAGCAAGCCGATGTGAGGAAGGCGCCCCAGGCCATGTCCATCACCGCCAACCCGCCGGACCAGCCTTGCAGCGTGGCCCAGTTGCTCAGGTCATAGGTGCCGTAGGCCACCACGCCCAGCAACGCACCCAGTCGCGCCGCGCGTTGCCAGCTGGCACTGGGCAAGACCACGAACACCACGCAACCGAGGACATATAGGAGATAGAACAGCACTGCGGGCAACAGGCGAGGCTGATCGAGCATCAGCGGACCCAGCAGGGATTTGTAGGTCGGGCCCATGAGGACGCCAAGCCAGAGGCCGTCGAGGACCAGGAAGGCAAGCAAGGTGCCGAGGTAGGCGAAGACAGACTTCTTGGACATTGATGCAGCCTCTGTAGGAGCGAGTTTGCTCGCGAAAATATTCCAGGCGCATCACGGTGTCGGATGGACCTTTTTCGCGAGCAAGCTCGCTCCTACAGAAGAGCAAACCGCACTCAGCTTAGTTCAATGCGATCCGCGTGAATCACGATCTGGCCCTGCTTGTAGAGCGCACCAATGGCCTTCTTGAAGTTGCCCTTGCTCACGCCAAACAAGTTGCTGATCACCGCCGGGTCGCTCTTGTCGCTGACCGGCAAACTGCCGTTGTTTTCACGCAACTTGGCGAGGATCTTCGAGTTGAGGCTGGACGCCGCTTCCTGGCCGACCGGTTGCAGGCTCAGGCTGATGTTGCCATCGGCGCGGATCTCTTTGATAAAGCCTTTCTCTTCCTTGCCCGGGCGCAGAAACTTGAACACTTCGTTCTTGTGGATCAGGCCCCAGTGCTTGTTGTTGATGATCGCCTTGAAGCCCATGTCGGTGGCTTCGGCGACCAGCAGGTCGACTTCCTGGCCCACGACGTAGTTGGCCGGCGTCTTGTCCAGGTAGCGGTCGAGGCGCGCGGTCGCGGTAATACGCTTGGTGTGTTTGTCGAGGTAGACATGCACCACGCAGTATTCACCGGCGGTCATCTGACGTTTCTCTTCCGAATACGGCAGCAACAGATCCTTTGGCAAGCCCCAGTCGAGGAACACGCCAATACTGTTGACTTCCACGACTTTCAAACTGGCAAATTCGCCGACTTGAACTTTCGGTTTTTCGGTAGTGGCGATAAGTTTGTCATCGCTGTCCAGATAAATGAAAACGTTAAGCCAGTCTTCATCTTCACTGGGAATATCTTTGGGGATATACCGATTAGGCAAGAGGATTTCGCCATCTTGCGCACCATCGAGGTACAAACCAAAGTTAGTGTGTTTAACCACTTGCAAGCTGTTGTAGCGCCCGACTAAAGCCATTTCCAATACCCTCATTGCGTGGGCGGCATTCTACCCGAGTTGCGCTTGCCACGCGCGTGCGCCTGAAAAATCGCGGGTTTGCCTGGCGTTCCAGTGGCAGCGCCCCGCTCGTCCGATCATTCGGCTGAATTTTGCCACGCCGCCGGTGCCGGCTCAGCCCGTGGTTTCGAGTTAAAACAGTAAGTTAGGGGCTAATATCAAAAATAAACTTTGGCTGTTTTCAGCTGCCGCTCTTATTCCCGGGGGATATTTACCGAGCAATTGTCAAGTATTTCCTGTACGATGCCTGGCCAAGTTAATTTTCTACAGGTTAGTGGCCGCCATGCGTGTAAAAGCATCCAACAGCAAAGCAAAGCCAGCTCCCGCCGTTGAAACCAGCGAATCGATCAACAGCCAGATTGCTGCTTTCCTCAAGTCCGGTGGCGAAATCCAGCAAATTGCCAAGGGCGTGAGCGGCCAGACTTTCGGCCCGTCCAAGCAGATCAGCCTGGGTAAAAAGTAATACCGCGCAGCACATCTGGTCCCTAAGCGTCTTGCCTTCAAGGCGCTAGGACTAGAGCCCGAAATACCCTCTCGCGTCACCTTCAAGAACGTGCAAATCGACGAACGGGCCTCACCTCCTGACATTCGCCGGTATGCTTGCACACGTCTAGCACGGGTATCTGCCCTATTTTTCCGTTACTGCTCCTCGCTTTTCATGGAGTGAAGCATGCTTAAACGCTGCATTTTCGTGGCCAGTATCCTGGCGGCCAGCCCTCTCGCCGAAGCGCAGATTTTCCAGCGTGAACTGGGCGACTTCGACCTGAAATTGGGCACCACCCCCAGCCGCAGCATGGCCCAGGGACTGGTCAAGCCGACCTCGCCGGGCAGCGACTCGTTCCATGGCGGGCTGGACCTGAGCCATGACAGCGGCCTGTACTTCGGCCAGTTTTCGCCGAACATGGGCCTGTCCTCGGCCAGCACTCTCGAAGTCGATTCGTACATGGGGTTCAAGCACCCTTTCGACCAGACCCTGGGCTATGAAGTCGGCCTGATCCACTACAGCTACCCCAAGCTCAGCCCCCTCGACAGCCAGGAGTTCTACGGCGGTCTGAATCTACTCGGCAATCGTTTCGGCGCTTCCTTCAGCAACGACCCGGACCGCCAGGACAGCACGCTGTTCGCCGACCTCGGCGGTACCCAGCCCTTCGGCATCGGCGTCAGCATGAAATACACCACCCATCAGCTGGGCACGCCGGCTTCGGTAGAGGGCGGCACCATCAGCAGCTTCAGCGACTGGTCGGTACAGTTCTCCCGCGCCTGGAAAGGCATCGACCTAGACCTGATCTACAGCGACTCCAGCCTCAGCGGTGGCGATTGTTCGGCCTACTCCGGACACAATTCGCAATGCGATGGCCTGTTGACCCTGAAGGCGGTGCGGTCGTTTTATTGATGGGCTGAACTGTCGCGTGCGCCGCGGGTTCACATGCATTGACTCCCTCTGCGCAAGGACACGCCCATGTTGCATCGGCTCAAACTGCTGGTGGTATTCCTGACCCTGAGCCTGGTGCTCGCCGGCTGCAACCGCGTGGGCCTGGCCTACCGCAACCTGGACGTGATCATCCCCTGGACCCTCAACGACTACCTGGACATGAACGCCGGGCAGAAGAGCTGGTTCAACGACAAGCTCAAGGACCACCTGGCCTGGCACTGCACCACACAATTGCCGGGTTACCTCGACTGGCTCGACCGCCTGCAAGCAATGGTCGAGAACAACCAGGTCACCGATGCAGCGCTGCAAACCCGCACGGTTGAGGCCAAGCAGGCGATTGCCGAGGTGGCACGGGAAATCACCCCGTCGGCGATTGAATTGTTACAAGGGCTGGATGACCAGCAGGTCAACGACATGAACGATGCCCTGGCCAAGGACCTGCGCAAACGCCAGGACGAATACCTCAAGCCGCCGCTGGCCAAGCAGATCCAGGACCGCGCCGAGCGTATGAACAAGCGTCTGGATGCGTGGATGGGGCCACTGAGCGATAGCCAGAAGAACCGGGTCATGGCCTGGTCCATCAGCCTGGGCGAGCAGAACGAGCAGTGGATCGGCAACCGTGCCCACTGGCAGGCACAATTCATCGACGCCGTGCAGCAACGCCACAGCACCGATTTCCCGCAGAAAATCCAGCAACTGCTGGTGGACCGCGAAAGCCTGTGGACACCGGAGTATCGCGCGGCGTATGCCCAGACCGAAGCCGCCGCGCGTAGCCTGATCGTCGACGTCATGGCCGACAGCAGCGTGCCGCAACGGCTGAAACTCACCCAGAAAATCGACAAGGTCCGCAGTGACTTCCAGGCGCTCAAATGCCTGAAAAGCGCGCAGTCCTAATTGGGCGCCAGGGTGCCCAACCAGGCCACCAGCGCGAGGATCAGCGCCCCTGCCCCCATCTCCAGCACCATGCTGCGCCGTAGCGCAGCCATGGCAGCGACATAATCACCGGTCGCCACGGACCGTTGCAGAAGCGGCGTCAGGTGGAAACGATTGAGCGCCGCCAGCCCCAGCATCAAGCCAAACAGTCCCAGCTTCAGGCACAACAGGATCGCGTAGACACCGCCGGTAAGGCCCTCCAGATTCAGCCCGACCACCAGCAGATAGTTGACCACACCGGTGCCGATCAGCACCGCGACAAATCCCGCTCCCACATGCTCGAACCCCTTCAGCGCCCTTGCCAGCACCCGAACGTGATAAGCATCGTGCAAAGACGTGCGCCTCGACAACAACCCGAACGCCGCCAACGCCCCGACCCAGCCGCCGGCCGCCAACAGATGCGCGCCGTCGCTGAGGATGTGCCACACACCCAGCGTGCCTTCATGCATCACGCCGTGCCCGGTCCACGCCAGCGTCACCAACGCGGCGGCGCCCGACAACGTGGCCAATGGCAGGCGAGTGCCAAGCGCAGCCACCACCAGCGCCGCCATCCGTAGCCACCACGTCAAGCCCAGGTCGGTCTGCCAGAGCATCATGTGCAGATGCGGCCACAGCGTCTGCCAATCCGTTGCGCCACTCATGGCCTGGGTCAGCGTCAACAGCGACGCCATCGACAGCACTATCCCGACGCCAGCCGTCAGCCGCAGCAGGCCCTTCAAATTCAGCAGCACGCGCTCCGGCGCCTTGAGCCCGTAAAGACCAAAGAGCCCCAGGCCAAACAACAACATCAGGTCAAGATAGAGCGCAAAGCGCAGTGTGACTTGGGTCAATTCGCTCATGGCTGGACGCTGAACACCACGTTACCGGTAATCGGGTGCGTGTCGGATGACACTGCGCGCCAATCGACCCGGTAGGTGCCGGTAGCCAGTGCAGAGGCCGGCTTGATCAGCATCACCCTGGGGTCGGTGCTCGCCGCGACACTGGCCTTGATGGGCATCGGCGAATTGGGCATGCCGGGCATATCGGTCATGGTCAGCCTGGCCCCGGAAAACTGCGTCAGCAGGTTCTCCGAAAAGCGCAGTTCAATGACGGCCGGCGCGGCACCTTGGGCCCCGGCTGGAGGGAGGGAGGACAACAGTTTCGGATGGGCCGAGGCCGGCAGGCTGATCATCAATCCGACCCACAGCGCCCCCCCTGTTAACGCGGTTTTCAACATCGACATGCAAGGCTCCAGGCCGCTCAAGGCGGCGAGTTATAGGAATAAGAAACCGGTTAAAACCAAAGGCGCACACCGACCACCCAGCGCAGCTGGCTGATGTCTTCGCCTTCGTCGCGAGCGTACTGCGCCGTCCGCCCATAGCTGCGGTTCCAACTCACCCCCACGTAAGGCGCCAACTCCCGGCGCACCTCGTAGCGCAAGCGCAGGCCCAGCTCGCTTTCCGACAGGCCTGCGCCCACCCGGCGCTGCGGATCGTTCTGCGCATAAAAATTGAGTTCGGCCGTCGGCTGAAGGATCAGGCGGTTGGTCAGCAGGATGTCGTAGTCCCCTTCCAGACGTGCCGCGGTGTGGCCCGACTCACCCACAAACAGCGTCGCCTCGGCCTCGAAGTCGTAGAGCGCCATGCCCTGCAGGCCGAACGCCGCCCAGGTCTGGCTATCTGCGGGCTTGAAGTCCTGGCGCACGCCGCCAACCAGGTCCCACCAAGGGCTGATGGCGTGCCCCCACAACGCCTGGGCTTCGGCGCTGTCAGTGCGACCGGCGCTGCGCTCGCCTTCGCTGCGCAGCCACAGGCGGTCGATGTCACCACCGAGCCAGCCCTTGATGTCCCAGTTCAGCGCACCACCGCCACCGCCGCCTTGCCATTCCAGCTGGTTGACCAGCAGCATCGAGTTGATGCCGCTGTCATGCACCACATGCCCGCCCGGCGCGTTGTACACGGCGGCGCGATCAGCGTCGGTGAGCAGCGGGATCGGCGTACGGCTTTCGCTCAGCGCCGGAACCGCCGGGCTCATGCCTTGAAACTCCTCGGCCTGGGCCGGCGAGCCGAATGCCCACCCGGCCAGCGCGATACACACAGATAAAACCCGACGGTTCATGCTCGCTTCCTCATTCATGCACGCGCACTTCACGGAACATGCCCATTTCCATGTGGTACAGCAGGTGACAGTGATAGGCCCAACGCCCCAGGGCATCGGCGGTCACCCGGTAACTGCGGCGCGAGCCCGGCGGCATGTCGATGGTGTGCTTGCGGACCTGGAACTGGCCGTTTTCATCCTCAAGGTCGCTCCACAGGCCGTGCAGGTGAATCGGGTGGCTCATCATCGTGTCGTTGACCAGCACCAGCCGGACGCGCTCGCCATAGGTCAGTTGCAAGGGCTCGGCATCGGAGAACTTCACACCATTGAATGACCAGGCGAACTTCTCCATATGCCCGGTGAGGTGCAATTCAAGGGTGCGCGTGGGATCGCGGCCATCGGGATCGTCGAAGGTGCTGTGCAGGTCGGCATAGGTCAGCACTCGCCGACCGTTGTTGCGCAGGCCGATCCCCGGATCGTCGAGCTTGGGCACCGGGCTCATCGCCTGCATGTCCACCAAAGGGTTGTTCTGCTCGCTGGCCGGGTGGCTCTGCATCGACATCGCGCCCATCGCGCTGTGATCCATGCCCGCCATATCCGGCATGTCCGCCATGGCGCCGTGATCCATCCCACCCATGCCCATGTCGTCCATGGTGAGCCAGGGGCGCGGCTCAAGTGCCGGTACGGGTGCCGTCGCCCCCGCCTGGCGGGCAAGCGTGCCACGGGCATAACCCGTGCGGTCCATGGACTGGGCAAACAGCGTGTAGGCCGTTGCCGTGGGCTCCACCAGCACATCGAAGGTTTCGGCGACCGCAATGCGGAACTCATCGACGCTGACCGGCTTGACCGGCTGGCCATCGGCGGCGATGACGGTCATCTTCAGCCCCGGGATGCGCACATCGAAATAGGTCATCGCCGAACCGTTGATAAAGCGCAGGCGAATTTTCTCCCCGGCCTCAAATACCCCGGTCCAGTTGAGGCCGGGGGGCTGGCCGTTGAGCAGGTAGGTGTAGGTCTGGCCGCTGACGTCCGCAAGGTCGGTAGGGTTCATCTTCATCTGCGCCCACATCAGCCGGTCGCTGACGGTGGCCGACCAGCCCTGCTTGCCCACATCCCGTACGAAATCGCCCGCGGTGGGCTTATGCCGGTTGTAGTAATCGGACTGCTTCTTGAGGGTCTTCATCAGGGCGACGGGATCTTCGTCGGTCCAGTCCGAGAGCATCACCACGTAGTCGCGCTGGCAGGTGAAGGGCTCGGGCTCCAACGGCTCGATGACCAGCGGGCCGTACACCCCCTGCTGCTCCTGGAACCCGGAATGGCTGTGGTACCAGTAAGTGCCGTGCTGTCTGACCTTGAACTGATAGACAAACACGCCACCCGGCTCGATGCCCTTGAAACTCAGGCCGGGCACGCCGTCCATGGTCGACGGCAACACGATGCCGTGCCAGTGGATCGACGTCGGCTCGCTGAGGCGGTTGTGCACGCGCAGGGTCACGGTGTCGCCCTCACGCCAGCGCAGCAACGGGCCGGGCAGGCTGCCATTGATGGTCAACGCGGTGCGCTGTTGACCCGTGAGGTTGACCGGCGTCTGGTCGATAAACAGAGCGAATTCGCTGCCCGCCAGCACGGTGGGCTCGCCCGCACTTGTCAGCGCCCATACCGGCGTGCGCCATAGCCCGAGCCCGCCGAGCAGGCCGCCGGCGGCCAGGCCTTTGACGAAGGTTCGTCTGGAGGTAGTAGAGTGCATGCCGATTCAAGTCCGTCAGTTGAATGGCAGCAGATTAGGGGGCGCCGGCTGTCAGCAACCTTAGCGGCAGATTACCGATCCGACAGTTTCGGCGTGCCCGGCACCGCCTGGGTGCCGGGGCATGGAGGGGTCAGGCGATCTGCGCTTTGGAGGCCACTTCTGCAAAGGTCGCCGGGTCCAACGCATCGGCCTGCTCATCCAGCACCTGGCGCGGATGATCATTGCCCGGGATGGAGCTGTCGATCAGCGCCAACAGCTGCGCGCCCAGGGCGGTCAGAATGAAATTCTCTCCGTTACCGCCTTCTTCCTCAGGCCGCGACTCGATAAACCCACGCTTGAACAACAGCGCTTCATAGTCCGCGGCGGTCTTTTTCAGCGCATCCAGGTTACCGGTGGACTCGCCCGCCGTGGCCTTCTCGGCCGCTTCCTGCTCGGCGTATTTGCGCGGGGCAAAACTGCCCTCGCCGTTCTGCACTTCATGCAGCAGACGTTCGATCAGATCCCAGTTGTAAGTCGTCATCCTGATTCCTCCTGCAGGCCTAAGGAAAGTAGCCCGTCTGTAGGAGTGACCCTATGGGGCTGTGGCCGTTCATACCAACCGACGGGCGTCATTTCTCTGAACTTTCCAGACGTTCGCCCCCTCAACTGAGCATCACCGCCAAGGAGGTCCGACCATGAAAACCCTGATGAACCTGGCCATCGCCGCCACGTTGCTCACCGCCCTGCCCGCCTGGGCCTGCACCCCGGAAGAGGCCACGGCCAAGCGCGAGCAACTGGCCCAGGAAGTGGCCAAACTCACCGAGCAGAACCCGACCAAGGCCAAGGAGATGAACGACGAGCTGCAGAAGATGGACCTGGATACTGAAAGCGCGGAGTTTCCCGACAAGTGCCAGTTGATCGACGCCCGCCTCAAGGAATTGAAAGAAGCGGCGGCCAAAGCGAAAAACTGAGGCCATAAAAAAACCGGACAACGTCCGGTTTTTTCACATCCCTCACGCCTTACTCGGCAGCGGGTGCTTCTGGCTTGCGACGCTTGAGCGGCGCCATGCCATCCTTGCTGACCAGCGACAGGTTGTCGGTCTTCGGCCGGTTGGCGATCTTGCGCTTGGTCGGCGACTTGGCACCGGCCTTTTTCTTCTCGCCCTTGGCGTCGGTCTTTTTCTTCTTCACGCCAACGGCCTTGCCCGATGCCTTGACCTTCTTCGGCCCGGTGTAGGTGCCTTTGACTTCCTTGATGGTGCGGCGCTCGAACGACTGCTTGAGGTAGCGCTCGATGCTTGACATCAGGTTCCAGTCGCCGTGGCAGATCAGCGAGATCGCCAGGCCATCGTTGCCAGCACGCCCGGTACGGCCGATACGGTGCACGTATTCGTCGCCGCTGCGGGGCATGTCGAAGTTGATGACCATGTCCAGGCCGTCCACGTCCAGGCCGCGCGCGGCGACGTCGGTGGCGACCAGGATCTTCACGCCGCCGGCCTTGAGACGGTCGATCGCCAGTTTGCGGTCCTTTTGGTCTTTCTCGCCGTGCAGCACGAACGCCTTGTAGTCCTGGGCTACCAGGCGGCCGTAGATGCGGTCGGCGGCAGCGCGGGTATTGGTGAACACGATGGCCTTCTGATAGGTCTCGTTGGCCAGCAACCAGTTGAGGATCTGTTCCTTGTGCACGTTGTGGTCAGCGGTGACGATCTGCTGGCGCGTGGTGGCGTTCAGGTCGCTGACGTTGTTGACCTGCAGGTGCTCAGGGTTGTTCAGGACCTTGGCGACCATCTCGCGCAGGGTCGAACCACCGGTGGTAGCGGAGAACAGCATGGTCTGCTGGCGGTTCACGCATTCAGCCACCAGGCGTTGCACGTCGTCGGCAAAGCCCATGTCGAGCATGCGGTCGGCTTCGTCGAGCACCAGCACCTCGACTTCCTTGAGGTCAAGGTTGCCGGCATTGAGTTGCTCGATCATGCGCCCAGGCGTGCCGATCAGGATGTCCGGCACCTTGCGCAGCATGGCGGCCTGGACCTTGAAGTCTTCGCCACCGGTGATCAGGCCGGACTTGATGAAGGTGAACTGCGAGAAGCGCTCCACCTCCTTCAAGGTCTGCTGGGCCAGCTCGCGGGTCGGCAGCAGGATCAGGGTCTTGATGCTGACGCGGACTTTGGCCGGGCCGATCAGGCGATTAAGAATCGGCAGCACGAAAGCGGCGGTCTTGCCACTCCCGGTTTGAGCCGTCACCCGCAGGTCACGCCCTTCGAGCGCGAGCGGGATGGCCGCTGCCTGCACAGGCGTAGGCTCGACAAATTTAAGCTCGGCCACGGCTTTGAGCAGGCGTTCGTGCAGGGCGAATTGGGAAAACACGGGTGCTACCTCGAAGAAATACAAAAAATCAGCTGCATAGGGTACCGGTTTCGGGCGTCCAAACCGAGTGTCTTTACGCGAACGGCGCTAATCAGTTGCTTTTTTGTCAGAGCATTTGTCCACGGCATCAACTTTGTTGCACTTAAATGCTCTAATCGCGCCGTCTTGTCTTACAGAAGAATCGGTTTCATCCATGGATATCAAACAGCTCTGGCTCAACGTCCAAGACCTCTGGGGCACCCTCGACGAACACCCGCTGCTGCATGCCAGCCTCGGTTTCCTGGTGTTGCTGGTGGTGGCCCTGCTGCTCGGACGTGTGGCGCGTTACCTCATCCTCCACGCCGTCAAATTGCTTGGCCGGCAACCGGCGCTGCACTGGCTCAACGACCTGCGGCACAACAAAGTCTTCCACCGCCTGGCGCAGATGACGCCGTCGCTGGTGATCCAGTTCGGCCTGTACCTGGTGCCGGACCTGAGCAAGACCGCCATCCTGTTTATCGGCAATGTGGCCCTGGCCCTGACCATCCTGTTCCTGATGCTGGCCATGAGCGCCCTGCTCAACGCCCTGCTGGACATCTATGCGCGCACCGAACACGCGCGTACCCGCTCGATCAAGGGCTACGTGCAGTTGGCGAAGATGGTGCTGTACGTGTTTGGCGCGATCATCATCGTCGCGACCCTGATTGACCGTTCGCCACTGTTGCTGCTGTCGGGCCTGGGTGCGATGTCGGCGGTGATCCTGTTGGTCTACAAGGACACGCTGTTGTCGTTCGTCGCCAGCGTGCAGTTGACCAGCAACGACATGCTGCGTGTCGGCGACTGGATCGAAATGCCCCAGGTCGGCGCCGATGGCGATGTGGTGGACATCACCCTGCACACGGTCAAGGTGCAGAACTTCGACAAGACCATCGTCTCCATCCCGACCTGGCGCCTGATGTCGGAATCGTTCAAGAACTGGCGCGGCATGCAGGCCTCGGGTGGGCGACGCATCAAGCGCAGCCTGTTTATTGATGCCAGCGGCGTGCGCTTTTTGCGTGACGATGAAGAAGTGCGCATGACCCAGGTGCACCTGCTCACCGACTACATCGGGCGCAAGCAGGCCGAACTCAAGGCCTGGAACGAAGCCCAGGGCCACAGCGCGCAACTGTCGGCGAACCGCCGGCGCATGACCAACCTCGGCACCTTCCGCGCGTATGCCCTGGCCTACCTCAAAAGCCATCCGGATATCCAGCCGAACATGACTTGCATGGTGCGCCAGATGCAAACCACCGCCGAGGGCGTGCCGCTGGAGATCTACTGCTTTACCCGCACCACCGTGTGGGCCGATTACGAGCGGATCCAGGGGGATATTTTCGACTACCTGCTGGCCGTGTTGCCGGAGTTCGGATTGAACCTGTACCAGCAACCCAGCGGCACCGACTTGCGCACCGGGATACTGGCCCTGGCAGGCACTGCCCGAACCTTGGAAACCCCGGCGTAGTGACAACGATATCGACGAGGGGCTGGCAAGCGCCTCGTCGCTATATAGGACGATGGGCGCAACCGTATTCATCTAAACACGACCGATAAAAGCCAGCGTCTATGTATAGCCGCTGCTGCCGATTATTCAACGGGCCCACCCCATAAAGAAAATTTCTCCTACGCCTTTAGTGAATTTCACTACTTGCGCGCACTATTTCTAATCTGTTTTAAAAAAAATCCACGCCTTAGCATCTGGCCATCAAACAACGCCAGCAAAAGGCCCCCCTCATGTTATGGACAACTCAGCTTTCCGATAATGCAGCAGACTTTGTATTAAGTTCGAATGCCGAAGCATTGACCCACTATTGTGGTGCTGGCGCCTTTGCTCAACCCCACGATTTTTATACCCAAAACCCCTACCAGCGCCCTTCGCGGCCGCAGGACGTAACCGATTCAATCATCACCACCTGCCTGACCAGCGACCAGCTTTCAAACAGCCAGCATCTATTGGCACAGCGGTTGTTATTGAATATCTACGAACAAGACCTGGTCTTCTTGCCCAAGCCGCCATTGGAACTGGACTTCAAGGCGTTCAAGCGTTTCTATGATCCGCAGCACGCGGCCAGTGGCAAAAAGATCCGCCCGTTGCTGGAACACTACTTGTACAACTGGCTCAAGGAAGAAGTACATATCAATGGCCCTTGGTGCCTGGACTCTTTTATCGCCCACACCGATAAAGTATTGGATGACGTCGCCCGATCCGAGTCCAAACTCCATGAAGTGCTGACCACCAGCCGCCATCCCGAGCGAGCCGCCAGGTTTTTCATGACGCAATGTGCGGGAGACTTCCTCAGTGAAGCATCGGCCATGGCCCGCAACGTACTGGGCAACAGCGGTGCGTACACCAGCGAATTGTTCAAGATCCTGATCGACGAGTATGGCTACGGCGTCGACAAAAAGAAGCACAGCACCATTTTTGAAGACATGCTCCAGGACATGGGCATGTCCCATCACGTGCACCACTACTGGCAGTTCTATACGCCGGCGTCGCTGTCGCTCACCAACTACTTCCACTACGTATCGGCCAACCATGGCGAGCTTTTCCGCTATATCGGCGCCATGTACTACACCGAAGCTACATTGGCGCTGACCACCAAGCACCAGTCACGCGCGATCAAGACCATCTTCAACGGCAGCGTCTCCACGGGCTATTTCGATGAGCATGCCCACATCGATGTGCACCACGGAAGAATGGCCCTCCAGCGCCTGATCATTCCCATGATCAAGCAGTTCGGCCCCCAGATCATCCCCGACCTTATTCGCGGCTTTGAAGAGTTCAGGCTGCTTCAGGACATCGCCGACGAAGAGTTGTATGCCCATATCAACTGGCATGACGCGTTCGATGAGCATCGCGCACAGGCAGCGGCGCTCCAGGGCCACAAACCGGTGGACCTGAGGATTACCGAGACCGAACACGAGCTGTCGGTGCTGCATACCCACCCGAATGACGAACTGTTCTGGGTCGAATCAGGCGAGCTGGAGTTCGTCGCCAGCCCCGAACTGACGGTGCGCCTCAAGGCCGGCGAAGGCGTGGTAATTCCCAAGGGAATGCTGCACGGCACCCGCATCACCAGCCCGTCCTGCACGTACACCGTCACCGCCATCTGAGTAGGCAACCCAATGAAAGCCATCAGCCTGAATATCACCCACGCCAACTATGTGGCCGTGGGGGAAAGAACCTACTTTCTCAAGCGTCATGCGTATTCGACGCAATTGCTGCCCACCGCATGCCCCCATCGTGGCGGCCCGCTGCACATGGGCGAAGTGACAGGCGACGGCCAAAGCGTGATCTGTCCCTGGCACGACAACGCCTACAAGGTCTGCAACCTGGAAAAAAAAGCACTGCCCACGGTGCGCGTCAGGAACCAGATCAGCACCGTCGTCGGCGACACCGAGCGCTGTGTGCCGCTGCTTAAAATCTCCCGCTACAACTGATGAAGCCCATGAATACTAAATCGACATTGACCGCGTTCTATTCAATCGTGACCCTGTTCACCGGCCTCGACATGGCGATTGTCATCGCGATGGTCTGGTTCGGCCTGGAGACCACCGGTTCAACATTCCTGGTCGGCGCCACCTTGTGCGTGGCGACCGTGGTGCCCTATTTGTGCGAACAGTACATCGGCAAGTTCTTTACCATTGAACTCAGCCTGAAACGACTGCTGTACATTCGCCTGGCGGCCTTCGCCGCAGTACTGGGGCTGTCGTTTACCCAGGCCGCCTTGCTGCCGATCGGCTTCCTGGCCATCGCGTTCGTGGTGGGCGTCACCGACTACTTCACCATCAGCACCCTGGAATCGAAAAATACCAAGCTGGTGCTGGCCGGCCTCACCGACAGCGATACCTGCGCGCGGTTGATGCAAACCTCCATCCAGATCGGTGCTTTCGGCGGTGCGCTGCTGGGCGGGTTGATCGTGGATGTGTTCTCGGTCAACCAGACACTGCAGATCATCAGCCTGGCGGCGATCCTCTCGCTCGCGGCCATCCTCCTGGTGGCCGACAACCCCAACGAACACACCGCCGAACAGGCCACAGGGCCCTCCACTGCGCGGCCGCTGGACCTGCCGCGCAACCTCTACATTCTGATCATCGTGTTGAGCATGATCGGCTTCCATATAGGCGCGTTCAACAGCCTGGTGCCCATCGTTTTTCAAAAGCTCAATGAGTGGAATGCCACCCTGTTCGGCGTCGCCAGTGGCCTGGCCGGCCTGGGCGCCTTCAGCGCCGCCGTGTTGCCGCGCATCAAGCTCAACAGCTATGGGGCCATCTCGCTGGTGATACTGGCGGACGTGGCAATCGTCTACTTCCAGAACCTCTACGTGATGATGGCTGCGGCCTTCCTGCTGGGTTTTTGCATCAACAGCCTGCGGATCCAGCTGCGTAAAACCCTGATCGAGTCGGCGCCCAACGCCCGGGTAGCCGATGTGATCGCGGCCAAGAGTTCGCTCTACTACCTGCTGGTCAGTGGCTCGGCACCGATGATCCTGACGTTCTTCACCACCTCGGGATTTCTCGGACTCGAAGGCGCCCGCCTGTTGATGATCGTCTCCGCCGGCCTGTTGGCCACCGCCGTACTGGCGTGGAACCTGACCCCGGCCGCCGCGCCCACCGCCACCACGGAATAAGGAATGCACGACGTGAAAACCGTACTGATCGTTGACCCGTTCTCCACGGGCAAACTCTACGCGCCCTTGCTCAACGCACAGGGCATACGGTGCATCGCCGTGATCTCCACACGCGCCTTGCCTGAACACTTCACCAACGACCTGATCACAGAGAACTTCCATGAGGTGTATGCCTGGGAAGAGAGCCTGTTGATTACCCTGGAAGCCTTGTCACCGAGCGCCGTGATCGCCGGTTGCGAAACCGCGATCTACCTCACGGACTACCTGACGGAGCTGCTCGACATCCCGGGCAATAGCCGTATCACCAGCGACCTGCGACGCAACAAGTTCTCCATGCAGCAGGCGCTGAAAAAATACCAGTTGGCCCACATCGATTCGCACTTGCTGAGCTCACCGAGCCGCATCGGCGAAGTGCTGGCCAAACTCGACGAGGCGGCCACCTATGTGGTCAAGCCGCTGAACTCGGCCGCCACCGAAGGCGTGGTGTTTGCCCAAGGCAAGCGCGAAGTGGAGACCGCCTTGAAAAACGCGGCCTGGCAGCAGAAAAACGACCTGGGCGAAGTCAACCTCGGTTTTATCGTGCAGTCGTTCATAGCGGGACCGGAGTACGTGGTGGATATGGTCGCCTTTGACGGCACCTACGTCGTTGCCAGCGTCTGCAAGTACACCAAGATCCAGAAGAACGGCAGCATGTTTGTCTACGAAAGCCTCGACACCCTCGACCCGCGGGCTGAAGAACTGCAACCGCTGACCGATTACGCGCGCCAGGCGGCAGCGGCCCTGGGCGTGCGGGTCGGGCCGATTCATATGGAAATCATCTGGTCAGAGGCCGGGCCGGTGATGATCGAGGCCGGCGGTCGCTTGCACGGCGGCATCGCGCCCCTGCTGTTCCAGCAGGTGTATCACCCCGACTTGCTGTTACTGTCGATCGACAGCTACCTCGGCCACCCACGCCCCGAGGCCGATGCGGTGAGCCAGATCAGCCATGGCCGGATCGGTTTCTTCTGTTCCGATGAACGCCATGCCTTCGCTCCTCCCTCACCCCAGGCCATACAAAGCGCCCAGGCGGACGAGGCCTATTGCGGGCACCGTTATTTCATCAGCGCCGGCGAAACCACGCCGGTCACGATCGACTTCGCCACCTGTCCAGGGCTGTTCTGGCTGCAAAGCCCTTCGGCGCAGCAACTGGACACCAGTACCGCCAACCTGCGAAAAAAACTGTGGGGCTAAGGTTATGAAAAGTCGTTTGATCATCAGAAAGTCAGCCTGTGAGCTGGGCATCAATAATGCGTGCGCCGCCGTGATCGAAGACATCACCGTGTCGGATGACCAGAGCTTCGTCGGGGTACTGCAAAGTAACCTGAACCACGTGGCCTCGCGCCTTAACGAGCTGGACTCGAACGTCGTGTACGAAGGGTTTGCCAAACAGCTCAAGAAACTCGGCTACGAAAATACCGTGAGTGCCAACGAAAAGCTGCTGCGCCGCTTCATCGCCAAAGGCGTGTACCCTATCAACAACATCGTCGACGCCTATAACGCAGTCGCGATCCGACATGGGGTCAGCATCGGCGTGCACACCTATCATCAGAAGGATGACATCTATGTGATGCGTTCGGAAAAGCCGAGGGTGCTACGCCCCCTGTTCGCCAAGAAGGCCATCACGATTCCCGTCGGCGATATCGTCTATACCTGCGGTGATGTGCCGTTGGCGAGCATCGGCAAGGTGGATGCCGATGCCCATGACTTCCGGCTGACGAAAGACTCGTCGAGGTTGTTGGTGGTGATCCTGGGGCACGACGACACATCGTTCCAGTTCAACCAGGCGGTCATCGAAGAACTCGTGGACACCCTGCGCCAGAAAATGCCGAACCTGAGCCATCATTTTCTTGAAACCGTGCGCGACCACGCCTGAAGCCAGCACATGAAGGGCTGGCCGGCGCCTAGCGCCAGGCCTTCAGCACCGGGTTGACCACCACTTCCTTCACATGCTCGATCTTCAGCAGGCTGTCCTTGAAGACCATCAGCTCTTCAAAGCTCCTGTACCGAACGTCGAGCATCATGTCCACGTCGCCAAACAGTGAATAGGCATGCACCACCTGGCTGAACTGCTGGATCTTCGGAAACACCAGATGGCAGTTGCTGCCATTGAGCGTCAGCATCAAGAACGCCGCTTGCAGGGTCTCATCGCCCTCGGCGACGTTGATGGTGAAGCCCAGGATGATGCCTTTCTCAATCAGCTTTTGAACACGCGACTCCACTGCGGTTCGAGACTTATGAACTTGCCGCGCCAATTGCGCCAGGCTGACTCGGGAGTCATCCTTCAAGGCTGCAATGATCAGTTCATCAATCTTGTCCACTCTGCCGCCCCCACACCGTTCTTTTCGATAGCAGACTTTCATTGCCGCTCACGCTTGCCTTCGACCGATCACGTCGCAGACTGTACGCCAGGCGCGGGCTTTACGCCCAATCGACTTATCCACACCGCCCCCAGGATCACCAGGCCACCCAAGGCCAGGCGACCCAGCGGCTCGTGCTGGTTCCAGATCAGCAGGTTCAGCAACAATCCTACCGGCACATGCAGGTTGTTCATCACCGCCAGGGTTCCGCCATGCACCAGGCAGGCGCCTTTGTTCCACCAATAAATGCCAAGGGCAGTGCTGACCAGCCCGAGGAACAGCAAGACACCCCATTGCAGCGGCGCTTGCGGCAGGAAATCGGCCTTACCGAACAACAGGAACGCCGGCAACACCACCAGCAACGCACCGAGGTAGAAATAACCGAAACGCCGGTAGTGCGGCAGGTCACTCGGGTAGCGTGCCACCAGGTGCTTGTACATCACTTGCCCGGCGGCGTAGGTGAAGTTAGCCAGTTGCAGCAGCAGGAAGCCCATCAGGAAGTGCGGGGTGATCTGGTCGAAGCGAATCACCGCCGCCCCCGCCACTGCCACCAGGGCAGCAACCAGTGCCCACGGGTTGAAGCGCCGGTTGAGCGCATCCTCGATCAGGGTCACGTGTAACGGCGTGAGAATGGTGAACAGCAGCACCTCCGGCACCGTGAGCACACGAAAGCTCAGGTACAGGCACACATAGGTCACGCCAAACTGCAGCGCGCCGATCACCAGCAGGCCGCGCATAAAGGCAGGTTCGACCGAGCGCCAGCGGGTCAGCGGGATAAAGACCAGCCCAGCCAGCACGACACGCACCAGCACCGCGAAGTAGCTGTCGACGTGACCGGCGAGGTATTCGCCGATCAAGCTGAAGGAAAATGCCTGAATCAGGGTGACAACCAGTAGATAGCCCATGTGCGCCTCGCATCGAATGGGCGGGACATTAAAGGTTTTCGGCGATTGAAGAAACTCGGGGCAAAAAAAACCCGACCTCGCTAAAGCGGCAGTCGGGCAGGAGCACTCAGGAGCAACAAGTGCAAAGGGAGGTTCGTACGCGTACTTGAAGGGTTGGCGTGGAGCGATATAAACACCGCGCGATTATCTGACGATTAAAGGATCAACCACCTCATGCCACGAGCTGTACCAGCTGGGCCTTGGCGTGGTTGATGCCCTTTTCCTGGAAGTCCCCGCTCAGGTTCACCCCTTCGGCGTGAATGAAAGTGACATCGTGGATGCCGATAAAGGCCATGACCTGGCGCAGGTACGGTTCCTGGTGATCGGAACTGGCGCCGGTGTGGATGCCACCCCGCGCGGTCAACACAATGGCACGCTTGCCGGTCAACAAACCTTGCGGCCCGGTGGGGGTGTACTTGAAGGTCACACCCGCCCGCAACACGTGATCCAGCCAGGCCTTGAGGGTGCTGGGGATGGCGAAGTTGTACATCGGTGCGGCCATCACCAGCACGTCGGCGGCCAGCAGTTCGTCGGTCAACTCGTTGGAGCGGTCGAGGGAAGCCTGTTCGTTACCGTTGCGCTGATCCGCCGGTTTCATCCAGCCGCCGAGCAGGTTGGCGTCCAGGTGCGGAACCGGGTTGAGCGCCACGTCACGTACCGTGATCCGGTCCATCGGGTGGGCGGCCTGCCATTGGCTGATGAACTGCTGGGTCAGTTGGCGGGAGATCGAATCCTGCTGGCGGGCGCTGCTTTCGATGATCAGAACATTGGACATGGCTTCGTAGGCTCCATCTGTAATTGCTGTAAGTCGATGGAGTGGAGATTAGACAGAGCCAATTCGATAAAAAAGCGCAAAAAACTGCTATAACCCATCTATAAATTTGTTTATAAGCGGAGTATCCCGATGGGCATGCTCCGCTGCTGTGTTATTTCGGCGCGCAGGCCAACGCGATACGCATCTTGATAATGGCGCGGTTGAACTTGACCGTGGTGTTGGTGCTTTTCCCCGCCGGCACCGTAACCGTGCGACGACGCGGCGATTCCGGGCCGTTGGTGAACGTTACCGAACACACGGCGTCCTGGGTGCCGTAGTTATTCAGCTGGATCGAGCTGATATCGCCGTCCACGTCGGAGGCGGTGTAATCGATGCTCACGCCGTCGATCTTTTTCGTCACGTCGATGGGGTAGGCAAACGCGCTCATCGGCAGCAGCGTCAGCAACACACAACAGAATTTTCTCATTCGGCAGTCTCCAATAGGGACCGCCAGCTTAGGACAAGAGGAACACATCTTGAAAGCGCCCCGCGTTACCCTCGATCAATGGCGCACGCTGCAAGCCGTCGTCGACCACGGCGGCTTCGCCCAGGCAGCGGAAGCGCTGCACCGTTCGCAGTCCTCGGTGAGCTACACCGTGGCCCGTATGCAAGACCAACTCGGCGTGCCGCTGCTGCGCATCGACGGGCGCAAGGCGGTACTCACCGACGCCGGTGAAGTGCTGCTGCGCCGCTCCCGGCAACTGGTGAAAAACGCCAGCCAGCTGGAAGACCTCGCCCACCATATGGAACAGGGCTGGGAAGCCGAAGTGCGGCTGGTCGTCGATGCGGCCTACCCCAACGCGCGCCTGGTACGCGCACTCACCGCGTTCATGCCGCAGAGCCGTGGTTGCCGGGTGCGTTTGCGTGAAGAGGTGCTGTCCGGCGTCGAAGAGCTGTTGATGGAAGGCGTGGCCGACCTGGCGATTTGCGGCTTCAGCATCCCCGGCTACCTGGGCACCGAAATGAGCGACGTGGAGTTCGTCGCCGTGGCCCACCCCGAGCACGCCTTGCACCGCATGAACCGCGAACTGAGCTTCCAGGACCTGGAAAGCCAGATGCAGGTGGTGATCCGCGACTCCGGCCGCCAGCAACCCCGGGATGTAGGCTGGCTCGGCGCCGAACAACGCTGGACCGTCGGCAGCCTGGCCACCGCCGCCGCGTTTGTCGGCAGCGGCCTGGGTTTTGCCTGGCTGCCACGGCACATGATCGAGCGTGAACTCGCCGAAGGCGTGCTCAAGCAGCTACCCTTGGAACAGGGCGGCAGCCGCCACCCCACGTTCTACCTGTATTCAAACAAGGACAAACCCTTGGGGCCGGCGACGCAGATCCTCGTGGAGCTGCTGCGCACCTTTGACACCGCCCCCCTGGACGCGCCTTTCGCCGCCCCCCGGCAAGCCTGAAACGGAGTTCATGCATGGCCTGGTTCGACCATGAAGGCTGCAGCCTGCACTATGAGGAGTACGGCCACGGCACGCCGCTGATCCTGATCCACGGCCTGGGCTCCAGCAGCCAGGATTGGGAACTGCAGGTGCCAGCGCTGGGCCGCCACTACCGCCTGATTGTGGTGGATGTGCGCGGCCATGGGCGCTCGGACAAGCCTCGGGAGCGCTATAGCATCGAAGGGTTCACCTACGACCTGGTCGCCCTGATCGAGCACCTGGATCTGCCGCCCACCCATGTGGTGGGTTTGTCCATGGGCGGCATGATCGCCTTCCAACTGGCGGTGGACGAACCCGGCCGGGTCAAGAGCCTGTGCATCGTCAACAGCGCGCCACAGGTCAAGGTACGCAGTGCCCAGGAGTACTGGTGGTGGGCCAGGCGCTGGACGCTCGCCCGTGTGCTCAGCCTCGCCACCATCGGCAAGGCACTCGGCGACCGGCTGTTCCCAAAACCGGCACAGGCCGACCTGCGCCGCAAGATGGCCGAACGCTGGGCAAAAAACGACAAACGTGCTTATCTCGCCAGCTTCGATGCGATTGTGGGCTGGGGCGTACAGGAACGACTTTCGAGGATTACCTGTCCAACCCTGGTCATCAGCGCCGACCACGACTACACCCCCGTGGCCCAGAAAGAAAACTATGTAAAACTGCTGCCCGATGCGCGACTGGTGGTGATCGAGGATTCCCGCCATGCCACGCCCTTGGACCAACCCGAAGTCTTTAATACCACCCTGCTCGATTTTCTAGAGACAGTCGAAACCACTACCCAGGATCACTGACCCATGCTGAAAAAAATCGCCTTTTTTGCCGGTTCCGTTCTGTTCGCTGCCAACCTGATGGCCGCCGAGCCTTCCAAGGCGCCACACGTATTGATCTCCACCACCAACGGCGACATTGAAATCGAACTGGACCCGGTCAAGGCGCCGATCAGTACCAAGAATTTCCTCGCCTATGTCGACAAAGGCTTCTACACCAACACGATCTTCCACCGCGTGATCCCGGGCTTCATGGTCCAGGGTGGCGGGTTCACCCAGCAGATGTCGCAAAAGCCGACCGAAGCGCCGATCAAGAACGAAGCCAGCAATGGCCTGCATAACGTGCGTGGCACGCTGTCGATGGCCCGCACCTCGAACCCGGATTCGGCCACCAGCCAGTTCTTCATCAACGTGGCTGACAACGCCTTCCTCGACCCGGGTCGCGATGCCGGTTATGCGGTGTTCGCCAAAGTGGTCAAGGGCATGGATGTGGTCGATATCATCGTCAACTCCCAGACCACCACCAAGCAAGGCATGCAGAACGTGCCAATCGATCCTGTCCTGATCAAGTCGGCCAAGCGCATCGACTGAAGTCTGCAGGAAACTCCGCGCACGGCCCACAAGGCCGCGCGCGCATTTGAAAGGAGAGCCCGCCAGGCGGGCGTCAACCCTAATGCTCTATCGTCGTTTTGAACAACTGATCGATATTTTCCGCGACGCTCCCAGCGCCGCCCCTCCCGACAAAGTCCTGCCCTTCTACCTCTACTACCTGCGCCAGGTGTGGCCCTGTTTTGCCGCACTGCTGGTGGTGGGCCTGGTCGGTGCGCTGATCGAAGTCGCGCTGTTCAGCTACCTGAGCCGTATCATCGACCTGGCCCAGGGCACACCGCCCGCCGACTTCTTCCAGATCCACAGCACCGAGCTGATCTGGATGGCCGTGGTCGCCCTGCTGCTGCGCCCGATTTTCAATGGCCTGCACGACTTGCTGGTGCACCAGACCATCAACCCCGGCATGACCAGCCTGATCCGCTGGCAGAACCACAGCTATGTGCTCAAGCAGAGCCTGAATTTCTTCCAGAACGATTTCGCCGGGCGCATTGCCCAGCGCATCATGCAAACCGGCAACTCCTTGCGTGACTCTGCGGTGGCAACAGCGGAAGCCATCTGGCACGTGTCGATCTACGCCATCACCTCCCTGGTGCTGTTTGCCGAGGCCGACTGGCGACTGATGATTCCGTTGATCACCTGGATCATTTGTTACTGCCTGGCATTGCGTTACTTCGTACCGCGGGTGAAAGAGCGTTCGGTGATTTCTTCCGAAGCCCGTTCCAAACTCATGGGGCGCATCGTCGACGGCTACACCAACATCACCACCTTGAAGCTGTTCGCCCATACCCAGAATGAGCAGGAATACGCCAAGGAAGCGATCATTGAGCAAACCGAAAAAACCCAGCTGGCGGCACGCGTGCTCACCAGCATGGATGCGGTCATCACCGTCCTCAACGGCCTGCTGATCGTCACCACCACCGGCCTGGCCCTGTGGTTGTGGACCCAGTCGCTGATTTCCGTGGGCGCCATCGCCCTGGCCACTGGCCTGGTGATTCGCATCGTCAACATGTCCGGCTGGATCATGTGGGTGGTCAACGGCATTTTCGAAAATATCGGCATCGTGCAGGACGGCCTCAAGACCATTGCCCAACCCCTGGCCGTGGTCGACCGCGACAACGCCCCGCGCCTGACAGTGCCCCATGGCGAAGTACGCTTCGAGCAGGTGGATTTCCACTACGGCAAGCAGAGCGGGATCATTGGCGGCTTGAACCTGAACATCCAGGCCGGTGAAAAGATCGGCCTGATCGGCCCGTCCGGCGCGGGCAAGTCGACCCTGGTCAACCTGCTGCTGCGCCTCTACGACCTGCAAGGCGGGCGGATCCTGATCGACGGCCAGAACATCGCCGAAGTGGCCCAGGAAACCCTGCGCGAACAGATCGGCATGATCACCCAGGACACCTCGCTGCTGCACCGCTCGATCCGCGACAACCTGCTGTACGGCAAGCCGGACGCCACCGACGAACAACTCTGGGCCGCCGTGCACAAGGCGCGTGCCGACGAGTTCATCCCGCTGCTGTCGGACTCGGAAGGCCGTACCGGGCTGGATGCCCACGTCGGCGAACGCGGGGTGAAACTCTCCGGTGGGCAGCGTCAACGTATCGCTATCGCCCGTGTACTGCTCAAGGATGCGCCGATCCTGATCATGGACGAAGCCACCTCGGCGCTGGACTCGGAAGTGGAGGCGGCGATCCAGGAGAGCCTGGAGACCCTGATGCAAGGCAAGACGGTGATTGCGATTGCGCACCGGTTGTCGACCATCGCGCGGATGGACCGCCTGGTGGTGCTGGAGAAAGGCCAGATTGCCGAGACGGGCAGCCATGCCGAACTGCTGGCCCATGGCGGTTTGTATGCACGCTTGTGGCAGCACCAGACCGGAGGGTTTGTCGGCATCGACTGAAGCAAACACCGTTTAAAATAATGTGAGGGGGGCAAGCGTACATCGCCTCCTGTAGGAGCGAGCTTGCTCGCGAAAAACGTCAACGATAACGCGTGCTTCCTGAATGAACGCGGCGCCTGTGAGTTTTTCGCGAGCAAGCTCGCTCCTACAAAAAGCCTTAACTGACTGGCAAGCCCCCTCTCACATTTGGTGGCCTGGATTTGTGTAAAAACCGTGCTGTACTCAGTGCAGTGCCCAGACGGGCGCTGAAGTAAATCTGCAGGGAGCATCACTGATTTACTGATTGGGTAGAGCGATCTATCAAGGACGTGCTGCATGTCTTTGTTCAAGCGTTCAGTCACAGAGGGGTTGGGAACGTTTTGGCTGGTGTTGGGTGGTTGCGGGAGTGCGGTGTTGGCCGCCGCGTTTCCCGCAGTCGGGATCGGATTGCTGGGCGTGGCCCTGGCGTTCGGGCTCACGGTGCTGACCATGGCGGTGGCCATCGGGCATATCAGCGGTTGTCACCTCAACCCGGCGGTATCGGTGGGGCTGGTAGTGGGCGGGAGGTTTCCGGCCAGGGAGTTACCGGCGTACATCGTGGCCCAAGTCGTCGGCGGGGTGGTCGCCGCCGCATTGTTGTACTTCATCGCCAGCGGCAGGCCGGGCTTTGAACTGGCCGGTGGGCTGGCCTCCAACGGCTATGGCGAGCATTCGCCGGGCGGCTATTCAATGGCAGCGGGGTTTGTCTGCGAGCTGGTGATGACAGCCATGTTCGTGCTGATCATCCTCGGCGCCACCGACCACCGTGCCCCGAAGGGCCTCGCGCCCATCGCCATTGGCCTGGCCCTCACCTTGATCCACCTGATCTCCATCCCCGTGACCAACACCTCGGTCAACCCGGCCCGCAGTACCGGCCCGGCATTGATCGTGGGCGGGTGGGCGATCCAGCAGTTGTGGATGTTCTGGCTCGCGCCGATCCTCGGTGCGGTGGTGGGCGGTGTGGTCTATCGATGGCTGGGCAAGGAGGAGCCGGGCTGAAACGCAACCCCCGTAGCAGCTGCCGAGCGCAAGCGAGGCTGCGTCAGGCGCGCTGCCGATTCAGGCTCGAGTCGCGGCCAACGCAGCCTCGCCGGGGCTCGACAGCTGCTACGAGCCCCCCATCAAGACCTCACCCCCGTAGCAGGGTGGGGGCGGTTTAGGCTTGTCGATAGGGCAGCGCCGCCCTCGCCTCTTCGGCATACGCCACAATCCCCACCCGCTCGCGCTCGAGGAAATCCTCCACGGCATTCTTCAACCCGGGGTGGCGCAGGTAGTGCCACGACCGGGTGATCACCGGCTCGAACCCGCGAATCAATTTGTGCTCGCCCTGAGCGCCGGCGTCGAAGCGTTGCAGGCCATGAGCGATGGCGTAGTCCATGCCCTGGTAGAAGCAGGTTTCAAAATGCAGCCGGTCAAACTCCGCCAGGCAACCCCAGTAGCGGCCGTAGAAGCTGTCGCCACCGATCAGGCTGAAGGCCATGGCCACCGGTCGCGTGCCTTGCCTGGCCAGCACCACACGGATCGCCTCGGGCATGCGCTCGGCCAGCAGGCTGAAAAACGCGCGGGTCAAGTACGGTGCCTGGCGGCGTACTGCGTAGGTATTGGCGTAGCAGGCGTAGACAAAATCCCACTGCGCCTCGTTCAGCTCGTGGCCTTGCAACCATTCGAAGTCGATGCCCTGCCCCGCCACTTGTTCGCGCTCCTTGCGCATCTGTTTGCGTTTGCGGGAACTGAGGGCGTCGAGGAAATCCTGGAAGTCACGGTAGCCGCGATTCTGCCAGTGAAACTGACAACCCAGGCGCTGCAACCAACCCGGTTGTTGGGCTAACGCCTCATCGGCCAAGCCGTCGGTGAAGTTGATATGGGCACTGGAGAGCCCTTCGATTTCCAGGTAGCCCGGCAGGCTCTTCAGCAGTTCGAAACCATCGTCGACGCTGGCCGCCAACAAGCGGGGGCCGCTGACCGGGCTGAATGGTACGGCCGTCAGCAGCTTGGGGTAGTAATCAATGCCCGCACGCTCGCAGGCATCGGCCCAACCATGGTCGAACACGTACTCGCCGTAGGAATGCCATTTGCGATAACTGGGCAATGCCGCCACCAGTCGGTCGCCTTCCCAATGTAACAAATGCTCCGGTTGCCAGCCCGCTTGAGGGCCCAGGCTGGCACTGTCTTCCAGCGCGCTGAGGAAGGCGTGCCGCACAAAAGGCTGGGCGTCCGGCACCAGTGCGTCCCAGGCCTGCGGGGCGATTTCGGACAGGCTGTCCAGGCGTTGCAGCGGCATTGGCATCCTCACTACGTCATGGCATGAAAACCTCGCGAGTATCGCTTATCGCAGGTCCGGGCACACCCCCGAATCGCCCGACAAGGCTCTAAATCAATAGTTCCATTCTTAAATAATTTGTCATCTACATGACATCACTTCGCCACTGCGCCGTCATAAACGATCGTGATACTGACGCCTGTTTTTAGAGCGCCTGGTTCTATCAGGTGGTTACTTTTCCGTCCGTCATCGGTCGGTTGTGTCCTGGATGGTTTGCCATCCCTCCTCACTTTCGGAGATTGATATGCGTCTTGCTTCCACTAAAACTGCAGCGGCCCTGTGCGGGGGCCTGTTACTGGCCCTGAGCGTTCCGGCCAGCGCTGCAGTCGACGCTAAATTGCTCGACATGCTCAAGGCCAACGGCCAAATCACCGCTTCGCAGTACACCGAACTGCAAAACGAGTTGGCCAAAGACCAGAAAGAACAGCAGATCGCACGGCAAGCTCAACAAGAGACCAACGAACAGATCGCGGCCACCGCGAAGAAAACCAACGAGCTGAGCAGCTTCGACCAGAAACTGGCCTGGGCCGCCAAGACTCAGTTCAAGGGTGATGTGCGCATGCGCCACGAGACCATCAAGGTCGAAGGCGAAAATGGCGTTACCCGCGCCGGCGTCACCGGTCGTGACAAGGACCGCGAACGGATCCGCGCACGCCTCGGCGCCTACACCGAAATCAACCCGCAGGTGGACACCGGTATTCGTATCGCCACCGGCGGCGGCAGCGATGCGCGCTCCACCAACCAGGACCTGGACGGCTACTTCGATAAAAAATCGATCTGGCTGGACCTCGGCTATATCGACTACCACCCTGACCAGATCAAAAACCTGCACATCATTGGCGGCAAAATGCTGCAGCCCTGGGTCAACATGGGCGATGTGATCTGGGATAGCGACATCAACCCGGAAGGCCTGGCACTCACCTACAAGTACCCACTGGGCGGCAGCGCCGAGCTGTTCGGCAGCCTGGGTAACTACAACCTCAAGGACAACGTGGACGGTGACGGCGTGCAGTACCGCCATGACCTGCGCCTGACCACCGGCCAGTTGGGGACCCGCTTCTCGGTGACCGACAACCTGAAAATGACCCTGGGCGGCAGCGTCTACGCCTACCAGAACGATGAAGACAGCCGTGCCTCAGGCACCAGCACCCCGAACGTGCTGGCCACCAACGGCAACACCCCCAACGGCGAGTTCCGCCTGTATGAAGGCTTCGGTCAAGTCGATATCGGCGGCCTGGCGGTGCCTCTGTCGTTCTACGGTCAGTACGTGAAAAACAACGACGCAATCGACGATGCGGACACGGCCTGGTTGCTGGGTGCCAAGTCCAAGGTGTTCGGTTTCAACCTGGACTACAACTATCGCGACGTGCAGAAAAACGCCGTGGTGGGGGCCTTCACCGATTCGGACTTCGGCGGCGGCTTCACCGGTTCCCGTGGTCACAAGTTCAAAGTCGGCTATGACATCGACAAGAACTTCGCCGTCGGCGCGACCTACTTCCTGACCAAGACCGACACCTACAGCCGCACGCTGGTGGACGGTAGCGCCAAAGCCAACACCTTCCAGCTGGATGCAGAAGCCAAGTTCTAAAGATAAGTGTTCAAGACCTCGGGCCAGGACGGCCCGAGGTGGCTGTACCAGACTTGCGTGGGTGGATCGGTCCCCATCATCCGTCCGATCGCCCCACGCGAGCCTGCTTATTCCCCGCCTTTCTGATCCTTGAGCCGCTCGGCAGCCAGCCGCTGCGCCAAGGCATCCACATCCTTCACCGGTTCCTGCGGCAGCATCCGCAACGTCGCCTGCAGCAGGCGCATCTGGCGGATAAACCGTCGGCAGTTGGGGCAGAACATCAAGTGATGACGCACCAGCAGACGTTCGCGAAAGGTCAATTGCCCATCGAGATAGTCACTGGAACGTGCCACTTGTTCTTTACAGGTCAACATTCGCCCGTTTCCTCAAAATGCTCCACCGTGGCGAAGACTTTAAGCCGTGCTCGATGCAACAGCACGCGGACATTGGAGAGTGAGAGCGTCAGAAGATTACAGATCTCCTCCAGTTCCAGGCCCTGGCGTTCACGCAGCACCAGCACGCTGCTTTGCAGTTCGGACAAACTCAGCAACGTGTGCTCCAGGCACTTGCGCAGCTCATCCTCGGTCAGCAAGGCTTCCGGGGTGTCCTGGTGCCAGGCATACGGGGCGACGGCCCAGTGGCCATCATCGGGGGAGAATCGATCATCGCCGATGGTGCCGTGGGGCGAAGGCAAATCGTCGAGCAGCACTTCCCGGCGATTCTGCTTATAGCGCCCCTTGGCGGCGTTGGCAGTGATGGTCAGCAGCCAGGTCTTGAGGCTGGAACGCCCTTCGAATTTGGCCAGGTTGCGCACCACCGACAGCCAGGCGTCCTGCACCACTTCGTCGGCATGCCGCTGGCCGGCGATGGCATACGCCACCGCCCGCATTGCGCTTTGGTACGTGGTGACCAATTCCTTGTAGGCCCGTTGCTCGCCCTTGAGCAGTCGTTCAAGCAGGTGCGCGTCGTCCGCTGCTGCCATTCAAGACCTCGATTGTCTTAACGCTTGCGCAGGATCACGCTACCGATCGAATAGCCTGCGCCAAACGAACTGAGTACCGCGACGGCGCCCTTGGGCAGATCGTCCTGGTAGATGTGGAATGCAATCACCGAACCCGCCGAGCTGGTGTTGGCGTAAGTATCGAGGATCACCGGTGCTTCTTCCACCGTGGCTTCGCGGCCCAGCAGTTTCTTCACAATCAGGTGGTTCATGCTCAGGTTGGCCTGGTGCAGCCAGAAGCGCTTCACATCGGCCACGTTCAACTGGTTCTCTTCCAGGTGCACGCCGATCAGTTCGGCGACCATCGGGCACACGTCGCGGAAGACTTTGCGGCCTTCCTGCACGAACAGCTTGTCGGGCGCACCGATGCCCTCTTCCGCCGCGCGGTTGAGGAAACCGAAGTTGTTGCGGATGTTATTGGAGAACTTGGTCAGCAGCTTGGTGCTCACCACGTCGAACTGATGCGCGGAGGTCGCCAGGTCGGCGCGCTCGAGGACGACGGCCGTGGCGGCGTCGCCGAAGATAAAGTGACTGTCGCGGTCGCGGAAGTTCAAGTGGCCGGTGCAGACTTCAGGGTTGACCATCAGGATCGCCCGGGCCTGGCCCAGCTGGATGCTGTTGGCGGCGTTCTGGATACCGAAGGTCGCCGAGGAACACGCCACGTTCATGTCGAAACCGAAGCCTGCGATGCCAAGGGCTTCCTGGACTTCGATGGCGATGGCCGGGTAGGCACGTTGCAGGTTGGAACAGGCGACGATCACACCATCGATGTCGGCGGCGGTCTTGCCGGCGCGCTGCAGGGCCTGCTCGGCGGCACCGATGGCCATCTGGCAAAGCACGGACCACTCGTCATTGCTGCGCTCGGGCAGGCGCGGCGCCATGCGCTGCGGGTCAAGAATGCCCTCCTTGTCCATCACAAAGCGGCTCTTGATGCCCGAGGCTTTTTCGATGAACGCAGCGCTCGACTCCGTCAGCGCCTGGACTTCACCGCGCTCGATGGCAGCGGCGTTGTCCGAGTTGAACTGGTGCACGTAAGCATTGAAAGACTGCACCAGTTCTTCGTTGCTGATGCTGTTGGCAGGGGTGTAAAGGCCAGTGCCGCTGATGACGACGTTATGCACGATCGTTCCTCTAAATCTGTCAGGCAGATGATATTGGTACCGACGTACCAAACCGTAAGTAGTTCTATTCCGCCCAGCGGACATCAAACTGGCATCGCTTTATTCCATCGCGCCGTGGCTACACACCAGCCCATCACGACGATCCCGGCATTTATAACCGCGAAGTTTGCCACAAACCCTGGGGTTTGGCGCCATATGCCGGATAAACACCCTGATCAAAGCGCGATCAAGTTTCAATGTGGGAGATTGCCCCCTCCCACATTTGGACCTGTCTGGTCTGGATAACCGAGAAAGGGATCAGGCCTCGACCAGGCTCCACTGCTTGCTCAAGCGCTTGTCGGAAATCGGCACCTTGGTCCCCAACTGCTGGGCAAACAACGACACCCGGTATTCCTCCAACCACCAGCGATACAGCTCCAGTTGCGGGTCGCGCTTGCCTTCCTGGGTGTGCTTGTTCAAGCGGTTCTGGTACTGCGCCCACAGGCCGCCCAGTTCGCTGCTCCACACCCGATCCTTTTGCACCTGGCCAGGCAGTTTCTCCAGGCGCAATTCGATGGCCTTGAGAAAACGCGGCAATTCCTTGAACCACTGCGCCGGGGTTTCGCGCACAAAGCCGGGATACACCAGGTTGCTCAATTGCTGCTTGATGTCGTTCAGGGCCACGGCCTGGGCCAGGTCGATCTTGCCCTTGAAGCGCTTTTGCAGGCCATGCCAGAGCTTCAGCACGTCCAGGGTCAGGCGCGCCAGGCGTTCGGCGTGTTCGGTCCAACTGCCACGCTTGCGTTCAGCCAGCGCCGCCAAACCGGCACCGTCACGGGGCAGGCTGGCTTCGCCTTCCAGCACACAGGTGTCGAGGCTGGCCAGCAGGATGTCTTCCACCAGGGCGTCGATACGCCCCAGTTCGCGGTACATCAGGCCCAGTTCAGTGAGGCCGGGCAATTTGCCGCGCATGAATTTGGCCGGTTCCGCCAATTGCTGCATCAACAGGCGTTGCAACGCACGGCGGTGCTGGAACTCAGCCTCGGCGGCGGTGGAAAAACGGCCCTCTTTCACGGTGCCGTTTTCTTCCACCAGCGCCGGATAGACCGTCATCGACAGCCCGGCGATCTTCTGCTGGGTTTTCTCGGCCACCGCCGCGAACACCTTGGCCTCCACCGGCTGCTGGCTTTTCGCGGTGTGCGGCACGGCCAGCGCGGCCTGGCTGGCTTCGACAAAACGCGCGGTCAACTCGGCCAGGTCGCGGCCCTCGCCAAGGAACTTGCCTTGACCGTCGACCACTTCCAGGTTCATCTTCAGATGGTTTTCCACCTGCTGCGCCGCTTCGGCCCAGGCCTCATCGCTGACCCGCGCCCCGGTCATGCGCAGCAATTCGCGCCCCAATGCCTGGGGCAGCGAACCCTGGCCAAACTCGATGCGCTGCAGCGCCGCCTTGACGAAATCCGGCACCGGCACGAAGTTCTTGCGCAGGGCCTTGGGCAGGTTGCGCACCAGGGCGATGCACTTGGCTTCGATCACCCCCGGCACCAGCCACTCCAGGCGCTCCGGCGGCAAGGCCGGCAGCAGCGGTGCCGGTACGCGCAGGGTCACGCCGTCGCGGGGGTGGTTGGGTTCGAAGTGGTAACTCAGGGCCAGTTCCAGATCGCCCAGGTGCAGGGTGTCCGGGTAATGGGCGGCAGTGACTTCACTGGCTTCGCGGGCCAGCACGTCTTCCTCGCGCATGATCAGCAACTGCGGGTCTTTCTGGCTGTTGACCTTGTACCAGCTGTCAAAGGTGGCGGTCTGGTGGATCTCCGCCGGCAGCCGTGCGTCATAGAACGCGTACAAGGTCTCTTCGTCGGCCAGGATATCGCGGCGGCGCGCCTTGGCTTCCAGTTCGTCGAGCTGCTCCAGCAGTTGCTGGTTGGCCGTGAGGCACTTGGCGCGGGACTGGATCTCGCCACGCACCAAGCCTTCGCGAATAAACAACTCCCGCGACACCACCGGGTCAATCGGCCCGTAATGCACCGGCCGACGCCCGACCACGATCAGCCCGAACAGGGTGATCTGCTCGAACGCCACCACCTGGCCGCGCTTCTTCTCCCAGTGGGGTTCGAAGTGGTTTTTCTTGATCAAGTGCCCGGCCAGCGGTTCGATCCAGTCGGCATCGATCTTCGCCACCATGCGCGCATACAGCTTGGTGGTTTCCACCAGTTCGGCGGTCATCAGCCATTGCGGGCGTTTCTTGCCGATACCCGAGGACGGGTGAATCCAGAAGCGTCGCTGACGGGCGCCGAGATAATCGCCGTCCTCGGTCTTCTGGCCGATCTGGCTGAGCAGGCCGGACAGCACCGCCTTGTGCAGCTTGGGGAAGTCCGCCGGTTCTTTGTTGACGGTCAACTGCATGTCGCGGCAGATCAGGCTCAACTGGCGATGGGAGTCGCGCCACTCGCGCAGGCGCAGGTAGTTGAGGAAGTTCTTGCGGCACCAGTTGCGCAGCGGGCTGGCGGTGAGTGCCTGGCGCTGCTCTTCAAAACCACGCCACAAATTGACCAGCCCGGCGAAGTCCGAGTCCGCATCTTTCCACTGCGCATGGGCCTGGTCGGCGGCCTGCTGGCGCTCCGGTGGGCGCTCGCGCGGGTCCTGGATCGACATGGCGCTGGCCACGATCAGCACTTCCTGCAAGCTGCCGAGCTTGGCGGCTTCAAGCAGCATGCGGCCCATGCGCGGGTCCACAGGCAGGCGCGCCAACTGACGGCCCAATGGCGTGAGCTGGCTGTTGCGATCGACCGCCGAGAGTTCCTGCAACAGGTTGAAACCATCGCTGATGGCCTTGCCATCCGGCGGTTCGATAAACGGGAAGTCGGTGATTTCGCCGAGGCGCAAATGCAGCATTTGCAGGATGACGGCGGCGAGGTTGGTGCGCAGGATCTCGGGATCGGTAAATTCCGGACGGCCGATAAAATCCTCTTCGCTGTACAAGCGAATGCAAATCCCCGGCTCCACCCGGCCGCAACGGCCTTTACGCTGGTTGGCACTGGCCTGGGAAATCGCCTCGATCGGCAGGCGCTGCACCTTGGCGCGGTAGCTGTAGCGGCTGATGCGTGCGGTGCCGCTGTCGATCACATAACGAATGCCCGGCACCGTCAGCGAGGTTTCCGCGACGTTGGTCGCCAGCACCACTCGGCGCCCTGGGTGGGACTGGAAAATGCGCTGCTGTTCGGCCGGCGACAGGCGTGCGTACAACGGCAGGATCTCGGTGTGCTTGAGCTGGGCCTTGCGCAGCATCTCGGCTGCATCGCGAATCTCGCGCTCGCCGGGCAAAAATACCAGCACGTCACCAGGGCTGCGGCGTTCGCTGCGCTCATAGGCGGCGATTTCGTCGAGGGTGGCGAGGATCGCCTGATCGACGGTCAGGTCGTCTTCGACACGGTTGCCCTCCTCGTCCTGTTCCAGGGTCAGCGGGCGGTACCAGGTGTCCACCGGGAAGGTGCGGCCCGAGACCTCGACAATCGGTGCGTCGTCGAAGTGCTTGGAAAAACGCTCCAGGTCGATGGTCGCCGAAGTGATGATAACTTTCAGGTCCGGACGACGCGGCAGCAGGGTTTTCAGGTAACCCAGCAGGAAGTCGATGTTCAGGCTGCGTTCGTGGGCTTCGTCGACGATGATCGTGTCGTAGCGTTCCAGGTAACGGTCGTTCTGGGTTTCCGCCAGCAGGATACCGTCGGTCATCAGCTTGATCAGGGTGTTGGCGTCGCTTTGGTCTTCGAAGCGCACCTGATAGCCGACCAACGTGCCCAGCGGCGTGGCCAACTCTTCGGCGACGCGGCTGGCGACGCTGCGCGCAGCGATCCGACGTGGTTGGGTATGGCCGATCAGGCCATATTGGCCGCGGCCGATCTCCAGGCAGATCTTCGGCAACTGGGTGGTCTTGCCCGAGCCGGTTTCGCCGGCAATGATCAGCACCTGATGCTTTTGCAGCGCGTCCTTGATCTCATCGCGCTTGGCCGCGATCGGCAAACTGTCGTCGTAACGAATCACCGGCAGGCTGGCGCGCCGCGCCGTGACCTGGGCGCAGGACGCCTGCATGCGCGTGACCCACTGCGCCAGCTTCTCCTCGTCGGGCTTCTTGCGCAGCTCAAGCAGTTGCCGCCGCAAGCGGTGACGGTCGGCGAGCATGGCGTGGTCGAGGTTTTTCAGCAGTTGGTCGATAGCGGGCGCTTGGTCAGTCATCGGGTACGCAAAGGTCGTCTATTTATGCAGGGTGCGGATTGTCGCAGAAAAGCAGCTGCGAGCGGCAAGCTTCAAGCGGCAAGTCAGGGCGGATCTGCTTTTACTTGCCGCTTTGAGCTTATGGCTGCTCTTTTCTTTTATAAGGGAAGACATCGATCACTTTGCCTGCACGAATCGCATCCTGCAGGCCTTTCCAATAATCAGCGTTATACAGCTCGCCATGCAGTTCATCGAACAGCTTGCGCTGGCCGGCGTCGGCGAACAGGAACGGCGGGAATTCTTCCGGGAACACGTCCAGCGGGCCGATGGAGTACCAGGGCTCCGAGGCCATTTCATCCTCGGGCGTGCGCGGCGCGGGGATGTGGCGGAAGTTGGCTTCGGTGAGAAAGCAGATTTCGTCGTAGTCGTAGAACACCACGCGACCGTGACGGGTGACGCCGAAGTTCTTCAGCAGCATGTCGCCGGGGAAGATGTTCGCTGCCGCCAGTTGCTTGATCGCCAGGCCGTAGTCTTCCAGGGCTTCGCGCACCTGGGCGGGGTTGGCGTTTTCCAGGTAGAGGTTGAGCGGGGTCATGCGCCGTTCGGTCCAGCAGTGGCGGATCAGTACCGTATCGCCTTCCACTTCGACGGTGCCGGCAGCGACGTCCAGCAGTTCAGCCAGGCACTCGGGCTCGAACTTGCCCAGGGGAAAGCGGAAGTCGGCAAACTCCTGGGTATCGGCCATGCGCCCGACGCGATCGACGCTTTTGACCAGGCGGTACTTCTCGATCACCGTGGCGCGGTTGACGTTTTTCGACGGTGAAAAACGGTCCTTGATGATCTTGAACACGGTATTGAAGCCCGGCAGGGTGAACACGCTCATGACCATGCCACGCACGCCGGGGGCCATGATGAATTGATCGTCGGTGGTGGCCAGGTGGTTGATCAGCGCGCGGTAGAACTCCGACTTGCCGTGTTTGTAGAAACCAATCGAGGTGTACAGCTCGGCAATGTGCTTGCCCGGCAGGATGCGTTTGAGAAAGCCGATAAATTCCGCCGGCACCGGCACGTCGACCATGAAGTAGGAACGGGTGAACGAAAAGATGATCGACACCTCGGCCTCGTCGGTGATCAGCGCATCGATCTGGATGCCCTGGCCTTCGCGGTGCAGCAGCGGAATCACCAGGGGCCATTGTTCGTCGCGGGTGTAGATGCGCCCGACGAGGTAGGCGCCTTTGTTGCGGTAGAGCACCGAGGAAAACAGCTCGACCTTGAGGTCCGGGTCCTTGCACACCCAGTCCGGCAGGTTTTCCCGCAGTTGGGTTTCGAGGCGACCCAGGTCGGTTGCCAGGTCGGCGTAGGGCTCGCTGAAACGATAGTCGGCAAAAATCTGCGCGAGTATCTCGGGAATCTGGCCGGCGGGCGCGTAGGTATGGGTTTGTGCCGCCCGTGCCCGGCGCAGGCTCGGCCGCGTGGTGTGGATGAACATGCAGCCGTCGCTGATCAGGTCATGGCTGAACAGGCCGCAGAAGATCGAGTTGTACCAGGTCTCGGACAGCTCATCGTCAAAACGCAGGTCGATCAGGCCGATATAGGCGCTTTTCACCAGCGGCCACAGGTCAATGTCGAGCAATGCGCTGCCCTCGAAGTTCGCGCGCAGGCGCGCGCTCACTTCACCGACCTTGTCTTCGTACAGGTTGATCCGCGCCGCCGATGCCGCCTGCCCCTGTTGCCACTGGGCCTTTTCGAAACGCTCGCGGGCGCCATCGGTGATCTGGCGAAAGTGCTCGCGGTAATCGTCGAAGCCTTCGAGGATAGTGCGGGCGATAGCGAGGGCAGGCGTGGATGGCGACATGCGGGAAACCTCGAGCGGGCATCTGGGATGCCCTGAGCTTAGCCAGTGTACGCAGGCAGGAGAAGGGTCATTTTTTGCACTGACTTGTACAGCTCCGTTCATTTCGTACATTTATTTTCAATTTTTTAATTCGACCGAACGGTCAATAAACGCACCTCACAGTCGATCCGCGTTTGATCCACAGGCCTTGAGCGCCGTGGCCTGGCAGGTAGAAGCCGAAAAACCGCCAACCAGAACGGCCGCGGGTCCTCCATAGGGCTTTGGATCCAACTAAGGGAAACCCCGATTACTACCTTGATGGCACTTTGATATATAGCGCGCCCTCTCCCACCCTAACAAGGTCCGAAGACCGACCCGGGAGCAGGTTCTAATCGCCCAAGGAGCATTGAGATGTCATTGAGGAATATGAGGATCGGTCTGCGTGCCAGTCTGAGTTTTGGGGTTTTGGCCAGCTTGCTGGTGATTGTGGGAATGTTTGGCCTGGGCCAGATGGCCAAGCTGCGGGAAAGCGCGCTGGTCATTGAACAAACCTGGATGCCGAGCATCGAGAATATCCATGACAGCGCAGCCTTGGTGGCCACTGTCCGCCTGGAGTCCCTGCGCCTGGTGAGCACCGACGAGTCTCGCGTGCGTGAGACCAGCAGAGGCCTGATCACCCGCACCAGCAGCGAACTGCAAGCCCTGCTCGAGCGCCATGAAACCTTGCTGAGCAATGACGAAGAGCGCGAACTGCTGAAAACCCTCAAGGCCAATGTCGCGACATACCTGGCCATCGTCGGGCAGATGGTTGCGTTGGTGGACAAGGATCAACAGCAAGACGCCCTCGACCTGCTCGTCAGCCGCCTCGCCCCCCAGGGCACGATCCTGAGCCAGAGCCTGGAAAACCTGATCGTCTTTAACCAGAACGGCGTGGAAGCGGCGGCCGATTCGGCCGCACAGATGTATTCGAGCGCACAGTGGATTGTCGGCCTGATTATCGCAGTCGCACTGATCGCCACCTTGCTGCTGGCCTGGCTGCTGACCCGCAGCATCACCGCGCCGATCGGCCAGGCCCTGAACGTGGCGCGCACCATCGCCGCCGGCGACTTGAGCCAGCCGATCGTGGTGCACGGCCATGACGAACCCGCGCAATTGCTGAGCGCCCTGGCGACCATGCAAGCGCAGCTGCAGACCACCATCCGAGGCATCAGCGAATCGGCGCAGCAACTGGCTTCCGCCGCGGAAGAAATGAGCGCGGTGATGGAACAAAGCACGCGCGGCCTGCAGGCGCAGAACGATGAAATCGAGCAGGCGGCCACCGCCGTGACCGAGATGAGCACGGCGGTGGACGAGGTCGCGGGTAATGCGGTGTCCAGCGCCGAGGCGTCCCAGGCTTCCGATGAGGACAGCAAGCACGGCCACTACCAGATCAGCGAAACCATCAGCTCGATCCAGAACCTGGTGGACGAAGTGCTCGGCGCCTCGAACAAGGCCGAAGGCCTGGCGCTGCAAGCCCAGGACATCAGCAAGGTGCTGGAAGTGATCCGTGGCATCGCCGGGCAAACCAACCTGCTGGCGCTCAACGCCGCGATTGAAGCGGCGCGTGCCGGTGAAGCCGGGCGTGGGTTCGCGGTCGTCGCCGACGAGGTGCGTTCGCTGGCACAGCGCACCCAGGACTCCACCGAAGAAATCGAACAGATGATCACCGGTATCCAGCAAGGCACCCAGGCCACCGTCGAGGCGCTGAACAGCAGCGCCGAGCATGCCGGCCAGACCTTGCAGCGAGCCAACAGCGCCGGCAGCGCCCTGGAAAAAATCACCGCCGCCATCTCGCAGATCAGCCAGCGCAACCTGGTGATCGCCAGCGCCGCCGAGCAACAGGCGCTGGTAGCGCGCGATGTGGACCGCAGCCTGGTGAACATCCGCGACCTGTCCACCCAGACCGCCGCCGGCGCCACCCAGACCTCGGCCGCCAGCCAGGAACTGTCGCGGCTGGCGGTGGACCTGAATGGGCTGGTGACGCGGTTTGTCCTGTAATCAATGAAGGCGGCGTGCAACACTCGCGGCCTTATTGATGTAGGAGTGTTCCGTGAGGCCCGTTGACACCCTTTACCTGCTGGGGCTCGCCGCCATCTGGGGCGCGAGCTTTCTGTTCATGCGCATTATCGCGCCGGAAATCGGCACGCTGCCGACCGCATTTTTCCGCGTATCGATTGCCGCCGCCGGGCTATTGGTGATCCTGGCGATGGCGCGGGTGAACTGGGATTTCCAGGGCAAGTTCAAGACAGTCCTGTTGCTGGGGGTGATCAACTCGGGGATCCCGGCGACCATGTATTCGGTGGCCGCCCAGGTGCTGCCGGCGGGTTACTCGGCGATCTTCAATGCCACCACGCCGTTGATGGGGGTGTTGATTGGCGGGCTGTTTTTCAGCGAACGCCTCACCCCGTCGAAAATCGCCGGGGTGTGCCTGGGTCTGTTCGGTGTAGGCGTGCTGACCCGTGCAGGACCGGTGGCGTTTGACCTGGAATTATTGATGGGCGCACTGGCTTGCCTGTTGGCCACCACCTGTTATGGCTTTGCCGGGTTCCTCGCCAGGCGCTGGCTGGACCAGCGTGGCGGGCTGGACAGTCGTCTCGCGGCCCTGGGCAGCATGCTGGGCGCGACGCTGTTTCTGCTGCCGTTATTTGCCTACAGCGCGATCAGCCATCCGCCTGCGAGTTGGGGTGGGTGGCAGGTCTGGTCGTCGCTGCTGGGGTTGGGGCTGGTGTGTACGGCGTTTGCGTACGTGTTGTACTTCCGGCTGCTCACCGCGATTGGGCCGGTGAGGTCGATGACCACCACCTTCCTGATCCCGCCGTTCGGCGTGTTGTGGGGGGCGTTGTTGCTCGACGAGCTCTTATCGATGGCGCATTTATATGGCGGCGTGTTGATTGCCGGGGCGTTGTGGCTGGTATTGCGGCCTCGAAAACCGTAGGCGCCGGCTGGCCGGCACCTACGGGGGGCATCAGTTTTTGCGGAACACGAAGACCAGCCCAATGATGATCAAGCCCATCCCCAACAGGCTCAGCATCGCGAGCCGATTGCCGAAGATCAGGTAATCCATCACCGACGTCACCGCCGGCACCAGGTAGAACAGGCTGGTGACATTCACCAGGTTGCCCCGGGCGATCAGGCGGTACAGCAACAGCGTTGCCAGCAACGACACTACCAGGCCCATCCACAGCACCGGCAGGTAAAAGCCGGCGTTGTGTTCAACGTGGAACGGCTGGAACGGCACAAACACCGAACACAACAGCAGCCCCGCCAGGTACTGCACCGGCAGGGTGCCAAGGGGGTTGTCGGTGATGCGCTTTTGCATGATCGAGCCGAAGGTCATGCTTGCCAGGGCCAGCAGCCCGAACAGCATCCCGGCCAGGGACATGCCCGCCAGCCCGATGCCTTGGTAGACCACCATGATCAGCCCGGCCAGGCCCAGACTCAGGCCGAACATCCGGCGCCAGGATCGCTGGCGCTCCATCAGCACCACGGTGAGGATCGGCTGCACCCCCATGATGGTCGCCATGACGCCTGGGGTGACGCTGAGGTCCAGGGCCAGCAGATAGAAAATCTGATAGGCCCCCAGCAATACCAACCCGGTTGCCACCGCGTACAACATGGGCTTGCCGGGACGCGGCAGTTTCAACCGCAGGACCGGCACCAGGATCACCAGCCCCGCCAGGGCGATGGCAAAACGGATCAGCAGGAAGGCGAAGGGCGAAGCATGGGCCAGGCCCAGCTTGGAGAAGATCGCCCCGCTGCTCCACAGCAGGACAAACAGGCTCGTCGAGGCCGCCGCGGCCACGGAGTGTTTCGAAAGAACGGACATGGTTACCACCTGTAATCAGGCAAAAAAAGCCGATTCAGCCGCAGAGGCTGAAATTCAGTAGTTTTTTTTCAGGCAGGCAGAGCGGGCACAGCAACGTGCCGATCAGCCCGAAATGCCAACACCCGGCGGTGATACGACTGCGTACACCGGCGTGCTACTGACAGGTGGGGGGTAGTGACTGATCTGCGCAGGCTGCTTGTTCGCGCACGGCACGCGCACAGCGTTGACCGCTGAATCGACTACCGCTATGCGCAGGGAAGCTGGCATGTGCTGATCTTTTTGAAGGGATAAGGACGCGAGGACTATAACCAGCCGATGACATGTTTTGCAATCACTTGCCCAAGCCCTTTTGCGGGGAGGCGTTTTCACGTTTCGGGGCGCGGGCCGTCGCTATAATGCCGACCGGTATTTTCCAAGGATTCCCCCATGCTCCCATTGCCCTGGCTGTACCTGGCACTTCTTTCCATCGGCTATCTGCTGGCCTTGGCCTACGGAAAACTGGGCGTACTGGCGCTGGTGTCCGTCGCCTTGCTGTTGATCGCCGGCTATGCCGTATGCCAGCAGCGCACGCCGTGGGCGCGTTACCTGGGTCACGGGCTGTTTGTCGTGTTGGCGCTAGGCCTGGCGATGCACTGGCTGCCGGGGTTCTATAACGGTCGCGGCATTGACCCGCAGCGATTTACGCCTGATGCCGTGCCGTTCTCGATGTACCTGAACCAGGACAAGCCGCTGATTGGTTTCTGGTTGCTGCTGGCCTGCCCGTGGATTGTGGCGCGGCGTTCGTTGCGCCTGTCGATCTGCGTCACCGCGTTGGTACTGACCCTTACCGCCATCGTCGCGCTGGGTGGCGCAGCCTTGCTGGGCGTGATCAGTTGGGCGCCGAAATGGCCGGACCAGGCCTGGCTGTGGGTACTCAACAACCTATTGCTGGTGACCCTGGTGGAAGAAGCCCTGTTCCGTGGCTACATTCAAGGCGGCTTGAGCCGACGCTTCAAACAGTTGCCCTACGGCGAAAACCTCGCGCTGCTGCTGGCATCGCTGCTGTTCGGCCTGGTGCACGTGGGTGCAGGGTGGCAATGGGTGCTGCTGGCGGGCATCGCCGGGGTCGGTTATGGCCTGGCGTATCGGTTTGGCGGGCTGGGTGCGGCGATTGCCACGCACTTTGGCTTGAATCTGCTTCACTTCGGGTTGTTTACCTATCCAATGCTGGCAGGCTGAGGCTGCCTTCGGCGCGGCGCGGGTACTTTTACGACATTGGTAACACCTCGTAACCAGCCGAACGGTCAGTAGTCGGCTCCGCGCCCTTTGGGCAGAATCCCCCTTCGTTACCGACCCACTCCGTACAACCCGGTCCCCACGCGCTGACACGCCTGGCACTGCGTTGAAGGCAGCTGTGCACCCGCGTTTCAGGCCCAGCGTTTATTCACCCGCTATACAAGAAGCCATCCCCATGCCTCTCAAGACACTGTCTATCTTCGGCACCCGCCCGGAAGCCATCAAAATGGCGCCGATGGTGATCAATCTCGCAAATGACGACCGTTTCCACTCGAGAGTGTGTGTCACGGCGCAGCACCGGGAGATGCTGGACCAAGTGCTTGAGCTGTTTGGACTGGTACCCGACTACGACTTGAACATCATGAAGCCGGATCAGAACCTGACGGATGTGACGACGGCAATCATCCAGGGGCTGCAAGCTGTCCTGGAAGACTTCAAACCCGATGTGATCCTCGTCCACGGGGATACGGCGACCACTTTTGCAGCCAGTCTGGCGGCCTATTACCAACAGATCCCCGTTGCCCATATCGAAGCCGGGCTGCGTACCCACAACCTTTATTCCCCCTGGCCCGAGGAGGGCAACCGACGCCTGACGGGCAGCCTCGCGTCGATGCATTTCGCCCCCACCCAAACCTCGCGGCAGAACCTGATCAATGAGGGGGTGGCCGCCGAATGCATTCATGTCACGGGCAATACGGTGATCGATGCACTGCTCAGTGTTGTAGAGAAACTCCACGCCCCGACATCACCCCTGCGTAGCCGCCTTGACCGGCAATTTGCCTTTCTGCCCCAAGACCAGCGGATGGTCCTGGTGACAGGCCATCGCCGGGAAAATTTTGGCGAGGGTCTTGAACGTATCTGCCAGGCCCTGGCTGAAACCGCCGCGCATTTCCCGGCGGTGACCTTTGTCTACGCCGTGCACCTGAATCCCAATGTGCAGGAACCCGTGCGACGGCGACTGGCGAGCATCAGCAATGTACATCTGATCGAGCCGCTGGATTACCTGCCGTTTGTCTACCTGATGACCCGGGCGTACCTGATCCTCACGGATTCGGGCGGCATCCAGGAGGAAGCACCTGCACTGGGCAAGCCGGTGCTGGTGATGCGTGACACGACTGAACGCCCCGAGGCAGTCGATGCCGGGACGGCGCGGCTGGTGGGCACGGAGATCGCAAGCATTACTCACCACCTCAGGGAGTTGCTCAGCGATGAAGCGGCTTATCGGGAGATGAGTAATGCCCACAACCCCTACGGTGACGGCAGAGCGTGCACACGCATTCGCGAAGTTCTGATCGCAACCTGGCGAAAAAACGAGGCAGCGGCATGAGCATGCCGACACTCTGCGTCCTCGGCCTGGGTTATATCGGCTTGCCCACCGCCGCGCTGTTTGCCTCGCCGCAACGAACAGTCATTGGCGTCGATATAAACCCGCATATCGTGGACCTCATCAATCTCGGCCAAGTGCATATCATAGAGCCCGATCTGGACCGGTTGGTCCGCTCGGCGGTCAGCCACGGCTACCTGCGGGCGACAACCCGGCCGGAGCCGGCGGATGCCTTCCTGATCGCCGTGCCCACCCCATTCCTGGAAAACCGCGAGCCAGACCTGAGCTATATAGAAGCAGCCTGCCGTGCCATCGCCCCGGTGCTGAAAAAGCACGACCTCGTGATCCTGGAGTCGACTTCTCCGGTCGGTACCACCGAACTGATGGTGAAATGGCTGGCCAGTGTGCGTCCGGACCTGACCTTTCCCACCACCCATCAGCAAGCCAGTGACATCCGCATCGCCCACTGCCCCGAACGGGTACTGCCAGGGCATGTCTTGAGGGAATTGGTCAGCAATGACCGCATCATCGGGGGCATGACCGATGCCTGCTCAGCCGCAGCAGTACGGCTTTACCAGCAGTTTGTCGAAGGCCAGTGCATTGTCACTGACACACGCACCGCGGAAATGTGCAAGCTGACCGAAAACAGTTTCCGCGACGTCAATATCGCCTTCGCCAACGAACTCTCGATGATCTGCGCACAGTTGAAGATCGACCCATGGGAGCTGATCCGCCTGGCCAACCATCATCCGCGTGTGAATATCCTGCAGCCCGGGCCTGGCGTCGGTGGGCACTGTATAGCGGTGGACCCGTGGTTCATCGTCAGTAAAACACCGGACCTGGCGCTGTTGATCCGCACCGCACGCCTGGTCAACGACAGCAAACCCCAGTGGGTCATCCAGCAAGTCAAGGTGGCGGTGGCCAACCTTTTGTTCAAGCACCCCGGGCTGTGCGCGCACAACGTGCGAATTGCCTGCTATGGCCTGGCGTTCAAGGCAGACATCGACGACCTGCGCGAAAGCCCGGCACTTGGCATTGCCCGCCAGTTGGCCAACGAACTGGGGATAACGCTGCTGCTGGTCGAGCCCAATATCGATGCACTGCCCGACGACCTGACTGGCCATTCCCTGACCGACGTGGCCTGTGCCTGGGACAGCGCCCATATCCATGTGTTGCTGGTCGGGCATCGCGAGTTCAGATCCATGTCAGCGCGACATAGCAACGGCGTGGTGATTGATGCTGCCGGCGTACTGGCGAACTGACGATGAATAATCCACCGCCACTCGCCGATACCCATGATCGTGTCATGGAAGCCTATTACGGCAAGCTGGGCGAACACTTCATGCAGGAAACCCGTGCGCGGATCCATTGGATCTGCGCACAGGTCACCGGCAGGACAATACTCGACATAGGCTGCTCCCAGGGCATTATCCCCGTGTTGCTGGCCCGTGAAGGCCACAGGGTCACGGGCGTGGATAACGACCCCAGGGCGTTCGAGCAGGCCAAAGATTACCTGAGGGCCGAACCCGATCACGTGCAGCGCAACGTCCGCTACTTGAATGCAGACTTTATGTCGCTGGACACCCAGGGCTTGGAACCTGACAGCATCGTGATCAGTGAAGTGCTTGAGCACCTCATCCACCCGGCAACCTTCGTCGAAAAAGCCGCATCGATGCTCAAGCCGCGTGGCCGGCTGATCATCACCGTGCCGTTCGGGGTGAATGACTTCCTTGACCACAAGCACACGTTCTACCTGCTGGAACCCTTTCGGCTGTTGAGTGCGTACCTGCAGGTCATCCAGGTCGAAATGCTGGGCAAGTGGGTGGGAATGGTCGCCATCAAAACAGAACCCGAGGGCTGTTCGCTGGGTGTCGAGCATCTACGTCAACTGGAAGCGGCGTTCGAGTCCGTCGAGCGTAACCTGCTAGGACAGGTAGCCGGCGGTCGCCAACAGCGGGAACAGGTCAATCAGAAATACCGTGAAGCGACTGAGCGCATTCAGCAACTCAAGAACGAACTGGCGTACTCAACCGAGTGCAATACCCGGCAGCAAGGGCAAATAGAAGTCCTGACCGCCAATCTGCAGCGCGCAAACGCCAGGTGCCACCTGCTGGAAAATCGCTTGATCAAGACGCGGGCCAGCACCACCTATCAGTTGGGGTATCAACTGCGTGTGGGGGTGGGCTCGCTACGTGAATGCCTGCTTTTGCCTGGCGCCTTGTTCAAGCTGTATCAACAAGCCCGCGCACGTCGCAAAGGCAACGCACCTACGGCCCCCCCTGGCGATGATGCGATCCCACCGGCGCTGCCTGGCACCGCCGCTTTCCTTGTCACGCCGGCCCCCACTCCGCTGGCGGATGCAGAGCATGTGCGCAACCAGCTGTTGCTCGCCCCCCACGACACGGCCAAGCCCTTCAGAATGGCCTGTGTGATGGACACCTTTACCCATGAGGCCTACCGGTATGAATGCGAGCTGTTGCAACTGACACCGGACCAGGGCCTGGCCGAACTGCAATCGTTCCAACCCGACCTGCTGTTTATCGAATCCGCATGGCGCGGCCAGGATGGCCGCTGGCATAACAAGATCGCCCAGAACAGCACAGAGCTGCGCCAGGTCTTGCAGTGGTGCCGGGAACACAAGGTGCCAACGGTGTTCTGGAACAAGGAAGACCCGGTGCACTTCGAGACGTTCCTGGGTACCGCCACACAGTTCGACCTGGTGTTCACCACGGATATCGACTGTATTCATCGCTATAAAAGCGCGCTGGGGCATGAGCGTGTCTACCTGCTGCCCTTTGCCTGCCAACCGGCGATGCACAACCCGATCGAGTTGTATGAGCGCAAGGATGCGTTCTGTTTCGCCGGTGCCTACTACTGCCGATACCCCGAACGGGCGCGGGACCTGGAACACTTCGTCAATGCCCTGCCGGGCTTTCGTCCGCTGGAAATCTACGATCGCAACTTCGGCCAGCCAGAAGCCAACTATCAGTTTCCGGCCCGATATCGGGGCTACATTGCCGGTACGCTTGACGCGACGCAGATAGACCTGGCTTACAAGGGCTACCGGTATGCGATCAATCTCAATTCGGTCAAACAGTCGCAATCCATGTTCGCCCGTCGTGCCTTTGAACTGCTGGGTTCCAACACCCTGACCGTCAGCAATTTTTCTCGCGGCCTGCGTGTGCTGATGGGCGACCTGGTCATCTGCAGCGACAACGGCCAGGAGGTCTTGCGTCGCCTCGGCACGCCCGCTGGACACGCCAGGCTGCGGTTGGCAGGGCTGCGAAAGGTGATGCTGGAACACACCTATGCCCACCGTTTGATGTATGTGATGAACAAGGTGACCCATCGCGTGCATGACCTGCCACTGCCGACGATTTGCCTGGTCGCTGACGCGGCCGACGAGGCTCAATTGCAGGCCCTCATTGAGCATCTGCGGCGTCAGCGCTACCCCCGCGTCAAGCTGTATGTCGCGGTAAGCGACGCGCCGGCAAGGCAGCCCGCCACCGTTGACCCGCGCTTGCAACTGATTGAGCGCAAACAGCTGAACAAGCTCACCCTCGGCGAGCTGGCAGGCGGCGCCGACTGGTTCGGCGCCATGCTTGCCGTGGACTACTACGGCCCTCACTACTTGCTCGACCTGGCCTTGGCCACGCGTTACAGCAAGGCCCGGGTGATCGGCAAGATGGCGCACCATGCCGCGGACGAACGGGATATACGCCTGATCAACCCAGGCCAGGAATACCGCTGTGCCACCGGGATAGCGGCACGTCGGGCCTTGATCAAGACAGAAGTGCTGGCACAACAGCCCGCCCGAGCCTGGCTGGAAAGCCTCCCGGCGCTCACCTACACCCACCCTCGATCCCTCGCGATCGATGCGTTCAACTACTGCGAAAACGCCGCGGGCACTGATCGACAGCACGTCGTTGCGGTGGTGGATGACCTCGAGCTGAACAGCGGAATCAGCCTCCAGCATCTCCAGCGCAGCAGTGAAACGATCCCGCCATTGAGTGCAGATACTACTGGCCCGCTGAGCAACGGCCGGGACCTGTCAGAACTGTTCGGCCCGCTGCGCAGCAAGTATCTGCGCGCGCAGGTCGAAGGCGGCACCTGGCATATCGACTCCTCCCTCGCGGACGGAAAACATGAATATCACTACGCCAGGCACGAGTTGAACGTTGCCCAGCTGAAACAGGCCGACGACACCTTGAGATTGCTGCTCGATGCCACGCCGGGCCTGAACCTGCAACTGGTCGTGCTGTATCTGGATGCGCAGAAACAACGGATCAGCCATGTCATGCAGCAGGCCAATCGCAATCAGGCCTGGGATATACCGCCCGAGACAGCGTACCTGCGCCTGGGCCTGCGGGCCCACGGCAGCGGCAGCACGACGATCAAGGCACTGGTTCAAGGACACCGGGAAATCCAACCCTCCCACCTCCTCGCCAAGGCCGCGCACCTGCTGCTGACCAACCACTACCCGGCCTATGACGACCTGTACCGTAATGGCTTTATTCATACCCGTGTCATGGCCTATCAGGAACAGGGCCTGCCGGTAGATGTCTTTCGTCTGCGCCCCGACGAGTCGATCAGTTATCACGAATTTGAAAATGTCGACGTGGTGACCGGCCCGGGCAGCGCCCTGGCAAGCATGCTGGACAGCGGACAGTACACGACACTGCTGGTGCACTTCCTGGATCCGCAGATGTGGGAAATAGTGCGCCCCTACTTGCCCCGCCTCCGGGTGATTGCCTGGGTACACGGCGCGGAGATCCAACCCTGGTGGCGCCGGGCTTACAACTATGGCGACGAAACACTGTTGCAACTGGCCAAGCTCGACAGTGAACGACGCATGGGGTTCTGGCTCAGCCTTTTGCAACCCATGCCGCCCAATCTGCAACTGGTATTCGTCTCCCGACAGTTTGCCGAAGACGTCATGGAAGACCTGGGGTTCAGGTTGCCGAGGGGTCAATACCGAGTGATCCACAACCCCATCAATACGCGGCTGTTTGCCTATCAGGAAAAACCGCCTGAGCAGCGCAAGAAAATCCTCTCGATCCGCCCCTATGTGTCACGCACCTACGCCAACGACCTGAGCGTCAAAACCATTCAAATGCTGGCGACCAAGCCATGGTTCAACGAACTTGAGTTCCTGATGGTCGGTGACGGACCTTTGTTTGAAGAAACCCTCGCACCGCTGCGTCAGTACCCGAACGTCACCCTCGAAAAACGCTATTTGAAACAATCCGAGATCGCCGACCTGCACAAACACTATGGCGTGTTTCTGTGCCCCAGCCGCATGGACACACAAGGGGTATCGCGTGACGAAGCCATGGCTTCGGGCCTGGTCCCTTTGACTAATCGGGTCGGGGCCATCCCTGAGTTTGTTGACGACGACTGCGGTTTTCTATCGGCCCCCGAGAGTTTCACCGGGCTCGCCGAAGGAATAGAAACACTGTTTTTCAACCCGGAAATATTCAGGGCGAAATCATTCAACGCCAGGCAACGCGTGCTTGCGCAAAGCGCTATGCATTTGATCTCCGCGTCCGAACTAAGCCTGATACGGGAACCCCACGGTGAGCCGAGACGTTAAGGCATTGCAATACCGTATCCTGTCGGCACTTCTCTGGTGCGTACGCCTGGGCCAGAACCTCATGAGCATCGCTCCACGTGCGGTGTTGATGGCCCATGCCGCACATTTCTGCGCACAAGTGTTGTTGATAACGACGTACTTCCTGCCGATCAAGATTGTCATCCTGCTCGGTTCAGAGACGGTCCCCGCCTATTTGCCACCCCCGTTGAAAGGCCTCGATCAAACCGCCCTGATCATCGGGCTCGGTCTGTTGACGGTGATCCTTTACGCTTTTTACCTGGGCGCCGGGTTCATGGCCTCCCGTTACTCAAGGGCGGGGGCACGCGCCCTGATAGACGGCGGTGCCGAACCTGCGCGGCTAAAAACCCAATTGGCCCTGGCAGCCAGGACATTTTCCAGGTTTGCGCGGGGTTTATCGGACGCCATGTTTACCCTGATCGTCTTCTGCGTGTTGCTCTACCTCTACCCGTCCCTCCTGGCGATCGGCCTGACTTATTCCGTGCTCGCTGCAGCTGTGCTGATTGGCTTGAACAACCGTAGCCAACGTGTGCACGCGGTACTCTCCCGTCACCCACTCACGGTGGCCGATGCGTTTTACTCAATGGGCTTTCTGGCGGCATTCGCCTTCATCATTGTCGACTTTCTCTGCCTGACGCCTCCCCACCTGTACATCGCGCTGATAGCGCTGATCCTGATACGTCAAAGCCTCAGCAGACTGAAGGTCCTGACCCAGGACATTCTTTACCTGAACACCCACGCCCCGAGCATCAATCGGATGTTTCTCGCCCTCCACCCGACTCGCTGAACCCCGTCCAATCAACAGGAATCTCCCGTGCCCCGCATCGCCATGATCGTCTGGAATGAGTTTCGCAACGACGCCCGCGTATTGAAGCAAGCCCGGACACTCCAGGCAGCCGGTTATCAAGTCACCGTGTTCGCCCTGCATGCGCCCGGCGTGACGCATCGCAAGGAGGTGCTGGCCGAAGGCATCCGTGTGGTACGCGTAGCGCGCAGCGTGCGCTGGCGTGTGGCCAACGCCGGATCGCACCCATCGCCAGGCCCGTTCGCAGCCGAACAATCGATGCCCCTGCGACGCATTCTTTCGCGGCTTTGGGTACATGCAGGGCTGCTGCTACGCATCGCCCTGCATCGCGCTGCGGTGGTGCATGCCCACGACGTCAATACCCTGCCCACCGCCTGGCTGGCGGCCCGGCTCAGCGGCGCCAGGCTGGTGTATGACGCCCACGAAATCAGCACCAGCCGCGAGGGGTATGCGCGCTTTCGCAGCTGGGTAGGTTGTATCGAAAAAACCTTGATGCCCAGGGCCGAAGGCATCATTACCACCACGCAAAGCCGGGCCAGGTTTTTTGCCAGGGCCTATGGAATCGCCCGCCCGCTGGTACTGCAAAACCGCCCCTGTCTGAGTGCCTCCTCGCCCGGCCAGAGGATTCGTCTTGAGTTGGGCTTGCAACACCCCTGGCCCATCGTTGTCTATCAGGGCGGCCTTCAACAGGGGCGCGGGCTGGAACGCTTGCTACGCGTGGCGGCGTCGTTGCAAGGCGCTTACCTTGTATTGATCGGGAGCGGCAGGCTTACCCCTGCCTTGATGGCATTGCGCACGGAACTTGGCCTGACAGACCGAGTGCACTTTATCCCGACCGTTGCACTGGCGGATTTGCCCAGCTACACCGCATCAGCCGATATCGGTGTGCAGCCGATCGAAAATACCTGCCTGAACCACTTCACCACCGACTCGAACAAATTATTTGAATATGTCATCGCCGGGCTGCCCGTGGTGGCCACGGACTTTCCGGAGATTCGCAAGATTGTCCGGGCCTACTCCGTAGGACTTTTGGTACCGGCAGGCTCGGAGCAATCACTGCGCACCGCACTGCAGCGCCTGATCGATGAGCCGTTATTGCGTCAGGCACTGGCACAAAACGCGAAAAATGCCGCCTTGCATTTAAATTGGGAGCGGCAGGAAAGCACGCTGGTGGCGCTGTACGAGCGTGTACTGCGGCGTAAAACCGAGGTGCGCGCATGACCAAGCGCATTCTCATATTGAGCTATTACTTTCCGCCCGATCTGTCGGCATTTCGCGTCGAGGCGTTGGTCAAGGCCTTGCTCACCCACGGTAACGGTGAGATAGAGATCGACGTGCTGACCACCCAGCCAAACCGCTACCCGTCCTATGAGGCTGCCCCTGCCCACACCGCGCATCAGCCGAAGCTGTCCGTCACCCGCATCGGCCTCCCCACGCACAGATTCAGCGCATGGGGCCAGGCCTGGGGGTTTGCCCACTATGCCTGCGGCGTCCTTCAGGCCGTGAAGGGTAAGCCGTATGACGTGATCGTGGCCACCTCTTCGCGGCTGATGACGGCCGCACTGGGCGCCGCCATCGCGCGCAAAAAACACGCGCCTCTCTATCTGGATATTCGCGATATCTTTGTCGACGTCCTGCCCGAGCTTTTCCCCGGTATTGTCGGCAAGCTCCTGGCACGGGTGTTTTCCCGCCTGGAAAAAATCACCCTTGGGTATGCGACGCGGGTCAACCTGGTATCCCCCGGTTTCCTGAGTTACTTCGCGCCCCGTTATCCACACAAGACCTTCTCAACCTACACCAACGGTGTGGATGATCTGTTTCTTGAAACCCCCTTCCATACCGAACCGCCTGACGAACCGACACGCCCGCTGAAGATCGTCTACGCTGGCAATGTCGGCGCCGGCCAAGGCCTGGAAAAAATCCTGCCCCCCCTGGCCGAACGGCTGGCAGACAGGGCCTGTTTCTACGTCATTGGCGATGGCAGCACGATGAAAAAACTGAGCGAGGCGCTGATCAAAAGAAACGTAAGGAATGTCGAGCTTATTCCTCCCATGCCTCGCCATAGACTGATTCACTACTATCAGCAAGCGGATGTGCTTTTTTTGCACCTTAATAGCTTTAACGCATTCTTGAAGGTTATTCCTTCCAAGCTGTTTGAATATGCAGCCACTGGAAAGCCAATCCTGGCGGGGCTGGAAGGCTATTCAAAAGCGTTCACTCTTAACCATATTCCCAATGCTTGCGTGTTTGCCCCCGCAAACCCGGACGCAGCCGTTGCCGCACTCGCCCGTCTTGATCTGGGTAGCACCGACCGAGCGGCATTTCTACGGGAGTATTCCCGCAGCAGGATCCAGCAACGCATGGCTCTGGACATTCTCGATATCACAACACCCGAAGAACCGTGACCCTGGAAACTGCCAAGCCGATTGTTGCAAAAATAAGTTAAATAAACCCCCGTTACCGCCGATACCCAATGAAAGCCTTGCGGATTGAACAATCATGCGTAATAACCAGCCCGTTACCCAGCGCGAACGTACCTTCCCCGCTCAGCAACGGTTGATCTCCACCACAGATGCCAAAGGCGTGATCACCTACTGCAACGACGCGTTTGTCGAAATCAGTGGGTTCTCTCGCGACGAACTGGTGCGTGCCCCGCACAACCTGGTGCGTCACCCGGACGTGCCAGCGGCCGTGTTCGGGCATATGTGGACCACGCTCAAACAAGGCTTGCCATGGATGGGCATCGTTAAGAACCGCTGCAGGACGGGCGATCACTACTGGGTCAACGCCTATGTGACGCCGGTCTTCGAAGGCAACCAGGTGGTCGGCTACGAATCGGTGCGCATCAAGCCCACCGCCGAGCAGATCCGCCGTGCCGAAGCGCTCTACCAGCGCATCAACCAGGGCAAGTCGGCCGTCCCACAGCGGGACAAGTGGCTGCCGGTGTTGCAGGACTGGCTGCCGTTTATCCTGATCAGCCAGTTGAGCTTCATGATCGGTGCGTCGCTCAACTCCCACTGGGGCTTTGCCCTGGCGGCGGGTTTGTCGGTGCCATTGGGGCTGCTGGGCCTGAGCTGGCAACAGCGCGGCCTCAAGCGCCTGCTGCGCCTGGCCGAGCAGACCACCTCCGACCCGTTGATCGCGCAGATGTACACCGACAGCCGTGGTGCCCAGGCGCGCCTGGAGATGTCCATTCTCAGCCAGGAGGCACGCCTGAAGACCTGCCTGACGCGCTTGCAGGACACTGCCGAGCACCTCAACGACCAGGCGGCGCAGTCCAATACCCTGGCGCATAACAGCTCCAGCGGCCTGGAACGCCAGCGCGTGGAAACCGAGCAGGTGGCCACGGCGGTCAACCAGATGGCGGCGACCACCCAGGAAGTGGCCAGCCATGTGCAGCGCACGGCCGATGCGACCCAGGAAGCCAATCGCCTGACCGGTCGCGGTCGCGATATTGCCGGGGAAACCCGCGAGGCGATTCAGCGTCTGTCGGTGGCCGTGGGCGAGACCGGCGTGACCGTCACCCAACTGGCCAAGGACAGCGACGAGATCGGCGGCGTAGTCGACGTGATCAAAGGCATTGCCGACCAGACCAACCTGCTGGCGCTCAACGCCGCCATTGAAGCGGCGCGAGCCGGTGAGATGGGCCGTGGGTTTGCGGTGGTCGCCGATGAAGTGCGCCAACTGGCGCAGCGCACGGCTGAGTCGACCGGGCAGATCCATGCTCTGATCGCCAAGCTGCAGCAAACTGCTGCCGCTGCCGTGCAAACCATGGACACCGGGCATCGCCAGGCCGAAGAGGGCGTGGCGCGGGTAATGGAGGCGGACCAGGCATTGGTGGGCATCAGTGAAGCGGTGGCGCATATCACCGACATGACCACCCAGATCGCGGCCGCCACCGAAGAGCAAAGCTCGGTGGCCGAAGAGATCAGCCGCAATATCAGCACCATTGCGCTGTTGGCAGATCAGACCTCGGAGCAGGCGTTGAACTCGGCGCAGTTGAGTGAAGAGCTGACGCATACGGCGAATACCCAGTATTCGTTGGTCGAGCGTTTCAACCGGTAGACCGATATCGGGAGCAAGCCCCCTCCCACAGTTAACCGCGTACATCCCTTGGAATGCGGTCGAATGTGGGAGGGGGCTTGCTCCCGATTGGCCCTAACAGGCGCTGAGAAACTCAGCCACCTGCACGGCCGCAGCCTCCAAATGCTGCTCATGCGCAAACCCCGAAGCCTTCAACGGCTTCAAATCATGATCCCCCGCCACCAGCCACATCACTTCGATGCTCGGCGACAAGTCATACCCTTCCACCGCCGCCCGATTGCCCAGTGCATCGCGCTCGCCCTGCACAATCAACGTCGGCGTCTTCAATCCGGCCAAATGCGCTACACGTGGTTTCTCCGGCTTGCCCACCGCATAAAACGGATAACCCAGGCACACCAGCCCATCGACGCCCAATTCATCGGCCAAAAGACTTGCCATCCGCCCGCCCATCGACTTGCCGCCAATGACCAGTTTCCCAGCGACATGACGTCGCACCTCGGCATACACCCCGCGCCAGGCTTCCAGCAGTCTTGGCGCCGGGTTGGGCGGGCGTTTGCCGCCGTCCAGTCGGCGCTGGGCCATGTAGGGAAACTCGAAGCGCAACACGTTGACGCCATGTCCGGCAAGGCGTGCAGCCATGTCGTTCATGAAGGATGAGTCCATCGGTGCGCCGGCGCCATGGGCCAGGATCAACGTCACGCAATCACCGGAAGCTACGCCCGACGCGACATCCCAAAGCCAACCGTGTTCCCGCACACACTGCGCCCATTGATCCCCGTCAATACTGGCCTTGTGCTCTTTGCCCATGCTTGCCTCGCTATTCAGTCTGCCTATAACTCCAGCCCAAGTGCCGCATCTGCTTGGGTTGAACCGTGGATGGGGAACCATGAACACTACTTTAAGTACCGCCTATAACTACAAGGTGGTCCGCCAATTCGCCATTATGACGGTGGTGTGGGGCATCGTCGGCATGGGGCTCGGGGTTTTTCTCGCCGCCCAATTGGTTTGGCCCGCGCTCAACTTCGACTTGCCCTGGACCAGCTTCGGCCGCCTGCGCCCCCTGCACACCAATGCGGTGATCTTCGCGTTCGGTGGCTGTGCGCTGTTCGCCAGCTCCTTCTACTCGGTGCAGCGTACCTGCCAAACCCAGCTGTTCGCGCCGAAAATCGCCGCGTTCTGCTTCTGGGGCTGGCAACTTGTCATCCTCCTGGCCGCGATCAGCTTGCCGCTGGGCTACACCAGCTCCAAGGAATACGCCGAACTGGAATGGCCGATCGACATCCTGATCACCATTGTCTGGGTGGCCTACGCCATCGTGTTCTTCGGCACGGTGATGAAGCGCAACACCAAGCATATCTACGTCGGTAACTGGTTCTTCGGCGCGTTCATCATCACCGTGGCGATCCTGCATATCGTCAACAACCTGGAAATCCCGGTCAGCCTGACCAAGTCCTACTCGCTGTATGGCGGTGCGACGGATGCCATGGTGCAGTGGTGGTACGGGCATAACGCGGTAGGCTTTTTCCTCACCGCCGGTTTCCTCGGGATGATGTACTACTTCGTGCCGAAACAGGCCGAGCGCCCGGTGTATTCCTATCGCCTGTCCATCGTGCACTTCTGGGCGCTGATCACCCTGTACATCTGGGCCGGTCCTCACCACCTGCACTACACCGCGCTGCCGGACTGGGCACAGTCCCTGGGCATGGTGATGTCGCTGGTACTGCTGGCGCCGAGCTGGGGCGGCATGATCAACGGTATGATGACCCTGTCGGGCGCCTGGCATAAGTTGCGCAGCGACCCGATCCTGCGCTTTTTGGTGGTGTCCCTGGCGTTCTACGGCATGTCGACCTTCGAAGGGCCGATGATGGCGATCAAGACCGTCAACTCGCTGTCCCACTACACCGACTGGACCATCGGCCACGTACACGCCGGCGCCCTCGGCTGGGTAGCGATGATCTCCATCGGCGCCCTGTACCACATGATCCCGAAAGTCTTCGGTCGCGAGCAGATGTACAGCCTCGGCCTGATCAACGCGCACTTCTGGCTGGCCACCATCGGCACCGTGCTCTACATCGCCTCGATGTGGGTCAACGGCATCGCCCAGGGCCTGATGTGGCGTGCGATCAACGAAGACGGCACCTTGACCTACTCCTTCGTCGAAACCCTGGTGGCCAGCCACCCAGGCTTCATCGTGCGGCTGGTGGGCGGTGCGGTATTCCTCAGCGGCATGTTCCTGATGGCTTACAACACATGGCGCACCGTGCGCTCGGCACAACCTGTCGAAGCCGCCCCTGCCGCGCAGATGGCCTGAGGAGTCAGTGATGAAACACGAAACGATTGAAAAGAACGTCGGCCTGCTGATGCTGCTCATGGTGCTCGCCGTGAGCATCGGCGGCCTGACCCAGATCGTCCCGCTGTTCTTCCAGGACGTGACCAACAAGCCGGTGGAAGGCATGAAGCCCTACACCGCGCTGCAACTGGAAGGCCGCGACATCTACATCCGCGAAGGCTGCGTACAGTGCCACTCGCAGATGATCCGCCCGTTCCGCGCCGAGACCGAGCGCTACGGCCACTACTCGGTGGCCGGTGAAAGCGTGTGGGACCACCCGTTCCTGTGGGGCTCCAAGCGTACCGGGCCAGACCTGGCCCGCGTCGGCGCACGCTACTCGGACGACTGGCACCGCGCGCACTTGTACAACCCTCGCAACGTCGTGCCTGAGTCGAAGATGCCGGCCTACCCGTGGTTGGTCACGGCTGCGGTCGACAGCAGCCACACCGAGACCAAGTTGAAAGTAATGCGCACCCTCGGCGTGCCGTACACCGACGACGACATCAGTGGCGCCGTGGCCAGCCTCAAGGGCAAGACCGAAATGGACGCGCTGGTTTCGTACCTGCAAGTACTCGGCACTGCCATCAAGAGCAAGAGGTGAGCCATGGGATTTGAATTCGATGCGGGCACCATCCGCGGCCTCGGCACGCTGGTGGTCGCCATCGCCTTTATCGGCCTGTCGCTGTGGGTATTCAACAACCGGCGCAATTCGGAATTCGAGGAAGCGCGCCTGCTGCCCTTCGCCGATGAACCTTCGCCATCCGACGCTCACCAAGAGCCTGCAACAAGGAGCAACCGGCCATGACTACCTTCTGGAGTACATGGATCTGCGTACTGACCATTGGCAGCCTGATCGGCCTGACCTGGCTGTTGTTCGCCACCCGCAAGGGCGAGACCAAGGGCAGCGTCGACCAGACCATGGGCCATGCCTTCGACGGCATCGAGGAATACGACAACCCCCTGCCCCAGTGGTGGTTCATGCTGTTCGCCGGCACCCTGGTGTTTGCGGTCGGCTACCTGATTCTCTACCCGGGCCTGGGCAACTGGAAAGGCGTGTTGCCGGGCTATGAAGACGGTTGGACCTCGGCCAAGGAGTGGGACAAGGAGATGGCCAAGGCCGACACCAAGTTCGGACCGATCTTCGCCAAATTCTCGGCCATGCCCGTGGAACAAGTCGCCAAAGACCCGCAGGCGCTGAAAATGGGCGGTCGCCTGTTCGCCTCCAACTGCGCGGTGTGCCACGGCTCGGATGCCAAGGGCGCATTCGGCTTTCCCAACCTGGCTGACAACATCTGGCGTTGGGGCGGTTCGGCCGAAGCGATCAAGACCACCATCATGAACGGTCGCCACGCGGCGATGCCGGCCTGGGGTGACATGCTCGGCGACGACGGCGTAAAAAACGTCGCCGCCTATGTGCGCCACGACCTGGCCAAGCTGCCATTGCCGGCGGACAGCACCGCCGACCTGGCCGCTGGCCAGGCCGCGTTCAACACCACCTGCGTGGCCTGCCACGGTCCGCAAGGCCACGGCATGGAAGCCATGGGCGCGCCGAACCTGACCCTGCCCGCCGGTTACATCTACGGCACCAGCCTTGCGCAGTTGCAGCAGACGATTCGCCACGGCCGCCAAGGCCAGATGCCAGCGCAGGAAGTGCTGCAGGGCAATGACAAAGTGCACCTGCTCGCCGCCTACGTTTACAGCCTGTCCCATAACGCTGATGGCGTAACGCCAGAAAGCCAAGCCCAGTAACACCTGACTGCCGCCCCAATCTGGGGCGGCAGCTCTACCGCGCTACGCGACCAAGTGTCGCACCCTTCCAAAGCACACCTTTCCCCTCCTGCCATTCGGGTCTACGCTTGCTTGCACAGCGGACCGATCCTGGCGTACGCGACGACAGTCGTTGCGACCCCCGAAATTTCCTGTCCACTCGATCAGCTTTCGATTTCGGATTTTATCCTTACGCCAAACATGGAAAGGGCGCAGAATCTGGCGTGGAACGCATTGACACAGGTCAGCCTTGCGTTGCAATGGCCCCTTGCTTTCTACATACTTGCGGCCGAATTTTACCTATAAAAAAACCTAAACCGTGGAACCTTAGAATGAGCACAGCAATCAGTCCGACTGCTTATAACTATAAGGTAGTCCGCCAGTTCGCCATCATGACGGTGGTCTGGGGGATCCTTGGCATGGGGCTCGGGGTGTTCATCGCCTCGCAACTGGTGTGGCCGGAATTGAATTTCGGTCTGCCATGGACAACCTTCGGCCGCCTGCGCCCGCTGCACACCAACCTGGTGATCTTCGCCTTCGGCGGATGTGCATTGTTTGCCACCTCCTACTATGTCGTGCAGCGAACCTGCCAGACGCGACTCATCTCCGACAGCCTCGCGGCCTTCACTTTCTGGGGTTGGCAAGCGGTCATCGTCGGCGCCATCGTCACCTTGCCGCTGGGCTACACCACCACCAAGGAATACGCCGAGCTGGAATGGCCGATCGCGATTCTGCTGGCCATCGTCTGGGTGACCTACGCAGTGGTGTTCTTCGGCACCATCGTCAAGCGCAAGACCAAGCACATCTATGTGGGCAACTGGTTCTACGGGGCCTTCATCCTGGTGACGGCGATGCTGCATATCGTCAACCACGCCTCGTTGCCGGTCAGCCTGTTCAAGTCCTACTCGGCCTACGCCGGGGCGACGGATGCGATGATCCAGTGGTGGTACGGCCACAACGCCGTAGGTTTCTTCCTCACCACCGGTTTCCTGGGGATGATGTACTACTTCGTGCCCAAACAGGCCGAACGGCCTATTTACTCGTATCGCCTGTCCATCGTGCACTTCTGGGCGCTGATCACCCTGTACATCTGGGCCGGCCCGCACCACCTGCACTACACCGCATTGCCGGACTGGGCCCAGTCCCTGGGCATGGCGATGTCGATCATCCTGCTGGCCCCGAGCTGGGGCGGCATGATCAACGGCATGATGACCCTGTCGGGCGCCTGGCATAAGCTGCGCACCGACCCGATCCTGCGCTTTTTGGTGGTGTCCCTGGCGTTCTACGGCATGTCGACTTTCGAAGGGCCGATGATGGCGATCAAGACCGTCAACTCGCTGTCCCACTACACCGACTGGACCATCGGCCACGTACACGCCGGTGCCCTCGGCTGGGTAGCGATGATCTCCATCGGCGCCCTGTACCACATGATCCCCAAGCTGTTCGGCCGTGTGCAGATGCACAGTGTCGGGCTGATCAACGCGCACTTCTGGCTGGCCACCATCGGCACCGTGCTCTACATCGCCTCGATGTGGGTCAACGGCATCACTCAGGGCCTGATGTGGCGTGCGATCAACGATGACGGCACCCTCACCTACTCCTTCGTCGAAGCGCTGCAAGCCAGCCACCCTGGTTTCATCGTCCGCGCCCTCGGGGGTGCGTTCTTTGCCAGCGGCATGCTGTTAATGGCCTACAACGTCTGGCGCACCGTGCGTGCCTCGGACCCGGCAGAAGCCGAAGCCGCCGCCAAGATCGCCGTTGTGGGAGCCCACTGATGAAGCATGAAGTCGTCGAGAAGAATATCGGCCTGCTGGCCTTCTTCATGGTCATCGCCGTGAGCATCGGTGGCCTGACCCAGATCGTTCCGCTGTTTTTCCAGGACGTGACCAACAAGCCGGTCGAAGGCATGAAGCCGCGCACCGCCCTTGAACTGGAAGGCCGCGACGTCTACATCGCCAACGGCTGTGTCGGCTGCCACTCGCAGATGATTCGCCCGTTCCGCGCCGAAACCGAACGCTACGGCCACTACTCGGTGGCCGGTGAAAGCGTGTGGGACCACCCGTTCCTGTGGGGTTCCAAGCGCACCGGCCCGGACCTGGCCCGTGTCGGCGGGCGTTACTCCGATGACTGGCAACGTGCGCACTTGTACAACCCGCGCAACGTGGTGCCTGAGTCGAAAATGCCGGCGTATCCGTTCCTCGTGGAAAACAAGCTCGACGGCAAGGACACCGCGAAGAAGATGGAAGTCCTGCGCACCCTGGGCGTGCCCTACACCGACGAAGACATCGCCGGTGCAGCCGCAGCCGTGAAGGGCAAGACCGAAATGGACGCATTGGTGGCCTACCTGCAAGGCCTGGGCACCATCATCAAAAGCAAACGGTGATTCTTCATGGATATCGGGATGATTCGAGGCCTGGGCACCGTTGTGGTGATGGTGGCCTTTATCGGCCTGGCGCTGTGGGTGTTCAGTCCCCGGCGCAAGTCGGAGTTTGACGACGCGACCATGTTGCCCTTTGCGGATGATCCCGAAGCCATCAAGCACGTCGAGCAAGCTTCTAGGAGTAACAAAGAATGACTACGTTCTGGAGTCTGTACGTCACAGTCCTCAGCCTGGGTACCATCTTCGCCTTGACCTGGCTGTTGCTGTCGACCCGCAAGGGCCAGCGCGCCGAGCAGACCGACGAGACCGTCGGCCACTCGTTCGACGGCATCGAGGAGTATGACAACCCGCTGCCCAAGTGGTGGTTCATGCTGTTCGTCGGCACCATCATCTTCGCCCTTGGCTACCTGGTGCTCTACCCCGGCCTGGGCAATTGGAAAGGCCTGCTGCCGGGCTACAACTACCTCGACAACGACAAGCAAACCCCGTTCGCCAACGGCCAGACCGGCTGGACCGGCGTGCACGAATGGGAAAAGGAAATGGCCAGGTCGGACGCCAAGTTCGGGCCGATCTTCGCCAAATTCGCGTCGATGCCGATTGAAGATGTCGCCAAGGACCCGCAAGCCTTGAAGATGGGCGGTCGCCTGTTCGCCTCCAACTGCTCGGTATGCCACGGCTCCGACGCCAAGGGCGCCTATGGCTTCCCCAACCTGACCGACGCCGATTGGCGCTGGGGTGGCGAACCGGCCACCATCAAGGAAACCATCATGAAGGGCCGTCATGCCGTCATGCCGGCCTGGCTGGACATCCTCAAGGAGCAAGGCGTCAGCGACGTTGCCGCGTTCGTCGTCACCAACCTCGACGGCCGCAAGCTGCCGGAAGGCGTGAAAGCCGATGTGGCCAACGGCGAGAAACTCTTCGCCGCCAACTGCGTGGCCTGCCACGGCCCGGCCGGCAAGGGCACCCCCGCCATGGGCGCGCCGGACCTGACCCACCCGGGTGCATTCATCTACGGTTCGAGCTTCGCCCAACTGCAGCAGACCATCCGTTGGGGCCGCCAGGGCCAGATGCCTGCGCAGGAGCAACTGCAAGGCAACGACAAGGTGCACTTGCTCGCGGCGTATGTCTACAGCTTGTCCCATGGGGATAAGAAGGCTGACGAGCAGTAAAGCTCACCGACACACAAAAGCCCCGCCTGAGTGATCAGGCGGGGCTTTTTTATAGATCGCATCGACACCCCCATGGGAAAAGCACGTTGACCGCTTGTAGCTTTAAGCTTGTGGCTCGCCAAGGCCAAGTAGTAACGTAACTACATTCAACCCGCTCCAGGGGAGGCGCACCATGACTTTCACCACCATTTCCAGTCGCGAATTCAATCAAGACACAAGCGGTGCCAAAAAAGCCGCTCGCCAAGGCCCGGTTTTTATCACCGATCGCGGCAAGCCTGCCCATGTACTGCTAAGCATTGAGGACTACCAGAAGCTGACAGGTCTCAATGCCAACATCGTTGACCTGCTGGTGATGCCGGAAGCGGCCGATATCGACTTTGAAACCGAACGTGCCGTGGTCACTCATCGACCCGTGGACCTCTCTTGATGTATCTACTCGACACCAACGTAATCTCTGAACTGCGTAAACCCCAGGCTGATGCAAACGTGGTCGCCTGGGCCAAAAGTGTCAGCGCACCGCGTATGTTTATTTCGGCAATCACCCTGAAAGAATTGGAAACCGGGGTCTTGCGCATTGAGCGGCGCGACCCGGCTCAGGGGAAAGTGTTGCGAACCTGGCTCAAGCGTCATGTGATGCCGGCCTTTGATGCCAGAATCCTGCCCGTCGATGCGGCAGTCGCGTTGCGTTGCGCACACTTGCATGTGCCGGACCGCGCCAATGAAAGTGACGCATTAATTGCCGCGACCGCGCTGGTGCATGGGCTCACGGTTGTCACGCGCAACGTCAGCGACTTCAAATCCAGTGGCGTTCCACTGATCAATCCTTGGGACGAATGACCGCCTCCGCCACGAAAACCGTCCATACTTCCCAAGTCAATTGATCCAGGTCACGTACACCATCAATTGATTTCCCCCAACGCGACCAAAGGTCGCACCCTTTGAGCACCATCGGGGGCGTATCATTACGCCACTGCAAGACACTTAATTTGACCCCGGTTGGCACGTACTGGCCGAGGCAAATCTCCACCGCCGTGGGATGCAATGATGAGCAACCAGATACCGGTACATGACGTTACCCCGCCTGCCAAAAACGCCAGCAGTGCTGACACCAAGACTGTCGACCTGTACGCCTCGCGCGAAAAAATCTACACCCGCGCCTTCACTGGCCTGTTCCGCAACCTGCGCATGCTCGGCGGTGCCGGCCTGTTCCTGCTCTACTTCGGCACGGTGTGGCTGAATTGGGGTGGCCACCAGGCGGTGTGGTGGAACCTGCCGGAACGTAAGTTCTTTATTTTCGGCGCGACCTTCTGGCCCCAGGACTTCATCCTGCTGTCGGGCATCCTGATCGTCGCGGCGTTTGGCCTGTTCTTCATCACGGTGTACGCCGGCCGCGTGTGGTGCGGGTATACCTGCCCGCAAAGCGTGTGGACATGGATCTTCATGTGGTGCGAAAAGGTCACCGAAGGCGACCGCAACCAGCGCATCAAGCTGGACAAGGCGCCCATGGGGGCCAACAAGTTCCTGCGCAAATTCAGCAAGCATACCCTGTGGTTGTTGATCGGCTTTGTCACCGGCATGACCTTTGTCGGCTACTTCTCGCCGATCCGCGAGCTGGTGTTCGACTTCTTCACCGGCCAGGCCGACGGCTGGTCGTATTTCTGGGTCGGCTTCTTCACCCTCGCCACCTATGGCAACGCCGGCTGGCTGCGCGAGCAGGTGTGCATCTACATGTGCCCGTATGCACGCTTCCAGAGCGTGATGTTCGACAAGGACACCCTGATCGTTTCCTACGATCCACGCCGTGGCGAAGTGCGTGGCCCGCGTAAAAAAGGCACCGACTACAAGGCCCAGGGCCTGGGTGACTGCATCGACTGTACGATGTGCGTCCAGGTATGCCCCACCGGTATCGACATCCGCGACGGCCTGCAAATCGAGTGCATCGGTTGCGCCGCCTGTATCGACGCCTGCGACACCATCATGGACAAGATGGAATACCCGCGCGGCCTGATCAGCTACACCACCGAGCACAACCTGTCGGGGCAGAAAACCCACAAGTTGCGCCCACGCCTGATCGGTTATGCCCTGGTGTTGCTGGCGATGATCAGCCTATTGGCCGGGGCGTTCTTCATGCGTTCGCTGGTGGGCTTCGACGTGAGCAAGGACCGCGTGCTGTACCGCGAAAACGCCGAAGGCCGCATCGAAAACGTCTACAGCCTGAAGATCATGAACAAGGACCAGCGCGATCACACCTACGTGCTCGACGCCGCCGGCCTGCCGGACCTCAAGCTGCAAGGCCGACGTGAAATCAGAGTGGCGGCGGGCGATATCGTCAGCATGCCGGTGGAGCTGTCGAGTGCACCGGAGCAACTGCCGTCAAGTACCAACGAGGTGAAATTCATCCTCACCGATGCCGATGACGCCAGCGTCCACGTTGAAGCCAAGAGCCGATTCATCGGCCCACAAGTTCGATAACGAGAGAACTGAACAATGCCCGTAGCCACTGCCGCAAGCCCCTGGTACAAGCACCTCTGGCCCTGGATCATCATTGGGATCCTGGCCTGCTCGGTGACCTTGACCTTGTCCATGGTGACCATCGCGGTGAACAACCCGGACAACCTGGTCAACGACAACTACTACGAGGCCGGCAAAGGCATCAACCGCTCCCTGGACCGCGAACGGTTGGCCCAGACCCTGCAACTGCGCGCCAAGCTGCACCTGGATGAGCTGACCGGCGAAGTCGAGCTGCAACTTACCGGCTACAGCAACCCGAACACCCTGGAACTGAACCTGATCTCCCCGACCCAGCCGGAGAAGGATCGCAAGATCAACCTGACCCGCAGCGACAGCGAACCGGGCCGCTACATCGGCCAGGTCACCGACAAGGTCGAAGGCCGCCGCTTCGTGGAATTGCTGGGCGTGGAAGGCGACAGGACCTGGCGCCTGTTCGAGGAAGAAGAAGTCAGCCACGACAAGGACTTGCTGCTGGGTGATGAACCGTTGCAGGGTGCTGAAGACCTGAAAAAATAGCTGCGCCCATGACCAGCCCAACCCCCTGCTACCACTGCGCCCTGCCCGTCCCGTCCGGCAGTCGGTTCACCGCCGTGATCCTCGGCGAGCGCCGCGAGCTGTGCTGCCCCGGCTGCCAGGCCGTGGCCGAAGCGATTGTGGCCGGTGGGCTGGAAAGCTATTACCAGCACCGCAGCGAAGCCTCGGCCAACCCCGAGACGCTGCCGGTGCAACTGGTGGATGAACTGGCGCTGTATGACCGCGCCGACGTGCAAAAACCCTTCGTGCACCACGAAGGCGACCTCGCCGAAACCACCCTGCTGATGGAAGGCATCAGTTGCGCCGCCTGTGGCTGGTTGATCGAAAAACACCTGCGCAGCCTGCCCGCCGTGGCCGAGGCGCGGCTGAACCTGTCCAACCATCGCCTGCAGGTGCGCTGGGCCGACGGGCAATTGCCGTTGAGCCAGGTGCTCAGTGAACTGCGCCATATCGGCTATGCCGCCCACCCGTATCAAGCAGACCGTGCGGCCGAGCAACTGGCCAGCGAAAACCGCCTGGCCCTGCGCCAGCTGGGGGTCGCCGGACTGCTGTGGTTCCAGGCGATGATGGCGACCATGGCCACCTGGCCGGAATTCAATATCGACCTGAGCCCCGAGCTGCATGTGATCCTGCGCTGGGTGGCAATGTTTCTGACCACCCCCATCGTGTTCTACAGCTGTGCGCCGTTCTTCAAGGGCGCCATGCGCGACGTGCGTACGCGTCACCTGACCATGGACGTGTCGGTGTCCCTGGCCATTGGCGGGGCTTACCTGGCCGGGATCTGGACCGCAATCACCGGCGTGGGCGAGTTGTATTTCGATGCGGTGGGCATGTTTGCGCTGTTCCTGCTGGCCGGTCGCTACCTGGAGCGCCGTGCCCGGGAGCGCACGGCCGCCGCCACCGCGCAGTTGGTCAACCTGCTGCCCGCCTCATGCCTGCGCCTCAAAGGTGACGGCCAGAGCGAACGCATTCTCTTGAGCGAACTGGCGCTGGGCGACCGCGTGCTGGTGCATCCGGGCGCGGTTCTGCCGGCAGATGGGGTGATCCTCGACGGCCGCTCCAGCATCGATGAATCGCTGCTCACCGGTGAGTACCTGCCGCTGCCGCGCCAAACCGGTGATGCCGTCACCGCCGGCACGCTGAACGTCGAAGGCGCGTTGACCGTCGAAGTCCGCGCCCTGGGCCACGAGACCCGCCTGTCCGCCATCGTACGCCTGCTGGAGCGGGCCCAGGCCGAGAAGCCGCGCCTGGCGCAGATCGCCGACCGCGCCGCGCAGTGGTTCCTGTTGTGTTCGCTGATTGCCGCGGCGGTGATCGGCCTGTTGTGGTGGGAGCTGGATTCATCGCGGGCGTTCTGGATCGTGCTGGCAATGCTGGTGGCCACCTGCCCCTGCGCGTTGTCCCTGGCCACGCCGACCGCCCTCACCGCCGCCACCGGCACCCTGCACAAGCTCGGGCTATTGCTGACCCGTGGCCATGTGCTCGAAGGCCTGAACCAGATCGACACGGTGATCTTCGACAAGACCGGCACCCTCACCGAAGGCCGCCTGGCGTTGAAAGCGATCCGGCCGCTGGCCGCCTTGAACAGCGACCAGTGCCTGGGCCTCGCCGCCGCCCTGGAAAACCGCTCCGAACACCCGATTGCCCGCGCCTTCGGGCGTGCGCCGCTGGCCGCCGACGAGGTGCTCAGTTCCCCGGGCCTTGGCCTGGAAGGCCGTGTCGGCACACGCCAGTTGCGCATCGGCCAGCCGGGGTTTGTTTGTGCACTCAGTGGTTGCCCGATTCCCGCCGCTCCGGAGGATGACGGCCAATGGCTGCTGCTGGGCGACGGCGACGGTGCCCTGGCCTGGTTCGTCCTCGACGACCGCCTGCGCAGCGATGCCCCTGCCCTGCTGGCCGCCTGCAAGGCGCGTGGTTGGCGCACGCTGCTGCTGTCGGGGGACAGTTCGCCGATGGTCGCCAGCGTCGCCGCTGAACTGGGTATCGATGAAGCCCACGGCGGCCTGCGCCCAGACGACAAGCTCCACGTGCTGCAACAACTGCACAAGGAAGGCCGCAAGGTGCTGATGCTCGGCGATGGCGTCAACGATGTGCCGGTGCTGGCCGCCGCCGACATCAGCGTGGCCATGGGCTCGGCCACCGACCTGGCCAAGACCAGCGCCGATGCGGTGCTGCTGTCCAACCGCCTGGATGCCCTGGTGCAAGCCTTCACCCTGGCGCGGCGCACCCGCCGGGTGATCATTGAAAACCTGCTGTGGGCTGGACTGTACAATGGCCTTATGCTGCCGTTTGCCGCCCTCGGTTGGATCACTCCGATCTGGGCGGCGATCGGCATGTCCCTCAGTTCGTTGACCGTGGTGCTCAATGCCCTGCGCCTGACTCGCCTGCCGAGTGCGCAGGCCAGAAGCGCCCCTTTGGTAACCCGTCCGCTGCCGGCTTGAGCCGCGCGGGCATGGAGTGCAGATGCCAGCTCTATACGTGATGATTCCGGCGGCGCTGCTGTTAGTGGGCGTGGCCATCTACATCTTCTTCTGGGCGGTGGACAGCGGCCAGTACGACGACCTCGACGGCCCGGCCCACAGCGTGCTGTTCGACGACCAGGACCCGAACCACCTGGCGGCCGTCGACGAAGCCAACGGCCCCGAGCAACCGCCCGTGCCCAAAGCCCCACCCCATGCTTGAGCTGGCGCCGCTGCTGGTCTCTGCGCTGATCCTCGGCCTGCTGGGCGGCGGCCATTGCCTGGGCATGTGCGGCGGGCTGATGGGCGCGCTGACCCTGGCGATTCCCAAGGAACAGCGCAGCCGCCGGTTCCGCCTGCTGCTGGCGTACAACCTGGGGCGCATCCTCAGCTATGCCACCGCGGGGTTATTGATCGGCCTGGCCGGCTGGGCGGTGGCCAACAGCCCGGCGGCCCTGTTCATGCGTGTGCTCGCCGGGTTGCTGTTGATCTGCATGGGGCTGTACCTGGCCGGTTGGTGGAGCGGCCTCACCCGTATCGAAAGCCTCGGGCGCGGCCTGTGGCGCTGCATACAGCCCGTCGCCAACCGTTTGCTGCCGGTATCCAGCCTGCCCCGCGCGCTGCTGCTGGGCGCGCTGTGGGGCTGGTTGCCGTGCGGGCTGGTCTACAGCACCCTGCTGTGGGCCGCCAGCCAGGGTAATGCGCTGGACAGTGCGCTGCTGATGCTGGCTTTTGGCTTAGGCACATGGCCGGTACTGCTGGCGACCGGGTTGGCGGCCGAACGCGTGACCGCGTTATTGCGCAAGCGCAGCGTGCGGATGGCCGGTGGCCTGCTGGTGATTGTTTTCGGTATCTGGACCCTGCCAGGTCCGCACCAGCACTGGCTGATGGGCCATTAAAAGGCTATGTGGCATAGCGCCGCTCCCCGTTGATGCAAATCAAGATGCCCTACCGGCCACGCCCCTAGACTCGGCTCACTAGCCTATCCGGGGAATGCCCGCATGCTCGACGCCATTCGTTGGGACTCACATCTGATTCACCGCTACGACCTGGCGGGACCGCGCTACACGTCCTACCCCACCGCCGTACAATTCGACAGCCAGGTCGGCACCTTCGACCTGCTCCACGCCCTGCGCGAAAGCCGCAAGGCCACGCGACCGTTGTCGCTGTATGTGCATGTGCCGTTCTGCGCGAACATTTGCTACTACTGCGCGTGCAACAAGGTGATCACCAAGGACCGCGGCCGCGCCCAGGCCTACCTGCAACGCCTGGAGCAGGAGATTCAGTTGGTGGCCTGCCACCTCGACCCGAAACAGTCGGTTGAACAACTGCACTTCGGCGGCGGCACCCCGACCTTTCTCAGCCACGACGAACTGCGCCAGGTCATGGGCAGCCTGCGCCAGCACTTCAATCTGCTCGACGACGACTCCGGCGACTACAGCATCGAGATCGACCCGCGCGAAGCCGACTGGGCGACCATGGGCCTGCTGCGTGAACTGGGCTTCAACCGTGTGAGCATCGGCCTGCAAGACCTCGACCCGGACGTGCAGCGCGCGGTCAACCGCCTGCAAAGCCTGGAAGAAACCCGCGCGGTGATCGACGCCGCGCGCACCCTGCAGTTTCGCTCGATCAATATCGACCTGATCTACGGCCTGCCCAAGCAGACGCCGATCAACTTCGCGCGCACCGTGGAGGAAGTGATCAAGCTGCAGCCGGACCGCCTGTCGGTGTTCAACTACGCGCATCTGCCGGAACGCTTCATGCCCCAACGACGGATCAACAGCGAGGAACTGCCGTCGCCGGAATCCAAGCTGCTGATGCTGCAGACCACCATCGAGCAATTGACCCAGGCCGGCTACCGCTATATCGGCATGGACCACTTCGCCCTGCCGGACGACGAACTCGCCATTGCCCAGGAAGAAGGCACGCTGCAACGTAACTTCCAGGGCTACACCACCCACGGCCATTGCGACCTGATCGGCCTCGGCGTGTCAGCCATCAGCCAGATCGGCGACCTGTACTGCCAGAACAGCAGTGACCTGAACGGCTATCAGAACGCCCTGGCCAACGCCCAACTGGCCACCAGCCGTGGTTTGATCTGCACCACCGACGACCGCTTACGTCGGGAAGTGATCCAGCAGTTGATCTGCACGTTCAGCCTGGCCTTCGAGCAGATCGAACAGGCGTTCAACATCGATTTTCGCGGGTATTTCGACGAGGTCTGGCCGCAACTTGAGGCGATGGCGCAAGACGCCCTGATCGAACTGGATGCCCAAGGCATTCGCGTGCTGCCCGCCGGACGGCTGCTGGTGCGTTCGGTCTGCATGGTGTTCGATGCGTACCTGGAGCACCAGAACCGGCAGCGGTTTTCGCGGGTGATCTAGTTACATCGACAACGACGCGGCTTTGAGCGCGTCATCGGCGCTCATGGTCTTCATCGCTTTGGCCAGAGAGGTCTGGGCCGTCATCAAACCTGCCTGCAACGAACTGATCGCGCCTTGCACATTGGCGGTCTTGGCCCGGGCCTGCTCCGGGGTCAAGCTTTTGTCTGCCGCGATCGCCTGAAGCTCAGCCATTTTCTCGGCGATCTGCTGTTTCAGCTTGCGGATCATTTTCAGCACCTGCTTGACGTTATCGTCCAGGCCGCTGTCGTCGATATCGGCATTCGCGCTTTTGGGCGCCCCGGCCGCCTTGAACGCTGCGGCGGAAATAGTCACCGTCACCCCTTCAATCACCTTGGTTTCAGGCGCCGGCGCGGTCACGGGCAGCTTTTCCTCGGCCTCGGCAGCGGGCTTCAAGTCCTGCACGCTGGGTACACGGATGGCAGGGTTGTAAGCCGCGATAACAGACATGATCCGAGCTCCGAAGGGTAGATGTGCAACTGTATCGGCATCGGTACAAAAAGCTTTATACCGTTGCCTGTTTTTTGTACAGGCTGGCTTCACTGCCCACCAGTGCGGTACCCTTACGTATTATGTGTGTTTTCCCACAAGGATTTAAGAAATGTCCGAGCCAGTCAAACTGCGCGCTCACAGCCAGGCTCACTGCAAGGATTGCAGCCTGGCTCCCCTCTGCCTGCCACTTTCGCTGAATCTGGAAGACATGGAAGCGTTGGACGAAATCGTTAAACGCGGTCGCCCGCTGAAGAAAGGCGAGTTTCTGTTTCGCCAGGGTGACAAGTTCGATTCCGTCTATGCAGTACGTTCGGGCGCGCTGAAGACCTTCAGCCTGAGCGACAGCGGCGAAGAGCAGATCACCGGTTTCCACCTGCCCAGCGAGCTGGTCGGGTTATCGGGCATGGACACCGAGATTCACCCGGTGTCGGCCCAGGCCCTGGAAACCACGTCGGTGTGCGAAATCCCCTTCGAGCGCCTGGACGAACTGGCCCTGCAATTGCCACAACTGCGCCGTCAGTTGATGCGCGTGATGAGCCGCGAGATTCGTGACGACCAGCAGATGATGCTGCTGTTGTCGAAGAAAACCGCCGACGAGCGCATCGCCACCTTCCTGGTCAACCTGTCGGCGCGGTTCCGTGCCCGTGGTTTCTCGGCCAACCAGTTCCGCCTGAGCATGTCGCGCAACGAAATCGGCAATTACCTGGGCCTGGCAGTGGAAACCGTATCCCGTGTGTTTACCCGCTTCCAGCAGAGCGAACTGCTGGCCGCCGAAGGCAAGGAAGTGCACATCCTCGACCCGATCCAGCTGTGCGCACTCGCCGGTGGTTCCTTGGAAGGCTGATGCAGACGCTTGCGGCCGCGCCAATCGGTGAGGCCGCAGGTATACTTCGAGTCCGTTTTCCGCCCAGGACTCTTCGACGATGACTTTCGATTCGTTCGACATCAAATCCCTGATCCGCCCCGTCATCGACTTCCCCAAGCCTGGGGTGATCTTTCGTGACATCACACCGCTGTTCCAATCGCCCAAGGCCCTGCGCCTGGTGGCAGACACCTTTGCCCATCGCTATGTCGAGGCCGATTTCAGCCATATCGGCGCGATGGATGCGCGCGGCTTCCTGATCGGCTCGATCATCGCCTACCAACTGAACAAGCCGCTGATCCTGTTCCGCAAGCAGGGCAAGCTGCCGGCTGACGTGCTGTCCGAGGGTTACCAGACCGAATACGGCGAGGCCTTCCTCGAAGTGCATGCCGACAGCCTGTGCGAAGGTGATTCGGTGCTGATGTTCGATGACCTGATCGCCACGGGCGGTACCTTGATCGCGGCGGCCAACCTGGTGCGACGCATGGGGGCGAAGATCTTTGAAGCGGCGGCGATCATTGACCTGCCGGAACTCGGCGGCTCGCAACGCCTGGAAGACATGGGCATCCCGACGTTTTGCCTGACCCGCTTTGCCCTCACCGAGCGGTAACGGTTGCGCGGACTGACGCTATCAGGGGCAAGTGGATTCGCCGCACTGCCCCTCCCACATTTGATCCTGCGCTGATCGTTAGAGCGCGATCGGTTTACGACCGGCGAACGAATGCGCCAACGTGCCGCCGTCCACCAACTCCAACTCGCCCCCCAGCGGCACGCCATGGGCGATTCGCGAAGTGACCAGGCCTTTGTTGCTCAGCAGTTGGGCGATGTAATGCGCGGTGGCTTCACCTTCCACGGTCGGGTTGGTAGCCAGGATCACCTCGGTAAAGGTGCCCTGCTCCTCGATACGCGCCACCAACTGCGGAATGCCGATGGCCTCCGGCCCCAGCCCATCGAGCGGCGAGAGGTGGCCCTTGAGCACGAAGTAGCGCCCGCGATAACCAGTCTGCTCCACCGCGTACACATCCATCGGCCCTTCCACCACGCACAGCAGCGTGTCGTCGCGGCGCGGGTCGGCGCATTGCGGGCAGAGTTCTTCTTCGGTGAGGGTCCGACACTGGCGGCAGTGACCCACCCCGATCATGGCCTGGCTCAAGGCCTGGGCCAGCCGGGTACCGCCGCTGCGATCACGCTCCAGCAGTTGCAGCGCCATGCGTTGGGCGGTTTTCTGGCCGACACCCGGCAACGTGCGCAGGGCGTCGATCAGTTGGCGAATCAGGGGGCTGAAGCTCATGGGCGAGTGGTCCGACAAAACAACGAGACGCGGTTTATACCCGCGCCTCGGATTAGCGTCAAATGCTCAATCCTGCGCGACCCGTACCACCAACTTGCCGAAGTTGCGCCCTTCCAGCAAACCGATAAAGGCTTCGGGCGCCTGCTCCAGGCCCTCGACCACGTCTTCGCGGAACTTGATCTTGCCGTCGCGTACCCACGGCGCCATGGCGCTGAGGAACTCCGGCTGGCGGTCACCGTAGTCGTCAAACACGATAAAGCCCTGGATCCGTACACGCTTGGTCAACAACGTGCGTTGCAGCGCCGGCAAGCGGTCAGGCCCGCTGGGCGCTTCATGGGCGTTATAGCCGGCGATCAGCCCGCACAGGGGGATGCGCGCCTTGGGGTTGAGCAACGGCAGCACGGCGTCGAACACCTTGCCACCGACGTTTTCGAAATAAATGTCCACGCCCTTGAAGCAGGCCTGGGCCAAGTCGTCGGCAAACGTTGCGCTTTTGTGGTCGATGCAGGCATCAAAACCCAATTCGTCCACCACGTAGCGGCACTTCTCGGCACCGCCCGCAATCCCGACCACACGCAGGCCCTTGAGCTTGGCCACCTGGCCGACCACCGAACCCACCGCGCCGGAGGCAGCCGCCACCACCAGGGTTTCTCCGGCTTTCGGCTGGCCGATGTCCATCAGGCCCATGTAGGCGGTCATGCCCGGCATGCCCAGTACCCCCAGGGCCATGGACGGGCTGGCCAGGCCATTGGGCACCGGGATCAGGTTGCGGCCGTCGGAAATGCTGTGGCTCTGCCAACCGGTGGCGCCGACGACCAGATCACCCACCTCGAATTTCGGATTACGCGATTGCTCGACACGGCTGACAGCCCCGCCGGTCATCACCTCGTCGATTTCCACCGGCGCGGCGTAGGACGGTGCGTCGCTCATGCGCCCGCGCATATAAGGGTCGAGGGAGAGGTAGAGCGTCTTCAGCAGGACCTGGCCGTCTGCCAATTCCGGCAAGGTCACCCGTTCCAGGCGGAAGTTTTCCGGCGTGGGTGCGCCTTGAGGGCGTGAGACCAGGACAATGCGCTGGTTCAAAGTCGGTTCGTGAGGCATGAAGGGCTCCTTGATCGAATCTATCGGTATAGGGTGCAGACCATGGGTGCCGCGCCAGGGTTCGATTGGATTGGCACAAACAAAAATGCCAGGCACGAGGCCTGGCATTGGAGTCTAGCTAAAGCCTGGCGATCAGAACGGCAGCTTCATGCCCGGTGGCAGTTGCATGCCGGCGGTCACGCCGGACATTTTGTCCTGGCTGTTGGCTTCGATCTTGCGCACGGCGTCGTTGACGGCCGCGGCGAACAGCGCCTCCAGCATTTCCAGGTCATCTTCGCCCACGCCTGGCAATACGCTTGGGTCGATGCTCACGCGCTTGATGTCGTGACGACCGGTCATCACCACACTGACCATATCGCCACCGGCTTTACCGGTGACTTCGGCGTTGGCCAGCTCTTCCTGCATCTTGGCCATCTTTTCCTGCATCTGCTGCGCCTGCTTCATCAGGCCGGCCATGCCACCTTTCATCATGGGAATCACCTCAAAAGTACGTGGATCAATGAATAGCCCGGTGTCAGGACGCCTGGGGCACCGGGGCTTCGACAGGTTCAATTGTATCTTGGCGAACGACCGCCCCGAACTGCTGCATCATTTGCTGGATGAGCGGATCGCCGTGGATCGAGTCCTCAGCCTCCCGCTGGCGGTTGATACGCCGGCGGGTGGCAGCCTGGGCCGGGGTTTCCTGCTCGGGCTTGATCAACTCGATAGCGATGGTCAGCGTGCGCCCATGGTACTGGTTCAGGGCGTCGTTGAGGCGCCGCTGCTGGGTCGCGTTGAACAGCGCACTGTGGGCCGGGTCCAGGTGCAACAGCCAGTGGTCGCCATCGATGGCGATCAGGGTGCAGTTGGCGGCGATGCTGCCGGTCATGCCGGAAATCGGCAGTTTCGGGAACAGCTCCAGCCATTGCAGGGCCAGGCCGGTGGCTGGTGCCGCAGCGGGCTCCACCTCGGGTTCCGGGGCAGGCTCGGCGGTGTGCTCGCTGGCCAGGTCGTCCAGGTAGCTGTAGGCCGAATCCATGTCCGGCTCGATGTAGTCTTCGTCCAGCGGCGGTTCGTCGTCGAGGTCGATGCCCGGGGTTGCGGCTTCGACCTGGGCCACAGTCGGCTCGGGAACCGGGGCCGTCACCCACTCGGGGGCGGCCGGTACCACGCTGTCCGGCGTCGGCGCAGGCATCGGCGTCAGCTCAGGCTGCTCACCGACGGTTTCCAGGACGGGCTCGACATAGGGCTGCTGTTCAACCTCGACCTCAGCGTCTACCGGGTCATTCCAGGGCAGGTCGACGACAGGCTCGGGCTCGACAACCGGTTCCGGCTCAACCACCGCTGCCGCCACCACCGCTGCCGGCTCAGGCGCCGGTGCAACAGGGGCAGCAACCACTGGCGCGACCACCGCCGCGCCAGCCACTGGTTTGGCGGAATCAACTGTGGCCTGGCTGATCCCCACTGGCTTTAGCGGCTGTCTCGGTGCGTCCGCCGAATCCGCCGGCCGGAAGGCCAGCATCCGCAGCAGGACCATCTCGAAGCCTCCGCGTGGGTCGGGCGCCAAAGGCAAGTCGCGACGACCGATCAGGCCCATCTGGTAGTAGAACTGCACGTCTTCGGCCGGCAACGCCTGGGCCAGGGCCAACACGCGGTCACGGTCGCCATGGCCGTTGTCGACACCTTCCGGCAACGCCTGGGCGATGGCGACGCGGTGCAGCACATTGAGGATTTCCGAGAGCACGCCGTTCCAGTCCGGGCCTTGCTCCGACAGGTGGCGCACGGCTTCGAGCAACGCCTTGGCATCGCCCTCGATCAGCGCATGCAGCACGTCGAACACCTGGCCGTGGTCCAGGGTGCCGAGCATGGCGCGCACATCGGCAGCCATGACCTTGCCTTCACCAAAGGCAATGGCCTGGTCGGTGAGGCTCATGGCATCGCGCATCGAGCCATCGGCGGCGCGGCCCAGCAGCCACAGTGCGTCGTCTTCGAACGGTACGTTCTCGACGCCCAGCACGTGGGTCAAATGCTCCACCACGCGCTCGGGGGTCATGTTCTTCAGGGAGAACTGCAGGCACCGCGACAAGATCGTTGCAGGCAGTTTCTGCGGGTCGGTGGTGGCCAGGATGAATTTGACGTAGGGCGGCGGCTCTTCCAGGGTTTTCAACAAGGCGTTGAAGGAATGGCTGGAAAGCATGTGCACTTCGTCGATCAGGTAGACCTTGAAGCGGCCACGGCTGGGCGCGTACTGCACATTGTCGAGCAGCTCGCGGGTGTCTTCGACCTTGGTGCGGCTCGCGGCGTCGATCTCGATCAGGTCGACGAAACGCCCTTCGTCGATCTCGCGGCACACCGAGCAGGTGCCGCAGGGCGTCGAGGTGATACCGGTTTCACAGTTCAGGCATTTGGCGATGATGCGCGCAATGGTGGTCTTGCCCACTCCCCGGGTACCGGTGAACAGGTAGGCGTGGTGCAGCCGCTGGCTGTCCAAGGCATTGATCAGAGCCTTGAGCACATGGGTCTGGCCGACCATTTCGCGGAACGAGCGCGGACGCCATTTACGTGCAAGAACCTGATAACTCATCGAAAACCGTCGCAACTGGGAAGCGGAAGCGGGTAATGCTAGCGGAGCAAGGGGGAAATTGCATCCGGCACGCTCGCCTAATCTGACTAAGCTCTGCTGACTGGCCCCGAAAAGGCCTGAACCCGGAGAGTGTATGCGCGTAGTCCTGGGCGCTTTATGGATGATGACCACGGCTTGCCTGGCGGCGCCTGCACCGCTGCGTTTCTCGGTTTCCGACAGTTGGGCGATGCCCATGGTGCAGGTCGAGAACGGCCGGCCTACACAGGGGATTTTGTATGATTTGATGCTGAGCCTGGCCACCCAGGTCGGCCAGCCGGCGGAATTCCACGTGCTGGCCCGCGCCCGTATCGCCACAGCCATGGGCCACGGGGATATTGATGTGCGCTGTTATGTCACCCACGCGTGGGTCGACAACCTGTCCGGCGACTACATCTGGAGCTTGCCTTTAATGGTGCAGCGCAATGTGCTGGTCAGTGTGCGCAACCAGCCGGTGCAGGTGCTCAAGCTGACACCCCAGCCGATCGGCACGGTGCTCAACTATCGCTATGGCGCCCTCGACCCACTGTTTGCCAGCGGCCAACTCACCCGCGACGACGCCCGCAGCGAAGAACAGGTGCTGCACAAGCTGGTGGCGGGGCGATTCAACTACGCGGTGAGCAATGAATGGATCGTCGACCGTTTCAACCAGAAAATGCCGATCAGCCAGCGCTTGCACAAAGTTGCGCTGATTGAGGAGCAAAACCTCGGCTGCATCGTGCGCAACGATCCCGACGTACCGGCCCAAAAGATCCTGCGCACCTTGCTGCGGATGAAAATGTCCGGCGAAATCGACGACATCATCAAGCTATACACTGGCGAAGACCCGGTCCCCCTGCACGCTCCTGACAAAAACTGACAGGCACTCCTTATAGACTCGGCGCCACACCACGCCTGTTCTCAAGGAGCCCACATGAACACCCTCGCCCATTACTTCCTGCTGTACGTCGACAGCCCGGCCACCAGTGCCAATTTCTATAGCCGCCTGCTGGACAAGCCACCGGTGGAATTGAACCCGACCTTTGCCCTGTTCATTCTCGACAACGGCGTAAAGCTCGGACTGTGGTCGCGCCATACCGTCGAGCCGGCAGCCCAGCTCACAGGCGGTGGCGGTGAAGTCGGCTTCTCGCTGTCCGACACGGCCGCCGTGGACGCGCTGCACGACCAGTGGGTCGAACGCGGCGCCCTCATTGTCCAATCACCGACGGCCCTGGATTTCGGCTACACCTTTGTCGCCCAGGACCTCGACGGCCACCGCTTGCGCGCGTTTTGCCTGAACGACTGACCGACAGCGCCCCTCCAGGCTGATGGCCGCCACACTGGCCAGCACGATCACAGCGCCCAGCATCACCTGCACGGCAATGTGTTCGCCCAGCAACGTCGCGGCCATCACCATTGCCACCGGCGGGATCAGGTACATCGCCACCGACGCGCGGCTGACCTCCACATGCTTCAACACATACCCCCAGGCCAGATACGCCAAGGCGCTGGGGAAAATGCCGAGCACCAGCACCGCCACATTCTCCGCCAACGGCGCCTGCACCACTGCAGCCGGCAGGCCCGGCAGGTTCACACACAGCATCAGGGTGCCCGCCCACACCATGTAGCACGCCATGGTCAGCGGACTGTAGCGGTGGGCATAGTGCTTCTGCAGGGCGAAGTACACGCTCCACGACACCGCCGCCAGCAGGATCAACAAGCCACGCGGGTCGATCTCACCCAGCCCCTGATCCCCCCAGATCACCACCAGCACGCCGAGCAGCCCCAGCAAGACGCAGCCCCAGCGCCAGGCACTGACTCGCTCCTTCAGGCACAAAAACGCGATCAGCACACTGAACAGCGGCGCTGACTGCGCCAGTACGCTGGACGCCGCTGCTGTTACCCATTGCTGTCCGTAATTGATCGCAGTGTGGTGCAGGAACACGCCGAAGAACCCCAGCACCAGCAGCCACGGAAAATCCCGCAGGCGCGGCCGGCCGATGCCCATCACCAGTGCCACACCGCCCATGAACACCGACGCAATCAAAAACCTTAACAACGCCAGCTGGCCGGGGCTGTAGCTGTGCAGCCCGATGTGCACGCCAATCGGCGAATAGGCCCAACACAGGATGACGCTGGCGATGACTAGCGTAAGCTTTACAGGTGAAGGGGTATTCATCGACGGCGTCCAGAAACCGGGAAGGAGTGCCGTCAGTCTTGGCCCGGGCAAGGCGCACGACAATTAACCGTTTCTGACTTCTGCAATCACTGGAACTGAGCAATGGAACTGGCCCAACTGAAAATGGTGCGAGCCGTGGCACAAACCGGCAGCGTGGCCCAGGCGGCCGTGCTGCTGCATTGCGTGCCGTCCAACATCACCACGCGCATCAAGCAGCTGGAAGGCGAGTTGGGCACACCGCTATTCATCCGGGCCGGGCGTGGACTGGCCATCAGTGCCGCCGGTGAGATTTTCCTGGATTACTGCGAGCGCATCCTGGCGCTGGTGGATGAGTCCAAACGCGCCGTGGACGCCAATGCCATTCCCCGTGGCACCTTGCGTATCGGCGCGGTGGAGTCCAGCGCCAGCGGGCGTTTGCCGCCCCTGCTGGCGGAGTATCACCGGCGCTACCCCGATGTCAGCCTGGAACTGGTGACCGGCGCCTGGGGCCCGTTGCTCGACGACCTGCAACACCACCGCCTGGATGTGGCGCTGGTGGCCGCCGGCAACAAACGCACCAAGCTCGAACACAGCTTGGTCTACAGCGAGCGCCTGGTGCTGATCGCCAGCGCGTCCAGCGCCCCCATCAGTGGCGCCGAGGACCTCGCCGGCCGCACCCTGCTGGTATGGCCACCCGGTTGCCCGTATCGCGCCGCCCTGGAAAACTGGGTCAAGCCCCATGACTTCAAGCCGACCATCGCCAGTTATGCCAGCTGGGGCACGATCATCGGCTGCGTCAGCGCGGGGATTGGCGTAGCGTTGGCGCCAGAGGGCATCCTGGCCCGCTATGAGCAGGCCAACCAGCTGGCGTCCTATCGATTTGAAGAGCTGGCGGCCGTGGATAACCTGTTGTTCTGGCACAAGGACACCGAGCGGCATCTGGCCAGGGATGCGTTTGCCGAGCTGTTGCGGGAGACTTTTGGCTAACTCGCAACATGTTGTTTCGGTTATCCTCCAGCGAAATTAATTCAAAATGTAAGGGACTACCATGAATTACTTCCGCCTGTTGTTGGCGGCGGCTGCTCTGAGCCTGCCTGTCGCACCTGCCGTTGCTGCTGCCTCGCCTGCCCCCGTTGAACCCAGTGCCCCCGCCGAAACAGCCGAGCACTTTCTGGCGTCACTCAACCAAAAGACCGGCACGGTCACCCTGCCCAGCGGCATCGCCACCCTCAAGCTCACCGACGAGTTCTACTACCTCGACCCCGCCGATACCGAGCGCTTGCTGACCGATGGCTGGGGCAACCCGCCGGGCTTCAAGACCCTGGGCATGATCGTGCCCAAAGCCGTCAGCCCGCTGTCGGAACGCGGCTGGGGCGTGATCGTCAGCTACAAGGCCGACGGGCACATCTCCGACGAAGATGCCGCGAAAATCGACTACGCCGACCTGCTCAAGCAAATGCAGGAAGAAGACGAAGCCGAGAACAAGGAACGCCAGAAACAAGGCTACGCCGGCCTGCACCTGCTGGGCTGGGCCGAGCCGCCGCGCTACGACGACACCACCCACAAGATGTACTGGGCCCGCGAACTGAAGGCCGACGACGCCGACCAGAACACCCTCAACTACAGCATCCGCGTGCTCGGCCGTGAAGGCGTACTCGAACTCAACGCCGTCGCCGCCATGGCCGACCTGCCCACCATCCAGCAGGAATTGCCCAAGGTGCTGGCCTTTACCAACTTCACCGACGGCAACCTCTATACCGACTTCAACCCGAAAACCGACAAGCTTGCCACTTACGGCCTCGCCGCGTTGGTTGCCGGTGGGATCGCCGCCAAGGCCGGGCTATTTGCCAAGATCGGTATCTTCCTGCTGGCTGCGAAGAAGTTCCTGGTGATCGGCGTAGTGGCGCTGCTCGCAGTGATTCGCAAGCTGTTCAACCGCAACAAGGCCTGAACCCCAGGCACAAAAACGCCGCAGCGTGCCCGGCACACTGCGGCGATTGGGATGACTCAGTTGGGCGCGACCAGTCGACTGTATTGATCCTGGCTGATCCAGCCGCTGAACGAACGGTCGTCGGCATTGATGAACTCGACCTGGGCCCAGCCGTCCTTGAAGGCCAGCACACCGACCACATCGCGCTTGACGATATACGGACGTTTGGCGGCCTTGGCGCCTGGGGTTTTCAGCAGGTAAGCCTTGTCGGCGGAAACCGTCACCAGGCCGATCCATTTTTTGCTGGCGGTCTGGGTCAGGTCCAGGCCGGTGGCAATCTCCGGCATCAGTACATTCAGGCAACCGGGGTGCTGGCGGCCCTCTTCCACCGTCAGGGTCACGCCATCGGACGAAGGCGCCAGGCTGCCGGGATGAGCCGCATCGAGCCAAGTGGTGAGCGCCTCAGGCTTGCCTTGCAGATAAAACGCGCAACTGCGGGTGACGCCCTCGCCCATGGCTTCCGAATAGAACCCTTCGACCTGATGCTCCGGCGTCACCGCCAGCATCAGCCCTTCGTACTTGCCCGAATGCAACGCGGCCGGACCGGCCAAGGCAGGGCCCACGGCGCACAACGACAACACACCTATCGCTAGAAAACGGATCATCCTATTTTTTCCCTTCAAGTTTTTCGTAGGCTTTTTGCATAAGGACGTCGTAGTTGCCGTAGTCCTCGCCGTTATAGTTACGTGCCATGCCGGTAAAATCCTTGGCTTTCATGGCCTTCATCAATGCCGGGCTCTTGCTGCAAAAACCGAGGAAGGCTTTTAGTTGGTTGCCGGCATTTACCTTTAATGCTGCGGCGAACTCAAACACCGTCTTGTAACCGCACGACGCATAGTTGAAGCCCATGATCTGGAACATGCCCCACGACGCCGACATGAGTGCCGCTTCCTGATCCAGGGCAAACGCGGTGGCCATGGTTTCCCAAGCCTTGATCTGGTCCTTGTTATTGGCCTGCCACTGCGGCCCGGCCTTTTTCTTGTAGGGGTAGGACAGCAGCGGGTGCGCCTGGTCGTAGATGTGCTTGGTGTACTTGCGAAACAAGTGCCCTTCAAACGCGATCACCGGCAACTTGGCCGGCCCGAACCCGGAACGCCCACCTGATTCCACGGTGGCGAAGGCCTTGATGATATTCACCGAAATACCGCTGCCCAACTGCGTGGCGGCATTCTGAAAGTCCGTTTCGCTGAGGGTCATACCCCCGTCGCACGTGGCCTGGAGCATCAACTGCCGGTTACGTCGCTCGGCCTCGATCATCGCGCGCATGCGGTCCAGGTACACATTGACCGTGGCCTGCACCGCATCGCCCTGATTGTTGCCGAATGCATTGAGAAAACTCGGGATGCGCATCGTCGGGAAGGCCTTCACCGGTACCTTCACCGCTTCTTCGATCAGGCTATTGAACGTGCGACCGGTGGGGTCGACCACGCCATCGGGATGGGCATACTTGAGGTGGCGAAACTGGTATTGGCTGATGCACTGTACCAACTGGCCATCGCACTTGCCGTTTTCGGCCAGCGGGAAACCCATCTTGGGAATGATCAGATTGAATAAATACTGGATGCACTGCACATCGGCGGGCAAGTTGCGGGCTTTACCCGGCGCACCTACCGAGGCACTGATAAGACGGGGTAACCCTTGCAGGCTTTTCATCACAGACATCCTTGTTAGTTAAAGAAGTGATAGCACTTCAATATCAAGTCGGCGCCCTCGTCATACTCTGTAACAAGTGGCCGGCGGAAACTAACAAGGCGGTTTGGGGTTGTCCAGAGGGGTGTTGGAAAGTTGTGAAACAACCATCATCGACCGCGCAATAAAACATCGGCAGTTGACTGAAAACAGGTCATTTGAATTTGAATCGAAGGAGGACTGCAAGGAAGAGCGTTATGGAGGCAACCCCACCAGCCACACCCCGGCACACAATGTTCCCGCTGTGGCTGCTGCCTTCCGGCTCTGACCAGGTTCACGGGTAATCGTTGCGGGGGGACCGATGGGGTCACCATAACGACGCTGGCCTCTCGGCAAGCGGGGCCATTGTACCGATCTCATCGGAAGTTACAACCGTTGGCGACGGATTAAAAATATGAAGGGGTTCAAGCACTTGCCACGGCCGTCAGCATCCCCTCCCACAGGGGTTCATCATTGTGCCTGCAACACCTCGTCCGCCCGGCCACCCTCTTCCTGGATCACCAGGTGGATGAAGTGCAGCTTGGCAATCACCGCCGGTGGCAGCACGAACGGGTAGAAGTCCGGCTGGCCCATGGCGCGGGACAGCTCATTGAGCATGCCGGCCAGTTCGATCCAGGCGTTGACGAAGGACAGGAATGCCACGCCGCCGGGATGTTCGGGGTCATAGAGGGTGGTGAGGGGGAATGGCTGGTAATCCAGGTCCATCTCACGGGCGCTCATGCCAAAGCCCAGGGCGGTGTCGACAGCGTCCATCATGTGCAGGTAGTGGGCCCAGGTTTCGGCCCAGTCTTCCCAGGGGTGCATGGTGGCGTAGGCACTGACGCAGGTCTGCTGCCAGTCGGGGCGTGGGCCGTTCTGGTAGTGCTGATCGAGCGCGTCGGCATAACTGGCGCGTTCGTCGCCGAACAGGCTGCGAAAAGGCTCCAGCCAGTGGCTGTTGGCGATCAGGCGATCCCAGTAATAGTGGCCGACCTCATGGCGAAAATGGCCCAGCAAGGTGCGGTAGGGTTCGCGCATCTGCACGCGGATTTTTTCGCGGTGGGCGTCGTCGGCTTCCTTGATGTCGAGGGTGATCAGGCCGTTGGCATGCCCGGTCATGGGCGCGTTGCCTTCCAGGTCGATGCCGACGAAGTCGAAAGCCAGGCCGCTGTCCTCGTCGACGCTCTTGGGCACCACTTGCAGGCCCAGGCTGATCAACTGTGCCACCAGCCGACGCTTGGCGGTCTCCACCTTGCGCCAGCGCTCGGGGTTCTCCGGGATCGACAGGTCGGGGATGGTGCGGTTGAGGCTGCACGCCACACACAACGGTGCGGTGCTGTGGGCGGGAATCAGCCAGTTGCAGGCCGCCGCGGTGTCGAGATTGGCACAGCGGCGGAAGGCGCCGGCATCGAGGTTGTCGTCCTGTAGCCAAGTGCCCTCCACAGGCCCCGGCTGCAGGGAGGACAAGCGGCTTTGCTGCGGCTGATAACCCAGCAGCGCCTGGCAAGCCAGGCATTGGCTGTTGCGAAAGAACAGCGCTTGCCCGCACCGGCACTGCCACACCTTGCTGTTACGCGAGGTTTCGGCCATGAACGGTGCGGCGATGCGCGAGCTGAGTTGCTCGAAGTAGCGGAACATGGCGATCTCTCCCTGGGTGACTGAGACTAGATCATTTGGGACTCAGGATCGTTCCACTTTCTTCAAGGGCGGCTTCGCAGCCCGGCGCGGGCGGTGCGACGATTCGACAAGCCCGCTCACCACAGGCGCCGCGTCAGACCGAAATGTTGTGTTTGGCAAGGAAGGCGACAAAGGCCTCTTCGTCCAGCACCTTCAACCCCAGTTCGCTGGCCTTGGCCAACTTGGAGCCGGCACCCGGCCCGGCCACCACGCAATGGGTCTTGGCCGACACGGAGCCGGCCACCTTGGCGCCGAGGCTTTCGAGCTTGTCCTTGGCCACGTCGCGGCTCATCAACTCCAGGGAGCCGGTGAGCACCCAGGTATGCCCTGCCTCGGGCAGGCCTTCGACCACCTTCTTCTCGCTCTGCCAATGCATGCCGAAGTCCTTGAGCTGCTGCTCAATCGCCACGGCGCGGCTGGCGTTGTCCGGGTTATCAAAGAAGTCGCGCACAGCCTTGGCCTGCTTCTCCGGCAGCGCCTGGCGCATGTCGAGCCAGTCCGCCTTGATCACACCTTCCAGGCTGCCGAACTTGTCCGCAAGTTTCTGCGCGGCGCCGGGGCCGACGGAGGGTACGTGCAGCTTGTCGAGGAAGCCGCCCAAGGTGGTACTGGCGGCGAACTCGGCGCTCAGCTCACCCTGATCCTGCAATTGCAGGCCGCATTCATCAGGCGACAGCAACGCGCCGATCACTTCCTGGTTGTGGCTGTCTTCGAAGAAGCTGTGGATCTCATGGGCCACTTCCAGGCCCACATCCGGCAGGTACGTCAACACTTCCGGCAAGGCCTTCTGCACACGCTCAAGGGACGCCAGGGAGCGCGCCAGCACCTTGGCCGTCTCTTCGCCCACGTCGGGAATGCCCAGGGCGTAGATAAAGCGCGCCAGGGTCGGGGTCTTGCTGTTTTCGATGGCAGTGATCAGTTTCTTGCTGGAGATATCGGCAAAGCCTTCCAGGTCGATGATCTGCTCGTACTTGAGTTTGTAGAGGTCGGCCGGCGAACCGATGAGTTTTTCATCCACCAGTTGCTCGATGGTTTTGTCACCGAGCCCGTCGATGTCCATGGCCCGGCGCGAGACGAAATGGATAATCGCCTGCTTGAGCTGGGCACCACAGGCCAGGCGCCCGACGCAGCGGTACACCGCGCCTTCGCTGACGGTTTCCTTGCCCTTGCTGCGCTTGACCAGTTGCGTGCGCTCCACATGGGAACCGCACACCGGGCAGCTTTCGGGAATCTGCACCGCACGGGCGTGTTCCGGGCGGCGCTCGGTGACCACGGAGACAACCTGCGGGATCACATCCCCGGCACGGCGGATAATCACGGTATCGCCGATCATCAAGCCCAGGCGCGCGACTTCATCCATGTTGTGCAGGGTGGCGTTGGACACGGTGACGCCCGCGACCTTGACCGGTTTCAAGCGCGCCACCGGCGTCACGGCGCCGGTGCGGCCGACCTGGAACTCCACGTCGAGCAACTCGGTGAGTTCTTCCATGGCCGGGAATTTGTGCGCGATGGCCCAGCGCGGTTCGCGGGCGCGAAAGCCCAGTTCACGCTGGGAGGCGATGCTGTTGACCTTGAACACCACGCCGTCGATTTCATAGGGCAGGCTGTTACGTCGCTCGCCGATATCGCGGTAATAGTCCAAGCACTCCTGGATGCCCTTGGCCAGTTTCAGCTCATGGCTGATGGGCATGCCCCACTTCTGCAGTTGCTTCAAGTTACCGATATGGGTGTCGCTGATATCCCCGGTCACCTGGCCGATGCCGTAGCAGCAGAACTCCAGCGGACGACTGGCGGTGATCTTCGAATCCAGCTGACGCAAGCTGCCCGCCGCCGCATTACGCGGGTTGGCGAAGGTCTTGCCGCCGAGTTCCAGTTGCGAGGCGTTGAGCCGCTCGAAACCGGCCTTGGACATGAACACTTCGCCGCGCACTTCCAGGGTCGCCGGCCAGCCGCTGCCATGCAGTTTCAAGGGGATATTGCGCACGGTACGCACGTTGACGCTGATGTCCTCGCCAGTGGTGCCGTCACCTCGGGTGGCGCCGCGTACCAACTCGCCATCCTGATAAAGCAGGCTGACCGCGAGGCCATCCAGCTTCGGCTCGCAACTGTATTCCACCGCTGTGCCACCGCTAAACAGGTCGCCCACCGGCAGGTCAAGACCCTCGGTGACCCGGCGATCGAACTCGAGCATGGTGGTTTCATCAAACGCGTTGCCCAGGCTGAGCATCGGGATCTCATGGCGTACCTGGGTAAAGGCTGACAACGCCGCACTGCCGACCCGCTGCGTCGGCGAATCCCGCGTCACCAGGTCCGGATGCTCGGCCTCCAGGGCCTTGAGCTCGTGGAACAGCCGGTCGTACTCGGCGTCCGGAATGCTCGGCTCATCGAGCACGTGGTAACGGTAGTTGTGCTGATCCAGTTCAGCGCGCAGTTCGAGGATGCGGGTGTGGGCGGCGGTCATGGGTGTTCTCTCATAAAGCAAAAGAGCAGCCGAAGCTGCTCAAATGTTGGTGCGCTTATTCTAATGACAACGCTGGAAACCAATCCTCAGCGTTTCTGTGTCAGGGCGCGACGCTCGAACTCGACGATGCGCTGACGGTAGTGTTCGATGGTCTGGGCGGTCAGGACGCTGCGTTGGTCATCCTTGAGCTCGCCGTTGAGTTCCTGGGACAGCTTGCGGGCAGCGGCCACCATCACGTCGAACGCTTGCTTCGGGTGACGCGGGCCCGGGAGACCGAGGAAGAAGCTCACCGCAGGGGTGCTGAACAGGTCGATGTCGTCCAGGTCGAAAGTGCCTGGCTTGACCGCGTTGGCCATGGAGAACAGCACTTCGCCGTTGCCGGCCATGCTTTCGTGGCGGTGGAAAATATCCATCTCGCCAAAGCGCAGGCCGCTTTCGAGGATGTTCTGCAACAGGGCCGGGCCCTTGAAGCCGGCGGCGTCGCGGCAGATCACGCTGATCACCAGCACTTCTTCAGCGGCAGGCTGATCGTTGACCGATTGGCGCGGCGCATTCTTGCCGGCGTTTTCATCCGGGAAATCGTCATCACGGCTGCTGAAGCTCGGGCCTTCATCGACATCGAGGTTCAGGTCACCCTGATGCGGTTCGGCAGCGGCTGCACTGGCGCGTTTGCCACGCTTGGAGGACGGCTCGCGGGCTTCACGCAGCGGCGCACTCATCGACGGCAGGTCATGCTCGTCCAGTTGCGGTTCCTTATGGGTATCCAGCACACGGGGCGGCCCCAGCAGCTCGGCGCTGCCGTCGTCGTCGGGCAAGTTGGACAGGTTGCGGTCCAGACGGAATTTGAGCTTGCCCTTGCCACCGCGCATGCGGCGCCAGCCATCAAAAAGAATACCGGCAATGACAATGATGCCGATGACGATCAGCCACTCGCGCAGACCGATTTCCATGTAATCCCGTGCCTCTAATAAAAAATGCTGAAAAATAAGGGGTTTAGCACCGTGCAAACCGCTTTAAAACGTGGCGCCAACTCTATGTTCTGACTGACGTTTTGCCCACGCATACGAAAAATTGACATTAAACTAGCACGACCAAAGATAACTTTACACCGTCTGTCAAAATGCCTTGAACAAATATGTCCATTTGCCACTTTCACTCGGCCGGTAAATCACCTGACATCGCGCGGAAAACTTTCTCTCATGGCGCAGCTCAGGATTCCACCATCGCCATCGCTTCTTCGACATCCACCGCGACCAAACGTGAACAACCCGGTTCATGCATTGTCACCCCCATCAACTGATCAGCCATTTCCATGGCGATCTTGTTGTGGGTGATATAGATGAACTGCACCGTCTGGGACATCTCCTTGACCAGTCGCGCATAGCGTCCAACGTTAGCGTCATCCAATGGTGCATCAACTTCATCGAGCATGCAGAACGGCGCCGGGTTCAACTTGAAGATGGCAAACACCAGGGCCAATGCGGTCAGGGCTTTTTCGCCGCCGGACAACAAATGGATGGTGCTGTTCTTCTTGCCCGGAGGCCGCGCCATGATCGTTACCCCTGTATCGAGTAGATCTTCGCCCGTCAGTTCCAAGTAAGCGCTGCCACCACCGAAAACTTTCGGGAATAACGCCTGTAAACCGCCATTAATCTGATCAAAGGTATCTTTGAAGCGATTACGGGTTTCCTTGTCGATCTTGCGGATTACGTTTTCCAGGGTGTCCAGGGCTTCCACCAGGTCGGCGTCCTGGGCATCCAGATAACGTTTGCGCTCGGACTGCTGCTGGTATTCATCGATGGCCGCGAGGTTGATCGCGCCCAGTCGCTGGATACGTGCGGCAATCCGTTCAAGTTCTTCCTCGGCTTCTTTCTCGCTGGCCTGGGCGGTCAAGGTATTGAGCACACCGTGCAAGTCGTAGCCGTCTTCGAGCAATTGGTCTTGCAGGGCCTTGCGGCGCACGGTCAGGGCTTGCCATTCCATGCGCTGTTGCTCGAGCTGGCCGCGAATCAGCTGGGATTGCTGCTCGGCCTGGGTCCGGCGTTTTTCTGCGTCGCGCAATTCGCGGTCGGCGTCTTCCAGGGCGATCTGTGCGGTCTTGAGTTCTTCGTCGACGGTCATGCGCTTGTCGAGCAACTCTTCAAGCTTGAGGCGCAGCTCTTCCAGCGGCGCTTCGCCCTCCTCCAGGTTGAGGCTCAGTTGCTCGCGTTTTTCGGTCAGGCGTTCGGACTGCATCTCCAGGCGCTCAAGGGCCTGGGCTGTGGAATTGTGCTGGGCCTTGAGCGAACCCAGGCGCACGGCCAACTGATGGGCGTGGTCCTTGTGCTGGCGGGCTTCCTGGCGCACACGATCAAGGCGCTCGCGCAGGCTGTCACGCTGGGCCAGCAGCAATTCGCGCTGCTCGGTGTCCAGGGCCATGCTGTCGAGGGCTTCCTGCAATTGCAGGCGCGCTTCGCCGATCTGCTCGTGTTCCAGGGCGCGCTGCTCGCCCATCTCGGCCACTTCCTCATCGAGACGGGTACGGCGCAGGGTCAGTTGCTCGGCCTTGGCTTTGCTCGCGGAGAGCTGCGCTTTCAATTCGCCTTGCTGGCGCGCTTCGTCCTGCAACAGGCGGCGCAGGTGTTCGCGGCCGGTCTCTTGCTGGCGCTGGGTGGCGCGCAGGGTTTGCAGTTCGGTTTCGAGGCTTTCCAAGGTAGCTTCGCGCTCTTCACGCTCGGCGATCAAGTTGACGATTTCCTGGCCACGGGCCAGAACGCCGCTTTCCGCTTCACTGGCACGGCGCACCCGCAGGAAGTGGCGGCCGACCCAGTAACCGTCGCGGCTGATCAGGCTTTCGCCGCCAGCCAGTTGACCACGCCGGGCCAGGGCCTGCTCCAGGGAATCCACCGGCCTGACCTGGCCCAGCCACGGCGACAGGTCAATCGCCGCCTCGACCTTATCCAGCAGGCTGCCCGGCACTCGCGTGCCATCAGCGGCGGGGCTGAGCAGACGCAGATCACCCTGGGCAAAACCGGCCAGGTCGAAGCCGCCGAAATCATCCACCAGCACGGCTTGCAGGTCGGCGCCTAAAACGGTCTCTACGGCCAGCTCCCAACCGGCTTCAACTTTCAAGCCTTCGGCCAAGCGCGGACGCTCGGCCAGGTGCTGATCACGCAGCCATTCGGCGGTGCCGGTGCCTGGGTCCAACGCCGCTTGCTGCAAGGCTTCAAGGGACGCCAGCCGGCCATTGAGCCGCTGCAAATCGCCCTGGGCCTGCTGCTGGGCCTGGGTCGCCTGTTGCAGTTGCTGACGCAATTGCTCCAGGCGCTCCACTTGTTGTTCTTCGCTGGCTTCCAGCTCCTCCAGCGTCATTTCGCTTTCGGCCAGTTGCTCGCTGAGCTCCATGATCGCCGCGTCTTCCGGGTCAGCGGCAAGCAGCACGCGCTCTTCCTGCAGGCGACGCTGGCGCTCGGCCAGGCGCTCCATGCTGGTTTCCAGTTGCTGGATGCGCGACTGCTGCACCTCGGCCTGGCGCCGCGGTTCGGCGGATTGCAGGTTGAAGGCGTCCCACTGCTCCTGCCAGCCGTGCATGGTGGTTTCGGATTCTTCCAGCGCAGCGGCGGCCTCTTCGGCGGCGGCGTTGGTGATTTCCTGCTCGGGGGTGAGCATGTCCAGCTCTTCGCCCAACGTCAGCAGCAAGGTGCGGTCGTGGCCCAGGTGCGATTCGGTCTCCAGGCGCGCGCGTTCGGCTTCCTTCAGATCATCCTGCAACTGACGCAGGCGCTGCTGGCCGTGCTGGATGCTTTGCTCGACCCGGGCAATATCACCGCCCACCGAATAGAAACGGCCCTGCACCAGATTGAAGCGCTCGGACAGGTCATGGTGCCCGTCGCGCAGGCGCTCGATGGCGGCGTCGGCATTGCGCTGTTCGGCCACCAGCGCTTCAAAGCTGATTTCCTGGGTGCCGATGATCGCTTCGCGCTGGCCCACCTGATCGTTCAACGCCTGCCAGCGCAGGGCCGACAGTTGCGCCTTGAGCTGGCGCTCTTCGCCCTTGTATTCCTGATACTTCTCGGCCGCCTGGGCCTGGCGGTGCAGGCGCTCCAACTGGCGCTCCAGCTCTTCGCGCAGGTCGGTGAGGCGGGCGAGGTTTTCATGGGTGCGGCGGATACGGTTTTCAGTCTCGCGGCGGCGCTCCTTGTACTTGGAGATGCCGGCCGCCTCCTCGATAAAGTTGCGCAGGTCTTCGGGCTTGGCTTCGATCAGCTTGGAGATCATGCCCTGTTCGATGATCGAATAGCTGCGCGGGCCCAGGCCGGTACCGAGGAAGATGTCGGTAATGTCCCGGCGTCGGCACTTGGTGCCGTTGAGGAAGTAACTGTTCTGGCTGTCGCGCGTGACCTTGCGGCGGATGGAGATTTCCGCATAGGCCGCGTATTCGCCGACCAGGGTGCCGTCGGAGTTGTCGAACACCAGTTCGATGCTGGCCTGGCTCACCGGCTTGCGGCTGGTGGAGCCGTTGAAGATGACGTCGGTCATCGACTCGCCACGCAGGTTTTTTGCCGAGCTCTCGCCCATCACCCAGCGTACGGCGTCGATGATGTTCGACTTGCCGCAGCCATTGGGCCCGACCACTGCCGCCATGTTACTGGGGAAGTTCACCGTGGTCGGGTCGACGAAGGATTTGAACCCCGCCAGTTTGATGCACTTGAGCCGCACGTTTAGGCGTCCGCCAACGCAGCGATGACCAGCGAGCTACTGCGCTGGCAGTAGGCCGACAGCACCTGGCGGATCTGCTCCAGGTCACGGGCGAGTACGGCGGCGAGCAGTTGCTCGAACAGCGCCAGGTACTCGCTCATGGACGCCTTGCGCTGATCCAGGGCCAGGTAATAGGCACGGTTCATCGCCGGCTGCAGGTTTTCGACGGTTTCCTGCAAATACGGGTTGTTGGCAAAGGGGTACGCGGCGCGCATCACATTGAAGCATTCTTCGACAAAGGCGCGGATGTCCTGGCGCTCGAAATTGCTCACCAGGCGCTGCTGGATCTGGACGAACGGCGCCATGTCGGCCTGGGTCTGCCAGCCCTGGGCGACCGCATTGCCAAGCAGGATATACAACTCGCTCATCAGCGTGCACAGGCTCTGCACCTTGTGCGCCGTGAGCTCGGTCACGTGGGCGCCACGGCGCGGCAGGATCGCGATCAGGTGGCGGCGTTCGAGGATCAGTAAAGCTTCACGCACGGAGCCACGGCTGACATTCAGCGCCAGCGTGACTTTCTGTTCCTGGATCCGCTCCCCAGGCTTGAGATCGCCGCGAATGATACGTTCGGCGAGGTGGTGAGCGATTTGCTCGGCGAGACTGTCCGGCGCCTTGAACGTCATGTTTTCCCTTCAAAATCGTCTATCGGTACAAGCGCGGCAGTGTAGCGCATTGGCCCGCTGATGGCGCTACGCCCACCGTGGCGAATTTGGCATGAAATAAGCAAAGCTGAACACCCACACGCCCCCAAAAACGCCGGTTTCAGAAGACTGAACCATAATTGAAAGTGTTGCGATCGCAATTTCCTGACCTCCCAGTCAGAAAATCATTGACCGAAAAGTCAGACATGACTAGATTCGGCGCAAAGCGGTTAACAACAATAATGAGTCTGCGAGGCCTTCCGTGATCCAGTTTTTACTTAACCAGGAACTCCGTAGCGAGCACGCCCTGGACCCCAACCTGACCGTGCTCAACTATCTGCGCGAGCATGTGGGCAAACCCGGTACCAAGGAAGGCTGCGCCAGCGGCGACTGCGGTGCGTGCACGGTGGTGGTCGGCGAGTTGCACACCGACCCTCAGGGCGTTGAGCAGATCCGTTATCGCAGCCTCAATTCCTGCCTGACATTTGTATCGTCGCTGCACGGCAAGCAATTGATCAGCGTCGAAGACCTCAAGCACCAGGGCCAACTGCACAGCGTGCAACGGGCCATGGTGGAGTGCCACGGTTCGCAATGCGGCTTTTGCACCCCCGGGTTTGTGATGTCGTTGTTCGCCCTGCAAAAGAACAGCGACGCCCCCGACAGCCAGAAGGCCCACGAAGCCCTGGCCGGCAACCTGTGCCGCTGCACCGGCTATCGGCCGATCCTGGCCGCCGCCGAACAGGCCTGCTGCAACAAACCGGCGGACCAGTTCGACAGCCGCCAGGCCGAGACCATCGCCCGCCTCAAAGCCATCGCGCCGACCCAAACCGGTGAACTCAACAGCGGCGACAAACGCTGCCTGGTGCCCCTCACCGTTGCCGACCTGGCCGACCTCTACGACGCCTACCCGCAAGCCCGCCTGCTTGCCGGCGGTACCGACCTGGCGCTGGAAGTCACCCAGTTCCACCGCACCCTGCCGGTGATGATCTATGTCGGCAATATTGAAGAGATGAAGCGCATCGAGGACTTCGACGACCGCCTGGAAATCGGCGCCGCCACTGCCCTCTCCGACTGCTACACCGTGCTGCACCACGAATACCCGGATTTCGGCGACCTGCTGCACCGCTTCGCTTCCCTGCAAATTCGTAACCAGGGCACCCTGGGCGGCAATATCGGCAACGCTTCGCCCATTGGCGATTCGCCGCCGCTGTTGATCGCTCTCGGCGCGCAGATCGTGCTGTGCAAAGGCAACACGCGCCGTACGTTGGCCCTGGAAGACTACTTCATCGACTACCGTGTGACGGCGCGCCAGGACAGCGAGTTCATCGAGAAAATCATCGTACCCAAGGGCCACGCGCTGTTCCGTGCCTACAAGGTTTCCAAGCGCCTGGACGATGATATTTCCGCCGTCTGCGCTGCATTCAACCTGAAGATCGACAACGGTGTGATCAGTGATGCCCGCGTCGCGTTCGGCGGCATGGCCGCCACGCCAAAACGCGCGAAAAACTGCGAAGCCGTGTTAGTCGGTGCCACCTGGAACGCCGCCACCGTCGAGAAAGCCTGCGCTGCCCTGGCCGAGGATTTCACCCCGCTGTCGGACTTCCGCGCCAGCAAGGAATACCGCCTGCTCAGCGCCCGGAACCTGCTGCGCAAATACTTCATCGAACTGCAAACGCCGCACATCGAGACTCGGGTGACCGCTTATGTCTAACCATCACGCCGTGGAAAAAACCCAGGCCGAACTGGCCGCGCTGTTTGCCCAGGACCTGACCTCCGGGGTCGGCCGCAGCGTCAAGCATGACAGCGCCGCCAAGCACGTGTCCGGTGAAGCGCAGTACATCGATGACCGCCTGGAATTCCCCAACCAACTGCACCTGTATGCACGCATGTCCGACCGCGCCCACGCCCGGATCATCCGCATCGACACCACGCCCTGCTACGCCTTCGACGGTGTGCGTATCGTCATCACCCACGAAGACGTGCCGGGCCTGAAAGACATCGGCCCGCTGCTGCCCGGCGACCCCTTGCTGGCCATAGACACGGTGCAGTTCGTCGGCCAGGTGGTTTTGGCCGTGGCCGCCCGCGACCTGGACACCGCACGCAAGGCCGCGATGGCGGCCGTGATCGAATATGAAGACCTGGAGCCCGTGCTGGATGTGGTCGAGGCCTTTCGCAACAAGCACTTCGTGCTCGACAGCCACACCCACCAACGGGGTGATTCGACCGGCGCGCTGGCGACCGCCAAGCACCGCCTCCAGGGCACCCTGCATATCGGCGGCCAGGAACACTTCTACCTGGAAACCCAGATTTCCTCGGTAATGCCCACCGAAGACGGCGGCATGATCGTCTATTGCTCCACGCAGAACCCCACCGAAGTGCAGAAGCTGGTGGCCGAAGTGCTGGATGTGTCGATGAACAAGATCGTCGTCGATATGCGCCGCATGGGCGGCGGTTTCGGCGGCAAGGAAACCCAGGCCGCCAGCCCGGCGTGCCTGTGCGCGGTGGTGGCGCGCCTCACCGGCCAGCCGACCAAGATGCGCCTGCCGCGCGTCGAAGACATGCTGATGACCGGCAAGCGCCACCCCTTCTATATCGAATACGACGTGGGCTTCGACGACAGCGGTCGCCTGCACGGGATCAACCTGGAGCTGGCCGGTAACTGCGGCTGCTCGCCGGACCTGTCCAACTCGATCGTCGACCGCGCCATGTTCCACGCCGACAACGCGTATTACCTGGGCGATGCCACGGTGAACGGCCATCGCTGCAAGACCAACACCGCGTCCAACACCGCCTATCGCGGCTTCGGTGGCCCGCAAGGCATGGTCGCCATCGAGGAAGTGATGGACGCCATCGCGCGCCATCTGGGGCTGGACCCGTTGGCGGTGCGCAAGGCCAATTACTACGGCAAGACCGAGCGCAACGTCACCCACTACTACCAGACCGTCGAGCACAACATGCTCGAAGAGATGACCGCCGAACTTGAAGCCAGCAGCCAATACGCCGAGCGCCGCGAAGCGGTCCGCCTGTACAACGCCCACAGCCCGATCCTGAAAAAAGGCCTGGCGCTGACGCCGGTGAAATTCGGGATCTCGTTCACGGCGAGCTTCCTGAACCAGGCGGGCGCGCTGATCCATATCTACACCGACGGCAGCATCCACCTGAACCACGGCGGCACCGAGATGGGCCAGGGCTTGAACACCAAAGTCGCGCAAGTGGTGGCCGAAGTGTTCCAGGTGGACATCGACCGCGTGCAGATCACCGCCACCAACACCGACAAAGTGCCCAACACCTCGCCGACTGCTGCCTCCAGCGGTGCGGACCTGAACGGCAAGGCCGCCCAGAACGCCGCCGAAACCATCAAGCAACGCCTGGTGGAATTCGCCGCGCGCAAGTACGACGTGAGCGAAGCGGATGTGGAATTTCATAACGGCCATGTGCGCGTGCGCGAGCAGATCCTGAGCTTTGAAGCGCTGATCCAGCAGGCGTATTTCGCCCAGGTCTCGCTGTCGAGCACCGGCTTCTACAAGACCCCGAAAATCTTCTACGACCGCAGCCAGGCCCGCGGTCGCCCGTTCTACTACTTCGCCTTCGGCGCGGCGTGCTGCGAAGTGATCGTCGACACCCTGACCGGCGAATACAAGATGCTGCGCACCGACATCCTCCACGATGTGGGCGCCTCACTGAACCCGGCCATCGACATCGGCCAGGTAGAAGGAGGCTTTATCCAGGGCATGGGCTGGCTGACCATGGAAGAGCTGGTGTGGAACAACAAGGGCAAGCTAGAGACCTGCGGCCCGGCCAGCTACAAGATCCCGGCGGTGGCCGACATGCCTTTGGATTTGCGTGTGAAGCTGGTGGAAAACCGCAAGAACCCGGAAGACACGGTGTTCCATTCCAAGGCCGTGGGCGAGCCACCGTTCATGCTCGGGATTGCCTCGTGGTGCGCGATCAAGGATGCGGTGGCGAGCCTGGCTGATTATCGCCATCAGCCGAAGATCGATGCGCCGGCGACACCGGAGCGGGTGTTGTGGGGGTGTGAGCAGATGCGCAAGTTGCAGACGGCGACAGCTGTCGAGACTGAAACTGAAATGGCTTCGCTCTAGACCGAGGCGCTGCCCGAACTGACAACAGTAATGTTGAGGTAAACATGAACAACTGGATCAGCGCCCTCGCCGACCTGCAAAACCAGAGTGAACCCTGCGTACTGGTGACCATCATCGAAGAGCTCGGCTCCACGCCGCGCAATGCCGGTTCGAAGATGGTGATCAGTGCCGCGCAAACCTTCGACACCATCGGCGGCGGGCACCTGGAATACAAGGCCATGCAGATCGCCCGCGACATGCTTGTGCGTGGCCAGCAGAACACCCATCTGGAGCGCTTCAGCCTCGGCGCCAGCCTGGGCCAGTGCTGCGGTGGCATCACCGTGCTGCTGTTCGAACCCATGGGCCAGGTACAGGCGCAGATCGCGGTGTTCGGCGCCGGCCATGTCGGCCGCGCGCTGGTGCCGTTGCTGGCGAGCCTGCCGTGCCGGGTACGATGGATCGATTCCCGCGAGCAGGAGTTTCCGGAACATATCCCCCAGGGCGTGCGTAAAATCGTCAGCGAAGAGCCGGTGGACGAAATTGCCGACCTGCCGGTGGGCAGTTACTGCATCGTCATGACCCACAATCACGCGCTGGACCTGGAACTCACCGCCGCCCTGCTCAAACGCAATGACTTTGCCTACTTCGGCCTGATCGGCTCGAAGACCAAACGCGTCAAGTTCGAACACCGCCTGCGCGATCGCGGCTTCGACGCCGCGCAGATGCAACGCATGCGTTGCCCCATGGGCCTCAGCGAGGTGAAGGGCAAGTTGCCGGTGGAGATCGCCATCTCCATCGCCGGCGAAATCATCGCCACCTATAACGCCAGTTTCGGCCAGCACACCGCGAGCGCCGAACCCATTGCCAAATTGCTGCCGGCCTCGCGCCGAAGCCAAGCTATCAATTGAGACGACCATGCCTTTGACTCGCAAAGCCTACCGTGCCGCCCTCCTGCACAGCATCGCCGACCCCGCTGAAGTTGGGATCGAAGCCTCCTACGAGTATTTCGAAGACGGCCTGCTGGTGATCGAAAACGGCCGGATCAGCGCCGTGGGCCATGCCGCCGACCTGCTGCCGAGCTTGCCTGCCGACATCGACATCACCCATTACCAGGATGCGCTAATCATCCCCGGCCTGATCGACACCCATATCCACCTGCCGCAAACCGGCATGGTCGGCGCGTATGGCGAGCAGTTGCTGGACTGGCTCAACACCTACACCTTCCCGTGCGAAAGCCAGTTCGCCGACAAGGCCCACGCCGAAGAAGTCGCAGGCATTTTTATCAAGGAACTGCTGCGCAACGGCACCACCACCGCACTGGTGTTCGGCAGTGTGCATCCGCAGTCGGTGAACGCATTCTTTGAGGCGGCGGAAAAACTCGACCTGCGCATGATCGCCGGCAAGGTGCTGATGGACCGCAACGCTCCGGACTACCTTACCGACACCGCCGAATCCGGCTACCAGCAAAGCAAGGCGCTGATCGAACGCTGGCACGGCAAGGGCCGCCTGCACTACGCGGTCACCCCGCGTTTTGCGCCGACCAGCACGCCGGAACAATTGGCGCTCGCCGGGCAACTGCTGGGCGAGTACCCGGACCTGTACATGCAGACGCACATCAGTGAGAACAAGCAGGAAGTCGAGTGGGTGAAGGCGCTGTTTCCGGAGCGCAGCGGCTATCTGGATGTGTACGACCACTACCAGCTGCTGGGCGAGCGCTCGGTGTTTGCCCACGGCGTGCACCTGTGTGATGACGAGTGCGCACGGTTGGCTGAGACGGGGTCGGCGGTGGCGTTCTGTCCGACCTCGAACCTCTTCCTCGGCAGCGGCCTGTTCAACCTGCCGATGGCCGAGAAACACAAGCTGAATGTCGGCCTGGGCACCGATGTGGGTGGCGGCACCAGTTTCTCGCTGCTGCAAACCTTGAACGAAGCCTACAAGGTCATGCAACTGCAGGGCGCGCGGTTGAGCCCCTTCAAGTCACTGTACCTGGCTACCCTGGGTGGTGCGCGGGCGCTGCGCCTGGAAGACAAGATCGGCACGCTGCAGCCGGGCACCGATGCCGACTTCCTGGTGCTGGACTACAACGCCACGCCGCTGCTGAGCTATCGCTTGAAGCAAGCCAATAACATTGCCGAGACGTTGTTCGTGTTGATGACCCTGGGGGATGATCGGACGGTGTTGCAGACGTATGCGGCCGGCCAACTCGTGCACCAACGCTGATCTGCGCCACGACACAAAACAAATGTGGGAGGGGGCTTGCTCCCGATAGCGGTGGATCAGGCACTTAATTCAGTGACTGACACTCTGCCATCGGGAGCAAGCCCCCTCCCACATTTTTTAATCGGGTTTACAGCTTGACCGAAGAACGCCCCGGCTTCTTGGTCTGCAACAGATGCGAGAACACCGCATGCAAATCATCCGACGCACTTTCCTCGTCGAGGTTGAGCTTGCTGTCGATGTGATCCATGTGATGCATCATCAAATTCACCGCCAGCGCCGCGTCCCTCGCTTCGATAGCGTCGATCAGTTGCGTGTGCTCATCGTAGGAGCAGTGCGAGCGGTTGCCGCTTTCGTACTGGGCGATGATCAACGAGGTCTGGGACACCAGGCTGCGCTGGAAGCTGATCAGCGGCGCGTTTTTCGCGGCTTCGGCCAGCTTGAGGTGGAACTCGCCGGAGAGGCGGATGCCCGCCCCGCGATCGCCGCGGGAGAAGCTGTCGCGCTCGTCGTTGACCATCTGGCGCAGTTCGGCCAGTTGCTCGGCGGTGGCGTGCTGCACCGCCAGCTCGGTGATCGCTCGCTCTACCAGGCGCCGGGCCAGGAACACCTGGCGTGCTTCTTCCACGCTTGGGCTCGCCACCACCGCGCCACGATTGGGCCGCAGCAACACCACGCCTTCATGGGCCAGGCGCGACAGCGCGCGGCGAATAATGGTGCGGCTGACGCCGAAGATTTCGCCCAGTGCCTCTTCGCTCAATTTGGTACCGGGTGCCAGGCGCTGCTCGAGGATCGCCTCGAAGATATGCGCGTAGACGATATCGTCCTGGGTTCCGCTGCGACCGACCTTGCCGGCTCGCGGTTGTTTCTTGAGAGGTTGCAACTGTTCGTTCATGGGCACTCGGGTAGGGAGAACGGCGGCGAATTAACGGTAATACGGCAACTTTAAGGTAATACGGCAACACGGGGTCGCTGGCAAGTATCACCTAAAAACAGCGCACATTGTACACAACCCACTGCGCCAACACACTGTACGGCTGTTTGCGGTGCCGTCTGTATTGCAATGAGTCGTTACGTTTGAGTTTAGGCTTGAATCTGCGCCGTCACCGGCAAACACCCAGGTAAAAGGAACACCTCTCCATGACCGACGCCACCCAAGCGCCCTTGCGCCCGCTGGCCGACACTTCTGCCTCCGCCGTCGTCGCCGGCTTTATCGCCATGATGACCGGCTATACCAGCTCCCTGGTGCTGATGTTCCAGGCCGGCCAGGCGGCCGGCTTGACCACGGCGCAGATTTCTTCGTGGATCTGGGCGATTTCCATCGGCATGGCGGTCTGCAGCATCGGCCTGTCCCTGCGCTATCGCACGCCGATCACCATTGCCTGGTCCACCCCCGGCGCGGCGCTGTTGATCACCAGCCTGGGCGGTGTGAGTTACGGCGAGGCCATCGGCGCCTACATCACCTGCGCGGTGCTGGTGACGCTCTGCGGGCTCACCGGCAGCTTTGAAAAACTGGTCAAGCGCATCCCGGCATCGTTGGCGGCCGCGTTGCTGGCGGGGATCCTGTTCAAGATCGGCAGCGAAATTTTCGTCGCCGCGCAGCATCGCACCGGCCTGGTACTGGGGATGTTTTTCACCTACCTGATCATCAAGCGTCTGTCGCCACGCTACGCGGTACTGGCCGCCCTGATGATCGGTACCCTGCTGTCGGGGCTGATGGGCTTGCTGGACTTCAGCGGTTTCCACCTGGAAGTGGCGACGCCGGTGTGGACGACACCGCACTTCTCGTTGGCGGCAACCATCAGCATCGGGATTCCGTTGTTCGTGGTGGCGATGACCTCGCAGAACATGCCCGGCGTCGCCGTACTGCGGGCCGATGGCTATAACGTGCCGGCCTCGCCGCTGATCACCGCCACCGGCCTGGCCTCGCTGGTGCTGGCGCCCTTTGGCTCCCACGGCATCAACCTGGCGGCGATCAGCGCAGCGATCTGCACCGGCCCCCATGCCCATGAAGACCGTAATAAACGCTACACCGCCGCCGTATGGTGCGGGGTGTTCTACGGGATAGCCGGGGTGTTCGGCGCAACACTGGCGGCACTGTTCGCAGCCTTGCCCAAGGAACTGGTGCTGTCGATTGCGGCCTTGGCCTTGTTTGGCTCGATCATCAATGGCTTGAGTATCGCCATGAATGAGCCGAAGGAACGGGAAGCGGCGCTGATCACCTTTATGGTCACCGCGTCAGGCTTGACGTTGTTTTCCATCGGCTCGGCGTTCTGGGGGATTGTGGCGGGGGTGTTGACGCTGCTGATTCTGAACTGGCGCAAGGCATAAAAAAACGGCGACCCTCAGGTCGCCGTTTTTTTCAGTATCACTTAGCCGCGTTGATCGGCTTTTCCGGATACCACACGTCCAGCAGCGGGCTGACTTCAGCCTTGGTCAGCTCGGAACGGGTTTTCAGCCAGGCTTCGACGGCAGCGCGCTGCTCTTCGGAGACCGAGCCACGCTTCTGCAGGCAAACCAGACCGTAGTCATCGCCGCCGACATAGCCCAGGCCGTTGGCTTCCATGGCTTCTTTGATGAATGCTTCGAGGAAAGCGTCGATAGCTTCTTCACTCAGGCCTTCTTTGAAGTCCAGGTTCAGTTCGAAACCCAGCTCTTGAAATTCATCAACGCACAGTTTTTTGCGCAGACGCTGGGAACGGTTAGTCGCCATTGGAACAATCCTCATAAGTAATAACGGGCGGCACTTTAGCAGTTTAAGACGACGATTGCCCGACTCTCTGGGACAGGCGGCCGTTTGCTGTTAAAAAAACGCCAATTACCAGCTATCGTTCAGCTACAAGTGCCTTCACCTTGGGGCATAATGCCGACACTTTCATGACCATTGAGGGAATTTTCCTATCTACCCCTCGCCTTTTTCACCCTCCTCAGCAGTAGGGTTTTACTTCTTATGATCAAATCTTTGCGTCCATTGCTACTCGCCAGTTTTCTCCTGCCACTGGCCTTTTCCACCTCCGCAGCCCCGATCAATAACACCCTGCCCCCGAACGTCCAGCAGGCACTCGCCAAAGCCAAGCTGCAAAACACTGCGCTGTCCCTGGTGATGATCCCGCTGAACGGCCCCGGCACCCCCACGGTATTCAACGCCGACGTCTCGGTAAACCCGGCTTCCACCATGAAACTGGTCACCACCTATGCGGCCCTGGAAATGCTCGGCCCCAACCACCAGTGGAAAACCGAGTTCTACACCGACGGCACCCTCAGCGGTGGCGTGTTGCACGGCAACCTGTACCTCAAGGGCGGCGGCGACCCCAAGCTGAACATGGAAAAACTCTGGCTGCTGATGCGCGACCTGCGGGCCAATGGCGTGCAGCAAGTCACCGGTGACCTGGTGCTGGACCGCAGTTTCTTCAACCAACCGCAGTTGCCGGAATTCAATGATGACGGCAACGACGAGAACAAACCGTTCCTGGTCAAGCCCGACGCCCTGCTGGTCAACCTCAAGGCCCTGCGCTTTGTGACCCGTAACGATTCGGGGCGCGTGCTCGTCTCGGTCGAGCCGCCGATTGCCAGCATCCGCATCGACAACCAGGTCAAGGCCTCCAACGCCAAGCAGTGCACCGGCGACGTACGCTACAACCCGGTCACAGGCGCCGATGGCAGTATGACGGTCACCGTCAGCGGCCAATTGGCCGATGGCTGCAGCTCGCAGACTTATCTGTCGTTGCTGGACCACGCCACCTACACCGCTGGCGCGGTACGGGCGATCTGGCAGGAACTGGGCGGCAGCATCCAGGGCCGCGATATCCAGGCACCGGTGCCCAAGGATGCCAAGGTACTGGCCCGCGCCTTTTCGCCGGACCTGGCGGAAATCATCCGCGACATCAATAAATACAGTAACAACACCATGGCCCAGCAATTGTTCCTGAGCCTGGGCGCGCAGTTCCGCAACGATGCCGACGGCGACGATGCCAAGGCCGCGCAACGTGTGGTGCGCCAGTGGCTGGCGAAGAAAGGCATCACCGCGCCACACCTGGTGATGGAGAACGGTTCGGGCCTGTCCCGTGCCGAACGGGTCAGCGCCCGCGAAATGGCCGCCATGCTGCAAGCCGCCTGGAAAAGCCCCTACGCTGCGGAATACATCAGCTCGATGCCGATCGCCGGCACCGACGGCACCATGCGCAAACGCCTGAAGACCACCGCCATGCGCGGCGAAGCCCACGTCAAGACCGGTACCTTGAATACCGTGCGCGCCATTGCCGGGTTCAGCCGCGACAACAACGGCAACACCTGGGCGGTGGTGGCGATCCTCAACGATCCGAAGCCGTGGGGCGCGTCGTCGGTGCTGGACCAGGTGCTGCTGGATCTGTACCGCCAGCCAAAACTGGCGGCGGCGGCTCCCGTCCTATAGGAGCGAGCATCAGGCCCGCGCCCTCTCGGCCTCCACCCGGTCCCTGCCCGCCTGCTTGGCCACGTACACCGCCGAGTCGGCACGCAACAACAGGCCATCAATGCCTTCATCCACCCGCCAGCTGGCCACACCAAAGCTGGCGGTGACGATGCCCACAGGCTCCATCGGCAGGTTACGCAGGGATTGCCACAACTCCATGGCCAGGCCATAAGCCTGCTCGCCATCGGTATTGGGGCACAGCACCATGAATTCCTCGCCCCCCAGGCGGCAGAACACGTCGGTGCGGCGCAGACGCTGACTGATGCGCCTGCATAACTCCTGCAACACCCCGTCGCCAACCGCATGCCCGTGCTGGTCGTTGATACGCTTGAAATGATCGATATCGAGCATGATCACCGACAGCGCCCCACTGGTCCGGTTGAGTCTCGCCATCTCGGTCCTGAGGCGGTCCTGGAAATAGCGACGGTTGTGAATCCCGGTCAGGGAATCTGTGATGGACAGCGCGCGCAGCTCCTCTTCAACCCGCTTCAAGTCCGAAATGTCCGACACATAGCCATGCCACAGCGTACCGCCCCCCGGTAACTCTTCCGGGGTGGCCTCGCCGCGAATCCAGCGCAACCCCCGTTGCGGCAACTGCACCCGGTACTCTTCGCGCCAGTGGCTCAACTGCAATGCCGACAGGCGAATCGAGGCCCGCACCCGTTCCGCGTCCAGCGGGTGGATTCGCTCGAAGACCTTCGTCGCGTCCCGCTGCAACGCGCTGACCTCGATTTCATAGATATCGCGCATGCCGTCGCTGGCGTAGATAAAGCGCCAGTTATCCTGGGGTTCCAGGGTGAATTGGAAGATCCCCCCGGGTACGTGGGCACTGAGTTTCTTGAGCAGGCGGTCCCGCGCCGCCAGGGCCTCGTAAGCGCGTTTCTGCTCGGTGACGTCCAGGTAAATCGCGAGGTGACCGATCCACAGACCATGGTCATCCAGCAATACGGTGGCCAACATGTTCACAATCAACTGACTGCCATCCTGGCGGACCAAGGTCCACTCCCGGGCTTCGTGCAGGTTGTCGGGGCTTTCCACCAGCATCGCCTGGCTCGCCGGGATACGCTTGCCCAAGGTCACGCTCAGGCTCGCGGAACGTGCCTCCAGCTCCAACGCCAAGTGCAGGCTTTCCAGGGTCAGCTTGCCCACCACCTGGTCGGCCTCGTACCCCAGCATCTGCTCGGCACCGGCGTTGAAGGTGTTGATCACACCGCGCAGGTCAGTGGCAATGATCGCCACTTGGGTAGCGGCGTTGAGTACGCTGCGCAACTGGCCATGGGCACCACGTAGCTCCTGCTCACGCAAGCGCAACTGCACAGTGCGTTGCTCCACCAGTTTCAACGCACGCTGGCGCTGGCTCACCAGCACATAGAGCAAGGCGCTGAGCAGCAGGCTGAGTAGGCTACCCATGGTCAGGATCGTGGACAGCGAGGAATAGTTGGCCTGCTCGAACACCTTGCTCGGGCGCAGGCTCAGGGCGTACACATGATCGCCCAGGGTCAGGCGACGCGCGCCAGCAAGGTCACTGTTGGCCACGGCATTGCCGGACTCGAAGAGCACGCGCTTTTGCAGGTCGGAGGTGTCGACGATCTGCATCACCAGGTTGTCCCGCTCCGCTTTTGGCAAGCCCTCGGCGACCAACTGGCGCATGCTGATCACCGCCATTACGTAACCGTATGGCTCATTTGGGGACGGCTCGGACGTGGGCAGGTGACTCACCGGCGCGACCAGTAATACACCAGTGGCATAAGCCGGCTCGACACCCACCAACTGCATCGGTTGGGACACCGCCAGCTTGCCGCTCTTTTGCGCCCGCTCAAGGGTCGAGCGCCGCAGGGGCTGGGCCAACAGATCAAAACCCAGGGGCGACCCCAGCAGGCTTTGAGTCTGGCTGTAGAGCACCGGAACGTATTCATCACGCTCGGGCGCCGGGGCCAGTTCGCCGGCGCTATTAAGTTCACGGATAACAAAGGGTACCCCACGCAGGCGGGACACCTCTTGTTCAAATTGGCTGCGCTGTCCGCGAAACACACGGGGTGCCCAGGCGTAGGCCCGGGCGCGCAACAGTAACGGCTGGGCAAACCCGTCGAACTCCTCGCGGGACACAACATCGGAGTTGACGAAGAACCGCCGCAGGCTGTTCAGGCGTTGTTCCTGATCCTCGAAACGTTCCTGCAAGCGGCTGTAACGCTCGTTGACCAGCAACTGAAAGCGCTGGCGAACCTGTTGCTGATAGAGGTCGGAGGCCGCCCAGGCGACGATGGCCGTCAGCGCAAAACCTGCCAATAACACCACCAACGCCACCAGCCAAGCCGACGCCTGTTCACTGATAAAGCCTAGGATTTTCGGGCGAACGGCTTGCAACGGCATAGGCAACACTCACAACGCCAGCGTGCGGGGGGTGTCACTTTGGCTAGGCCTTAAGTTATAGCCATCGGCCCAGGGTTTGACCAGCGTAAAAAAGCCGCAAGCCCGGAATAGTCCAGGCTTGCGGCTTTTTCGTGGCGGCGATCAGCGAGCAGTGATTTTCCACGCCCGGTGGATCTTCGCATTACGCGCAAAATCCGGATCGATGGTCTTGTCGCTGATTTCCTCGACCGCATAGCGTTCGCTGAGATTGTCCTCCAACTGGAACTTGCGGAAGTTGTTCGAGAAGTACAGCACGCCACCCGGTGCCAGGCGCGCCATGGCCAGGTCAAGCAACTGCACGTGGTCGCGCTGCACGTCGAAGATGCCTTCCATGCGCTTGGAGTTGGAGAAGGTCGGCGGGTCGATGAAGATCATGTCGAACTCATCGCGGCTGGCCTCCAGCCAGGCCATCACATCGCCCTGCTCCAGGCGGTTCTTGTCGGAAAAACCGTTGAGCGAGAAGTTGCGACGTGCCCAGTCCAGGTAGGTCTTGGACAGGTCGACACTGGTGGTGCTGCGCGCGCCGCCCTTGGCTGCGTGCACACTGGCGGTGGCGGTGTAGCAATACAGGTTGAGGAAACGCTTGCCGGCCGCTTCCTTCTGGATACGCATGCGCATCGGACGGTGGTCGAGGAACAGACCGGTGTCCAGGTAGTCGGTGAGGTTGACCAGCAGCTTCACGCCGCCTTCGCTGACCTCGGTGAACTTGCCCTGGGCACTCTGGCGCTCGTATTGCTTGGTACCGCTCTGGCGCTCGCGACGCTTGACCACCACGCGGCTCTTGTCGATGTTCAGCGCCTGGGGAATGGCCGCCAGGGCGTCGAACATGCGGGCCGAGGCTTTTTCCGGATCGATGGATTTTGGCGCAGCGTATTCCTGCACGTGGACCCAATCGTGGTACAGGTCGATGGCCATGGAGTATTCAGGCATATCGGCGTCGTATACGCGGTAGCAATCCACCCCTTCACGCTTGGCCCACTTGCCCAGCAGCTTGAGGTTCTTTTGCAGGCGGTTGGCAAACATCTGCCCACCTTCGCTCAGGCGCGCCTGCTCGACCACGGGGGCCGGGGCGGGCTTGATCGGGTTGCCGTTCTTGTTGTACTGGCGCTCCTGCGGCTCGGCCGGGGCCTGGTCGTAAACCGCCTGCTCACGTTCGGCCTGGCGCTGTTCCGGGGTACGGCGCTCGCCGGTGACGAACTGATCCGGGTTGACCTTGATCAGCAGCAACTTGCACGGCAATGCGCCGTTCCAGAACGAATACTGCTTGTGGCTGCGGATCCCCATGCGCTTGCCCAGGTCCGGCGCGCCGGTGAACACCGCCGCTTCCCAGCCCATGCAGGCCTGGCGCAGGCGCTCGCCGAGGTTCTGGTAGAGGTACAACAGGCTGGCTTCGTCACCCAAACGCTCGCCGTAGGGCGGGTTGCAGATCACCAGGCCTTTCTGGTTCTGGTCCGGGCGCGGCTCGAAGGTGCCGACTTCGCCCTGGTACACCTTGATCCAGTGGCTCAGGCCGGCGCGCTCGATGTTGTTTCGGGCGGGCTGGATCAGGCGCGGGTCGGCTTCGTAGCCCCGCACCCACAACGGCGGCTTGTTCATGCCGATGGCCGCGCGTTCAGTGGCCTCGGCGTGGAGTTTTTTCCACAGCGCCGGGACGTGGCCGAGCCAGGTGGTGAAGCCCCACAATTCGCGATTCAGGTTAGGTGCCATGTCGGCGGCGATCATCGCGCCTTCCACCAGGAAGGTGCCCACGCCGCACATCGGGTCAGTCAGCGCGCCGCCTTCGGCAGCAATGCGCGGCCAGCCGGCACGAATCAGGATCGCCGCCGCGAGGTTTTCCTTCAACGGCGCGGCGCCCTGCTGCAGGCGGTAGCCGCGCTGGTGCAGGCTGTGGCCGGACAGGTCAAGGGACAGGATCGCTTCGCCACGGTCCAGGCGCAGGTGGATGCGCAGGTCCGGGTTGATCTTGTCGATGGACGGGCGTTCGCCGGTCGGGGTGCGCAGCTTGTCGACGATCGCATCCTTGACCTTCAGCGCGCCGAAGTGGGTGTTGTCGATGCCTGAGCCGTGACCGCTGAATTCCACCGCCAGGGTACCGTCAGAAACCATGTGATCGGCCCATTCAATATCCAGCACACCGTGGTAGAGGTCTTCGGCGTCCTTCATCGGGAAGCGCTTGAGCACCAGCAACACACGGTTGGCCAGGCGCGACCAGAGGCACAGGCGATAAGCGGTTTCCATGTCGGCCATGCCGCGCACGGCCGAGGTGTGCTCGCGGGCGTCCTCAAGGCCAAGCCCGACGGCTTCCTCGATCAGCAGGCCTTCGAGGCCCTTGGGGCAGGTGAGGAAGAGTTCAAAACGGTCCGACATGGGGCATTCCAGGCTTTTCAGCAATAAGTGAACGGGCGACGCATCGCCGGCTCGGTTTTCAATCAAGCACTTTTCTTGAAGAGTGCTCGCGTGGCACGAATGTGCCGTTCCACCCCGTCTGACGGGCCTTGGAGCCTTTATTGACGGGGCAGAGAGAGAATTTGACGCAACAAAAAGAAATATTCCGACCCTTCGTCGAATAATAACCGACAGCAACAGAAGGACATTCTCACTAAAGGATTAAACCCATCCTCTTTGCAGGGTGCATCATAGCTGGCTTTGCCCAACAAATGGGGCGAAAAGCCATCCCAGCTTATGGCTATAGCATCGTTATCGTTACGTGCTTATGACAAAACGATCATTGAATCCATGTGACCTATTGGTTAGAACTCAACACAGGTTGGCGCCGTAACGACGCCGACACCTAGGCTCGCCACGCCGGCAGCGAGCCCACCAACGGCAGAAAAACTCTGCCCGGCCTCAGACGAGGCCGAAGGATATCAAGACAGTCAACAAGTGAGGGAAACACCCTATGAGAAGACTTAAGCGTGATCCGTTGGAAAGAGCATTTTTACGCGGATATCAATATGGCGTTCATGGCAAATCCCGTGAGCTTTGCCCATTTACTCTACCGTCGGTACGCCAAGCCTGGATCAACGGCTGGCGAGAAGGACGCGGCGACAACTGGGACGGTATGACTGGCACTGCGGGAATCCACAGACTCAACGAACTTCACGCCGTCGGCTAATCAAGGGCATTTAATTCCGACACCACCTCGAATATGTAGCGACTTAACCACGCACGCCCTATCCAGGCGGCGGGCTTCGGCCCAGGGGCTCCTCTTAAGGAGCCCTTTTTATTGGCCTGAGAATAATGAGGACTACCGTAGGAGCGAGGGGGACGCCTAGTTCTTGCTCGCGAAGAACGTCAACGATAGCGCTGCGCATCTGGCTTAACGCGGCGCCCTCGGGTTCTTCGCGAGCAAGAACTAGGCGTCCCCCTCGCTCCTACACGCGCAAGGCCGCAATTGCATCCACTGACTGGCGGATCAGCGCCGGGCCTTTGTAAATAAAACCCGAGTACAACTGCACCAGGCTGGCACCCGCAGCGATCTTCTCGGCTGCATGCTTGCCTTCGGTGATGCCGCCCACCGCGATGATCGGCAAACGCCCGGCCAGCTCAGCGGCCAGCACCTTGACGATATGAGTGCTCTTGTCACGCACTGGCGCCCCCGACAGGCCGCCCGCTTCATCGCCATGGGCCAACCCTTCGACGCCGACACGGCTGAGGGTGGTGTTGGTCGCGATGACCGCATCCATGCCCGCATCCACCAGGGCCTGGGCCACCAGCACGGTTTCTTCGTCACTCATGTCCGGGGCGATCTTGATTGCCAGCGGCACACGCTTGCCATGGCGCACGGCCAGGTCTTCCTGGCGTTGGCGCAGGGCTTCGAGCAGTTGCTTGAGCGAATCGCCGAACTGCAGGCTGCGCAGGCCCGGGGTGTTGGGCGAGCTGACGTTGACGGTGACATAGCTGGCGTGGGCGTAGACCTTGTCCAGGCAGATCAGGTAGTCATCCACTGCGCGCTCGACCGGCGTGTCGAAGTTCTTGCCGATATTGATGCCGAGGATGCCCTTGTACTTTGCGGCCTCGACGCGCGACAGCAGATGATCGACGCCCAGGTTGTTGAACCCCATGCGATTGATGATCGCCTCGGCTTCCGGCAGGCGGAAGATACGCGGCTTGGGGTTGCCCGGTTGCGGTCTCGGCGTCACGGTGCCGATCTCCACAAAACCGAAACCCAACTGCGCGAAGCCATCGATGGCCGCACCGTTCTTGTCCAGGCCGGCAGCCAGTCCGACCGGGTTGGGGAAGTCGAGCCCCATCACCGACACCGGCGTTTTCGCCGGCGCCTTGCATACCAGGCCATTGAGCCCCAGGCGGCCACCGGCACCGATCAGGTCCAGGGACAGATCGTGGGAGGTTTCCGGGGAGAGTTTGAACAACAGCTGGCGGGCCAGGGTATACATGGGCGGGCTAGACTCGGATGGCGGCGAAAGGTGGCGGCGATTATAGCGGGGTGGCGGGGTGCACGCGAGGCGCGCCGCCCAAACGTCAGTAGCGTTGCTGTACCAGGGCCTCATAACGTGCCCAGATTTTTTCCGCATAGCGCGTGCGCAACGCGTCGCGCTCAGGGCCGGAGCCGGGCCCGACATTGTAGGACCCCACCGCCGTCCAGTTGTAGCCAAAGCGCTGGATAAACTCGGCCAGTATGGACGCCCCGACTTCCACCGACAGGCAAGGCTCACTCAACAACCTTTCCTCGGTGATACCCAGCTTGAGCAGGCGAGGCAAATGGATACTGTTGATCTGCATCAGGCCGATATCCCGTGTGCCGTTACCGTTGGCGTAGTTCATCGCATCCGGGCGAAAATCCGACTCCACGGCGGCGATAGCCTGTAGCAACTCCGGCTCGATATCGTAGCGATGGGCGGTTTCCTCCCAGCAATAGGCCAGTGCCTGATTGCCGCTCGTCACCAGGCCAAGCCACAGCAGCCGGCGCCAGAACTCAGCCATGACTGACTTGTCCACAGGCCGAACACACATGCGGCAGGGTATCCATAGGCCCGGGCCCTGCTCGCTCAGCCTTCACCGGGCATGTAAAGCGATACCCGCGACCATAAATGGTCTTGATAAAGCCTTTGTCAGCGCCAAGATGCTTGCGCAGCGAATAAATGCAACGGGTCAGCGACTCCTCGGCGACCTCCCCCTGGGGCCAGGCCAACTCGAGCAAACGATCCTTGGTCATCAGTACACCGCCAGAGACCAACAGCAGCCGCAAAACATGCAGCTCCTTGGGTGGCAACTGGACGTCGCTGCCGTCGCCGGTCAGGCGACCATCGCCATGCAGCGTCCACTGGGAAAAGAGCAGGGACGTCGTCAACTCATCATTCACGACGGCCATATCTACCTCGACATCCGACTACTGACATTGAAGTCCTTATTTTCCAGTACTGGCTCTTGTGCCCACATCACGACTATAAAAAACCACCTTGCAGCCCACGCTAGGAAAAACCCCATACAGCCGACGCTTTTTAGCAACACCCTGTAAGACACTTCACCCACATACGTCAGGCGCTCCCCCATTTATAGACCTCGTGCAACTCAACACCCAACCGATCCTCCAGTTGCACCAACTCGCCCAATGCGAGCAACCGGCCATTAACCCGAACTTCCACGCAGTGGATGATGCCCGGCGACAATGGCAGCACCTTTCCAGCAGCAAAGGCTGCCAGGCGCCTGCGGCTGATCAGTTGTTCCTGTAGAAGAATTTCCAAATGCATGGGTCAACACCTTATTCACGGAGAGCTATCGCGACCCGGGCGTACAAACGCACGTTGCACGCGCTCGTATTGCGCCGCACTCAACGGTGGTGCGCCCACGCCTGTGGCCAACGCCTTCAACTCGCTACCCGCGGCCCGGGCCTGAATGACAAACAGGCGAACCTTGGCCGGGCCGGCTGGAGCGGTGCTGCGTCCCGGCTCATGCGCCTCACGGCTGAACGCTCCCAGCCACAGGCGCTTGCCCTGCGCGACCCTCACCACACTGCTGGCACTCACCCGTCCGACCGCGGTCGGTTTGCCGCGCCGCCCCGCCTGGCTCAATTGTCGACCATCCTCGACATGGAGCAGCATCTCGATCTGGTTCGCTTCGGCAAAACGCGGCAGTACGCTGACCTGGGAGCCGTATTGCACGGGCTTCCAATCAGCATGGTCGGCTCCGGGAGCAGGCAGGTAGAAGGTGTGGTTATCCTGGAACATGGCCGGCACATTCTCCTGGGTGAGAATCACCGGCAACGTCATCACCCTTGCTCGCCGCCGGCGCTCCAGCGTGGCGATTTGCGCCATCACGCGGTTATCGTCCATCGGCTCCAGAATGCGCGTGGCCTGGGCCTTCCCATCCTTGTCCCAGTCAAAGCCCAGCTTTTTCAGTTCGTCACGGTCCACGTCCACCATCCATAGCGAGACTTCGATAGACCGCTTGGGCGCGTCCAACTCCGCCACCAGGCGCTCGATGAACCCCAACTGCGCAGGTTTACCCTTGATCAGCAGGCTATTGGTATCCGGGTATGCGATCACCACCAGGTTCTTGTCGGCCAGCGGTCCCTTCTGTTCAGAACCCAACAGGGTTTCGATCGTCGACGCGATTCCCGGCACCGTGACCTTTTCGTCACCCATGGCATAGCCGCGGTCTGCCACGTGGGTGTTGAGTACCTGAACGACAGCAAACGCCTGGTTACCTACCTGTAATTCAGCACGCTCGCGATCCATCAATTGGGCCAGGCGCAAAACGTGGTCGACATAATGAGGTGGCCCGGATACATCGAATGTGTGTGCCCCGCTCACGCGCAGGGGGTAGCGCGTCTCATCAAGACCCGAACGGCGCATGAGGCCACGAAACCGCTCGACAGATATATGCCGCAGCACCACTGCCGAACGTTTTGCCTCGCTGGCGTTGTAGAGGTAGAGCGCCTGGCCGTCGCTGTACCAGATCAAGCCGTACTGCAACGCAAGCGTCTCCAGGGCGTGCAGCGGCATAGCGAGGTCAATGACCTCGCTGATGCGTATGCGCGCCACTTCACCGCTCACGACGATGGGCAGGCCCATGGGCACGGACAAGGCGGTAAAGACGGTATGCAGGCTCTCGTCCTGCGCCTGGTAGGTTTCGCCCCGGGCACCGGCACTTCCCAGCATCAGCGCGGCAAGCAGCAGCCAGAGACAGGGAGTTGTTACGGAAAAGTGAGCGTACACCTGGGATTTCCTGGGCGGCCTGGCAGTAAGAAGCGGCCATACTGAGAGGCAGCCGAGTTTCAATCTTGATGAAAAGTTGACGGCTGGCGGCGCCCATCGGCCCGTGGCATGTGCCTTGCTACGGACTCCGTATCAAGGCGCGCACCAACGGCGGAGCGGGCTTACGGACAAAGGCGTCGTTACCCGCAATGGCCTTGCATCGCCATCTGAGGGAACGACGCTTTTTTGTGAAAGAAAAGGTAGGTGTTGATGAACGATTCGGTTGGCAACAGCCCGACGAACGACCCGCTGGCCTGGGTCAACGGCAGTGATGCGCCGGAAAAGAGCAGCCTTGACCTGGGCTTCATGGCCTTGAGCGATTGCGCATCCCTGGTGGTGGCAGCGACCCAAGGTTTCGCCCAGCCTTATGGCTTGACCCTCAACCTCAAGCGCCAATCTTCATGGGCCAACCTGCGGGACAAACTGGTCAGCGGCGAACTGGACGCCGCCCACAGCCTGTACGGGCTGGTCTATGCCGTGCACCTGGGCATCGGCGGCGTCGCACCTACCGACATGGCAGTCTTGATGGGGCTGAACCAGAACGGCCAAAGCATCAACCTGTCCCGCAGCCTGCAACAGCAGGGCGTGGTCACTCCTGAGGCGCTGGACCGCCACGTGCACCAAAGCCGAACAAAACTGACTTTCGCCCAGACCTTTCCCACAGGCACTCACGCCATGTGGTTGTACTACTGGCTGGCGAGCCAAGGCATTCATCCGCTACAGGATGTGGACAGCGTCGTGGTACCGCCCCCGCAAATGCTCGCGCACCTGCAGGCCGGGCGTATCGATGGCTTTTGCGTCGGCGAGCCCTGGTGCGCCAGTGCAGTCAAGCAACACCAGGGCTTTACCCTGGCGACCACCCAGGCGATCTGGCCGAACCATCCGGAAAAGGTGCTCGGCTGCACCCAGGCGTTTGTCGACCAGTACCCCAACACCGCCCGCGTGCTGGTGATGGCGATCCTCGAGGCCAGCCGCTTTATCGAGCAAAACACCGAAAACCGCCGCTCCACCGCACAATTGCTCAGTGGCCGCGAGTACCTCGATGCCCCGCTCGACTGCATCGAGCCGCGTTTGCTGGGCGCCTATGACGACGGCCTGGGCAACCAATGGCAGGACCCCCACGCCCTGCGTTTTTTTGCCGATGGCGAGGTCAACCTGCCCTACCTCTCCGATGGCATGTGGTTCATGACCCAGTTTCGACGCTGGGGCCTGTTGCGCGAAGACCCTGATTACCTCGGCGTTGCGCGCCAAGTGCAACAGCTGGCGCTGTATCGTCAGGCCGCCGAGGCACTGGGCCTCGGCGACAACGGCCAGGACATGCGCAGCAGTCAACTGATCGACGGCAAGATCTGGGACGGCTCGGATCCCGCCGGCTACGCGCGCAGCTTCCGCCTGCATGCCATGGCGGACCCTACCAGCCGCCAAGCCTTGCGCTGACAGGAGGATGTCCATGCTGCGAATCCTGTTGATCAACGACACGCCACGCAAAGTCGGCCGCCTGAGGACAGCGCTGATCGAGGCTGGCTTTGAAGTGATCGATGAATCCGGCCTGACCATCGACCTGCCTGCGCGCGTCGAAACGGTGCGCCCGGACGTCATCCTGATCGATACCGAGTCACCGGGCCGCGATGTGATGGAGCAAGTGGTACTGGTCAGCCGCGACCAGCCCCGGCCCATCGTAATGTTTACCGACGAGCACGACCCCGACGTGATGCGCCAGGCCATCAAGTCCGGGGTCAGCGCCTACATCGTCGAAGGCATTCAGGCGCAGCGCCTGCAACCGATCCTCGACGTGGCCATGGCTCGCTTCGAGAGCGACCAGGCCTTGCGCGCCCAGCTCCAGGCCCGTGACCAACAGTTGGCCGAGCGCAAGCGCATCGAGTTGGCCAAGGGCATGCTGATGAAAATGAAGGCCTGCAATGAGGAAGAGGCCTACACCCTGATGCGCCGCCAGGCCATGAGCCGCCAGCAGAAACTGATCCAGGTGGCGGAGCAGATCATCGCCATGAGTGAACTGCTCGGCTGAACACCCGAAACAACAGGTTGGCACAGGACTTGCCAAGTAATCACCACAGGTAACCAACGGCGGTTGCCCCTTCACGACAAAGACGTCGCACACCCGGTTTGCCCTTGCGAACCCGGTGGCGGCGTTTTTTTGTTTTGGCCCCGGTAGCACGGGGCCGGTGGGGCGGCCTCAGCCGGCGGCTCCATCACCAGGCCTTCTTACAAGACTCCCAACCGTTGAGGTGCGTGATGAAATCAAGCTTCTGGAAATCCGGGCACACCCCGACCCTGTTTGCCGCGTTCCTGTATTTCGACCTGAGCTTCATGGTCTGGTATTTGTTGGGCCCCCTGGCGGTGCAGATTGCCGCCGACCTGCACCTGACCACCCAACAACGCGGCCTGATGGTGGCGACGCCGATCCTGGCCGGCGCGGTGCTGCGCTTCCTGATGGGCATGCTGGCGGACAAGCTGTCGCCCAAGACCGCCGGGCTGATTGGCCAGGTGATTGTGATCGTCGCCTTGTTCAGCGCCTGGAAACTGGGGATTCACAGCTACGAACAAGCCTTGTTGCTGGGACTGTTCCTCGGCATGGCCGGCGCATCCTTTGCGGTGGCGCTGCCGCTGGCGTCCCAATGGTACCCGGCCGAACACCAGGGCAAGGCCATGGGCATCGCCGGTGCCGGCAACTCGGGCACGGTGTTCGCGGCGTTGCTGGCCCCGGTGCTGGCGGCGGCGTTTGGCTGGAGCAATGTGTTCGGCTTTGCGCTGATTCCACTGATCCTGACGCTGATCGTCTTCGCCTGGCTGGCACGCAACGCACCCGAGCGGCCGAAAGCCAAGTCCATGGCCGATTACTTCAAGGCCCTGGGCGACCGCGACAGCTGGTGGTTCATGTTCTTCTACAGCGTGACCTTCGGCGGTTTTATCGGTCTGGCCAGCGCCCTGCCCGGTTATTTCAACGACCAATACGGCCTGAGCCCCATGACTGCCGGCTACTACACCGCCGCCTGCGTGTTCGGTGGCAGCCTGATGCGCCCACTGGGCGGCGCCCTGGCCGACCGTTTCGGCGGAATCCGCACCTTGCTCGGCATGTACAGCGTCGCGGCGATCTGCATTGCGGCGGTGGGTTTCAACCTGCCCAGCTCCTATGCGGCACTGGCGCTCTTCGTCTGCACCATGCTCGGCCTGGGTGCGGGCAATGGCGCGGTGTTCCAGTTGGTGCCACAGCGTTTCCGGCGTGAGATTGGTGTGATGACCGGCTTGATCGGCATGGCCGGCGGCATCGGCGGTTTCGCCCTGGCCGCGGGCATGGGCGCGATCAAGCAGAGCACTGGCAGCTATCAACTGGCCTTGTGGCTGTTCGCCAGCCTGGGCGTACTGGCCTGGTTCGGCCTGCATGGCGTCAAGCGTCGCTGGAGAACCACATGGGGTTCGGCCGCAGTGACCGCTGCACGCGTCTGATGAGCCTGCAACTGAGCGTCGCCCACGCCAGCGCCATCGGCCCACGGGCGGAAAACCAGGATGCGCTGCGGGTCGTCACCCCCGCAGCGGAACTGGCGGCGAGCAAAGGTTACCTGTGCGCCATGGCCGACGGTGTGAGCCAGTGCGCCGACGGCGGACTGGCCGCACGCTCGACTTTGCAGGCCCTGGCCCTGGACTACTACGCCACGCCGCAAACCTGGGGTGTGGCACAGGCATTGGAGCGCTTGCTGCTGGCGCAAAACCGCTGGTTGCAGGCCAATGGCGGCGGCCAGCCGTTGCTGACCACCCTCAGTGCCCTGGTCTTTCGCGGCCAGCGTTTCACCCTGGCCCATGTCGGTGATTGCAGGGCGTATCGCTGGCTGGACGGTGAGTTGCAGCGCATCAGCGAAGACCATGTGTGGGAACAACCGGGCATGCAGCACGTACTCAAGCGTGCCCTCGGCCTGGATCAGCACCTGGTGCTGGATTTTCTCGACGGTCAATTGCGCGAAGGTGAGTGCTTCCTGCTGCTCAGCGACGGCGTCTGGGCCACCCTGGGCGATCACAGCATCAGCGCGATCCTGCGCGAACAAACCGACCTGGACCTGGCGGTCACCACGCTGGTCAATGCCGCACACCTGGCGGGCAGCCAGGACAATGCCAGCGCCTTGCTGGTGCGCATCGACACGCTTGGCGCCGCCACCCTCGGCGACGCCCTGGTGCAATTGCAGCAATGGCCCTTGCCACCGCTACTGAAATCCGGGCAACGCTTTGAAGGCTGGCAGGTGGACAGCGTGCTGGCGCAAAGCAGGCAGTCGTTGCTGTACCGGGTGCGCGATGCCCAACAGCAACCCTGGCTGCTGAAAACCTTGCCACTGAGCCGCGACGACGACAGCGACGCCGGCCAGGCATTACTGTCGGAAGAGTGGTTTTTGCGACGGGTAGCCGGGCGTGCCTTTCCTGAGGTGCACGCCGCCAGCGGGCGCCAGCATTTGTACTACGTCATGCGGGAATATCCGGGGCAAACCCTGGCCGAGCTGTTCCAGTACCAGGGCCCATTGCCCCTGGCGCAATGGCAGTCCGTCGCCGAGCGTTTGCTGCGCGCAGTCGGCATGCTGCACCGACGGCAGATCCTTCACCGCGACATCAAGCCGGAAAACCTGCTGCTGGGGGATGACGGTGAATTGCGCGTGCTGGATTTCGGTCTGGCCTACTGCCCCGGTCTTTCCGAGGACCGGGCCCACGTACTGCCCGGCACCCCGAGCTTTATCGCGCCCGAAGCGTTCAATGGCGACCGTCCGACAGCCCAGCAGGATTTGTACAGCGTAGGCGTCACCTTGTATTACCTGTTGACCGGGCATTACCCCTACGGGGAAATCGAAGCCTTCCAACGGCCTCGATTTGCCCAGGCTGTCAGCGCCAGCCGCTATCGCCCGGATCTCCCCGATTGGCTCCCCCTGAGCCTGGAGCGCGCCGTGGCTGCACAGCCGGCGCATCGCTATGAAACCGCCGAGGAATGGCTGCTGGTGCTGGAACAGGCCGACCGCCAGGAGCTGAGCATCCGCCCCAGGCCCCTGCTGGAGCGCGAACCATTGAAGGTCTGGCGCACCTTGGGCCTGGTCTCGATGCTGATCAACCTGATTCTTCTGTATTCACTCTTTCACAACTGACGTCAGCTCTAGACGAGGAAAAACCCATGAACGCAAAAGTCTGGCTGGTGGGCGCGGGCCCTGGCGATCCGGAGCTGTTGACCCTCAAGGCTGTACGGGCCCTGCACGAAGCCGATGTGGTACTGATCGATGACCTGGTCAACCCCGCAGTGCTGGAGCACTGCGCGGAGGCACGGGTGATCACGGTCGGCAAACGCGGCGGCTGCCGCTCGACCCCGCAGGACTTTATCCACCGCCTGATGCTGCGTTACGCCCGCCAAGGCAAGTGCGTAGTGCGGCTGAAAGGGGGTGACCCGTGCATTTTCGGCCGCGGTGGCGAAGAAGCCGTGTGGCTGCGCGAACGCGGCGTCGAGGTAGAGTTGGTCAACGGGATCACCGCCGGGCTGGCGGGGGCAACGAATTGCGCGATTCCACTGACGTTGCGTGGCGTCAGCCGCGGTGTGACCCTGGTCACGGCCCATACCCAGGACGACAGCAGCCTTAATTGGCGCGCATTGGCCGAGGGCGGGACGACATTGGTGGTGTATATGGGAGTGGCCAAGCTGGAGGAGATTCGCCAGCAATTGCTCGAAGGCGGGATGGCGACAGATATGCCGGTGGCAATGATCGAAAACGCCTCATTGCTCCAACAGCGCGAATGCCGCAGTGAGCTGTCGCGGATGCACGAAGACGCACAGGCATTTGCCTTGAAGAGCCCGGCGATTCTGGTGATCGGCCATGTTGCGGCCGCCGAGCAGACGGCTTATGTCGCTGCCGCAGTCAGCGCCTGAGGCAAATTCCAAGCAAAAAAAACCCGGCCGAGGCCGGGTTTCTTCTACATCTCAGTAATTACTGAGCGGTAGCTTCAACCGACGCTTCTACGCGACGGTTAACAGCACGACCAGCTTCAGTTGCGTTGTCAGCAACTGGGCGGGATTCGCCATAACCTACAGCAGTTACACGGCTAGGAGCCACGCCGTCTTTAACCAAGACTTGCTTAACAGCGTCAGCACGACGCTGGGACAGCTTCTGGTTGTAGGCGTCTGGACCTACGGAGTCAGTGTGACCAGCAACTTCTACGTTGGTAGCTGGGTACTGAGCCATGAAGTCGGCCAGGTTTTTCACGTCGCCGTAGCTGTTAGGCTTAACAACGGCCTTGTCGAAGTCGAACTTAACGTCCAGCTCAACACGAACAACCTGGGCAACTGGAGCTTCTGGCTCTGGAGTTGGCTCTGGAGCTGGTGCTGGGGTAGGAGCTGGAGCAGCTGCGCCAGCGTTACCGCCGAAGTTCACGCCCAGGCCAACCAGTGCGGAGTAGTCCCACTTGCCGTTGTCCAGACCGTAGTCAGCTTCAACACCGGCACGAGCGTACAGGTTGTTGGTGAAGTAGTACTTCACGCCGGTACCAACGGTAGCGAAGGTAGTCTGGTCGCGACCGCTGTGGCCGTCAGCCTGAACGTTGGTACGGCTCTGGTGACCGAAGCCGCCTTCTACGTATGGACGCAGGCTGTCTACGCCAGCTTGACCGAAGTGATACTGGGCAACCAGGCTGCCGGTATCGCCTTTGATCTTCTGGTTACCAGTACCGTCGTTCGAACGGGTGTGGTTGGTCTTGTCGTAGGACAGGTTCAAGGACAGGTCGTCGGTCAGGAAGTAACCGATGCGAGCGCCAGGATTGAAGCCGTCTTCGATGTGCTTGACGCTATCGTTGTACTGCTTCTTGTAGAACAGCTCGCCTTCAACTGCGCCTTGGCCTTGTGCCAGAACGCCGAAAGAAGTAGCGGCAATAAGAGAACCAATGGCCAAGCCCAAGGTGTTTTTCAGTTTCATCCGTTAAATCCCCATCTGGTGATTGTAAAGCAGTCCCACAAACCGGGGGACAACTCGGCGACAAGTCTAACAGAACTTGCCTACACGTAAGAGATATTTGCCACGCACTAAGTTTCAGTCTCGCCCGCAAATTTCTCACGTAATTTATCTAGAGCACGCTTGTAACGCATTTTTGTAGCACTCAAACCCATGTGCATGATGTCAGCGATTTCCTGGAACTCCAGCTCTGCGACAAATCGTAGCACCAGAATTTCCCGGTCAATCGGGTTCACATACACCAGCCAGCGATCAAGTCCGCCCTTCTCCTCGGGTGCCGGCGCCTTTTCTTCAGACGCCTCCTCAAGGGGGTCCAGACTCAAGGCGTCCATCAAGCGACGCTTTCGCCGTTCCTTCCGATACTGCGTGATGCACTCGTTGTAGGTGATGCTGTACAGCCACGTCTTGAACTTCGATTTGCCCTCGAAGTTCTTCAGGCCGTACAGCACCTTGAGCATCACTTCCTGACAGACATCATCCGCATCTCTATCGTTCCCTAAATACCTTGAACAAACGTTGAACAGAGTGCGTTGATATCTGCGCATCAATTCTTCATACGCGCGAGTTACGTGAAACAGCTCCGTGTGTGCGCGCGCGACCAACTCCTCATCAGAGAGCTCACGGGGGTCATAGCGCGTGGACAGCGTTTGGGCTTTATTCAAAACAAGTCGTGCCGACAGTCAGGTCAATGTCCGCTACAGCCCGGTCAGCCGGGCTTGCGGCGGCGTACATTAGCAGGGTTTACCGGGTTAGCGGCTACTGACCTGCTGCTCGAGGAGAATCCGATTGGACAGCGACACCAGGTCGCCGTCATCGGTCAGCACCGTCGTCTTGACTGTGCCGATCTCCTCGATTTGCCCTTCGACCTCGCCCACACGCACCTGTTGCCCAACCTGATACAACTCACGCACATAGATTCCCGCGAGAATCTGGCCGGCAATTTCCCGGCTTCCCAAGCCCATGGCCAGCGCAACGGCCAGACCAACGGTAATCAAAACGATGACGATCACGTGGTTGAGCAGGTCAGTCTTGACCTCCAACTGGCTGATCGCGACCGAAATACTGATGATGATCACCAACCCCTGGGCGATACGCCCCAGGCCAGCGGCATAATCCAACCCCACACCTTCAGCGGCGCCGCGCACCAGCCCATTGGCCAGTTGAGCAAGCAAAACGCCTACGAGAAGCACCAGCGCGCCGCCGAAAACCTTCGGCAAATACAGCGCCAGCATGTCGAGCGTAGCTGAAACTCGCTCAAGTCCAAGGGATTGCGCCGCAGAAACCAGAAAAATCAGCAAAACAAACCAATAGACGATCTTGCCGATCAACGTGGAGATCGGCACCTGCAACCCGGCGCGGCCCAGCAGCTTGGTCAGGCCAGTGCCGGCCATCAGGCGGTCAAGGCCCAGTTTCGCGAGCAATTTGGACAGCAGGGTGTCGAGCAGCTTGGCCACGACAAAGCCCAGCAACACCAGGACCAGGGCACCAAACAGGTTGGGGATGAAATTCGCCACCTTGGTCCACAATGCGGTCATCGCGGTGACCAGGCTCTGGGTCCAGAGATCAAGTTCCATATTCAATCAGCCTTATCAGCAGTGCGAGCAAGAGGTTTACGACGGGAAACCGGCGACACGTGGGCCGAACCGTTGTTCAGGGCCATCATCAACGCCGGCATCCAGCGGCCGAGCAGACCGAACAGGTCACCCGCGCCCACCTGGCGGTTAGCGGTTTTCAATACGCGGCCCAGGCAGGCATCGTCGTCACGGTTGGACGGCGAGGCATTGAGCATGTCACGCAAAGACTGTTCGAACGGATCGTGCATAAAGACCTCTCGCAAGTGTTTTAAAAGACGAGGGTAAAATTCCTGGGGTCACATAGGCCCCTTCCTACGTTCAGGTCATATTCAGCTCAAACCCAGCGCAATCGTCGAAACAGCCACCATTGTCCGAGTGCCACCGAGACCATCAACAGGCATGCAATCACGAATCCGTAGGGGCTGGCGGAGAACGGTATCCCCCCCACATTTATACCCAGCAAACCGGTCAGGAAACTCATCGGCAGGAAGATTCCCGTGATGATCCCGAAGCGGTACATGGTGCGGTTCATGCGCACGCTCAAGCGCCGGTCTTCGGCCTCAAGCACAAGCCCCACGCGCTCCCGGGTCAATTCGAGCTCTTCCAGGTAGCGGGTCAGGCTGTTGTTCAATTCGTTCCAGTAGTCGGCATCGTCGTCACAGAACCACGGCAATTTTATCCGCGTGAGCTGGGCAAAAATATCCCGCTGCGGCGACAGGAAACGCTTGAGCCCGGCCGCTCGGCGACGGATCTGCAAAACACTGCCATGTTCAGGTGTATACCGTTCGTCGGTATCGAGTTTTTCTTCCTCCGCATCGACGATTTCCGACAAATCCGTGACCAGATCCTGGACCTTGTTGGTCAGGTACTGCGCCATATAAAGGATGAGCTCCGAAGCGGTTTTCGGCCCCTTGCCATCCGCCAACTGCACCAGCAGTTCATCGGTGGCGCGCAACGGGCGCAGACGCAGGGAGATCACGCGGCTGGCGGCAGCGAAGATACGTACCGAGACCATGTCTTCCGGCTCGGCCCCCGGGTTGAGGTTGACCCCGCGCAGGAACAGCAGCAACTCGGCATCCGGCAGCGGCAACAGGCGTGGGCGGGTGTTCTCCTCCAGCAGCAGGTCACAGGCGAATTCGCTCAAGCCACTGGATTTGCGCAGCCAGGTCTGGGTCTGGGGATGGCTGCGATCCCAGTGCAGCCACAGGCTTTCCTGGGGCTGCAGTTGCAAGTCGTCGAGCTCAGTCCGGGCAATCGAACGCGCACCGCCTTTACCGTCCAGCACCAGGGCATGCACCAGCCCCCACTGCGCGTTTTCTTCCTCGAACATCCTCACCCCTGTCGGTTATTGCGGTTTATTCAGGCATCTGCAGCGGGCTTGGCGAGACGATCACGCCATTATTGTCGGCGTAGATGTACTCACCCGGGCGGAACGTCACACCCGCAAATGTCACCACGACGTTCAGGTCGCCGATGCCGCGCTTATCGGTTTTCATCGGATGACTGGCCAGCGCCTGTACCCCAAGGTCGGTCTGGGCGATCACATCGACGTCACGGATGCAGCCATAGATCACCAACCCTTCCCAACCGTTCTTCGCGGCTTTCTCGGCGATCATGTCGCCCAGAAGCGCGCGGCGCAGGGAACCACCACCGTCGACCACCAGCACCTTGCCGGCGCCCGGCTGGTCGGCCTGCTCCTTGACGAGGGAGTTATCTTCGAAACATTTGATGGTGACAATCTCGCCGCCGAAGGAATCTCGGCCGCCGAAGTTGCTGAACATCGGCTCGACTACCTGCACCAGGTCCGGGTAGGCGTCGCACAGGTCGGGGGTCACGTAATGGTTCATTGAAAAATTCCTTTCCGCCAAAGAAGTGTCTTTCGAAAGAAGCACCAGCCGGAGCCGGTGCGCAACATCCCATTCGCTTCATCGCAACGCAATAACCACTGCGCGACTGAATATGACCAGAAGCGTTTAACGCGTCATATATTAGCCGCAACCACACACGAGCGAAACGCCCTTGGCAGAGCCCTGGGTCAAACTACGACCAATGCCTCGGGCTTGGCAGCCAATAAAGGTGTCAGCGGGTCGTTCAACCATTGCTCAACCAGCGGCCAGACCTCGGCCTGGGCGGCCTTGCTGACGAGCATTTCCACATGTCCGAAATCACCGCTAAACCCTTGCTGGCGCCCCAGGCACAGGTACTGACGGTGCTCGGAGCCGATCTGCTCGAACAGCTTACGGCACGCCCAGTCCGGATCCTGCCGGTCGCCCGCCGCGCTGACGGCCAGCAGCGGCACATCGACGTCCGCCAGGCCTTTCCACCAATCGCGCTTACCCTCGCCAAAGCGACCGAACAGGCCATTCCAGCGCATGGCTTCGATCAGCACGCCGGCCGGTTCGTCCTCCGGGCCCCGCTTGAGCCGCGAGCCGGACACTGCGCCGAAGCGCTTCAACAGCAGACGGCCGGTCCACTCCACTGGAGGAAGTTTCAAGGGCCAGTGGCTGCGACTGACCTGACAGCCAAACAGTGCCACCGAGGCCACTGCCGGCGCGCCAAGGTACTGCCCACCCAGGGCCGCCGCCAGGGTTGTAGCGCCGAGAGAATGCCCCATCCAATGGGGAATCTGCGCACTTTGCTCACGCACAAAGGCACCAATGGCCGGCAGATCGTAACGCGCGTAGTCGGCGACGCGGTTGCTGGCGTAGTCCTGGTTGCGCCGGGACAGCCCATGACCGCGCATTTCCGGGATCCACACATCGAACCCCTGGCGGGCCAGGTAGGCGCCCAGGCCGATCCCCTTGGGCGAATACCAGAAACGCCGGTTGGAAAAACTGCCGTGCAACAAAATAACCGGGATGCCCCGGTTTTCCGGGACATCGGCCAGGCCCAAACGGGTCACCGCCAGCTCGACGGTACCGTCGGGGCTGTTACCGGGCTTGAGGCGATACACGTCTTCACTCAGGTCGCCACGACGCTCAGCGCTGATCAGGGCGACAGGAAACAGGTTGCTGCTGCTTTGCATAATGCTCTTGCACAAAAAAGGGCGACGTCCGCAAGGATTCCGCCCTGTACAGATAAGAATGCCGGTCACCCTGACGGGGGACCGGCACTTTTGACATGGCGACCTCAGGCGGACGCTTGGCCTTCCGCCAGGAAGAACCAGGTTTCCAGCACGGAGTCAGGGTTCAGCGAGACGCTTTCGATACCCTGCTCCATCAGCCATTTGGCCAGGTCCGGGTGATCGGAAGGGCCCTGGCCGCAGATACCGATGTACTTGCCGGCCTTGTTGCACGCCTGGATGGCATTGGCCAGCAGCTTCTTGACCGCAGGGTTACGCTCGTCGAACAGGTGGGCGATGATCCCGGAATCGCGGTCCAGGCCCAGGGTGAGCTGGGTCAGGTCGTTGGAACCGATGGAGAAACCGTCGAAGAACTCCAGGAACTCTTCGGCGAGGATGGCGTTGGACGGCAGTTCGCACATCATGATCACGCGCAGGCCGTTTTCGCCGCGGGACAGGCCATTTTCGGCCAGCAGGTCGACGACCTGGCTCGCTTCGCCCAGGGTGCGCACGAACGGCACCATGATCTCGACGTTGGTCAGGCCCATCTCGTTGCGCACACGCTTGAGGGCGCGGCATTCAAGCTCGAAGCAGTCACGGAACGCTTCGCTGATGTAGCGCGAGGCGCCACGGAAGCCCAGCATCGGGTTTTCTTCTTCGGGCTCGTAGAGCTTGCCGCCGATCAGGTTGGCGTATTCGTTGGACTTGAAGTCCGACAGGCGCACGATGACCTTTTTCGGGTAGAACGCCGCCGCCAGGGTGCTGATGCCTTCCACCAGCTTCTCGACGTAGAAGCCCACCGGGTCGTCGTAGCCGGCGATGCGCTTGTCCACGCTTTCCTTGATGTCCAGCGGCAGGCCGTCGTAGTTCAACAGGGCCTTGGGGTGCACGCCGATCATGCGGTTGATGATGAACTCCAGGCGGGCCAGGCCCACACCGGCATTCGGCAACTGCGCGAAGTCGAAGGCACGGTCCGGGTTGCCGACGTTCATCATGATCTTGAACGGCAGGTCGGGCATGGCGTCGATGGAGTTTTGCTTGATGTCGAAGCCCAGCTCGCCTTCAAAGATGAAGCCGGTGTCGCCTTCGGCACAGGACACGGTCACGCCCTGGCCGTCCTTGAGCAGTTGGGTGGCGTTGCCGCAACCGACCACCGCAGGAATCCCCAGCTCACGGGCGATGATCGCCGCATGGCAGGTACGCCCGCCACGGTTGGTCACGATAGCGCTGGCACGCTTCATCACCGGTTCCCAGTCCGGGTCGGTCATGTCGGAAACCAGTACGTCGCCAGGCTGGACTTTGTCCATCTCGGACACATCCTTGATGATCCGCACCTTGCCGGCGCCGATGCGCTGGCCGATGGCACGGCCTTCCACCAGCACGGTGCCGGTTTCTTTCAGCAGGTAGCGTTCCATGACGTTGGCCGAGGTACGGCTCTTCACGGTTTCCGGGCGGGCCTGCACGATGTACAGCTTGCCGTCGTCACCGTCCTTGGCCCATTCGATGTCCATCGGGCACTTGTAGTGCTTTTCGATGATCATCGCTTGCTTGGCCAACTCGCTGACTTCCGCGTCGCTCAGGCAGAAGCGCGCGCGCTCGGCCTTGTCGACGTCCACGGTTTTCACCGAACGACCGGCCTTGGCCTCGTCGCCGTAGATCATCTTGATGGCCTTGCTGCCCAGGTTGCGGCGCAGGATGGCCGGACGGCCGGCTTCAAGGGTGTGCTTGTGCACGTAGAATTCGTCGGGGTTGACCGCGCCTTGTACAACGGTTTCGCCCAGGCCGTAGGCGCCGGTGATAAACACCACGTCACGGAAGCCCGACTCGGTGTCGAGGGTGAACATCACGCCGGCGGTGCCGGTTTCCGAACGCACCATGCGCTGCACACCGGCAGACAGGGCCACCAGCTTGTGGTCGAAACCCTGGTGCACACGGTAGGAAATGGCGCGGTCGTTGAACAGCGAGGCAAACACTTCCTTGGCGGCGCGGATCACGTTTTCCACGCCGCGGATGTTAAGGAAAGTCTCTTGCTGGCCGGCGAAGGAGGCGTCAGGCAGGTCTTCGGCGGTGGCCGAGGAGCGCACGGCGACGGCCATGTCCGGGTTGCCGGCCGACAGGGTGGCGAAGGCGGTGCGGATTTCTTCGTTGAGCTTCTCGGGGAACTCGGCTTCCATGATCCATTGGCGGATCTGGGCGCCGGTTTTGGCCAGGGCGTTGACGTCATCGACGTCCAGGGCATCCAGCGCGGCGTGGATCTGAGCGTTGAGGCCGCTCAGTTCGAGGAAATCGCGGTAGGCCTGGGCCGTGGTGGCGAAACCACCCGGCACCGACACACCTGCGCCTGCAAGATTACTGATCATCTCGCCGAGGGATGCGTTCTTGCCCCCTACGTGCTCTACATCATGGACGCCGAGCTTATCGAGGGAAACTACGTACTCTACCAAGGTGATCTCTCCACTAACTGTGTTGGAAAAGCTCAGGACGCCGGCTGCTCGTAGGAGCGATTACCTGCGTTTGTGGCCTGGACCTGGAAAATAAGTGAGAATGCGGCCCACTATGGGACGGCAAAATCGCGCCTATCATATCCAAGATTCGTCATCAGCTTAAGGCCCAGGGCTCAAATGAAACGATCTGCTTTCTTTATCTCCGACGGCACCGGCATTACCGCCGAAACCCTGGGTCAGAGCCTGCTCGCGCAGTTCGAAAACAATACCTTCGCCAAATTCACGCGGCCCTATATCGACAGCGTGGATAAAGCGCGGGCCATGGTACAACAAATCAATCTGGCGGCTGAAAAAGACGGCTTTCGGCCGATCATTTTCGACACCATCGTCAATCAAGACATCCGTGAGATTCTCGCAACGTCGAATGGTTTCATGATCGACATTTTCTCGACGTTCCTGGCGCCGCTGGAGCAGGAATTGAGCGAACACTCCTCCTATTCGGTCGGAAAGTCCCATTCCATTGGGCATAACTCCAATTATATGGAGCGTATCGAGGCGGTGAACTTCGCCCTCGACAACGACGACGGCGCCCGCACCCACTACTACGACAAGGCCGACCTGATCCTGGTCGGCGTGTCGCGCTGCGGCAAAACGCCCACCTGCCTGTACATGGCCATGCAGTTCGGCATCCGTGCGGCCAACTACCCGCTGACCGAAGACGACATGGAGCACCTGACGCTGCCCGCCGCGCTGCGCGCCCATTCGCACAAGCTGTTCGGCCTGACCATCGACCCGGACCGTCTCACCGCCATCCGCAACGAGCGCAAGCCCAACAGCCGCTACTCCAGTTATGCCCAGTGCGAGTTCGAAGTGCGCGAAGTAGAAAATCTGTTCCGTCGCGAGAATATTGCGCACATCAATTCCACGCATTTTTCGGTGGAAGAGATTTCGGCGAAGATTCTGGTGGAGAAAGGTGTGGAGCGGCGCTTCAAATAATGCCTTGAGACACTGTTTTACTGTGGCGAGCGGGCTTGCCCCGCGCTGGGCTGCGCAGCAGCCCTAAACCAGTCACCGAGAACTGGCTGACACACCGCATTTATCTTGATTGGGGCTGCTTCGCAGCCCAGCGCGGGCGGTGCGACGATTCGACAAGCCCGCTCACAACGAGCCTGCTCACAGCATCGACGTCCACTCGCTATAGGTGAAACCGCCCTCCCCCTTGCCCCAACGCCGTCGCCAATGCATCAAACCCCGCCCGCAACAACTGATCATCGCCCGAGGTATTGCAGATACTCGCCCGAATGAACTGCGGCACCGCCGTCTGCCCTACGGCAAACGCCTCGGCGGTGGCGATCAGGTAATTATTCTGCTTGAGCTCCGCCTCGATTTCCGACGCGCGCCAGGGCTCCGGCACTTCGATCCAGAAGTGCGGGCTGTTCAGGTGGGTGCGGTACGCCAGGCCGGCCAACAAGTCCTGCACCAGGGTCTTGCGGCGGCTGATCTCGTTGATCTGTTGGCGCAGCAGGTATTCCGCCGTGCCGTTTTCGATCCACTGCGTCGCCAGTTCCAGGGTCACCGGCGTGGCCATCCAGCAGGTGGAGCGCAAGGCCGCCGAGATACGGCTGACCAGCGCCGGGGGCGCATGCACATAGCCCACACGCAGCCCGGCAGACACGGCCTTGCTCAGGCTGCTGATCAAAATCGTACGTTCGGGGGCGAAATGGCTGAGGGGCGGTGGACGGTCTTCAACCAATACGCCGTGGGCTTCGTCCTCAAGAATCAGCAGATTATGTTCCCGGCACACCTTCACCAAGGCTTCGCGGCGCGCCACGGATAACACCGCCGTGGTCGGGTTCTGGATGGTCGGCGTGCAATACAGCGCTGAAACCCGGTGATTACGACAGACTTCATCCAGCGCGCTCGGCAGCACGCCTTCTTCGTCCATCTCCAGGCCGATCAGGCGGATACCCAGCATGCGTGCGGCGGTGATCAGCCCCGGATAAGTCAATTGTTCGGTGACCACCGTATCGCCGGCGCGCAGCAGGGCCATCATCGCGCACAGCAGTCCATGCTGGCCGCCGTTGACGCAGATCACCTGCTCGGGGATCGGATGAAAATCACGCTGCACCAGCCACTGCGCGCCCGCGTCGCGATAACGCGGCAGGCCGGCATCCGGGGTGTAGGCGCTGATGTCCTGGAGGAACTTGACGTTGGTCGACAGGGTTTGGAAGCTCTGTGCCAGGAAGGTGGTTTCCTGACCCGGGATATGCATGTTGCGGCTCATGTCGAAGTACTGGCGCGGCTCCTCGCTGAAGTTACGAAAGCCTTCATCACGCTGGCGCTCCATCCCACGCTTGCGGACGAAAGTGCCGTCACCCACTCGTGCTACCACCAAACCCAGACGCTCCAGCTCACCGTAGGCCCGGCTGATGGTGCCGATGGTCACCCCCAGATTGTCGGAAAGCACCCGATGAGGCGGCAGTTTTCGTCCCGGCTCAATCAAGCCTTCGAGGATGCCCCGTTCCATGACATCGGACAGGCGCTTGTACTTCACGCCCTGCCCGTTGGACAACCCCTCACGCATAATTGACACCATGTCAATATTTGTTTTGACAGCCATCTTTCGCCCTAATAGTGTGCTTTTACGGGTTCAATCGCCGAATTTCATAACTCATTACAAGTTCAATATAGAGTTCAATTCAGGCTCAGGGAAGCAATAAACGATGCCAATGTCCGCCGTTCTCGAAAACAACGCCAAAACCAAAACGCAAAAGCAGTGGCTGGCCGGGCTGGTGACCAGCGTGATGTTCCTGATCGTGTGCCTGAGCTGGGGCACCACGTGGCTGGGGATCAAGATCGCCGTGGAGAGTGTGCCGCCGCTGACGTCCGCCGGTCTGCGCTTCCTGATCGCCTTCCCGCTGTTCCTGTGTTTTGCCAAGGTGCGCCGCGAGCCCATCCTGTTTCCCCGCGAGAGTCGCTGGTTTTTCGTATTCGTGACCCTGTCCTACTTCAGCGTGCCCTACTACCTGCTCAACTACGGCGAGATGCATGTGTCATCCGGTCTTACCGCCCTGCTGTTCAGTTGCATGCCGGTATTCATCCTGATTTTCTCCGCGTTGTTCCTGCGCGAGCGCATCTACTTTTCCCAGGTGGTCGGCATCGGTATCGGCTTCGGCAGCCTCTACATGATCATCAGGAGCCAGGGCCTGCACCTGGACCACGCCGAGTTCCTGGGGGTACTGGCGATCCTGGCGGCCGCGATCATGCACGCCTTGTGCTACGTCATCACCAAGCAAAAAGGCAGCGCCATCAGCGTGATCACCTACAACACGCTGCCCATCGGCATTGCCGGGCTGATGCTGTTCGTGGCCGGGTTGTGGTTTGAGACGCCGACCTTCGAAGCCATCACCCTGCGCTCCTGGAGCGCGCTGTTCTACCTGGGACTGGTGGCCTCGGTGGGTGGGTTCATCGTGTATTTCATGCTGCTCAAGCGCTTGAGCCCGATCATCCTGTCGTTCGTGTTCATCATCTTCCCGGTGTTCGCGGTGATCATCGGCGCCTGGTACGAAGGCGTGGCGATTTCCCGCGACCTGATGCTGTATTCGGCCATCCTGCTGGCCGGCTTTGCGATCACCAAGTTGCCCATTGAAAAACTCCTGGCCAAGAAAAATTGACCCGCCATCAACGCGAGAGAAACATGGACGTCCTCCGCCCAAAAGCCCTGGAACAGATCTACGCCCACGCCAGCCGCAGCTACCCCGAGGAATGCTGCGGCTTTGTCTTCGCCGACGGCAGCGTGTACCTGGGCAGCAACATCCAGAACGAACTGCACCGCAAAAACCCCGAGATGTACCCGCGCAGCGCGGCCAATGGCTACACCTTCTCGGTGGCCGACACCCTGCTGATGAACAAGGCGTTTCGCAGCGACAACCCGGTGGTGGTTATCTACCACTCCCACCCGGATGTCGGCGCCTATTTCAGCGATGAAGACCAGGACAAGGCCCTGTTCATGGGCGAGCCGATCTACCCCGTCAGTTACCTGGTGGTCGACGTTCGCCAGGGCCAGGCCCTGGGTTCAAAACTGTTTGCCTGGGATGGCGAGCATTTCACCCTTAACCCCTTCAACGACCTGCACACGGAGTTGTCCATGAACGCTGTCTCTTTCCCCGACATTCTGGTTCGCGTGGCCAAGCTGCCGGAATCGACCCTCGAGGGCGCCGGATCGACATTGCGCGAAGTCATTGAAAACCTCTGCAGCAGCCACCCGCAGTTGCGCGCCCATCTGTTTCACGAAAAGAACAACCAGCTCAAGGAACACTTCCTGTTCACCGCCGAGGAAGAGCTGATTGGCGCCGATGACCGGCTGCCGGAAAAAGCCCGCATCGAAGTGCTGCTCGCCACCTCCGGCGGTATGGACGTCGACAGCCTCAGCAACGAGGAAGTGCAACGTTATGTGCGCCATATCACCCTGCCCGGCGTCGGCCGCGAAGGCCAGTTGAACCTCAAGAAAGCCAAGGTCCTGATTATCGGCACCGGCGGCCTGGGCTCGCCCATCAGCCTGTACCTGGCAGCGGCCGGCGTCGGTACCCTGGGGCTGGTGGATTTCGACGTGGTGGAAAGCAGCAACCTGCAACGCCAGATCGTCCACGGCAACAGCACCCTGGGCATGCCCAAGGTCGACTCGGCCAAGCAGCGCTTGCAGGACCTCAACCGCCATATCCAGATCAACGCCCACGACACCGCCCTGAACGCCGACAACGCCCTGGAACTGGTGGGCGCCTATGACCTGGTCATCGACGGCACCGACAATTTCGACACCCGCTACCTGGTCAACGACGCCTGCGTGCAACTGGGCAAACCCCTGGTGTACGGCGCCATCTACCGCTTCGACGGGCAGATCAGCGTGCTCAACTACCAAGGCGGGCCGTGCTACCGCTGCCTGTTCCCCAGCGCACCGCCCGCGGAACTGGCACCCAATTGCAGCGCCGGAGGGGTGATCGGCGTGCTTCCCGGCGTGGTCGGGATGATCCAGGCCACCGAGGCGATCAAACTGTTGATCGGCATTGGCGAGCCCCTGTCCGGCCGCCTGATGCGCTTCGATGCACTGGCGATGAAGTTCAGCGAAATCCGTTTCAAGCGCCGTGCCGACTGCCCGTGCTGCTCCGACCTGCGCCCCAGCGAAACCCTGGCGCCAGCCGTCTGTGCGGACGCCGTGCCCAGCCAACCGTCCCTGGCCGAAGAGCGCTACATCAAGCCGCGCGTACTCAAGCAGGTACTCGAACACCCCAGCAGCGCCGACGTCCTGCTGGATGTGCGCGACGCCAGCGAACTGGAGGTGTGCAAATTACCGGGGGTGGTGCATATCCCCCTGGCCGAGCTGGATGGCCAGCTCGGGCGTCTCAGCCGCGACAACACCCATTACCTGATCTGCTACGCCGGCACCCGCGCCGAGCAAGCGGCCAGCACCCTGTTGGCGGCGGGTTTCGCCAACACCAAAGTCCTGCAAGGCGGCATGAAACACTGGGTTCGCGACGTCGAACCCGACATGCCGTTGTACTGACCTGGGGGCTGACCGATGTTGCATAACTCTATCCTCGACGCCATCGGCCATACGCCGATCGTCCGCCTGGCGCAGTTTTCCGAAGACCTCGGCATCGAGGTCTACGCCAAGCTCGAATCCCTCAACCCGGGGGGCAGCCACAAGGCGCGCATCGCCCTGGGCATGATCCTCGACGCCGAGCGGCGCGGCGTGCTGATCCGTGACTCCGGGCAAACCATCATCGAACCCAGCGGTGGCAATACCGGTATCGGCCTGGTGATGGCCGGCAACGTGCTGGGCTACAAGGTGCTGCTGGTGATCCCGGACAACTACAGCCCCGAAAAACAGAAGCTGCTGCGCCTGTACGGCGCCAAGGTGGTGCTCTCCGACAGCCGCCTCGGCAACAATTCCCACGGTGAAAAATGCATGGAGTTGCAGCTGGAAAACCCCAGCTACGTGATGCTCAACCAGCAACGCAACGGCGCCAACCCGCAAACCCACCGTGACACCACAGCGCCGGAAATCCTCCGCGCCTTCGGTGATCGCCGCGTGGATTATTTTGTCAGCGGCATCGGCACCGGCGGCCATATCACCGGTATCGGCGAAACCCTCAAGGCCGCCTGGCCAGCCCTGCGCGTGATGGGCGTGGAGCCCGAAGAATGCGACCTGCTGAAGAACCAGCACGCGCCGCATCATATCCAGGGCCTGTCGATCGGCCTGATCCCGAGCATCCTCAACCTGGATGTGATCGACGGCATGCTCAAGGTCTCGCGCCAGGACTGCATCGACATGATCAAACGCATCATGCGCACCGATGCCATCAGCCTGGGCCTGTCCTCCGCCGCCAACATGGTGGCCATCGCCAGGCTCGCCCCCGAATTGCCGCCCGAAACGGTGGTGTTGACCATGGTCTACGACAATGCCGACAGCTACCTGCCCAGTTTCGAATAACGGGTCTTCCAACCAGCCAGAATGCGGGGGTGCCTCCATGGGCGGCTTTATCGACATGCAACAGTTGCACGATGAGTTGCTCACCCAGCTCATCAAGACCCTCACCCCCATGCAGATGAAACAGCTGGAGCCGCACCTCGCGCCACTGATCCAGAATGCCGCCCAGGCGGTGGCCGAGGACTTGATCGCCTACGCCTATCGCGACCCGGCATCCCGTGGCCGCGGCGAACTGATCCTGGAGTCCTACGCCTCGTTCAAGGCCGTGCTCTATTACCGGCTTGCGCACCTGGTGTGGAATTTCCCCGACCAGACCAACGGCGTGTTTTCACGCATCGCCCTCAAGCTGAGCAACCAGGGCAAGGTCCTGTCCGGGGCCGAAATCCACCCGGCGGCGCGTATCGGCCGGCGCTTCGTGCTCGACCACGGCTACGGCACGGTAATCGGCGAGACCTGCGAGATCGGCAACGATTGCTACATCCTCTGCGGCGTGACCCTGGGTGCCCGCGGCATCGCCAACAATCCCGATGGCAAGCGCCATCCGCGCCTGGGCAACAACGTCGAGGTCGGCTCCGGGGCCCGGGTGCTGGGCTATGTGCTGATCGGCGACAACGTGTTTATCAGCCCCTCCTGTGTGATCACCCAGGACGTACCCGCCGGCACCAAGGTGAAGGTGGTGAACCAGATCCAACTGCAAAAAAACGATGAATCGGACCACAGCAACTACCTCGGGGCCTTCGCCCTGGATGAGCGCCTGCACGTGGTCGGCGAGGTCAATGCCAGCCACAAGGTCACGGTGCTGGACGCCGACTTTCATCCGTTGCCAGGCCTGATGCTGGAGCCAACGGTGAAGGAACGTCACCACCTGCAATTCAGGCTGCACCGCCTCGAATCCGGCAACCACCTGCCGCGCCTGCCGCTGAACCTGAAAGTCTGCGGGCCGGAATTCGAAATCACCCTGCTCTCCCCCCCTGGCTTGAGCGCGATGGTGCGCCACCTGCTGCAAGCCAGCCCACTGATCGTCGGAGGTTGAACATGTCCGTGCACACCATGGAAACCCTGGCGCTGTTTGACAGCGCGCCCTACCAGAACGCATTCAGCGCCCGGGTGATTGCCGTCAGCGAACACGGCATCGCCCTGGAGCACACCCTGTTCTACCCCACCGGCGGCGGCCAACCCGGCGATACCGGCCACCTGACCCTGGCGGACGGTACCCGGGTCGACGTGACCGGCACGGTGCGCGACCCGGTGCTGCGTTCGATCATCTGGCACCAGGTGGAACACTGCCCGGAGCAGTTGATCGCCGGCGTGCTGGTGGACGCCGGTCTGGATTGGGAGCGGCGCTACCAGCACATGAAAATGCACACCTGCCTGCACCTGCTGTGCTCGCTCATCGACGCACCGGTGACCGGTTGCAGCATCAGTGCCGACAAAGGCCGCCTGGATTTCGACCTGCCGGAAATGACCCTCGACAAGGACAGCATCACCCGTGACCTCAATGCGCTGATCGAACAGGCCCACGAGGTGAAGACCCTGTCGATGCCGGCTTCGGAGTACGCCACCCTGCTGCAGATCACCCGCACCCAGGCGGTTGCGCCGCCGGTGATCCAGGGCTCGGTACGGGTGATTGAAATCGGCGGGATCGATATCCAGCCGTGCGGCGGTACCCATGTGCTCAACACCGAGGAAATCGGCCGGGTGTTCTGCGAGAAGATCGAGAAGAAGAGCAAGCACAACCGCCGGGTGATCCTGCGGTTTGAGTGAACGCAACAACTGTGGGAGGGGGCTTGCCTCTCCCACATTTTTGCTTTTGCGGCGCCTGCTAGATGACGAACAGGTCCACGAAGCGGTTGACCGGCGTGGCCTCGAGCTTCGCCTGGTCCGTGCACAACGCAAAGATCTCGGCACTGCGCTGGGCGGTAAAGCGCGTGGCCAGGTTGGCCTTGAACTTGTCTTCCAGCAACGCAATGCCCTCCACTCGACGACGGCGATGGCCGATCGGGTATTCCACCGCCACTTGCTCGGTGCTGGAGCCATCCTTGAAGAACACCTGCACGGCATTGGCGATGGAACGCTTGTCGGCTTCCAGGTATTCACGGCTGTAGCGTGGGTCTTCGACGATGACCATCTTGTCGCGCAACTGATCAATGATCGGGTGAGCGGCGTGGAATGCATCCTCGTAGTGCTCGGCCACCAGATTGCCGAATGCCAGGGGCACGGCGGTCATGTATTGCAGGCAATGGTCGCGGTCGGCGGCGTTGGCCAGTGGCCCGACCTTGGAGATGATGCGAATCGCCGACTCATGGGTGGTGATCACGATGCGCTCGACGTCGTGCAGGCGATCCTTGACCAACGGATGCAAGGTCACCGCGGCTTCACAGGCGGTCTGCGCGTGGAACTCGGCGGGGAAGCTGATCTTGAACAGCACGTTTTCCATCACGTAGGTGCCATACGGCTGGGACAGGCTGAACGCACGCTTGTCCTCGGGCTTGAGCGCCAGGTCTTTGTTGGTGTGGCTGAACAGCACGTCGTAGAAGCCCCATTGCGGCGCGCTCAGCACACCGGGGATGCCCATTTCGCCGCGCAGGGCGATGTCCGCCAGGCGTACGCCGCGACTCGACGCATCCCCCGCCGCCCAGGATTTGCGCGAGCCGGCATTCGGCGCATGCCGGTAAGTGCGCAAGGCCTGGCCATCGACGAAGGCGTGAGACAGTGCCGACAGCAGCTGTTCGCGGTTGGCGCCCATCAGCTGGGCGGTGACCGCCGTGGAGGCGACTTTCACCAACAGCACATGGTCGAGGCCGACACGGTTGAACGAGTTTTCCAGGGCAATCACACCCTGGATTTCGTGGGCCATGATCATCGCATCCAGCACCGCGCGCACGGTCAGCGGTGCATCGCCATTGGCCACGCGCTGTTGCGACAGGTGATCCGCCACGGCAAGGATGCCACCGAGGTTATCCGAGGGATGCCCCCACTCGGCGGCGAGCCAAGTATCGTTGTAGTCGAGCCAGCGCACGATGCAGCCAATGTCCCAGGCCGCCTTGACCGGGTCCAGGCGAAACGAGGTGCCCGGCACCCGCGCGCCAAACGGTACCACCGTGCCTTCAACCATCGGCCCCAGGTGCTTGGTGCACTCGGGAAAACGCAGGGCCAGCAGGCCGCAACCGAGGGTGTCCATCAGGCAGTTGCGGGCGGTGTCCAAGGCGGCCTGGGACTCGATCCGGTAGTTGAGGACATAGTCGGCGATGTCCTGCAAAACCTGGTCGTAGTCGGGGCGGTTGTTCTGGTCGACGTTGGTGCTCATGGCAGATCTCCAAAAATGGGTGGGGTCAATCCTCGGGCTAACGGTTACTGGAAGCAGATCTTGGATGCCTGCCTTTAGGAATAGAAATCCTCTGTGGGAGGGGCTTACCCTAATGCCAGTTCACATCGCCTCCTGTAGGAGCGAGCTTGCTCGCGAAAAACGTCAACGATAACGCGTGCTTCCTGAATGAACGCGGCGCCTGTGAGTTTTTCGCGAGCAAGCTCGCTCCTACAAAAAGCCTCCTCCCACATTGGATCTGTGCAGGGTTTTAGAAGGCGTCGCCGGGTACGCGGACGAAACCTTCCATCAACACCCGTGCACTGCGGCTCATGATGGCTTTCTTCACCACCCACTCACCGTCCACCTGGGTGGCTTCAGCCCCCACGCGCAAGGTGCCGGAGGGATGCCCGAAGCGCACGGCATTACGTTCAATACCGCCCGCTGCGAGGTTGACCAAGGTCCCCGAAATCGCCGCCGCCGTGCCGATCGCCACCGCCGCCGTGCCCATCATCGCGTGGTGCAGCTTGCCCATGGAGAGGGCGCGCACCAGCAAATCCACATCGCCGGCCTTGATCGCCTTGCCACTGGACGCTACGTAGTCGGCAGGCTTGGCCACAAACGCCACCTTCGGCGTGTGCTGGCGCTGGGCCGCTTCGTCGAGGTGCTTGATCAGCCCCATGCGCAACGCGCCATAGGCCCGTACGGTCTCGAACATCGCCAGGGCCTTGGGGTCGCTGTTGATCGCGCCTTGCAGCTCGGTGCCGGTGTAGCCGAGGTCTTCGGCGTTGATGAAAATCGTCGGGATGCCGGCGTTGATCAGCGTGGCCTTGAAGGTGCCGACGCCGGGCACTTCCAGGTCGTCGACCAGGTTGCCGGTGGGGAACATCGAGCCGCCGCCGCCCTCTTCTTCCGCCGCCGGGTCCATGAATTCCAGCTGCACTTCGGCCGCCGGGAAGGTCACGCCGTCCAGCTCGAAGTCGCCGGTTTCCTGCACCGCCCCGTCGGTGATCGGCACGTGGGCGATGATGGTCTTGCCGATATTGGCCTGCCACACCCGCACCACGGCCACGCCGCTATGGGGCACGCGGGCCGCATCGACCAGCCCGGCGCTGATGGCGAACGAACCCACCGCCGCCGACAGGTTGCCGCAGTTGCCACTCCAGTCGACAAAGGGCTTGTCGATGGAGACCTGGCCAAACAGATAGTCGACGTCATGATCGGCGCGGGTGCTTTTGGCGAGGATCACGGTTTTGCTGGTGCTCGATGTGGCGCCGCCCATGCCGTCGATTTGCTTGTCGTAGGGATCGGGGCTGCCGATCACCCGTAGCAGCAAGGCATCCCGCGCCGCTCCCGGCACCTGCGCCGACTCGGGCAGGTCCTGGAGGCGGAAAAATACGCCCTTGCTGGTGCCGCCACGCATATAGGTGGCGGGGATCTTGATTTGCGCTGCGTGTGCCATGGTCATCCTCTTCAGGCGGTGGTCGCCGATTCCAGGAAATCCTGGGCAAAACGTTGCAACACGCCGCCCGCCTCGTAGATCGACACTTCTTCGGCGGTGTCCAGGCGGCACGTCACCGGCACCTCGACACGTTCGCCATCCTTGCGATTGATCACCAGCGTCAACTGCGCACGCGGGGTGCGTTGGCCGATCACGTCGTAGGTTTCGCTGCCATCAATCTGCAAGGTGTGACGGTCGGTGCCGGGCAGGAACTCCAGGGGCAGCACGCCCATGCCCACCAGGTTGGTGCGGTGGATGCGCTCGAACCCCTCGGCGGCAATCGCTTCCACACCCGCCAGGCGCACGCCCTTGGCGGCCCAGTCGCGGGACGAGCCCTGGCCGTAGTCGGCGCCGGCAATGATGATCAGCGGCTGCTTGCGCTCCATGTAGGTTTCGATGGCTTCCCACATCCGCGTGACCTGGCCTTCCGGCTCGATCCGCGCCAGGGAGCCCTGCTTGACCTTGCCGTTTTCCCGCACCATTTCGTTGAACAGTTTCGGGTTGGCGAACGTCGCGCGCTGCGCGGTCAGGTGGTCGCCACGGTGGGTGGCGTAGGAGTTGAAGTCGACTTCCGGCAGGCCCATTTTCGCCAGGTATTCGCCGGCGGCGCTGTCGAGCATGATCGCGTTGGACGGCGACAGGTGATCGGTGGTGATGTTGTCCGGCAGCACCGCCAGCGGGCGCATGCCCTTGAGCGGCCGCGCACCGGCCAGCGCGCCTTCCCAGTACGGTGGGCGGCGGATATAGGTGCTCTGCGGGCGCCAGTCGTACAGCGGCGCGACTTTCGGGCCGGTGTCTTCGTGGATCGCGAACATCGGGATATACACCGCGCGAAACTGCTCCGGCTTGACCGAGGCCTTGACCACCGCGTCGATTTCTTCGTCGCTCGGCCAGATGTCCTGCAGGCGGATTTCCTTGCCGTCGGTGTCGAGGCCGAGCACGTCCTTCTCGATGTCGAAACGGATGGTGCCGGCAATCGCATAGGCCACCACCAGCGGCGGCGAAGCCAGGAACGCCTGCTTGGCGTACGGGTGGATACGCCCGTCGAAGTTGCGGTTGCCCGAGAGCACGGCGGTGGCGTACAGGTCGCGGTCGATGATCTCTTGCTGGATCACCGGGTCGAGGGCGCCGGACATGCCGTTGCAAGTGGTGCAGGCAAACGCCACCACGCCAAAGCCGAGCTTTTCCAACTCATGACCCAGGCCGGCTTCTTCCAGGTACATGGCCACGGTTTTCGAACCCGGTGCCAGGGACGACTTGACCCACGGCTTGCGCGTCAACCCAAGCTTGTTGGCGTTGCGCGCCAGCAGCCCGGCGGCGATCACGTTGCGCGGGTTACTGGTGTTGGTGCAACTGGTGATGGCGGCGATGATCACCGCGCCGTCGGGCATTTGCCCCGGCACGTCATCCCACTGGCCGGAGATGCCCTTGGCAGCCAGGTCGCGGGTGGCGACGCGGGCGTGCGGGTTGCTCGGGCCAGCCATGTTGCGCACCACACTGGACAGGTCGAAGGTGAGGCCACGCTCGTATTGCGCGCCTTTGAGATCGTCTGCCCACAGGCCGGTGTGGCGGGCGTATTGCTCGACCAGGGCGACTTGCTCGTCTTCGCGGCCGGTGAGTTTCAGGTAGGCGATGGTCTGCTGGTCGATATAAAACATGGCCGCCGTGGCGCCGTATTCCGGGGCCATGTTGGAGATGGTCGCGCGGTCGCCGAGGGTCAGTTTGGACGCGCCTTCACCGAAGAATTCGAGCCAGGCGCCGACCACTTTCTGTTGGCGCAGGAACTCGGTCAGGGCCAGCACCATATCGGTGGCGGTGATGCCCGGCAGCAACTGGCCGGTCAATTCGACACCGACGCTTTCCGGCAGGCGCATCCACGAGGCGCGGCCAAGCATGACGCTTTCGGCTTCAAGGCCGCCGACACCAATGGCGATCACGCCCAAGGCATCGACGTGGGGGGTATGGCTGTCGGTGCCGACGCAGGTATCCGGGAAGGCCACACCGTCACGCACCTGGATCACCGGGGACATTTTCTCCAGGTTGATCTGGTGCATGATGCCGTTGCCCGGCGGGATCACGTCGACATTCTTGAAGGCCTTTTTGGTCCACTCGATGAAGTGGAAGCGGTCTTCGTTGCGACGGTCTTCGATGGCGCGGTTTTTCTCGAACGCGTCCGGGTCGAAACCACCGGCTTCGACAGCCAGGGAGTGATCGACGATCAACTGGGTGGGGACCACCGGGTTGACCTGGGCCGGGTCGCCGCCTTGCAGGGCGATGGCATCACGCAGGCCGGCGAGGTCGACCAGGGCGGTCTGGCCAAGAATGTCGTGGCACACCACGCGGGCCGGGAACCAGGGGAAGTCGAGGTCGCGTTTGCGTTCGATCAACTGGCTCAAGGATGCGTTGAGGGTGGCCGGGTCGCAGCGGCGCACCAGGTTCTCGGCGAGCACACGAGAGGTGTAGGGCAACGTGGCATAGGCGCCGGGGCTGATTGCATCGACGGCCGCGCGGGCGTCGAAGTAATCCAGGCGGCTGCCGGGGAGCGGTTTGCGAAATTCAGTGTTCATCGTCAGGACTCGGTCACGGTGATTGCAAAAGGAAGACCTGGGCCGATCCGGAATTGAAATGCGATCCAAATGTGGGAGGGGCGGTGCGACGATTCGACTTGCCCCCGATAGCGGTGTGTCATTCAACACCTATGGCAACTGATAAACCGCCATCGGGGGCAAGCCCCCTCCCACACTTGGTTCGGTTTCCACTTCGGGATCGTCGGTGTTCCCATTCAGCGACGTTCGATTGGCACGAACTTGCGCTGTTCAACGCCGATGTACTCGGCGCTTGGACGGATGATGCGATTGTTGGCGCGCTGTTCGAACACATGCGCGGCCCAGCCGGTAAGCCGCGAGCAGACGAAGATCGGCGTGAACAGCTTGGTCGGGATGCCCATGAAGTGGTACGCCGAGGCATGGTAGAAATCGGCGTTGGGGAACAGTTTCTTCTGCTCCCACATGGTCTTGTCGATGGCTTCGGAGACCGGGAACAGCACGGTGTCGCCCACTTCGTCGGCGAGCTTTTTCGACCAGCCCTTGATCACTTCATTACGCGGGTCGTTGTCTTTGTAGATCGCGTGGCCGAAGCCCATGATCTTGTCCTTGCGAGCCAGCATGCCGAGGGTGCCTTCGACGGCTTCCTCTGCCGAACCGAAACGCTCGATCATTTCCATCGCCGCTTCGTTGGCGCCGCCGTGCAGCGGGCCGCGCAGGGAGCCGATGGCGGCGGTGACGCAGGAATACAGGTCGGACAGGGTCGAGGCACACACCCGCGCGGTGAAGGTCGAGGCGTTGAACTCGTGCTCGGCGTAGAGGATCAACGACACGTTCATGACTTTTTCATGCAGTTCGCTCGGCTTCTTGCCGTGCAGCAGGTGCAGGAAATGGCCGCCGATGCTTGGCTCGTCGGTCACGCAGTCGATGCGCTTGCCGTCATGGCTGAAGCGGTACCAGTAGCACATGATCGCCGGGAACGCGGCGAGCAGGCGGTCGGTCACGTCGCGTTGCACGCTGAAGTCTTTTTCCGGCTCGATATTGCCGAGGAAGGAGCAACCGGTGCGCATCACGTCCATCGGGTGGGCGTCGGCGGGGATGCGTTCGAGCACTTCTTTCAGCGCTTGCGGCAGGTCACGCAGCGTGCTCAGCCTGGCGCTGTAGGCAGCCAGTTCGGCCTGGGTAGGCAGTTCGCCGTACAGCAGCAGATAAGCGACCTCTTCAAACTGTGCATCGGCGGCCAGTTCGCGCACGTCGTAGCCACGGTAAGTCAGGCCGGCTCCGGCCTGGCCCACGGTGGACAGTGCGGTCTGCCCGGCGACCTGGCCACGCAGGCCGGCACCACTCAGTACTTTTGCTTCAGCCATGGTTTTTCTCCAATTTTGTCGTTATTCAGGGAGGCGTGTTCGTCACTTTTTCGCGGCGAACAACGCGTCAAGCTTCTGCTCGAAGGTGTGGTAGTCGATGCGATCGTAAAGCTCCATGCGGGTTTGCATGGTGTCGATCACGTTCTGTTGAGTGCCGTCGCGACGGATCGCGGTGTAGACGTTCTCGGCGGCCTTGTTCATGGCACGGAAGGCCGACAGCGGGTACAGCACGATGGAAACATCGGCAGATTTCAACTGTTCGGTGGTGTACAGCGGCGTCGCGCCGAACTCGGTGATGTTGGCCAGGATCGGCGCCTTCACACGGGCGGCGAACAGTTTGTACATCTCCAGTTCAGTAATGGCTTCCGGGAACACCATGTCGGCGCCGGCTTCAATGCAGGCGGCGGCACGCTCCAGGGCGGACTCCAGGCCTTCCACGGCCAACGCGTCGGTGCGCGCCATGATCACGAAGCTGTCATCGGTGCGCGCGTCCACGGCGGCCTTGATGCGGTCGACCATTTCCTGCTGGGACACGATCTCTTTGTTAGGACGATGGCCGCAGCGCTTGGCGCCGACCTGGTCCTCGATATGAATCGCGGCCGCGCCGAACTTGATCATCGATTTGACCGTGCGCGCGACGTTGAACGCCGAGGAGCCGAAGCCGGTGTCCACGTCCACCAGCAGCGGCAGGTCACAGACGTCGGTGATACGGCGCACGTCGGTGAGTACGTCATCCAGGCCGGTGATGCCCAGGTCCGGCACGCCGAGGGAACCGGCCGCCACGCCGCCACCCGACAGGTAGATCGCCTTGAAGCCGGCGCGCTTGGCCAGCAGCGCATGGTTGGCGTTGATCGCACCGACCACCTGCAAGGGGTGCTCGCTGGCGACCGCGTCACGGAAACGCTGGCCGGGGGTGCTTTTATTGTTAGAACTCATGACTCACCTCTATCAGGGGCGCCGCCTGGGAAATGACGGGCAATATTGCGTTTGGAAGCACCGATATGCCGGCGCATCAACAACTCGGCCAGTTCACCGTCGCGATCGGCAATCGCATCAAGAATGCGGTGATGCTCGGCAAAGGCCTGGCGTGGACGATTGGGGGTGGCGGAGAACTGGATGCGGTACATGCGCACCAGTTGGTACAGCTCGCCGCAGAGCATTTGGGTGAGGGTGCGGTTACCCGCACCTTGAATGATCCGGTAATGAAAATCGAAGTCGCCTTCCTGCTGGTAGTAGCCGACACCCGCCTGGAACGCGGCGTCGCGCTCGTGGGTGTGCAACACCTGGCGCAATTCTTCGATTTCCGCGTCGGTCATGCGCTCGGCGGCCAGGCGACAGGCCATGCCTTCCAGGGACTCGCGGATTTCATACAGTTCAACCAGCTCGGCGTGGCTCAAGGACACGACCCGGGCGCCCACATGGGGCACGCGCACCAGCAGGCGCTGGCCTTCGAGGCGGTGGATCGCCTCGCGCAGCGGGCCACGGCTGATGCCGTAGGTGCGGGCCAGTTCCGGCTCGGAAATCTTGCTGCCGGGAGCGATCTCACCCTTGACGATGGCGGCCTGGATGCGTCGGAAGACGTTCTCGGACATCGTTTGGGATTCGTCCGACGCCATTATCGGAGCTTCTGATTGACCCAGCATATTGTCGACACCTTGGAAAGCAATGTGGCAAAAACTAGCCAATAAACCGCTACCAGTCAAAGAATAAATCGATATTGTCGACAATCGTCTAATAATCCGGGCTGCACTCGCTCAGGGCATGGCCGGCTGCCAGCGCTGGCGCCAGAAAAGCATCATGTTAGAATGCCCGCCGCATTTGCCTGACATCACTTGATGAAACGGCGCACGAAGGGAGCTTGCGCAGCAATGCCAGTCGCCTTGAATTGAACATCGCACTGCACCGCCTCAGGATCTATGAGACTCAAGCCCTTCCCCCTGTTGTTTTGCCTATTGTCCATGCCGAGCCTTGGCGCTGCCGCCGAGAAGACCGTGTATGGCCTCAATGAATACGCGCAATTGGCCGGCATCGACCTGGAAGTAGCCGCCAAGCTCGACACCGGCGCCAAGACCGCCTCCCTCAGCGCCCGTGACATCAAGCGTTTCAAGCGCAACGGCGAATCCTGGGTGCGCTTCTACCTGGCCATCGACACCGCCCATTCCCATCCCATCGAACGCCCCCTGGCCCGCGTCAGCAAGATCAAGCGGCGCGCCGGCGACTACGACCCCGATGAGGACAAGAACTACACCGCCCGTCCTGTGATTGCCCTGGATATCTGCATGGGCACCGCTTTACGCAGCATCGAAGTGAACTTGACTGACCGCAGCGCTTTCCAATACCCGCTGCTGATCGGCTCCGAAGCGCTCAAACGCTTTGATGCGCTGGTCGACCCCAGTCTTAAATACGCAGCAGGCAAACCCGCCTGCGCCGCCGACGCTCATACCGCCGAGTAAACCGAATGCGCGCTCTAACCCTGCACCTGAGAATCCTGATCGCCATCCTGGTGGTGTTGGGTATTTCGGTCACCGCCTACCAGATCTTCGTGCTGGGCATTCCCGTCACCGAGGACGCCACCGATGACCTGTGGAACATCGACGCCAAGGTCGAGTTCGTCGCCAACCCCAAGGACCCGGTGAAGATCCAGATGTTCGTGCCGCCCTTGAGCCGCGACTTCGTCAGCCTTAATGAGAGCTTTATCTCGAATAACTACGGGGTGAGCGTCAACCGCATCGACGGCAACCGCAAGGTCACCTGGTCGGCACGCCGCGCCAAGGGCAACCAGACCCTGTATTACCGCCTGGTGCTGACCAAGCGCTACAGCGGCGAAAAAACCAAGATCAAGGGCCCGACCTTCCGCGACAGCATTGCCGTGGAAGGCCCGGAAAAAATCGCCGCCGAAGCCCTGCTGGCGCCGATCCGCCAGCATTCGGCCGACGTCGAGACCTTCATCACCGAAGCCATCAAGCGCACCAACAACCTCAACGACGACAACGTGAAGCTGTTGCTGGCCGGCGACCCGTCGACGCCGCACAAGGCCAAGATCGTCGAGCTGCTGCTGTCCATTGCCCACGTGCCGGTGGAAAAGGTCCACACCATCCGCCTGGTGGCCGACCAGCCGCAAACCCCGGAGCTGTGGCTGCGTAGCTTCAATGGCAACGACTGGCTGTACTTCAACCCGGAAACCGGCGAACCGGGCCTGCCCGCCGACCGCCTGCTGTGGTGGACCGGCGATGAAAACCTGATCACCGTCGATGGCGGCAAGAAAGCCATGGTCACCTTCAGCCTGAACAACAGCGAAATGAACGCGATTCGCCTGGCCAAGCTGACCGACGAGAACACCGACGCCAACTTCCTCGAATACTCGCTGTACGGCCTGCCGCTGCAAACCCAGCAGACCTTCATGATCATGGTGATGATCCCGATTGGGGTGCTGGTGATCCTGATCCTGCGCAACCTGATCGGCCTGCAGACCCTGGGCACCTTTACCCCGGTGCTGATTGCCCTGGCGTTCCGAGAGACGCAGCTGGGCTTCGGGATTGTGCTGTTCACGATTATCACGGCGCTGGGCCTGTCCCTCAGGTCGTACCTGGAACACCTGAAGCTGCAGATGCTGCCGAGGTTGTCGGTGGTGCTGACCTTCGTGGTGGTGCTGATCGCCGCCATCAGCCTGTTCAGCCACAAGCTGGGGCTGGAGCGCGGGCTGTCGGTGGCGCTGTTCCCGATGGTGATTTTGACCATGACCATCGAACGCCTGTCGATCACCTGGGAAGAACGCGGCGCCAGCCATGCCATGAAAGTCGCGATTGGTACGCTGTTCGCCGCGTCACTGGCGCACATCATCATGAGCGTGCCGGAGCTGATCTATTTCGTATTCACCTTCCCGGCGATCCTGCTGATCCTGGTGGGCTTCATGCTGGCAATGGGTCGCTATCGCGGCTACCGCCTGACCGAGCTGGTGCGATTCAAGGCCTTCCTCAAGGCTGATTCGTAATGTTCGGCTTCTGGAAGACCTGGAAGGCCCTGGAAGCGCGGGGGATCATGGGCATCAACCGGCGCAATGCCGACTACGTGCTCAAGTACAACAAGCGCAGCCTGTATCCGATCGTGGATGACAAGATCATCACCAAGGAACGGGCCATCGCCGCCGGCATCCATGTGCCGGAAATGTACGGGGTGATCTCCACCGAGAAGGAAATCGACAAGCTCGACGAGATCATTGGCGGGCGCAGCGATTTCGTGATCAAACCGGCCCAGGGCGCCGGCGGCGACGGCATCCTGGTGGTGGCGGACCGTTTTGAGGGGCGCTATCGCACGGTGTCCGGCAAGATCATCAGCCATGAAGAGATCGAGCACCAGATTTCCAGCATCCTCACCGGCCTGTACTCCCTGGGTGGCCACCGCGACCGTGCGCTGATCGAATACCGCGTGGTGCCCGATCAGATCTTCAAGAGCATCAGCTACGAAGGCGTGCCGGATATTCGCATCATCGTGCTGATGGGCTACCCGGTGATGGCGATGCTGCGCTTGCCGACCCGCCAGTCGGGCGGCAAGGCCAACCTGCACCAGGGCGCGATTGGCGTGGGCGTCGACCTCGCCACCGGCCTGACCCTGCGGGGCACCTGGCTGAACAACATCATCACCAAACACCCCGACACCACCAACGCGGTGGATGGCGTGCAACTGCCCAACTGGGACGGGTTCATGAAGCTCGCGGCCGGCTGCTACGAGCTCTGCGGGCTGGGGTATATCGGCGTGGACATGGTGCTCGACCAGGAAAAGGGCCCGCTGATCCTGGAGCTGAATGCGCGGCCGGGGCTGAATATCCAGATCGCCAACGACTGCGGCCTGACCTTGCGCACCCATGCGGTGGAGGCTCGACTGGAAGAACTGAAAGCCGCCGGCGTGACGGAAACCCCGGAAGAGCGGGTGAAGTTCGTGCAGGAGATGTTCGGGCATATTCCGCCCGTGGAAGGCTGATCCGGTCTTCGAACTGTCTATCCCCGACATCCCCCCTAGGAGCAAATCCTACGGGGGACTACAATCCCTCTCCCCCCGCGCCATTGGCTGATCCAACCCCGCATGTTGACCTGCTCCGTACACCCATTGCCCTACCGGGCCAACCCCGCCGAGTATTTTGCGGCGATTCGCCACGCTCCCGGCGCGGTCCTGCTCGACAGCGGCCGCCCGGCGGCCGAGCGTGGGCGTTACGATTTGCTCAGCGCCTGGCCCGAAGCAACCTTGACGGTAGCGCCTGACGAAAGCGGCGCTGCTTTCCTGCATCGCTTACGGGAAAACCTGACGCGATTGGGTGAAGCCGCAATTCCAGCCGGTTTGCAGTTGCCGTTCGCCGGCGGCTTGATCGGCTACCTGAGCTACGACTTCGGCCGGCACCTGGAACACATGCCGCACCTGGCGGTGGATGACCTGCACCTGCCGGACGCGCGCTTCGGGCTGTATGCCTGGGCGCTGATCAGTGACCACCAGGCGCAGGCCAGCCAGCTGGTGTTTCATCCCTCGCTGGCAGACAGCGAACGGCAACGGCTGATCGCGTTGTTCAGCCAGGGGGCTGTCGACACCTCTGCGACGTTCAAACTCCAGGGCCCGATGGCCCCCGACCTCAGCGCCGAGGCCTACCGCCAAGCCATCGTGCGGATCCAGGATTACATCCAGGCGGGCGACTGCTACCAGGTCAACTTCGCCCAGCGTTTCCGCGCGCCGTGCCTGGGCGATCCCTGGGCCGCCTACTGCGCGTTGCGCGAAGCCTGCCCGACGCCATTTTCCGGGTTCCAGAGCCTGCCGGACGACGGCGCGGTGCTGAGCCTGTCACCGGAGCGTTTCGTGCGCATCAGCGAGCGCCACGTCGAGACCCGCCCGATCAAAGGCACCCGCCCCCGCGGCCTTACGCCGGAAGAAGACGCGGCGAATGCCGCCGAACTGCTGGCCAGCCCCAAGGACCGCGCCGAGAACCTGATGATCGTCGACCTGCTGCGCAACGACCTCGGCCGCACCTGCCGCACTGGCTCGGTAAACGTGCCGGAACTGTTCAGCCTGGAAAGCTACCCCAACGTGCATCACCTGGTCAGTAGCGTGACCGGCACATTGGCCGACGACAAAGACGCCCTCGACCTGATCGTCGGCAGCTTCCCCGGCGGTTCGATCACCGGCGCGCCGAAGATCCGCGCGATGCAGATCATCGACGAACTGGAGCCCACACGCCGTGGGTTGTACTGCGGTTCGCTGGTGTACCTGGATGTGCGCGGCGAGATGGACAGCTCCATCGCCATCCGCAGTTTGCTGGTCAAGGATGGCCAGGTGTGTTGCTGGGGCGGCGGTGGGATCGTGGCGGATTCGCAGTGGGAAGCGGAGTATCAGGAGTCACTGACGAAGGTACGGGTGTTGTTACAAACGCTGGAAAACCTGTAGCGCGCAGCTCCTTCCTGGCTCTCAGACACAGAGCCAAGCAGTAGAAAAAACCTGAATCAGACCCACAGTAGACGCAGTTGAACGTCGGAGGATAGCGTCCGGCTTCAACCGTCCGCCCGCCGTCTGTGAAGGATCACATGAAGCGACTGCCTACCCGTCAGGAAATATTTCCGAGATTGCGGCCCCTCTCAACCGCGCCTATCATCTCCCAAATTGGGAGGTTGCAGCGATGCGGATAATCGCTCTATCGACCTTACGAATATTCTGGGAAAACCAACCCGCCTATATCGATGCAAAAGCGCCGCTTATTGAATTGTATCGGCATATGGAAAAGGCCATTTACCCGACGCCACAAGCACTCAAGGCAGCGCTCAGGACCGCGAGCATTCTCAAAGGTGGCAGGGTTGTATTCAACGTGGGCGGCAACAAATATCGAGTGATCATGGCGATCGATTACCAGCGACAGCTTGGGTTCATACGGTTCGTAGGGACTCATGCGCAGTACGACCAGATCAACGCGGAGACCGTGTAATGAACATCAAACCCATACACTCCGAGGAAGACCTCACTGCTGCACTCGCGCGGGTACAGCAGCTCTGGGGAGCGGACATCGGCTCGACTGAAGGCGATGAGCTGGAAATTCTTGCAGTACTCATTGAGAAGTACGAAGCCGAACATTACCCAATACCACCTTCTGATCCGGTGGAAGCCATTAAATTTCGCATGGAGCAACTGGGCATGACTGCCCGCGACCTGGAGCCATTTATCGGCACCAGCGGACGTGTATCCGAAGTGCTGAACCACAAGCGCAAGCTGAGCCTGTCGATGATCAAGCGGCTGCATGAAGGCTTGAGTATTCCTTATGAGCGGTTGCTTGCAGGGAGCTGACAGAAACATGGGTAGTGGCGCTACTTTCCCCATCGGGAGCAAGCCCCCGATAGGGCCATCAGCCGAACCGAAAGAAATTACAGGCTCAACGGCCGATTCGACGCCCTGATGAACTCTTTCTTCAAATCTTCAAACGTATGCACCGCCGGGAATTGCGGGAATTCGCGGATCACATTGTCCGGCGCATGGAACAGAATCCCGCGGTCGGCCTCGCCCAACATGGTGGTGTCGTTGTAGGAGTCGCCCGCAGCGATCACGCGGTAGTAGAGGGTCTTGAACGCCAATACCGACTGGCGCTTGGGGTCTTTCTGGCGCAGTTGGTAGCTGACCACGCGGTCGTTTTCGTCGGTGATGAGACGGTGGCACAACAAGGTCGGGAAACCCAGCTGGCGCATCAGCGGCTGGGAGAATTCGTAGAAGGTGTCGGACAGGATCACCACCTGGAAGCGCTCGCGCAGCCAGTTGACGAACTCGATGGCACCGTCCAGCGGCTTGAGGGTGGCGATCACTTCCTGGATGTCGGCGAGCTTGAGCCCGTGTTCGTCGAGGATGCGCAGGCGCTGCTTCATCAGCACGTCGTAGTCGGGAATGTCACGGGTGGTGGCCCGCAGGGATTCAATACCGGTTTTTTCGGCGAAGGCGATCCAGATTTCCGGCACCAGCACCCCTTCCAGGTCGAGACAGGCAATTTCCACAAGACACTCCCATTAGATGTTGTTAGTTGAGCGAGCAAAAGGACTGCCGAACTCTAGCGATTCAAGCCCGCCGCCGCAACGCAGGGCGGATTTTGATACCATCGCTCCCCTATAGAGCGCTCAGCGCCATTGACCTGTAGGAACCGTCCTGATGAACCAAGCCTTCGACGTCGTTGAACTCGCCACGACTTATGCCAACAAGTCTGCCCAGGACATTCTCAAGCTGGCGTTCAGCCAGTTCGGTGATGACCTGTGGATTTCCTTCAGCGGCGCCGAGGATGTGGTGCTGGTGGACATGGCCTGGAAGCTGAACAAGAACGTCAAGGTGTTCAGCCTCGACACCGGTCGCCTGCACCCGGAGACCTACCGGTTTATCGAGCAGGTGCGCGACTTCTACAAGATCGACATCGAACTGATCTCTCCGGACCAGAGCAAGCTGGAACCCTTCGTCAAGGAGAAAGGCCTGTTCAGCTTCTACAAGGACGGCCATGGCGAATGCTGCGGCGTGCGCAAGATCGAGCCGCTGCGCCGCAAGCTTTCCGGCGTCAGCGCCTGGGCCACCGGCCAACGCCGCGACCAGAGCCCCGGCACCCGCAGCCAGGTGGCGGCGCTGGAAATCGACACCGCCTTCTCCACCCCGGAACGTACCCTGTACAAGTTCAACCCGCTGGCGCAGATGACCAGCGAGGAGATCTGGGGTTACATCCGCATGCTGGAGCTGCCGTACAACAGCCTGCATGAGCGCGGCTTTATCAGCATCGGCTGTGAGCCGTGCACCCGTCCTGTGCTGCCGAACCAGCACGAGCGCGAAGGACGCTGGTGGTGGGAAGAAGCCACGCAGAAGGAATGCGGGCTGCATGCCGGGAATATCATCAGCAAGGCTTGAAGTTGATGCTGTAAAAAATGTGGGAGGGAGCTTGCCCTGATGCTAGTCAGTTGAGGCTTTTTGTAGGAGCGAGCTTGCTCGCGAAAAACTCACAGGCGCCGCGTTCATTCAGGAAGCACGCGTTATCGTTGACGTTTTTCGCGAGCAAGCTCGCTCCTACAGGAGGCGATGTACGCTTAACTGACTGGTATTAGGGCAAGCCCCCTCCCTCATTTTGTTTTGGGTTGAGTGTTAGAGATGTACACATAGATGTAACCATCGGTGCCATTTATGTGTGCAATTTTTCTTCAGCCGCACCATAACGTAACACCTCCCCCCTCCCCTCGGTTGGCCTGGTGAATCACAGGCTGACAACGCAAAAATAAATAGCTGTTCAATCGGTCAATTTATATTTCTTCAAATTCAGCCAGTTATTTAACTAACCTATAAAAACGAAATTACCCAGGACTTTCATAGATCCAAAGCTGGCACGCATGTGGCTTAAGGTGAAATACGCCTTGTATACAATAAATACAAAACCTACATACACTTTGCCATCTGCAGCGCCTCGGCAGATGTGCCGGAGCCTGCCGGAATGCGTACAAGCCTCTCGAATAACATCGCACTGGATCTGCCCTCCTCCACCCTGAACCCGGACGCCGCAAGCCCCGGCCCCCTGGTGCTCAGCCCGCGCCTGCACAACAAGGACCTGGCGCCCACCAAGGTCGAAGGCCGACGCTGGGGGCGCTACAGCATCTTCGCGCTCTGGACCAATGACGTGCACAACATCGCCAACTATTCGTTCGCCATCGGCCTGTATGCGCTGGGCCTGGGCGGCTGGCAGATCCTGTTGTCCCTGGGCATCGGCGCGGCGCTGGTGTACTTCTTCATGAACTTGTCGGGGTATATGGGCCAGAAGACCGGCGTGCCGTTTCCGGTGATCAGCCGCATCAGTTTCGGCATTCACGGTGCGCAGATCCCGGCGTTGATCCGTGCGGTGATTGCGATTGCGTGGTTTGGTATCCAGACCTACCTGGCGTCGGTGGTTTTCCGCGTGCTGCTGACGGCGATTCACCCGGGCTTTGCCGACTATGACCACAACTCGATCCTGGGGTTATCCACCCTGGGTTGGGCGTGTTTTGTGGCGATCTGGTTCGTGCAACTGGTGATCCTGGCCTATGGCATGGAGATGGTGCGCCGTTATGAAGGCTTCGCCGGGCCGGTGATTCTGATGACGGTGGCGGCGCTTGCCGGTTGGATGTACTTCCAGGCTGGCGGCAACATCGCCTGGTCGATCCGCGAACCGCTGAGCGGCGGCGAGATGTGGCGCAATATCTTTGCCGGTGGCGCGTTGTGGCTGGCGATCTACGGCACGCTGATCCTCAACTTCTGCGACTTCGCACGCTCTTCGCCGTGCCGCAAGACCATCCTGGTCGGCAACTTCTGGGGCTTGCCGGTGAATATCCTGGTGTTTGCCGCAATCACCGTGCTGCTCTGTGGCGGACAGTTCCAGCTCAATGGCCGGGTGATCGAAAGCCCGACTGAAATCATTGCAGCCATCCCCAATACCTTCTTTCTCGTGCTGGGCTGCCTGGCGTTCCTGATCGTGACCGTGGCGGTGAACATCATGGCCAACTTCGTCGCGCCGGCCTTTGTGCTGAGCAACCTGGCACCCAAATACCTGAACTTCCGCCGTGCCGGCTTGATCAGCGCCACCGTGGCCGTGCTGATCCTGCCGTGGAACCTCTACAACAGCCCACTGGTGATCGTGTATTTCCTCTCCGGCCTGGGCGCGCTGCTGGGGCCGCTGTACGGGGTGATCATGGTCGATTACTGGCTGATTCGTAAAAGCCAGGTGGACGTACCGCAGCTGTATAGCGAAAACCCGAATGGCGTTTATTACTACAGCCGTGGGGTGAATATGCGTGCAGTGGCGGCGTTTATTCCTGCAGCCGTGATCGCCATCCTGCTGGCGCTGTTGCCGGGATTTGCCAGCGTCTCGCCGTTTTCCTGGTTGTTTGGCGCCGGTATTGCAGGGTTGCTGTACCTGCTGATCGCCAAGCGCCAGCCGTTCTACGCCGATGTCAGCGGCGAAAGCATTGCCGTCGATAACGTCAGTCACTGAGTAAGGACCTTCCATGCGTATCCTCGTGGTCAACGTCAACACCACCGAATCCATCACTGAAACCATCGCTCAACAGGCGCGGTCCGTGGCCTCGCCGGGCACCGAGATTGTCGGGCTCACGCCCTACTTCGGCGCGGAATCGGTGGAGGGCAACTTTGAAAGCTACCTGGCCGCCATCGCCGTGATGGACCGGGTGATGGCCTACGACCAACCGTTCGATGCGGTGATCCAGGCCGGCTACGGCGAGCACGGCCGGGAAGGCTTGCAGGAGTTGCTGAATGTGCCGGTGGTGGACATCACCGAAGCGGCGGCCAGCACCGCAATGTTCCTGGGCCACGCCTACTCCGTGGTCACCACCCTGGACCGCACCGTGCCGCTGATCGAAGACCGCCTGAAACTCGCCGGCCTGTACCAGCGCTGCGCCTCGGTGCGCGCCAGCGGCATGGCGGTGCTGGAACTGGAGGAAGACCCGCTGGCCGCCATGGAAGCCATCGTGCGCCAGGCGGAACTGGCCATCCGCGAGGACAAGGCCGAAGTGATCTGCCTGGGTTGCGGCGGCATGGCCGGGCTGGATGAGCAGATTCGCCAGCGCACCGGGGTGCCGGTGGTGGATGGGGTGACGGCGGCGGTGACCATCGCCGAATCCCTGGTGCGGCTGGGGTTGTCGGCGTCGAAGATCCGCACTTACGCGACGCCTCGACCGAAGCAGGTGATTGGCTGGCCAACTCGGTTCGGCCGCTGACCGGCACCTGGTTTCAGATTGCGCTGAACCTCTGGCCCAGCTTCTTCTCGGCAAACTGCTCGATGATGAAATCCACAAACGCCCGGGTCTTGCCGGGCAGCAGTTTGTGCTCGGCGTAGTAGATGGAAATATTGCCGTCGTCGACGTACCAGTCGGGCAACACCCTTACCACCTCGCCGCTGTCGAGGAACGGCACGGCCATGGGCATGCTCACCAGCGCAATCCCCAGGCCTTGGGCACTGGCGCAGCAGGCTGCTTCGGAGTCGCTCATGGTCATGCCGGGCTTGAGCACCAGCGGGCGGTGTTCACGTTCGACACTGGTCAACTGCCAGGAACGGATACGCCCGGTTTGCGGTGAGCGGATCAGGATACCGTTGCACCGCGACAAGTCTTCGGGCTCGCGCACCGGTGGGCGTTGCGCCAGGTAAGCCGGTGAAGCCACCAGCACCCGATGCGCCGGCGTCAACTTGCGCGCCACCACGCCTTGGGGCAGCTCAAAACCGCCGCCGATGGCGGCATCGAAGCCCTGGCCGATCAGGTCCACCTGGCGGTTATCGAAATGCCAGTCCGGGCTGATATCCGGAAAGCGCGCCATGAACGCCCCCAGCAACGGCACCACGTAGCGATTGCCAAACACGGTGCCCATGCTGACCTTGAGCGTGCCCACCGGCCGGCCTTCGGCGCTGGCCAGGTTAGCCACGGCATTCTGGATGGTGGTGAGGCTGCCGCTGACTTCGGCCAGGAACAACTTGCCGGCTTCGGTCAGGGCCAGACGCCGGGTGCTGCGCTGGAACAGCCGCACGCCGAGGCGCACCTCCAGCTTGGCGACGCTTTTGCCGACCGCCGCCGGGGTCAGGCTCAGGTGCCGGGCCGCCTCGGCAAAGCTGCCGCCTTCGGCGCTGCGCACAAAGCATTCGATACTGCCAAAGCTTTCCATAACGCCACACTCTAAACTTTTGGTTTACACAGACTATAGCAATCACGGTCTACCGGCAGCGGCGAGCGAGGTCGATACTCGGCTCCAACAACAGGGCATTGCGCCTTGAATGACCAGGAGATCGACATGACCACACACAACCTCAGCGGCAAAGTCGCCTTGATCCAAGGCGGTTCCCGCGGCATCGGCGCCGCCATCGTCAAGCGCCTGGCAGCACAGGGTGCAGCCGTTGCCTTTACCTACGTCAGCTCGGCCGCCAAGGCTGAAGCCCTGCAGCACAGCGTGATCAGCGAAGGCGGCAAAGCCCTGGCGATCCACGCCGACAGCGCCGATGCCACTGCGATCCGCAACGCGGTCAACGCCACCGTGGAAGCCTTCGGCCGCCTGGACATCCTGGTGAATAACGCCGGCGTGCTGGCCATTGCACCGCTGGAAGACTTCAAGCTGGAAGACTTCGACCAGACCCTGGCGATCAACGTGCGCAGCGTGTTTATCGCCACCCAGGAAGCCGCCAGGCATATGGGTGAAGGTGGCCGGGTGATCAACATCGGCAGCACCAATGCCGAGCGCATGCCGTTTGGCGGTGGTGGCCCGTACGCAATGAGCAAGGCGGCGCTGGTCGGTTTGACCAAGGGTTTGGCGCGGGACCTGGGGCCGCGCGGCATCACCATCAACAACGTGCAACCTGGGCCGGTGGACACCGATATGAACCCGGCAAACAGTGATTTTGCCGAGAGCCTGATCGGGTTGATGGCGGTGGGCCGTTACGGGCACGTGGAAGAGATTGCCAGTTTCGTGGCATATCTGGCCGGGCCGGAAGCGGGGTATATCACCGGTGCCAGCCTGACTATCGATGGTGGCTTCAGCGCATAACCCAATGTGGGAGCGGCTTGCCCCCTCCCACCTGTTGACCTTGTTGGTTCAGGAGATGGGGGGCAGGCCATAGGCCGCCAGGTCGAAGTCCGCAAGCTTGCGGATGATCTGGTCGGCATGCTGGTACTTGCTGTCGGCCATGGCTTCATCGGGGACGGCGATGGCGGTCATATGGGCGGCCTTCGCAGCCGTTACACCAAACGGCGAATCCTCGAACACCAGGCAATCCTCCGGGGCAACGCCCAAGCGGCGTGCAGCGGTGAGGAAGATGTCCGGCGCCGGCTTGGCGGCACCGACTTCCGGGTCGTCAGCGGTGACGATGGTGTCGAACAAACCAAACCACTCGCGGTGCAAGGTGGTTTTGTGGCCAAACGAATTGCGCGACGAACTGGTGCCCACGGCAATCGGAATGTTGTGCGCCTTCAAGTGCCGCACCAGAGCTTCCGCGCCAGGCATGCCCAAGGCCTTGGGAAAGCGCTCGCTCATCAGCGGTTCGCGAATTTCGAGGAATTCAGCCGGGGTAATCGGCAGGTCCAGCGCCTTGACCACATAGTCGGCCAAATCCTGGGCGCCGCGCCCGATGATGTGCTGCTTGATGCCCCAGTCGTAGGTTCGGCCGTAGCGTTCAGCGATGATCTGCGTGACTTCGGTGTAGATGCCTTCCGTATCCAGCAATAACCCGTCCATATCGAAAATCACGGCCTTGATCGGACCGACTGCGGTACGCGGTGCATTCATCACTACAAACCCTGGAAGAAGGACTAAATGGATTCAGCACAATAACGGCCTGGGTTACCTGCAAGCAACCTTCGCGGCCAGGTATTGAGTCGGCACAGGACTGCAGTCTGTGTGCGATCAGTGATTCATACCGGGCAACAGTTTTACCCGCCCGCCTGCGATGCGGCCGTCTAGGGTTTGTAGGAACAGAGCGTTCGGCCGATAGCTCTCCTTTGAAAAATACCCCTTGCAAACCTTATAAAAGACTTATTAACCTCTGATGAACTCAATCCACTGGACCCGAAAAGCCGTCAAGCAATTGCTTCGATTGCATTCGTATCATCAGCAACAAGTACGCGATGCCGTCTTCTCGCTTGAACGCATGCCCGAGGCAGTCAACGTCAAGGCGTTGGTCAACCACCCCCACGGTTACCGATTAAGGGTGGGTCATTACCGAGTCCTTTTCGACTGGGACGGCAATATCCAGGTAGTCAGCATTCAAGAGGTCAAGAAACGTGACGAGCGAACCTACTGCCATACAGATCATCCACAATACGGAGGGCAAGCCAGCCTTCGTGGTGATCCCTTATGAACACTATCTGGCCCGGCAGAACGATCCAAACCTCATTCCCCACGCGGTGGTCAGCCGCCTGGTAGATGGAGCCACTCCGATCCGAGCCTGGCGCGAACACCTGAACCTGACCCAGGAAGAAGTCGCCCAACGCCTGGGCATTTCTCAATCCGCATTTGCCCAGCAAGAGGCGGTGAACAAACCTCGCCGGACGACGCGGGAAAAGATTGCCAAGGCATTTGGCATCAACCCCGGTCAACTGGAGCTATAGCCTCAACGGGACAGTCCGCGCCTTCAGTCACCTAAAAGCGAAACCAAACATGCTCTATCGTCTAGCCGCAGACAGCCTCGTGCTGTTCCACCTGTGCTTCATCCTGTTCGTACTGTTTGGTGGGCTGCTGGCGCTGAAATGGCGCCCGGTTATCTGGCTGCACTTGCCCGCCGCTGCGTGGGGCGTGGCGGTCGAAGTGTTCCACCTGCCCTGCCCGCTGACCCGCTGGGAAAACCTGTTCCGCCACCTCGCCGGGCAGGACGGTTATGGCGGTGGGTTTATCGAGCATTACATCCTCACACTGATCTACCCGGCCGGGCTGACGCCACAGATCCAGCTGGGCCTGGGCGCATTGGTGCTGGCGATCAATATTGCGGTGTATGTGCGCTTGATCCGGCGTTACGTACAGGCTTGAGACAGCTTCACTGGTGAAGAATCAGACTCCCTCAGTCCCTTCACCGGCGCCACCATGTCCGAAGCCTTCGAAGTCCCCAGCCCCACGAAAAACACCTCGAACACACCACCGAACACGCCCACGTCCACGGCGACAGTTTCGCCAGTCGCATCGCCGTCATGACCGCACTGATGGCCACCCTTGGCGCCATGCTCAGCTACCAGGCCGGCTCCACCGAGAGCGAAGCGGCGATGGACAAGAACAACGCGGCCATCATCAAGACCGAAGCCGCCAACCAGTGGAACTACTACCAGGCCAAGTCCAGCCGGCAGAACCTGGCGGAACTCGCGACCCATATTCCCGGTGTGGATGCCGCCCATTACAAGGATGAGATCGAGCGCTACAAAAGCCAGAAGGAAGAGGTACGCAAGCAAGCGGAGAAACTGGAGGCGACCTCAAAGGAATGGGATGAAAAATCCGAGCAGGCCCTGCACCAGCACCATCGTTGGGCCCAGGCGATGACCGCGATTCAGATCGCGATTTCGCTGGCGGCGATTACGTTGTTGACGAGAAGGGAATGGTTGAAGCGCATGTCCTATGCGGCGGCGGGTGTGGCGGTGGTGTTAGGTAGCCTGGCGTGGTTGCATATCTGACAGGGGAAGATTGATTTCAATCCCTTGCCGGGGCGATTAAAGTGCAGCCCCCGAGAATTGAATCTCGGGCTTTAGTCCATGGAGTTTCCCAGTGAAGTACATCAGTAAAGTGGTTGCAGCAGCCGTTCTCGGTTTCACCCTCGCAGGTTGCACCGGCACCGCCATCAAAACCCCGCAATACGACAGCAGCCAGTACACCGTGCTGGGTCACAGCGAAGCCAGCGCCACCGGCATCATGCTGTTCGGCGTGATCCCGATCGGCCAGAACAGCCGTTTCGTGCGCGCCCAGGACGCCGCCATCAAGGCAAAAGGCGGCGATGCGCTGATCAACACCCAAGTGCAGGAAAACTGGTTCTGGGCCTGGGTGCTCAGCGGTTACACCACCAAGATTTCCGGTGATGTGATCAAGCTGAAAACCGCGCAGTAAAATCGCTCGGGCTTTCAACTGAGCCCGCGACGTATCATGGGCCAACCTTTCGAGGATGGCCCATGAACCTCAGTATCCTCTATGCACTCGCCGCCGCCGCCCTGTTCGGCGCCAGCACCCCGCTCGCCAAACACCTCGGCCTGGGCCTCTCGCCCGTGCTGCTCGCCGGCCTGCTCTATCTTGGCAGTGGCGTCGGCCTCGCTGGTGTGCGCGTTATTCGTGATCGCGGCTGGAAACCCTCCGGGCTAACCCCTTCGGAATGGCCCTGGCTACTCGGCGCCATCGCATTCGGCGGCATCCTCGGGCCCGTCGCGTTGATGTTCGGCCTGACCCGCACCGCTGGCGCCACCGCCTCCCTGATGCTCAACCTGGAATCGGTGCTGACCGCCGTTATCGCCTGGGTCGTGTTCAGGGAAAACGCCGACCGTCGCATCGTCCTGGGGATGATCGCCATCGTGCTGGGCGGCGTGCTGTTGTCGGGGGCCGACGGCGGTGGCACAAGCCATGACTGGACGGGGCCGCTGGCAGTTGCCGTGGCGTGCCTGTGCTGGGGGATTGATAACAATCTGACACGCAAGGTGTCTGCGTCGGACGCGCTGTTTATCGCCGGGGCCAAGGGGTTGATTGCGGGGCTGGTGAATGGCGGGTTGGCGCTTTATCTCGGGGCGCAGATCCCGGGCATGGCGCAGCTTGCGCCTATCTTGCTGGTGGGTTTTCTGGGCTATGGCATCAGCCTGGTGATGTTCGTGCTGGCGTTGCGCGGACTGGGCAGCGCACGCACGGGAGCCTATTTTTCCACCGCGCCGTTCCTAGGTGCTGCGATTGCGGTGCTGTTGTTGGGTGAGTCAGTGACGCTGGCGTTCTGGATTGCCTCAGCGTTGATGGCCGTGGGGGTTTGGCCGCACCTGACGGAACGGCATGCCCATGAACATCAGCATGACGCGACGGAACACGGGCATCGGCATGTGCATGATGAACATCATCAGCATGAGCACGGGTTTGAGTGGGATTCGGCGGAACCCCATAGCCATGGGCATGTGCACAGTCCGCTGAGGCACAGCCATGCGCATTTTCCGGATGTGCATCATCGGCATCGGCATTGAATGTATTAGGGCGGCGCTATAGGCCGCCCTTCTTTTGACATACAGGCCATTCAAGCGTGATGACCTGCGTGACCTTTATGCTCATATTCCCATCCCTTACACGCCAACCCTACGTGCTTGGGAATCAAGGCAGCACCGCTGCTATACGCCGTGATAGTCCTGCGCGAGAAGCCGAGTTCTACCGCCGCCGCAGAAAGAGACAAATTGTTGGTGAGCATCCACTTTCTGAAATCCTGCGTCAGCATGACCTCACCAGACTGCTCCAATGCCAGACGATGCAACGTAACGGCCGACACTTCGAGGTCACTGCCCCATGCCACATCAAACCCCCACTCACCTACTTGGGCCTGGCCGAATAACGCCAAATCCAAGAGAGGCTCGAGGACCGAGAAATTATTTATATGATCAGTGAGATCAACGGTGTGCCGCTTACCGTTGTGCCACTCGATCTCTAAGGCATGCTTGCCGGCAACTGGTTGCACAGCAGAGATGCGAAGCTTGCTGGCCATAAGTCAGTTCCTCCGGTTTTGTTCATCCCATACGCGCTTGAGATCAGCGATATGGGCTTTTGCCCAAAGCAGGGCGGCTTTCAAAGCTTTCGTTTCGGCACCTATACCGAGCACGACAAGCCCTTCTATCTGAACCAGCGACTCACCATCCGGCGTCTGCACGTGAAAGTGCGGCGGCGCGTGATCGTCAGGATAGATTTTTATTTTCCAGTTTCGTTCAGCGTGTAAGGTAGCCACGTAATCAGATGCTAGAGAAATTTTCTCCCTAGCATAACCGGCCTATTAGAACATCAAACTGAAATTTTTAGCCATACCTCCAGACCGCGAAGATCTGTGGAGGTTAGTTTTTCAAACCCCTGAAATCACAAAACCCCTGGGTTCTTTCGAAACCAGGGGTTTTGTTTACATCAAATTTGGCGGTGAAGGAGAGATTCGAACTCTCGATACAATTTCTTGTATACACACTTTCCAGGCGTGCTCCTTAAGCCACTCGGACACTTCACCGTATCTCGTCAAACCAGTTCAGTCTGTCGAGGCGCGCTAATGTAGTCGAAAGCCTTTCTGATGGCAAAGGTTTTTTTCAGAATTTTCATGCGGTTAGACGGCTATGCCGGTAGTCGCCCGACAAGGGGTGGTGATTCTGCCATTCTTGGGCATGGGCGGCCTGGGTCTGGGGTCGGTGTTGCGCCCTTCCCCAGGCCTTCCGGCGCTCTCCTTGCGGGGAAAGTCTGACTGGGTAGTCAGTCACAGCGCTTTACCGGGGCGGGCGTGGTGGGTAACGTCTGCGCATGCGCCTTTATAAACAGCCTCTCTATAACAAATCCTACAAGGAACCGCGTCATGAGTGAGTTGATTGCTTACCACCTCGAAGACGGTATCGCGACCCTGACCCTGAGCAACGGCAAGGTGAATGCCATTTCTCCGGATGTGGTCAGTGCGTTTAATACAGCGCTGGACCAGGCCGAGAAAGATCGGGCGGTGGTGATCATCACCGGCACGCCGGGGATCCTGTCGGGTGGTTATGACTTGAAGGTAATGACAGCCGGCCCTAAAGAAGCCATCGGCCTGGTGACGTCGGGCTCGACGTTGGCGCGTCGCCTGTTGTCGCACCCGTTCCCGGTGATTGTGGCGTGCCCTGGGCATGCGGTGGCCAAGGGCGCGTTCCTGTTGTTGTCGGCGGATTATCGGATTGGGGTGGAAGGCCCGTTCAGCATTGGCCTGAATGAGGTGGCGATCGGCATGACCATGCACCACGCCGGTATCGAGCTGGCGCGGGACCGTCTGCGTAAGTCGGCGTTTCATCGGTCGGTGATCAATGCCGAGATGTTTGACCCGCAAGGCGCATTGCAGGCCGGTTTCCTCGACAAGGTGGTGGCACCTGAAGAGCTGCAGGCGGCGGCGCTGGAAGCGGCACGTCAGTTGAAGAAGCTGAATATGAACGCCCATAAGCACACCAAGCTGAAGGTGCGTAAGGCGCTGCTGGAGGCGTTGGATGAGGCAATCATCCAGGATCAGGGGCATATCCTGAGTTAAGCCCTACAACCGAAACATCGAAGCCCGACCTTGCGTCGGGCTTTTTCGTACAAATGAATCCGAAACATCTTTAGCCGCTCTAGCCTGCCTATATCGGCACATGTTGAAACATGTGCTTAAACATCGCCTATCTCCTACCTCTTTACGGGTAATTGCCGAACTCAGTGCACATCCGTACACTGCGCCACCTTTTATCCCGATGGGCCGTGTCGATGCTTTTTCTGTTACGCATGTTATTGATGGGCCTGCACTTTATGGTGGCCGGTGTACTGGGCGTGCTGCTCGGGACCTGCCGGCCGTTCAACCCGGACAACAGCCGCTTGTGCGCGCGTCTCTATGCGCTGCCAGCCATGTGGATCCTGCGCCTGAAGGTGAAGACCGATGTCGACTCCCTGCGCAACAAGCCTGGTACGTGTGTGATCATCGCCAACCACCAGTCCAACTATGACCTGTTTGTGCTGGGCACCGTGGTGCCCCATCGCACCGTGTGTATCGCCAAAAAGAGCCTGAAATGGGTACCGCTGTTCGGTCAGTTGTTCTGGCTGGCGGGCAATGTGCTGATCGACCGCGGCAATGCGCACAAGGCACGTCGCGCGATGCTCACCACCACTCATACGTTGCAGCATCAGGACACGTCGATCTGGGTGTTTCCGGAAGGCACGCGCAACCTGGGCAAAGGCCTGTTGCCGTTCAAGAAAGGCGCGTTTCATATGGCCATCGCCGCTGGCGTGCCCATCGTGCCGGTGTGTGTCAGCAATTACGTCACCCATATGAAGCTCAATCGCTGGAACAGCGGTGATGTGCTCATACGTTCGTTGCCGCCGGTTCCTACTGCGGGCCTGACTTCGGATGACATCCCGCAGTTGATGCAGACCTGTCAGGCGCAGATGGATGAGTGCATCGCTGCGATGGATCGCGACGTGCAATCTGCCTGAACCCCTTGTTTACGGGTGCTTCGTGCGCCGACGCAAACAGGCGTGCTCGCCACAAAAAGCACATGCCTGCAACAGCAACAATGGAACGCCATTCAAGCTAAGCTGCCCAACACCTGTCCTCCTAATAAGAAGTGATCAGCACCATGGGTAGAGTTGTTGCGGCCGCCGTGTACAGCGCCGGAAAGAAAGTCACTGATATCACCCTCGACGAAGGCGCGGCCTGGGCCGCCAAACCCGGGCATTTTGTGTGGATCGGCCTGGAAGAGCCCAACGCGCAGGAGCTGGCCAACCTGCAACGCCAGTTCAACCTGCATGAACTGGCCATCGAAGATGCCCTGGAAAAACACAGCCGCCCCAAGCTGGAAACCTTCGGCGACGCACTGTTTATCGTCACCTATTCACCGGTGCGCGAGAACGGCAAGCTGGAGTTTATCGAGACCCATATCTTCGCCGGCAACGGCTACATCATCACTGCGCGTAACGGCCATTCGGCGTCCTACGGCTTTGTTCGGCAACGCTGTGAGGCTCGGCCGTTATTGCTGGAGCATGGGGAAGATTTCGTACTCTATGCCCTGCTGGATTTTGTCACCGAGAACTACCAGCCGGTCAGCGAGGCGATCCACGCCGAGATCGATGAACTGGAGCACAACGTGCTATGCAGCTCGCTGAGCGAGCGCGATATCCAGAAGATCCATGGCCTGCGCCGCGACGTGCTGCGACTCAAGCGCTATGTGGCGCCGATGGTGGAGATCAGCCAGGAACTGCAGAAGCTGAGCTTCCCGTTTATCGACAAGAACATGCGCCCGTATTTCCGTGACGTGCAGATCCACGTCACGCGGCAAATGGAAGACCTCACCACCCTGCGCGATATCGCCAGCCAGACCATCGAGATCGGTGTATTGCTCGAAGCGTCGCGCCAGAGCGTGGTGCAGCGCAAGTTTGCCGCGTGGGCGGCGATCCTGGCGTTCCCCACCGCGGTGGCGGGGATTTATGGGATGAACTTCCAGAACATGCCCGAGCTGCAATGGCACTACGGCTATTTTGCTGTGCTCGGGTTTATTGCGTTCGGTTGCACGGGCTTGTGGGCCAGTTTCAAGCGCTCGGGCTGGCTTTAAACCCGGGCCTCAGGCTTGTGCGCCACGAAGCGCATCATCCATTCCGCCACGGTCACGCCGTGGTGGTCGCGCGCCAGGCTGGCCACGCCGTTTGTGTAGACTTTTTCACCCAGGGTCGTCTGAAGAATCTCCAGCAACTCGCGGGAATAATCATGGATAAATTCCGGGTGCCCCTGGAAGCACAGCACCTGGTCGCCGATGTGATAGGCGGCGAACGGGCAAAACTCGCTGGAGGCGATGACCGTGGCATTGTCCGGCAAGGTGGTGACCTGGTCCTGGTGGCTGATCAATAGCGTCAACTCTGGCACTTCAGGGCTCATCCACGGCGCCTTCGTATCCAGTTTGTAATCGTGAATGCCCATGCCCCAGCCCTGGCCGGCGCGCTCGGCCTTGCCGCCCAGCAGCAGCGCGAGCAATTGATGGCCGAAGCAGATGCCCAGCAACTTGTCGCCGCGCTCATAGCGTTCGAGCAGGTAGGTCTTGAGGGTCTGGATCCAGGGGTCGGTGCCGAAGGAATCGGCCTTGCTGCCGGTCACCAGGTAGGCGTCGAACACTTCGTCGTCCGACGGGTATTCGCCCTGCACCACGTTGTACACAACGAATTCGGCGGCAATCGGCTGCTTGGAGAACAGGCGCTTGAACATCTGCCCGTAGCCTTGGTATTGATCGATCAAGCCTGGACGCAGGATATCGGTTTCCAGGATACAGACGCGTAGCGACATAAAAAATACCTGACACGGTGATGGGAATAATGCACACCCCAGAGCCTGCCTTGAAATACCCTGACAAGGCAAGCCCTGTACAGGCCCAAAACCGTCAGAAGGTCGTGTTCTGCGCCGCTTTGTCGAGCAACAACGCCGGCGGCGAGAACCGCTCCCCATACTGTTCGGCCAGGTAGCGGGCGCGGGCGATGAAGTCATTGAGGCCGTACTGGTTGATAAACTGCAACGCGCCACCACTCCAGGCGGCAAAACCGATCCCGAAGATCGACCCCACGTTGGCATCCGCGGTGGACATCAACACGCCCTCCTCCACGCAGCGCACGGTCTCGATGGCCTGGATAAACAGCAAACGGTCGCGCACATCCTGCGCTGAAATGCGCTGGTCGGCTCGCTCAAAGCGCGCTTTCAATTCAGGCCACAAATGCTTCTGCCCGCCCGCCGGGTACTCGTAGAAACCTCCCCCCGCCGCCTTGCCCGCGCGTTTGTACTCGTTCACCAACAGATCAATTACCACCGTGGCCGGATGGCTTGGGACTGTTTTACCTTCAACCTGCAGATCCTTGGCAGCCTGCTGTCGGATATGGCTCATCAGGCTGAGGGACACTTCATCGGACACCGCCAGCGGCCCCACCGGCATACCCGCCTTGCGCGCCTCGGTCTCGATCATCGGCGCAGCCACGCCTTCGCCGAGCATGGCGATGCCTTCATGGGTGAAGGTGCCGAACACCCGCGAGGTGAAGAACCCGCGACTGTCGTTGACCACGATCGGAGTTTTCTTGATTTGCAGGACGAAATCGAACCCCCGGGCCAGGGTTTCGTCCGAAGTGCGGGCGCCCTTGATGATTTCCACCAGGGGCATCTTGTCCACCGGGCTGAAGAAATGCAGGCCGATGAACTTGCCTTGATCCGGCACCGCCGTGGCCAGGCCGCTGATGGGCAAGGTAGACGTGTTGGAGGCGATCACCGCGTCGGCGCCGACCACATTGTGTGCGGCAGCCGAGACCTTGGCCTTGAGTTCACGGTCTTCGAACACGGCCTCGATGATCAGGTCACAGCCGGCCAGATCAGCATCCGAAGCCGTAGGATGAATCCGCGCGAGGGTGGTTTCGCGCTGCTCAGAGGTCAATTGCCCACGGCTGACCTTCTTGTCCAACAGCGCCGTCGAATGCGCCTTGCCCTTCTCGGCGGCCGTCAGGTTGATGTCCTTGAGCACCACATCGATACCGGCGCAGGCGCTGACATAGGCGATGCCTGCGCCCATCATCCCGGCGCCGAGCACCCCGACCTTACGCGTCACGTAAGGTGCAAAGCCCTGAGGCCGCGAGCTGCCGGCGTTGATTTCATTGAGTTGGAACCAGAAGGTGCCCATCATGTTTTTCGCCACCTGCCCGGTGACCAATTCGGTGAAGTAGCGGGTTTCAATCACATGTGCGGTATCGAAATCCACCTGCGCGCCTTCCACGGCGGCGCAGAGGATTTTCTCCGGGGCCGGAAAGCAGCCGTTGGTTTTGCTGCGCAAAATCGACGGTGCGATGGCGAGCATTTGCGCCACTTTCGGGTGAGACGGCGTACCACCGGGAATCTGATAGGCCTTGTTGTCCCACGGCTGCCTGGCCTGCGGATTGGCGAGAATCCATGCGCGGGATTTGGCCAGCAGCTCAGTGCGATCCGCCGCCAGCTCATCGACCAACCCGGCTTGCTGCGCTTGCTGGGGCCGGACTTTCTTGCCTTCGAGCAAATACGGCAAGGCCTTTTCCAGCCCAAGCATGCGCACCATCCTCACCACGCCACCGCCGCCTGGCAGCAGGCCAAGGGTGACCTCCGGCAAACCGAGTTGCACCGACTTGTCATCCAGCACGACGCGGTAGTGACACGCCAGGCAGATCTCCAAACCGCCGCCGAGGGCTGCGCCATTGACGGCGGCCACCACCGGCCTGCCGAGGGTTTCCAGGCTGCGCAGTTGCGCCTTCAACACCAGGACGCTGTCGTAGAAATCCTGGGCGTGGGCCTTGTCGACCTTGATCAGTTCATTGAGGTCGCCGCCCGCGAAAAAGGTCTTCTTCGCCGAGGTGATAACCACGCCGGCAATGTCGTCCTTTTCCGCCTGCAGGCGTGCGACGGTGGCCGCCATTGCCTCACGGTACGCGGCGTTCATGGTGTTGGCGCTCTGGCCGGGCATGTCGAGGGTCAGCACCACGATCTGGTCCTGGCCTTTTTCGTAACGAATGGCATCGGTCATGACAACTTCCTTGGCTCAGAGGCGTTCGATAACGGTGGCGATGCCCATACCGCCGCCAACACACAGGGTGGCCAGGCCGTAGCGCTGCTGGCGCACCTCCAGTTCGTCGAGCAGGGTGCCGAGGATCGCGCAGCCCGTGGCGCCCAGCGGGTGGCCCATGGCGATGGAGCCGCCGTTGACGTTGACGCGCGCGGCGTCGATGCCCATGTCCTTGATGAACTTGAGCACCACCGAGGCAAAGGCCTCGTTGACCTCGAACAGGTCGATGTCCTCCACGTGCAAACCTGCCTTTGCCAGGGCCTTGCGCGTGGCCGGCGCCGGCCCGGTCAGCATGATGGTCGGGTCGGTACCGGTGACCGCCGTGGCAACGATGCGTGCCCGCGGTTGCAGGCCCAGCTCGCGGCCCTTCGCTTCGGAGCCGATCAACATCAATGCGGCACCGTCGACAATGCCGGAGCTGTTGCCTGGTGTGTGGACATGGTGGATGCGTTCCACATGGCTGTAGACCCGCAACGCGGTGGCATCGAAGCCCATCTGCCCCATCATTTCGAAGCTGGGCTTGAGCTTGCCCAGGCCTTCGAGGGTGGAATCGGCGCGAATGAATTCATCATGGTCCAGCAGCACGATGCCGTTCTGGTCCTGCACCGCGATCAACGACTTGTTGAAGGAACCGTCTGCACGCGCCCTGGCGGCTTTCTGCTGGGACTGTAGGGCAAAGGTATCGACATCCTCGCGGGTGAAACCTTCCAGGGTGGCAATCAGGTCGGCGCCAATGCCCTGGGGCGTGAAGTGACTGTGCATGTTGGTCTGCGGGTCGAGCACCCAGGCCCCGCCATCGCTGCCCATGGGCACGCGGGACATGGACTCCACACCGCCGACCACCACCAGGTCCTCAAAGCCGGAACGCACTTTCATCGCGCCGAGGTTAACCGCCTCCAGACCCGAGGCGCAGAAGCGGTTGATCTGTACACCGGCGACGCTGACGGCCCAGTCCGCCACCAGGGCGGCGGTCTTGGCGATGTCGGCGCCCTGGTCGCCCACCGGGGTGACACAGCCGAGCACGATGTCATCCACCTGTTGGGTGTCGAGGTCGTTGCGTTGCCCCAGCGTGGTGAGCAGGCCGGCCACCAGGTTTACCGGCTTGACGCTGTGCAGGGCGCCGTCGGCCTTGCCTTTGCCGCGGGGCGTGCGTATCGCATCAAAGATCAAAGCTTGGGTCATGACGTCCTCGAACCATTGCGCAGTAATGCCCTTACCTTAGGCCCGATTGACACGGTTTCAATGACGCATGCGCTCATTGCTTTTGACCGCCACGCTCGGACGAACGGTAGGCACCTAAGGTAATTGCTGGATTAATCGTTTTAGCTGTCTAGCCAAGGCATTGGCGCCAAGATGGCGTTATGCCTCATGCCTTTTTAAGCTGAAATGCTGATTAGGTGATATGAAATGGGTCTAAGCCGCGCAGAACGAGGGCTCTAAGGTTCAATCAGTAAGAAGTTGCTGCCGGGTTTTGCTGGAGCAGCTGTAAGAAAAGCGACACGTCACATTGCGATACTCATATTCAACGGCACGCATTTGACGCTCAGGAATAACAACAAAAGGCAGTCAGCCATGTTTAAACATTCGAAAGTACGTCAGGCAGGACTTATTCTGTTCGCCACCACATTGATTCTGATCTTGCCCAACTTGACCAAGGTCATTGGGTGACCTCTTCTTGAGCCTGTTCTTACCTCAGGATTACCGCTTTTGGCAGCACCTGCCGGGACTTCGTGCATAGCGATCCTGTTGCAGGGGCTGCCTTTTTATCTGCACTTTTCCGCTATCGTGGGCCCTATCGCCACTTAATACGGGGCCGCCGTCTTGAAACCGATCTTCGCATTCCTTGCCTTGTTGCTCGCCCTGCCCGCTTCGGCGGCGCAATTGACCGTCGAGCTGGATCACAGCCGCAAGACCTGGCAGACCGCCGACCTGCTCAAGCATCCGGACGCGCAGACAGTGCAGGTCGTCGATGACGTTTCCTACAAGCGCAACATGACCTATCGCGCAGTACCGCTGGCAGTGCTCCTGCCGGGCCTACAGCCCGATAATCATCTGCAAGCCGTTGCCCTGGATGGCTTCGCCGCCGAACTGACGGCTGCACCGTTGCTGCAAAAAAACGGTGCCCGCGCCTGGCTGGCCGTGGAGGACCCGGCCCACCCATGGCCCCCATTGGCAGACGGCAAGCCGAGTGCCGGGCCGTTCTACCTGGTGTGGACCGATCCGCAGGCCGGGCATATCAGCCCGGAGCAGTGGCCGTTCCAGATCTGCGCGATCAAGCAGTTGAAGACGGTGGCCGAACGTTTTCCGGCGCTGCTGCCCGACCCGACGCTGGCTGCGAATGATCCGGTCAACCAGGGCTTTGCGCTGTTCCAGAAGAACTGCCTGGCCTGCCACCGCCTCAATGGCGCCGGCGACGCACAGGTGGGGCCGGACCTGAATGTTCCCTACAACCCTACGGAATATTTCAGCGGCGACTTCCTCAAGCGCTATATCCGCGACCCGCAGAGCCTGAGGCACTGGCCGCAGGCAAAGATGCCAGCGTTCGCCGCCAGCGTGTTGCCTGACAGCGAGCTGGAATTGCTGGTGGGGTACTTGAAGCATATGGCGGGGCGTAAACAACACCCCTGAACCCAGCCTGATCTCGGTGGCGAGCGGGTTATTGCTGCTGGACCAGGACCACCGGCGTCGGCGCCACGAACACCTTGGCATGCATCTGCTCATGCCCTCCGCCACGGCGCATGCCGCGTACCGGGCAAGCGTCGAGGTAGTCCAGGCCCACGGCCAGTTTCAAATGCCGCTCCGGCCGGGCCAGTTGGTTGGTCACGTCAAAGCTGTACCAGGCGTCATCCAGCCAGGCTTCGGCCCAGGCGTGGCTGGCCAGGTGAGTGCTGTCTTCCGTGTACAAATACCCAGACACATACCGCGCAGGAATGCCCAGGCTGCGCGCGCAGGCCAGGAACGCATGGGTATGGTCCTGGCATACCCCCGCCCGCCCTGCGAAGGCCTGGGCGGCGCAGGTGTCGACTTCGGTGGCGCCGGGCGTGTAGACCATCGACTGGTTGAGGGCGTGCATCAGGTCGATCAGGGCCGTGCGATCACGACGCTGGTGGCAATGCTGTTGCGCAAAGGCGCGCAGGGCGTCGTCGGGCTCGGTCAGGCGGGTGCAGCGCAGGAACGGAAAGGCTGACTGGCTCTCGTGTTCAGCCTCACGCAGCTCATCGATATCCACCTGGCCACGGGCGCCAATGATGATGGCGTCGTGGGGTTCGTCCAGGGTCAGCACGTGCAGGATGTTGCCGAACGGGTCGATCTGCGCGCGCACCGGGCGAGGCAGGTCCAGTTGCCAACTGAGCACATGCTGGCGCTCGCTGTCGTGGGGCGTGAGGCGCAGGTACTGGATGCTGGCGCGTACCTGGTCTTCGTAGTGGTAGGTGGTTTCGTGGCTGATGGAGAGTCTCATGCGGCCTCCAGGTAGGAACTGTAGATGGCGTCGCCCAACTGGCGGACCAAGGGGATAAAGTCGGTCAGCCAGGCGTGCAGGCCTTCCTCGAGGATTTCATCGATCGCGGTAAACCGCAGGCGCGCGTCCATCTCGGCAGCCAGGCGCTGGGCCGGACGGCCGTTGATGCCGGGCAGGCTGGCGAGGATCTGGTCGATCTCTTCGCTGCAGGCCCGCAGGGAGCGCGGTACATCGGCGCGCAACAGCAACAGCTCCGCGACTTGCCGGGCACCTGGGGCGTCGCGGTAGATCTCGGTGTAGGCCTCGAACGACGATAACGCGCGCAGCAAGGCACTCCATTGATAGTAGGCGTGGGCGGTGCCATCGGTAACGGCTTCGGCCTGGTCGCCGGCCATTTCATAGCGCGCATCCAGCAGCCGCAGGGTGTTGTCGGCGCGCTCGATAAACGTACCCAGCCGAATAAAACGAAAGGCGTCATTGCGCATAATGGTGCCGTAGGTCGCCCCCCGGAACAGATGGGAACGCTCCTTGACCCACTCGCAGAACCGGCTCATGCCGTAGCGGCTGAGGCCCTGCTGTGAGATTTCGCGAATCTCCAGCCAGGTTGCGTTGATGTTTTCCCACATGTCGGCAGTGATTCGCCCACGCACAGCATGGGCGCTGGCCCGCGCGGCACCGAGACAACTGTAGATGCTGGCCGGGTTGGCCGCATCCAATGCGAAGAAATGCAACAGGCGTTCGGCGTGCAATTCGCCGTGGCGCTCGCGGTAATCATCCAGCGTGCCGGTGATCAACAGCGGCATGGCCAGTTCATGCAGGCCATCACCGCGCCCATCCTGGGGCATGAGCGACAGCGAATAGCTGACATCGAGCATGCGCGCGAGGTTTTCCGCGCGTTCCAGGTAGCGCGACATCCAGTACAAATCCGAGGCAGTTCTACTCAACATGGCATCAGTCCTCGACCACCCAGGTGTCTTTGGTGCCGCCGCCCTGGGACGAATTGACCACCAGCGACCCTTCACGCAGCGCGACACGGGTCAAACCGCCGGGTACCACACGGGTTTCCTTGCCGGACAACACGAACGGGCGCAGATCAATATGGCGCGGCGCAATGCCGTTTTCGACAAAGGTCGGGCAGGTGGATAAACACAGGGTTGGCTGTGCGATATAGGCGTGGGGCTTGGCCTTGATACGCGCGCGGAAGGCTTCGATTTCCGCGGCCGTGGACGCTGGCCCCACCAGCATGCCGTAGCCGCCGGAGCCCTGGGTTTCCTTCACCACCAGGTCCGGCAGGTTGGCCAGCACGTGGGACAATTCGTCGGGCTTACGGCACTGGAAGGTGGGAACGTTCTGCAGGATCGGTTCTTCATCCAGGTAAAAACGGATCATCTCGGTGACGAAGGGGTACACCGACTTGTCATCCGCCACCCCGGTGCCGATGGCATTGGCCAGCACCACATTGCCCGAGCGGTACGCCGCCAGCAGGCCGGGCACACCGAGCATGGAGTCCGGGTTGAAGGCCAGCGGGTCGAGGAATGCGTCGTCGAGGCGACGGTAGATCACGTCCACGGCTTTGGGGCCGTCGGTGGTGCGCATGAACACACGGTCATCGCGCACGAACAGGTCCGCGCCTTCCACCAACTCCACACCCATTTCCCGGGCTAAAAATGCATGCTCGAAAAACGCGCTGTTGAAGCGCCCCGGGGTCAGTACCACCACGCTGGGATTATCCAGGGGGCTGGCGCTTTTCAGGGTATCGAGCAGCAGGTTGGGGTAATGATCGATCGGCGCGATGCGCTGGGCCGCGAACAGCTCGGGGAACAGGCGCATCATCATCTTGCGGTCTTCGAGCATGTAGCTCACGCCGCTGGGTGTACGCAGGTTGTCTTCCAGCACGTAGTAGGTGCCGTCGCCGTCGCGTACGAGGTCGACTCCGGAGATGTGGGAATACAGGTCGCGGTGCAGGTTCAGCCCCTGCATTGCCAACTGGTATTGCTCGTTGGCCAGTACCTGTTCGGCGGGAATGATCCCGGCCTTGATGATGCGTTGTTCGTGATAGAGGTCGGCGAGAAACATGTTCAGCGCCTTGACCCGCTGGATGCAGCCACGTTCGACCATCCGCCATTCGCTGGCGGGAATGCTGCGAGGGATGGTGTCGAACGGAATCAGGCGTTCGGTGCCCTGCTCGTCCCCATAAAGGGTGAAAGTGATCCCGGCGCGGTGAAACAGCAAATCGGCTTCGCGCCGACGCTGGGCCAGCAGTTCGGCAGGGGTTTCGGCCAACCAGCGGGCGAACTCGCGGTAATGGGGACGCACCTGCCCTGCCCCATCGTACATTTCGTCGTAATAAGTGCGGATCATGCCGTACTCCTTGTCACCCGGACGCAAGAACCATCGCAAGGCCCGTGCCAGCGGCATAAACACTTAAAAATCAGTGGGTTGAATATAAGCAAAGACCTGATCGCACCGTCCTGGTGCACAGAATCCCCACTGCACTGCTGCACGCTTCATGGCAATGCAAGCTTTGGCTATCAACAGCATAGTCAGAGTTGATTTCACTGCCCGCGCAAGCGTGTGGATAATCGGCCCCATCAGCTGAACAGGACACGTCCTACAGCCTTACCCATCCCGCACTCGGTACCTTGAGGCTCGTGTACTGACCGGCTCCTTCGGTCTTCCCTTTCAGCCACCCTTTTCGGGTGGCTTTTTTTTTGTGCGGGAAAGGGCAACGGTAGTTCCGGAAATTTTCACACAGCACATACAAAATCGGCCGACCCCAGGGTCAGCCGATACGCTGTGTTGCTCATACAATGGCGCTACATGGGTAACCCACGCACCTCCTGCTTCACGCCCCATCCTTCGATGATCCCTCCAAGCGGCTCGACCACCGCTTCAAAGTCTTGCTCGAAGTCTCCTATGCCGTCGTAGGTTGCGAACATGATCTTGCTCAGTTCCAGGTACCAGGCGCCATCGTCGCGCGCACTGACCTGGGCATTCAGGGACTCGCCACGAAATTCACCCGCAGCCCTGCGCGCCCGTTCCTCATCCGGGAAAATGGCGTAGAACTCAATGGGGTGGAACCGTGAAAAGTCGAAGCCGCCTTCTTTCATGCGGCGCAGAACGTTGGTGCTGATGTCTTCTTGATAGGCTGTGCTCATGAAACGTCCTCCTCAAACCGATGGATAGACTTTCCGTGCTTCCCAAAGCCCGCGCGCTGACGGCGCGGGTACCACGGCAACAACATCACCACGGGAAAACAAGCATGTAGCTGACAAGACCAGACCTTAGCGATTCATTCGCTGATCTCACTTGCAGAGTAGCGCGAAGCTATCACCTCCACCAGAGGTGCTTGAATGGCATACAGGAAATGTTCAGGCGGTGGGAGAGATGTCGAGGATTTGAATACTGTTCTGGTCTTTGAGGATCTTGACCGTTGGCTCGGGCTTGCGGCCCTCAAGGTCGTTGAGGTCCAGTTCGGCGGCCACGGGCACCAGCTTGTTGCGGATCATGTGTGCCGCATCTTCGAGGCTGGGCTTGTGCTCGCAGGTGAACTGCTCCACGGACTGTACGCCGTGATCATCAACGAAGGTAATCTGCCACTTTTGCATCGGTGCCTCCTCGATAAAACCCATGTGTGGGCTTACCTCTATCTGGACCTTGAGGGCTCGGCAAACGTTCCACTCAAGTCAGGAAGCACCGGATCAAGCACAGTTATTTTTCAGCGTGTTCCTTCAAGGCTTTCAGGGTGTTGAACGGCGCTTCCACCACGAACTTGTTGGCCAGCCACGACGGCACACTGCCGCCTGGCTCGGTGTGTACCTGGTAGGTGACTTCGGTCTCATTGGCGCCTTTAGGGACCAGTTTCCAGAAGCCCTCGACCTGAGCGACACGCACGTAGCCTTTTTCTTCGGGCTTGTAGGTCGGCACGCCCTGCAGCTTGCGGGTTACGCTGCCGTCGGCGTCCTTGGTGGTGGTGACATGGATGTATGAATCACGATCGGTCACCGGGAAAGGCGCCTTGAACTGGGTGTAGGTCCAGGCCTCATCGCCTTTCTTGTCCACCAGCTTCTGGGATTTGCACTCATGAATCCACGAGCAGGCACCGGCCACATCTTCCTGCAGGGCCTGGATCCTGGCGACAGGCGCCTTGATCACGGTCACACCGCGATACGCCTTGTATTTGGAGCCGGCGACTTCGCTCAGGGACACCTTGATACCGTCTTCATCCTTGGCAACCTGCCAATCCTCAGCCTGGGCAGTGGCAGCAAATACCAGCGTAAAACCGCACAGCACAGCCATTCGTTTCAGCGAACCCATTGTCGTATTCCTTATTGTTGAAGTTCCGATAGTAAAGCCCCTCAAGCCGCCGTCATCTGCTCCCACCAACCGATCAACCGGATCGCATCGGCCTGGTCGGTGCCGCAGACATCGATATCCGCCTTGAAATCACTGCACACCGCCGGGCGCTCCGGTCGGCCGAACAGTTGGCACAGCTGTTCGACCGACAGGTGCAGGCAGCGTTCGCCCGCCGGTTTGCCATTGGGCATACCGGGTAAGGGCGAACTGATGGAGGGGGCGATGCAGCAGGCGCCACAGCCTTCACGGCAATTCATGACCAGCAGGTCCTCGACGACTCAATAGGGACGGCCGGGCTAGGGTACGCCCTTAAACAGCCGTTTTAAAATGGGTTAACAGGGGTATTTCGCACAAAATAAAAGTGACCGACCAGTCTGCGACAGATGGTCGATGGCCTGCGTCACTTTGTAGGAAAAAGTTTACTGCTTGAACTCGAATTCCAACGCGGCACCTTCCACTTCACGGCGCTCTTCGTTGCGCAATTGCAGCTTCATCTCATTGCTGAGCAAACGGCCGTTGATCTGGAACGCACTGTTGTCGGTGGGCTTTTCACCGAACATCGGCGGCAACAACGGCACGCTCTTGGGCTTGGGCACGGTACCCAGGGGCTGCAGGTGCCTGACCATGTCCGAAGGCAGGGACAAATCCAACTGTGCCGGTGGCAGTTTGGTCTGTGCCACTTCCTGGGCTGACTTGGATTTTTTCGCCGTCGACGCACGTTTTTTCGCCGTGGCGGTTGGCTTCTTCGCGACGGGGGCTTGCTTGGCGGTGGAAGGTTTTTTTGCCGGGGCATCCTGCTGGGTATTGGCAGCGGGCTTGTTTTCAGCCACGGGTGCCGCCGCCAGCGCTGTGCCGACGTTACACAGGCTTAACAGGCCAATCACCAAAGCAGCGCGAACAATCGAGGTCATATTGCCTACAGCATTAACGGCAGAGGGCCATATGCTCGCTTGTTGTGCGCGGCATGACAAGCGCGGTGATCAGCCAGCTATCGGCGCTGCCCCTTTTCGGCGCCTCAAAAGCCGGCTGCGGTTTCCTGGCATAGCTGGCTGGCCAGCATCCCCAGGGTCATCAGCGCACGCTCTGCTTCGCGGTTCCAAGGTGTGCCGCAGTTAAGGCGAATGCAGTGGTTGAACTGCTCGGTATTGCTGAAGATCAAGCCCGGCGCAATGCTGATGCCCTGTTGCAGGGCGCGCACGTGCAGTTCCTGGGTATTGACCCGCCCAGGCAAACTGACCCACAAAATAAAGGTTCATCACGGAATCCCGGGAAACACAGAAACAAGAACGCCGATTTGATTGATGATGTTCGTGCGAGCAAACACATCTAAAAAACCGGCGTTCTTATGCGTGATATTAATACTTTCCTTCCTTTTTGGGAGGGCTTTTCTGTCGTCACGATCAAGCCCGATGGTGACGCTCTAAAGATCGATCTGATTCCCCACGCCACCCGATTCCCTTCCTGCGGCGGCTGCCAAAAACCTTGTTCAACCACTCATGAGTATTGTGAGCGAACCGTTCGTGATCTGCCCATTCTCGGTCGCGCGGTGCGCCTCAGCATTTTGCTCAGGCGTGTTGGCTGCCGCGACTGTGGAAAACGCATGGAGGCCGTCAGTTGGCTGGATCGCTATGCCCGCATGACGCGCCGCTTGGCCGAGGCGGTCATTCAGGCCTGCGAGCGCCTTCCCACCCTGCACGTGGCCCAGATGTTTGGACTGCATTGGGACACTGTTCGGTTGCTGGAGCGTCGAGCCTTGCAGGCGGTGTTGAGTGAGTTGCCGAAGGCGCAACCACGACGCCTGATCATGGACGAGTTCGCGTTATTCAAAGGTCATCGTTACGCCAGCGTTGTGCTGGATGCCGATACACGACGAGTGCTGTGGATCGGTGAAGGCCGTAGCCGAGCGGCAGTCAGGCCGTTCTTCGAGGAACTGGGGCCGGAGGGCTGCGCTCGAATCGAAGCGGTGGCGATGGACATGAATACTGCTTTTGATCTGGAGGTTCGCCAGCATTGCCCGAAAGCGCGAGTGGTCTACGACCTTTTCCATGTGGTGGCCAAATATGGCCGAGAGGTGATTGATCGGGTCCGCGTCGACGAAGCTAATCGGCTGCGTCATAACAAGCCGGCTCGCAAGGTCATCAAGCAGGCACGATGGCTGTTGCTGCGTAACCCACAGAACCTGAAAACGCCGGAACAACAGGTCCATTTGCAGGATTTATTGGAGGCCAACCAATCGCTGATGACAGTTTATTTGATGAAGGCTGAACTCAAAACGCTCTGGACACCGAGCACTGCCTGGACCTGGAGATCGGCCTGGAAGCAATGGCTGCGCCATGCATATGAAAGCGAAATACCGGCTCTGATCCAGTTTGCCAAACGGCTAAAGGGTTATTGGCGGGGCATCGTCAGTCGGGTTCGCTGGCCGATGCACACCGGTCAGTTGGAAGGAATAAACAATCGAATAAAGGTCATCAAACGGATGGCGTACGGTTACCGGGATAGCGAATTCTTCTTCATGAAGATCAAGAGCGTCTTTCCCGGTAATCCGTGATGAACCAAAATAAAGCCGCCCGTCGGACGAGTCATCTGGGTGCCTTCCGGGAAATACTGCTGCACCGCCAGTTGGAAGGCGCTGAGATTCTTGCGGTATTCCTGGCGGATGTAACGCAGGTGCCGGTCGTAGCCGCCGTTCTCCAGATACGCTGCCACGCCCATCTGGGTGACGCTGCAGGCCGAGTGGGTGCTGAACATTTGCAGGCGCTGGATTTCCTGCTGGTACTTGCCGGCGATCATCCAGCCGATGCGCACACCCGGCGACAAGGTCTTGGAAAAGCTCGAGCAATAAATGACCCGGTCCAGGCGATCATAGGCCTTGAGGGCCTTGGTGCGGCCGAGTTCGAACATCAGTTCGCCGTAAATATCGTCTTCGACAATCTGGATGTCGAAATCCGAGGCCAGGCGCAGCAACTGTTTCTGCCGTTCCTCGGGCATGGTGCCGCCCAGGGGGTTGCTCAGGCGCGTGGTCAACACCAGGGCCTTGATCGACCATTGGTTGGCGGCCAGTTGCAGGGCTTCCAGGCTCATGCCGGTGGACGGGTCGCTGGGGATCTCGATGACCTTGAGGCCCAACAGGTCGGCCAGTTGCAGCAAGCCGTAATAGGTCGGCGATTCAGCCGCGATCAAGTCGCCGGGGCGTGTCAGCACCCGTAGCGACATCTGCAAGGCGTCAACACAGCCGTGGGTGATCACCACTTCGGAGGGGTCCACCACCACGCCGGCGTCACGCATGCGAATCGCCACCTGGCGACGCAGCGGCTCGAAACCGGGGCTGAACATGTAGCTGAAGGCGCGTGGGCTCTGGAAGCGCGTGACCTTGGCCAATTGCTGGTGCAGCGCCCGTACCGGCAGATAGTCGACGCTCGGCACGGCGGCGCCCAGGGGAAATACACCTTCGCGGCGCGACTCGCCCAATACCTGCTGGATAATGCTGCTGCGGGTGACCAACCCCGGGCGCTCGACCCGCGCGATGTCCGGCGTGGGCGCCGTGAGTGCTGGTGTCTGGTGCACGTAGTAACCGGACTGCGGCCGTGCCCGGATCAGCCCCTGGTCTTCCAGGTTGGCGTAGGCCTGCAATACCGTAGCGTGGCTGACATTGAGCTGGGAGCTCATCTTGCGCACCGAGGGCACGCGCTCGCCAGGTTGATAGACACCGCGACGGATGTCCTCAGCCAGTTGCTGGGCGATACGTTGGTAAAGCAACAGATTGGTCATGACGCAGCACTCGATTTCACGGGTATTTTATTTTTGTGTGAAACATACCAGCACAGTTTAGAAGTGTACGGGGACAGTTGCCACAATAGTCGAGCGCGCGCGGGAGTGACAGTAAAAACTGTAAGGTGAGTGGAGAGAATATTCAGATGTATACAGAACAATGTGGGAGGGGGCTTGCTCCCGATGACGGAGTGTCAGTCGCCGAAAATAGTGACTGATCCACCGCTATCGGGGGCAAGCCCCCTCCCACCCTTTTGATTTGCGCAAGGCTTCAGCGAGCGGCACCCAACTGGCCCTTCTCGTCGGAGAACACTATTTCCACGCGACGGTTCTGCGCGCGGCCACGCTCGGAGGCGTTGGCTTCCACCGGGTACTGGTCGCCGTAGCCTTCAACCTGGATGCGCTTCTCATCGATCCCCAGGTCCACCAGCACATCGGCCACCGATTGCGCGCGATCACGGGACAGTTTGACGTTTTCCTGCTGACCACCCGTATTGTCAGCGTACCCCTCGATGCGCACCACACGCTTGGGGTTCAGTTGCAGGAACTGCACGATTTTCAATACGGTGCGGTTCGCCGAGTTTTTCAACTCCGCTTCACCGGTATCGAACAGCACGTCGCCCAGGGTCATCACCAGGCCACGATCGGTCTGAGTGGTGGTCAGGCTGGCGATCTGTTCTTCGAGCCATTTACCCTGCTGCTGCACGCTGATCAGCTTGCTTTCACGCAGGGCCAATTGCAGGCGCTGGCGTTCCAGTTCGAGCTTGGCGGCACGCTCTTCGTTAAGTGTCTGCTCGGTGTGTTCGCGGGCGATGGCACTGTAGCGCTGGCTCAGGTAGGCGTAATGCACCACGTCGGCACCGCTGCCCCAGTAGCTGGACAAGCGGTCGGCCCGCGCCAGGGATTCACCGGCGCGGATCACGTCCTTGGGTGCGATACGCAGCACGTTGGCGTCTTCCTTGACCTTCTGGAAGTCGCTGCCCGCCTGTTGCAAGGCCTGTTCGCCACTGGGGTGGCTGGCACAACCGCCCAGTGCCGCACTGCCCAGCAGCACGGCACAGCCCAGACCACGGATCATCGGGTTCATTGGGCTTCTCCCAGCTGCAATTGCTTGCGCAGGCGCGTGATGCGGGTATTGAGCACGTTCAGTTGTTCCTGGCTCTTGCGGGTCAGCACCTGGGCTTCGGCCAGGCGCGCATCCAGCTCGGCCTGTTCGGCCTGCATGCGCGCGTCCTTGTAGGATTGCTCGGCCATGTCGGCCTTGGCCTGGGCGAATTTGTCTTCGGCCATTTTCAGTTCGGGTGATTCATCGGTGCTGGCGCCCACGGCGTTGGCTTGTTCCAGGGCTTGCTGGGTGAGGCGAATTTGTTCATTCGGCGCAGGATCGGCTGCACATCCCGCCAGAGCGACAACGGCGAGGGCCGCGAAAAAAGGTCGAAGAGTCACTGAAAATCCCTACTTTGTTGGGGTGCCGACGGGTTGTTGCAATTGCGCTTTCCAACGCTCCAGATTGCGCTGCAGCGCGGCTTCCGTCACACCAGACCCGGGCAATTCTGTCATCTTTTTGGCCAGCTGTCCGCGCAGCCACGGATCATTGCAGGCCGAGTTGTGGGAAATCGCCAGGTACAGGCCGGGCTGATCGACGGGCACGTCGCGGGCCACCAGGTCATTGCTCATCCCTAACGTCTGGGCCATGGCCATGCCGGAGTAACGCCCGGCCAGCACGTAGTCCACTTCCCCCAGCAGCAGTTTCTGGAAGGCCGGGGTCAACGTGGGCAGGCGTTGCAGGGTCAGTTGCTGGCCGGCGAAGGTTTCAAAGTCGCGGCTCAAGCGCGCACGTTCCGACACTGCACCCTTGTGGCCATGCAGGTCCGCCGCCGTGGAGTAGGCCAGCGCCGAATCCTTGCGGGTCCAGACCAGATAATCGAGCTGTACCAGCGCGGGGTGGATGTAGTCGAGGGTTTCCAGCTCGCCAAGGTTCAGCGGTGCATCGGCGAGGATGTCCATGCGCCCGCTGCGCACTTCGTCCAGGGCCAGGGAACGCTTGCCGCCGTAGAGCAGGTCGATTTTCAACCCAAGCTCCTTGGCTACCTGTTGCAAGACATCGGCGGTGGCGCCGATCAGGTGCGTCGGGGCTTGGGGGTCGCGCCACAGCAGCGGCGGTGCATCCGGGCTGCCGGTGATCACCAGGCGATCACATTTGCCGGCTGCCTGGGCCAGGCTCGACAGCAGCGTAAGTCCCAGCAGTACGGCCCAGGGGCGCAGTTCCATGGCGGTTTCTCCGGCGTTCAAAAAAGCCCGGGCCAAAAAAAGCCCGGTCACTAGACCGGGCTCTTTATAAGTGAAGCGGCTGGATTAGACCAGCTTCTCCAACTCGGGTACGGCTTCGAACAAGTCCGCCACCAGGCCGTAATCGGCCACCTGGAAGATCGGTGCTTCTTCGTCCTTGTTGATCGCGACGATCACTTTGGAGTCCTTCATACCGGCCAAGTGCTGGATCGCGCCGGAGATACCGACAGCGATGTACAGCTGTGGCGCAACGATCTTGCCGGTCTGGCCGACCTGCATGTCGTTGGGTACGAAGCCTGCGTCGACGGCCGCGCGGGAGGCGCCGACCGCAGCGCCGAGCTTGTCGGCCAGGGCGTACAGGTGCTTGAAGTTGTCACCGTTCTGCATGCCACGGCCGCCGGAAACGACGATCTTGGCAGCGGTCAGCTCAGGGCGATCCGACTTGGCCAGTTCTTCGCCAACAAAGCTGGAAGTGCCAGCGTCGTGGGCAGCAGAGACGGCTTCAACGGCAGCCGAACCACCTTCAGCGGCAACCGGGTCGAAACCGGTGGCACGCACGGTGATGACTTTGACGGCAGCGGTCGATTGCACGGTGGCAATCGCGTTACCGGCATAGATCGGGCGCTTGAAGGTGTCGGCGCTTTCTACCGAGATGATCTCGGAGATCTGGTCAACATCCAGCTGCGCGGCAACGCGCGGCAGGATGTTTTTGCCGTTGGAAGTGGCGGCAGCCAGGATGTGGCTGTAGCCAGCGCCTAGCTCTGCTACCAGGGGGGCGACGTTTTCCGGCAGTTGGTGAGCGTAAGCGACGTTGTCGGCCAGCAGTACTTTGCTTACGCCAGCCACTTTGGCTGCAGCCTCAGCCACGGCGCCAGCGCCTTGACCGGCGACCAGTACGTGGATGTCGCCACCGATTTTAGCGGCAGCAGCAACAGTGTTCAGGGTGGCCGGGGCCAGCACCTTATTGTCGTGTTCTGCGATTACCAAGATAGTCATGATTAGATTACCTTCGCTTCGTTTTTCAGTTTCTCGACCAGTTCAGCCACCGACTTGACCTTGATGCCCGCGCTGCGTGCAGCCGGCGCTTCAACTTTGACGGTCTTGTTGGTGGAGGCGGTGGAAACGCCCAAAGCATCCGGAGTCAGCACTTCGAGAGGCTTCTTCTTGGCTTTCATGATGTTTGGCAGGGACGCGTAGCGCGGCTCGTTCAAACGCAGGTCGGTGGTGACGATGGCCGGCAGTTTCAGGGAAACCGTCTGCGCGCCGCCGTCGATTTCACGGGTCACGGCAACGTTGTCGCCGCTCACTTCGACTTTCGAAGCGAAGGTGCCCTGGCCGTAACCGGTCAGTGCAGCCAGCATCTGGCCAGTCTGGTTGTTGTCGCTGTCGATCGCCTGTTTGCCGAGGATCACCAGCTGAGGCTGTTCCTTGTCGACAACGGCCTTGAGCAACTTGGCCACGGCCAGGGAGGTCAGCTCTTCAGCGGACTCGACCAGGATAGCGCGGTCGGCACCCAGTGCCAGGGCGGTACGCAACTGCTCTTGAGCAGTGGTCGGGCCGATGGAAACCACAACGATTTCAGTCGCCACGCCTTTCTCTTTCAGGCGTACGGCTTCTTCCACGGCGATTTCACAGAAAGGGTTCATCGACATCTTGACGTTAGCAAGGTCGACGCCGGAATTGTCCGCCTTGACGCGAACTTTCACGTTGTAATCGACAACGCGTTTGACAGCTACAAGAACCTTCATGGATTCCTCGTTACTCTCCGGTGAAAAGAAAGTCGCCTAGGCGAACCTGGCGGTTGATGCTCATCGGCACACAAGGGCACCTCCAAAAACGGCGGCGAATGACCTTGCTCACGGGAAGTGATGACCGTTCGTCAGTGGTGACTGGGAGGTCATTCTTTATCGCGGCGTGTAAACTGCGCGCCATCAATTAAACGCGCGTCACCTGTTTTGCCGTTGCCGTGCTTTTGGACGTGCTCTTGAAACCTACAGTCTGCCTACGGTCTGTGCAAAACCGACCGTATATTGACCGGAACGCCTATTCTGGTCAATACGGCAAAATGGCCAGTCATAAGCCGCGTTGCTTTGATTTACCTAGCCTGCGGGCAATTCAAACAAACGTTTGTATTGGACGCTGACAGTGGTCTATATATAATGCGCCACCTAGAGAGACAGGTGGGTCATCCCCTGCCGTTGCGCACGGCGATGACGGACACGACACCGAACCTCCACCCATTAGAAAAAAAGCCTGTTGAGCCTTGAGTAGGAGATAGCCTGTGGAACGCGAATACATGGAATTCGACGTGGTCATCGTCGGCGCTGGCCCGGCGGGCCTGTCTGCCGCCTGCCGACTGAAGCAGAAGGCCGCCGAAGCCGGTAAGGAAATCAGCGTCTGCGTGGTCGAGAAAGGCTCCGAAGTGGGCGCACACATCCTCTCCGGTGCCGTGTTCGAGCCCCGTGCCCTGAACGAACTGTTCCCGGACTGGAAGGAACTCGGCGCCCCGCTCAACACCCCCGTGGTGCGCGATGACATCTATGTGCTGCGCAGCGCCGACACCTCCACCAAGGTGCCAGACTTCTTTGTGCCCAAGACCATGCACAACGAAGGCAACTACATCATCTCCCTGGGTAACCTGTGCCGCTGGCTGGCCCAGCAGGCCGAGAACCTGGGTGTGGAAGTCTACCCCGGCTTCGCCGCCCAGGAAGCGCTGTTCGATGAAAACGGCGTGGTGCGCGGGATCATCACCGGCGACCTCGGCGTCGACCGTGAAGGCCAGCCAAAAGAAGGCGTCTACACCCCGGGCATGGAACTGCGTGGCAAGTACACGTTGTTCGCCGAAGGCTGCCGTGGGCATATCGGCAAGCAGTTGATCCAGCGCTTCAACCTGGACAGCGACGCCGACGCCCAGCACTACGGCATCGGCCTCAAGGAAATCTGGGAAATCGACCCGGCCAAGCATCAGCCAGGCCTGGTGGTGCACACCGCCGGTTGGCCGCTGGACATCATGAGCAACGAGAACACCGGTGGCTCGTTCCTCTATCACCTGGAAAACAACCAGGTGGTCGTCGGCCTGATCGTCGACCTGTCCTACAGCAACACCTTCCTGTCGCCGTTCGACGAGTTCCAGCGCCTCAAGCACCACCCGGTGCTGGCCCAGTACCTGGAAGGCGGCAAGCGCATCAGCTACGGCGCACGCGCCCTGGCCAAGGGCGGTATCAACTCGTTGCCGAAGATGGTGTTCAAGGGCGGCGCGCTCATCGGCTGCGACCTGGGCACCATGAACGTGGCCAAGATCAAAGGCAGCCACACTGCGATGAAGTCCGGCATGCTCGCTGCCGATGCCGTGGCCGAACGCCTGCTGGCCGAATCCGAAGGCGGCGATGAGCTGACCAACTATGTCGACAGCTTCAAGGCAAGCTGGCTCTACGAAGAACTGTTCGCCAGCCGCAACTTCGGCCCGGCGATGCACAAGTTCGGCCCGATCATCGGCGCCGGCTTCAACTGGTTCGACCAGAACATCCTCGGCGGCAAGATGCCGTTCACCCTGCACGATACCAAGCCGGACTACGCCTGCCTGAAGCTGGCCAAGGACAGCAAGAAGATCGACTACCCGAAACCCGACGGCAAGTTGAGCTTCGACAAGTTGAGCTCGGTGTTCATCTCCGGTACCAACCACGAAGAAGAGCAGCCGTGCCACTTGAAGTTGAAAGACCCAAGCATCCCGATCGGCACCAACCTGCCGCTCTACGATGAACCGGCGCAGCGTTACTGCCCGGCCGGCGTGTATGAAGTGATCACCCAGGAAGACGGCGAGAAGCGCTTCCAGATCAACGCCCAGAACTGCGTGCACTGCAAGACCTGTGACATCAAGGACCCTTCGCAGAACATCACGTGGGTCACACCGGAAGGTGCGGGTGGGCCGACTTACCCGAATATGTAAGCCAAGCGAGGCTCCCGAATGGGAGCCTTTTTTATGCAGTCAAACTCGGTCAACTGTGGGAGGGGGCTTGCCTGAAATGACTAGGCAGCCCGCTCTTCGCCAGGGTTACGCTCGAAGTAGCGCTTGTACTCGCGACTGAACTGCGACGTACTCTGGTACCCCACGCTGTGCGCCGCCTGCGCCACGCCCATGCCCTCCACCAGCAGCAACTGCTGAGCCTTGAGCAAGCGCAAACGCTTCAAGTACTGCACCGGCGACAACAGCGTGCAGCGTTTGAAATGCTCGTGAAACGTCGACGCACTCATATGCGCGTACCCCGCCAACGTCTCGATATTCAGCGGCTCGGCGTAATGGGCATGCAGGTGATTCAACGACGTGGCGATCCGCGAAAACTGCCCCTGCTGTTCCACCAAGGCGCGCAGCACATCGGCCTGCGGACCGCGCAAGGCGGTGAACAATAATTCCCGCACCCGCGCCGGGCCCATGATCCGGCTTTCCAGTGGATCGTGCAGGCACTGCAGCAGCCGCTCGACGCAGCCGCGCATGGCGTCATCCAGGACCACCGAACTCATCGACTCCAGGGTTTGCGCGGTCGGCGGCGGACCGGCCTGCATGCCCATGGCCATCACCAACTCACCCAGCACCACGCGGTCGATGCCCACGGTCACCCCCAGCAGCGGCGCACCGGGCGCCATGGCGAACGTCTCGCACTCGAACGGCACCGGCATCGCCTGGATCAAGTAGTGCCCGGCGCCATACTCCAGCGTACGCGGGCCCAGGTAGGCGACCTTGCTGCCTTGGGCCACGAACATCAGGCTCGGCTCGTAGATCTGCGGGCCGCGCGCTACGTCGCAACTGGCGCGCAGTACTTGCACACCCGGCAGATGGGTCGGGGAGAAACCGTCGCGGGACGTCAGCCCCTCGATCAGGGCAACCAGCGTGGCGTTGGCATCAACATGGCGGGTCAATAGCATAAAAGCAGTTCTCGGGAGTTTTCAGATCTGAGCATCAGCAAGCTTCAAGCCTCAAGCTGCAAGAGAGCACGCAGTTTATAGCTTGCGACTTGTAGCTTGCTGCTTTTAGCGGCTCCTCCGGAGCTTTAGGCATGAGACTCGGAGCAATCGCCATGGCCGCATCAGGGGGTGACGCGGAAAATGGCCCGCCTCATCTGTCCCTGCTTTTGCGAGGTTTTCGCCATGTATACCGCCATCGGTTACGCCGCCCAGTCGGCCACCACTCCCCTCGCCCCCATGTCGTTTGAACGCCGCAGCCCGCGCGCCGATGACGTGGCCATCGAGATTCTCTACTGCGGCGTGTGCCACTCCGACATCCACCAGGCGCGCAACGAATGGGGCATCGCCGTGTACCCGCTGATGCCGGGCCACGAGATCGTCGGCAAGGTCACCGCCGTCGGCGCCCGCGTGACCGCGCATAAAGTCGGCGACCTCGTCGGCGTCGGCTGCATGGTCGATTCGTGCCGCCACTGCGAAGCGTGCAAATCGGACCTCGAGCAATATTGCCTCGAAGGCCCGACCATGACCTACGCCACCCCGGACCGCGTCGATGGCAGCAACACCATGGGCGGTTACTCCGACAGCATCGTGGTCAGCGAGCACTTCGTGGTGAAGATCCCGGCCAAGCTCGACCTGGCCAGCGCCGCGCCGATCCTGTGCGCAGGCATCACCACCTATTCGCCGCTCAAGCACTACGGCGTCAAGGCTGGCGACAAGGTCGGGATTCTCGGCATGGGTGGCCTGGGCCACATGGGCATCAAGTTCGCCAAGGCCATGGGCGCGGAAGTGACACTGTTCACCCGCTCGGCGAGCAAGGCTGAAGAAGGCCGCCGCCAGGGTGCCGACCATGTGATCGTGTCCACCGATGCCGAACAGATGCAAGCCGCCGCCGGCAGCTTCGACTTCCTGCTCGACACCATCCCGGTGCAGCACGACCTGAACCCCTACCTCGACGTATTACGCTTTGATGGCGTGCACATCCTGGTTGGCCTGATCGAGCCCGTGGACCCACCGGTCAACGCCGCCAAACTGGTATTGGGACGTAAAGTGCTGGCAGGTTCGCTGATCGGTGGCATTGCCGAAACCCAGGAAGTCCTGGATTTCTGCGCCGAGCATGGCATCACCTGCGACATCGAAATGCTCGACATCCGCCAGATCAATGAGGCCTATACCCGCATGATCGCCGGTGATGTGAAGTACCGCTTTGTCATCGACATGGCGACCTTGAAGGCCTGAGTGCCCTCACCCCACTCCCAGTAGATACCAACACCGCGTAAACCCGTAGCAGCTGCCGAGCGCAAGCGAGGCTGCGTCAGCGGTGTATCTGACACACCGCAACGCAGCCTCGCTTGCGCTCGGCAGCTGCTACGGGGGGCCTTCATACTATGGGTGGGAGGGCCTTCACGCTACGGGGCTGATCAGGCCTTCGCACCCAACTCCGCTGACAGCCGCGCTGCGACCTGTTTGATCACAGGGATCAGCTCGGCCATTTTCTCCAGCGGCATGTAGGGCACGGTACTGGCGATGCTGATGCCGGCGACGATTCGCCGGCTGGCATCGCGCACCGGTGCCGCCACGCACCGGATCGACGGTTCGTTGTCTTCCAGGTCGAACGCATACCCGCCCACCACATACTCACGCATGCGCTGCTCGAACTGCGCCCAGGATTGTTCTGGATGCTGCGGCCATTGCAGGTTTTTCCCACCCGCCGGCAGGCTGGTCTCGTACAAACGCTGCCACTCTTGCACCGAGTCATCCAGCAGCATCGCCTTGCCCACGCCCGTGCGCGCCAACGGCATGCGATGGCCGACCCGCGAGCGCATTTCCGGACCGTTGCGGCCAGGGTTCTTGTGCAGGTAGAGCACGTCGTCGTATTCGCGAATGGCCAGGTGGATGGTGTCGCCGGTCAATGCCGACAGCTCATCCAGGTACGGCACCGCCAGGGTCACCAGCGGCAGCTCTTCGCGGGCCTGAAATCCCAGCTCGATCAACTTCGGCCCCAACAGGTAGCCGACTTGCGGCACCACGCGCAGGTAACGCTCTTCCACCAGGCAACTGGCCAGGCGGTGGGTGGTGCTGCGGGTGGTGCCGATGCGCCTGGCGATCTCTTTCAGATCCCGCGCACCGGCCGCCACCGCCTGCACGACGCCCAGGCCACGCAGCAGGGTCTGGGTGCCGGTGGGGGCTGCGTCTTTGACGGGGGTGTGGGCGTTTTCCTGCATATCGGGCCTATAGGTATGAAAGCGGGGGCATTATGGCAAATACCGCCCCTCAATACAGTGGCGATCCAAAGGTGGGAGGTGTTCGATCTAGCGCTGCTTCATGCGGTCGATGATGACCGCCAGCAACAGGATCGAGCCACGAATCACGTACTGGTAGAAGGTGTCGATATTCTTCAGGTTCATCGCGTTCTCGATGATCGCCAGGATCAGCACCCCGGCAATCACATGGCGGATCATGCCGATGCCGCCGCTCAACGACACCCCACCCAGCACGCAGGCGGAAATCACCGTCAGCTCGAACCCCTGGCCGATCATCGGCTGGCCCGAGGTCATGCGCGAGGCGAGGATCACCCCGGCCAGCGCGCCGATCAGGCCGTGCACGGCAAAGATGATGATCTTGGTGCGATCAACGTTCACCCCCGCGAGCAACGCGGCTTCCTGGTTCCCCCCGATCGCCATGGTGTTGCGCCCATAGGTGGTGTAGTTCAACAGCCAGCCAAAAAACACAAAGCACAGCACGGTGATGATGATCGGCACCGGCACGCCCAACAGTTGGCCGTTGCCGAACACAAAGAAATCCTCGTTCATCACCCCCACCGCCTTGCCGTTGGAGAAGATGTAGGCCAGGCCGCGCACGATCTGCATGGTCGCCAACGTCGCGATCAACGCATTGATACGCAGCTTGGCGATGACAATGCCGTTGATCAGCCCTACCACCAAACCCATGGCTAATGCAGCGGATACACCGAGCGCCACGCTGTCGGTGTCGCGAATCACGATCCCCGCCACCACACCGGCGCAGGCAATCACCGAGCCCACCGACAGGTCGAAGTGCCCCGACGCCAGGCAGAACAGCATGGTGCAGGCGGCGATGCCCACGGTGGAAATCGCCAGGCCCAGGCCGCGCATGTTCAGCGGCGAGAGGAAGTTGTCGATAAACAACGCGCTGAGCACAAAGATGCCCAATGCCGCCAACAGCATCACCCAGTCATCGAGAAACTTGCGCTGGTTGAAGCCCGGCCAGAAGCCCTTTGCAGTTTTTACCTGAGACATGCCTACACCCTCTTATTCTTCAAGCCCGCGAACGCGGGAGTGCCAGTTGCAGCAGGCGTGCTTCATCCGCTTGATCGCGGCTCAGTTCGCCGGTCAGCGCGCCTTCGCTCATCACCAGGATGCGATCGGAGATGCCCATCACTTCCATGAGGTCGCTGGACACCACGATCACCGCAATGCCCTGGGCCGCCAGGTTATGAATGATCTGGTAGATCTCCGACTTGGCGCCGATGTCGATGCCGCGAGTCGGTTCGTCGAGCAGCAGCACCTTCATCGGCATCGACAGCCAGCGGCCAAGAATGGCTTTCTGCTGGTTGCCGCCGGACAGGTACATGATTTTCTGTTCAGCGTTAGGCGTTTTGACTTTCATCGCCTTGATCTGCTGGTCGGCGTTGCCCTTTTCCCAACCGTCGCGCAACAGCCAGCCAAACGACGCATGGGCGCCACGGGCACTGATGTTGATGTTCTCGGCGACGCTTGCGAGCGGGAGGATGCCCTCCTTCTTGCGGTCCTCGGGGCACAGCAGTACACCGGCGGCGATGGCATCACGCGGTGAGCGCAGTGTCAGTGCTTCACCGCAGAGCTCCAGGCTGCCGGCGCTGGCGCGTTCCAAGCCGCTGAGCAAACGGAACAACTCCGTGCGCCCTGCCCCCACCAGGCCGAACAGACCGAGAATCTCGCCCTTGCGCACCTCAAAACTGACCGGCTCACGCAAACCCGGACCCAGCAAACCGTCGACCTTGAGCGCCACCTCACCGTGCTCGCGCGGGCGGTAGTCGTAGATGTCCTGGATGTCGCGGCCGACCATGCAGGTCACCAACTGGTCGTGGGTCAACGCGCTCATGTCGTCGAAGGTGCGCACGTAACGGCCGTCCTTGAACACCGTGACCGCGTTGCAGATGCGGAACACCTCTTCCATGCGGTGCGACACGTAGAGCACCACTTTGCCCTCGTCCCGCAGGCGCGTAATGATCGCCATCAAGCGGTCGATCTCCCGCGCCGACAGGCTGCTGGTCGGTTCGTCGAAGGCAATCACATGGGCGCCACGGGACAGCGCCTTGGCAATTTCCACCAGTTGGCGCTGGCCCAGGGACAGGCGCCCGAGTTTTTCCTCGGGGTCGATTTCATCCGCCAGGCCCTTGAGGCAAGCCAGGGCCTGCTTGCGCAACAGGCCCCGGTTGACCACGCCGAAGCGCGAGGGCAAATGCCCGAGGAACAGGTTTTCGGCGACGGTCATTTCCGGCACCAGGTGCAGCTCCTGGTGAATCACCGCCACACCGCTGGCGATGCTGTCGGCGGCGCACTTGAACGCCATGGTCTGCGCGCCGATCTGCACCGAGCCGCTGCTGGGAATATAGGCGCCGCCGAGGATCTTCAGCAGCGTCGACTTGCCCGCACCGTTCTCGCCCATCAGGGCGTGCACCTGCCCCGGCTGGGCGGTGAAGCTGATGCCGTCCAGCGCCTTGACCCCGGGAAAGGTTTTGCCGATAGCGTCAAAACGCAGGGCCGCCGCCGTCATTTCCACAGCCCGATCTTGGTCAGTTCTTCCTGGAAGTTGGCGCGGGTGATCAGGGTCACTTCATCCATGGCCGTGTATTTAGGCGGCTCGGTGCCCTTGGTGACCCACTCGTACATCATCAGCGCGGTGTTGTAGCCTTCGATGTGCGGGCTTGGCAGCATGGAGCCGAAGAAGCCGCTGTTGGCTTTCTTCAGTTCGCCGATGGCGTCGGTGCCATTGATGCCGATGCCGATCACATTGGCGGCGGCGAAACCGGCGCTTTCAGTGGCGCGCACGCCGCCGAGCACGGTGTTGTCGTTCATGCCGCCGATGATCAGGTTTTTCGCGCCGCTGGGCAGCTTGACCAGGGCCGAGTTGGTGGCGTCCATGCTGCCGGGGACGTCGAGGGTTTTCAGCGCGGCGGTGAGGATGTGGTCCTTGGGAATGCCGGCTTCTTCCAGGGATTTGATCGAGCCGTCGGTGCGTTTCTTGCCGGTGTCGAGTTCATTGAAGGTGTTGATCACCGCGTAGGTGTCCTTCCAGTCCCAACCGCGTTTTTTCGCCTCGGCGGCCATGGCCGCGCCTTGTTTCTGGCCCACTTCAAACGCGGCCATGCCCAGGTACGGCACGTCTTCCATGAAGTTGCCCTTGGCGTCGACAAAGCGATCATCCACGGCAATCACTTTCAGGCCGTTGGCCTTGGCCTTGGCGACGATGGCCGGGCCCAGGGACACATCCGGCGGGCAGATCACAAAGCCCTTGGCGCCGTTGGCGGCCAGGCTGTCGATGGCCGAGAGGGTTTTCTCGCCATCGGGCACGGCGATCTTGATCACGGTAAAGCCATGTTCCTTGCCGGCTTTTTCGGCAAAGGCCCATTCGGTCTGGAACCACGGTTCCTCGGCCTGTTTGACCAGGAAGCCGATCTTCACTTCCTCGGCAAATGCGAAAGTACTGAGGCCGCTGAGCACGGCGGCAGCTGCCAGTACGCGTATTGCTTTTTTCATGAACGGCACCTCTTGTTGTTATTGGGAGTGGCAAGTTCTAGTCGTGGTACATCACCGACCGCCCGCCATCGATCATCAGGCAGGTGGCATTGATAAAGGGCGCCTCGTCGGTCGCCAGGAACAGCGCCGTCATCGCCACCTCGATGGGCTGGCCGATGCGCTTGGGCGGGTGCAGGTCGAACGCACGCTGGCGTTCGGCGTGGGGGTCGGGGAAACCGTTCCAGTAGTCGACGTTGAGCTGGGTCTCGATATAGCCCGGGGCGATGGCATTCACGCGGATGCCCTTGGGCGCGTATTCGATGCCAAGGGCGCGGGTAAGGCCGAGCAGGCCGTGCTTGGCCACGGGGTAAGGGAAGCAGCCGGGAATGATGTGGCTGGAATGGGTGGAGGCGATATTGATGATGTTGCCGATGCCCTGCTCGATCATGTGTGGCAGCACCGTGCGGCAGCCGTACCAGGCGCCGTCGAGGTCGATGGCGAAGCAACGGCGCCAGTCTTCGTCGCTCATCTCCAGCGGGTCGCGGAACACGTTGACCCCGGCGCAATTGACCAGCACATCCACCCGGCCGAAGCGCTCAATGGCCACATTGACCAACGCCAGCCATTGCGCTTTGGAGGTGATATCGACGGGTTGGGCGTAGATCTCGGCGCCGCGTTCGCGCCAGTGGGCAGCGACTTTCTCGACCTTTTCGCCCTGGATATCGGCGATCACCAGGCGCGCCTGCTGGGCCTGGAAACACGCGACGATCGCCTCACCAATGCCCTGAGCGGCGCCGGTGATGATCACCACCTTGTTCTTCAGGCGCTCGCCGTAGGTTGGATCGGGCACGGCGGGTAATGACAACGGTTGGGCCTGCATCGCGTCACCTGTTTTATTTTTGGCAGTGAGTGCTGATGCAGACGACTATAAACCCATCATTTGAAACATCTCAATATATAAATTTGCATCCCACATAGTGAGCAAAATCAAAAAATAATGTGGGAGGGGGCTTGCTCCCGATAGCGGCACGTCAGCCACAGAAAGGCTGACTGATTCACCGCTATCGGGAGCAAGCCCCCTCCCACATTGGATCTACAGTGTGTTCAAGAAGGTGGCTTCAGCCGAGAGCAAAATCCCGCAGCGCATCACCTTCCATGCGATAGCGCACCCACTCTTCCTGCGGCTGGGCACCGATGGATTTGTAAAAGGCAATCGCCGGCTCGTTCCAGTCCAGCACGCTCCACTCGAAGCGCGCGCAACCGTTATCAAAGGCAATCTTCGCCAAATGACGCAACAACTTCTTGCCCGCCCCGCCGCCACGCTGTTCCGGGTTGATATACAAGTCTTCCAGGTACAGGCAGTTGCTGCCCAGCCACGTGGAATAGCTGAAAAAGAACACCGCAAACCCAATCGGCAAACCATCCCGCGAGCAGATCAGGCCATGGGCCGTGGCGCCCTCGCTGAACAGGCTGCGCTGGATGTCCACCACGCTGGCGATCACTTCATGCCGGGCTTTCTCGTACTCGGCGAGTTCGGTGATGAAAGTCAGGATCTGCGCAGCATCGCTGGGCACGGCGGGGCGAATCTCGATGGTCATGGGCGAGCCTTGGCAATTTCAAAGCACACATACTAAGGCGCTTTGATGACTGATTGCAGTGCAATTTATGGGGAACCCGGCAGCCGACACACAAAATCTTACAGGTGCCACGGCACCGTTCGTCGCCACCCAGGCACGATCATCAAGGCACAACTGACCAATAGAGGGTAAGGACATCAATCATATGGAGACACCCTCATGAAGCATTCCAAGTTTGCCGCCCTCGCATTTGCCGGCCTGTTGTCTTCGGTTTCGCTGAGTGGTTTCGCTGCCACGTCGTCCACCGGTCCTACCAACCCGGACGCCACCACCGAATCGCAGAAATCCATGGGCACCGGCCTGGACACCAACGGCGGCGCGGTCATCGATAACACCAATGGTGCCGACCCGCATACCCAGGGCCACGATACCCAACGCCAGGCTCCCGCTGCCGTCGGCAACGGCAAAATGGGTCCTTCGGTGAATGAGCCGAAGATCAATAAAGGCGATGACTCGAACCTGCCGGGCGCGCCGAAACAGCCTGCGCCTTAACGCTTCACACAATCGCAACACCCGATCATTCCCCAATGAAGAGGTACGCATGAACGTCGATAAAGACCTTGAAAAAGAAGTCCTCACCCGCCTGCTGCACGCTCATCCCCAGGGGCTGGGCAAGGAGGTGCTGGATAACTACCGCGGAGAGAAAGTGGTCGCCAGTGCGTTGGCATTTCTGCAGGACCGCGGGTTGATCAAGGATGGGCATGTGACCACCGACGACGCCGGTGAATACTCGCTGAATCTGCCGATCAAGTTGACGGCGTCAGGTGTGGATGAAGCGCGCAAGCTCGAAGGTGCAACGCGCCAGTAGCCCTCATGCAAAACCCAATGTGGGAGGGAGTAAACCTTCCTCTCACATGCTTGGGCCTATCTTCAGTCCGTAAGTAATGCGTCGACTTCGGCGGTGCCCGGGGAAGTTGCCGGCCCCCAACGCGTCACCGCCAGGGCCGCCGCTGCATTCGCCCGCCGCGCCGCCTCAGCAGGTTTCAAACCATCCGCCAAACCCGCAATAAACACCCCCGCATGCGCATCCCCCGCGCCATTGCTGTCGACCGCCTGTACCTTGAAGCCAGGCACATGCTCGATCTGACCCGCACGCCCCACCCAACAGCCATTCGGTCCGTCACGCACCACCAATAGCGTCTCGGCGCGCAGGTGCTGGCTGAGCGCCGGCAACGCGGCAGCGATGTCCGCCGCACCGGTGAACGCCAAGGCTTCAGGACCATTGCTGGTCCAGATATCGATACGTGGCAACAGCGCACGCATCAAGGCCGAATCCGGCGCTTTGACCAGCGGCCCCGGATCGAACACCACCACGACTTCCCGGGGCAGTGCCAGCAGCCAGTCGATCAGCGCCTGGGCCTTGCCTTCCAGGAGCAGGCTGTAGCCACTGACGTAGACGTAGTCGTCGACACGCGGTACGACGGTGGTCAAATCCTCCTGGCTGAGTTCACCCTCGACGCCGATATGGGAAATGAACGTGCGCTCGGTAGTGGCTTCGGTCAGGGACACGCACAAGCCAGTGTCCTTTGCGCTGCTGGCCGCCAGGGCCATGTCAATGCCCTCGGCCTGCATCGCTGCGCGGGCCAGGTCGCCGAAGCGGCCAGTGCCGTGACGGCCCAGATAGACCACCGGCAAGCCATTGCGCCGCGCCGCCGCCATCACGTTGAAGCCCCCGCCGGCTTCGAAGCTGGCGGACTTGGCCAGCACGTCGCCGCCGGTCGCAGGCAAGGTGTCGAGGGCCATGACCAGGTCAACGATGACCTGGCCGGTGTGCAGCAATCTAGACATTAGGGCTCTCTACCAACGCCGGACGACGGTCAGCCGCGCCGCCCAGTACCGCATAAATCCCACCGGCAACCAGGAAAGTGACGATCCAGCCCAGGCCATTGTGGCCCAGCCAGGAGTCGGACAACGGCCCGGCGAACCAGATGTTCTCGGCAGTGGTGCCAATGGTGGTGAAGCTGAAACCCAGCACGATGGCCACGGCCCAGGCGCCGAAGGCACGCCATTCCACACCGCCGCGATACCAGTAGGCGCTGCTTGGGCTCACGTCCAGCAGGTCCTTGGGGCTGTAGTAGTGACGATGGATCAGGTCGACCACAAAGATCCCCACCCACGCGGTGATCGGCACCGCCAGCAACGAGATGAAGGTGATGAACGGGCCGTAGAAACTGTCGGCGATCAGCATGAAGTAGATGGAACCGGCGAAGATCGCCACGATGTCGACGATCACCGCATGCACGCGCTTGACCTTCAGGCCAAGGGTCAAGGTGGTGAGGCCGGCCGAATACACCGACAGGTTGTTCGACAGCAGCAGCCCGCCAAACGCGGTGATCAGGTACGGCACCGCCATCCAGGTGGGCAGCATGTCGCGGATCGCGATGATCGGGTCAGTGGCCGCGGCCAGGTCGTTGTTGCCGACCGACAGCAGGCCGCCGAGGGTAATCAGCAACACCAGCGGAATGCCCGCACCAAATGCCGCCGACGCCACCAGGCGCACGGCCGTGACGCTGCGGTGCTGGTAGCGCGACATGTCGGCACCGGCGTTGGCCCAGCCGATACCGGTACCGGCGGCCATGGTGCCGATGCCGATGATCATCGCGCTCAGGGGAGCCGGGGTGGCGTTGAACACCGCACTCCAGTCGATGGTGGCGCAGAGGAAACCGCCCACCAGGATATTCAACGCGCCGAACACGTAGGTGGCCCACTTCTGGATCACCAGCAAGGTGGCGTGGCCCAGGCCCGATACGGCCAAGGTCAGCAACACGAACATGCCGATGAAGATCAGGGTGAGGACCGGTGCGCTTTTCGCCTCCACCGCAGAGCCGAACAGAATTGAACACAACGACAGCAACACGAAGGCCGCCGTGGTGGTGTTGACGGTTTCCCAGCCCAGGCGCGACATCAACGACACCAGCGTCGGGCCGATATTGCCGCGCACGCCGAAGATGGCGCGGGACAAGGTCAGGCTGGGGGCACGACCGCGACGGCCGGCGATGGAGATGATGCCCACCACGGCGAACGAGCCGGCAGCACCTAGGATCGCGACGATGATCGCCTGCCAGATGGCCAGGCCGCGAAACGCCACGAGGGTGGCGCCGAGGGGCAGGCCGAGGATGCTGATATTGGCGGCGAACCACACCCAGAACAGTTGCAGTGGATGGCCGTTGCACTCGCCTTCAGGGACCGGTTCGATACCGCGGGTTTCCAATTGCCCGGCGCTTTGGCCGGAAGAAGTGCTGCTCATGAGTGGTGCTCCTGGTGCCTGTATTGTTGTGGTTGTGGCGGATACGCGGTCTTCCTGACTCAGCGCAATGCGAGCAAGCCTTGAACCAGCGGCTGCAGATCGAGGCCGTTGACCTGCTTGACCTGTTTGATCATCGATTCGGGCCAGCACTGCAGGCCGAGGCAGGCACCGAGCATCGCGCCGAGCATCGCGGCAATCGTGTCGGTATCGCCGCCCAGGCTGGCAGCCAGGCACAGGGCTTCGAACGCGTTCATGGCCCCCACCGCCACTTGCTGGGCGAGGGCAAACGACACCACCACCGATTCCTGGGAGGCGACGGAGGTGCCGATCAATTCATACAGGAGGTCGGCGAACAGGGCTGTGTCGCCGCTGCCGACGCTCAGGGTGCGCGCCCAACTGATCCGGGTGGAGATGCGCCCGCCGGCAATCCAATGGCCATGGCCTTCCGCCTGTTGAGCCACCTGGGTGCCGATATTCAAGGCTTCACCCAAGTCCACACCGTTGATGCCCGCGGACACCACCGCCGCCACTGCCGCGGCGCTGGAGATGCCCAGGTTGGTGTTGTGGGTGACCTGGCAGGCCTGGATCACCGCCTGGATAAATCGCGCCGGGTCGCTGACATCGGCGGCGATTCCCACTGGGGTGATGCGCATGGCGGCGCCATTGGTGGTGCCGTAGCGCCCGGATTCTTCCGGGGTATGGCCGTTGAGGATCATATCGATTGCACGCTTGGTCGACGGGCCGAGCAGATCCTGGGAGCCCTTGGCGCGCATCACCGCTTCCCAATCGATCAGGCGCCGGGCGAGCACGGCGGGGTCGATCTTGCCTCGGCCCTCGACCAGCAGCTCACCGACCAGGATCGCTTGCTCGGTGTCATCGGTGATGGAGCCCGCCGGCATATTGGGCGCGATGGGTTGGTCGGCGTCGGCATTTTCCAGGCCGGTAATGGCACCAAAGCGCTGTTGCACTTGCTCACGGCTCAGGGATTGGGTGGGCATGCCCAGGGCATCGCCCAACGCCAGGCCGTAGAAAGCGCCGAGGGCGCGGGTATTGGGGGTCATTTTGAAGATCCAAACTGCAGGTGCAGGCGAAAGTGCAGAGGGTCGAGCAGGCTTTCGACGTACTCCATGAAGCGCTCGCGGCGATCGTAGGTGGTGCGCGAGGCCTTGAGGAACACCGTGCCCACCGGGCGGCCAAGCAACTCGGCGTCTTCATCGCTGAGGGGCTCGGCGCCGATCCATTGGTCACCTTCGGCACCGACGTAACCGTAGGCTGCCAGGGTGATGGTCAGGGAATTATCGATCAGCCCAACGCGCGGCAGGCTTTCCAGGCCACCGGACGCGGGCATCAGCGAGCGCTCAAGGGAAACGGCCGTGCCATCAGTCGTGCGGCGACGGCGGTCGAGGGCGATAAATTGGTCGGTGCCGAAGCGACTGAACAGATCGGCGCGCGTCACCGCTTCCAGGCGCAGAATATCGGTGGTCACCAGGGCCCCGGTGTCCGCCAGGGCCTGGGCCCAACCGCTGGTTTGATCCAGCGCCATGCCATCAAATGTGACGATGGAGCCCACGCCGCTCTGGGTCGCGATGTAATTGCGCCTTTTGAGTTCGGCGAGGGCTTCACGCAGCGTGCCCCGGCTGACCGCAAACTCTTCAGCCAGTTGATGCTCGCCCGGCAACAGGAAACCGTCGGCCATCACCCCTCCCTCGATACGGCGGATGAGCTCGTCGACGACGCGTTTTTTCTTATCAAATCGGACATGTCTAATCATGTACAAATTGATAACCGAAAGCGGCCATTTGCAGCAAGCGAATTATTTCAGGGAGATGAAAAAACCGGTCTCACGGCTCCAGGCCAATACGGAAAAACTCGCCGCCGCTCCATACGCCAAGCCAGTTCTGACCATTGATCGGGCGACTCACTGCCAACTCCACCAATTGGTAGAACACATTGCGATGCACCAGGGCTTCGAGGTTGGTACGCACGCGCAGATAGGGGGACGGTTCCTGGGTGACGGGATCGATCACCACCCGCAGTGGATGCTCAATATCGGCTGCAACCTGCTCGTCGACGTTGGTGGTGAAACGCAGCACCTGGCTTTCGCCCTGCCCTTCGACGTCGAGAGTAACCGCGACAAAGGGCGCATCATCGACGGTGATACCGACTTTTTCCACTGGGGTGATCAGGAAGTAATCATCGCCATCTCGGCGGATGATATTAGAAAACAATTTGACCATCGGCTTACGCCCGATCGGCGTGCCCTGGTAGAACCAGGTGCCGTCACGGGCGATGCGCATGTCGATGTTGCCGCAGAAATCCGGGTTCCACAGATGCACCGGCGCCGGTCCCTTGCCCTTGGGCAACTGAGCCAACAGATCGTTGGCCTTGGCGGAATCGGTCATGGTGTTCTCCTTGGTGTTACTGATCGCCCATGCCCAACAGGCCTCGGGCGTACTGCGCCAAGGGGCGGGCAATCAGGTCTTCTGGCTTGTTGTCGTGGAACGTCAGTAAACCGCCACGACTGCGAATACGTGCAGTATCAATCAAATACTGGGTGCTGGTCTCGATCAACATGATCTGGATTACCCCGTTGTCCAGGCCAAGCCGGTCCAGCGCCTCTTGATCAGCCCATTCGTCGGCGTTGCCGATACGGTCATCGGCCTTGGCGAAACGGCAGTACAGCAGGTAGTGGGCACCCGCCGCACGGGCCTCGGCCATCGCCTGCTCCAGGCCTTCCGGCTGACGAGCACGACGCACCATGGGGAAGTATTCGACGAAACCGTTGAAGGCTTCCTCGGCCACCACATTCGGCCGCGGGTAGGCGCTGCCGGGCGGTACAAATGCACCCTGGGCGATAAATACAAAGGAATCCGGCTGTATGCGCACCGAGGCGGTACGACGAGTGTCGCTGTGGTCCAGCAACCCGGCGTCGCTCATCTGATAACGGGTGCCTTCGGCCATATCGCTGACGGTCATGCAACCACTCAGCGTCAACGACGCCAGCAACAAAACCAGACTACGCATCCTAATCCTCCAGAAGCCGGTGACGGAAAACCGGCGAATGGACACGAGATGCAGAATCCGCGCCATTTGGAAACAACGCAGAACTAAATGTGGGAGGGGGCTTGCTCCCTCCCACATTGGATGATGTTTAATCTTGGGAAAGCATTATCCGCCAATGATCTTCATGATCGTCGCACCGCCGGAGAAGGCCACTTCCTGCTTATCGCCCAAGGCCTTCATCAGCAGGCCTTGCAGGGCCGGCAGCGCCTGGTGGCGAGGCTTGTCCAACAGGTCGCCGACATAGTGACGGTTGCTCGACGACAGGCAGCCATGCAGCCAGCCGGTCGACGACAAGCGCAGCCGTGAACAGGTGCGGCAGAACGGTACGCTTTCGTTGGCGATCACGCCGAAGAAGCCTTTGCCCGGCACTTCGTAGCGTACCGCCGTGGCATCCACGGGAGCGTTGGCTTGCAGGTATTCGTGGTGTTCGCCGATCAGGCCGAGCAGCTGTTGCAGGCTGACGAACTGCTGCAGGAATGCATTGGAGTCCTTGGCCAGGTGGCCCATGCGCATCAACTCGATAAAACGCAGCTCGTAGCCACGCTCCAGACAGTAGTCGAGCAGCGGCATCACCTGGTCGAGGTTCTGGCCGCGCAACGGCACCATGTTGACCTTGATCTTGATCCCGGCAGCACGCGCCTGGTCCATGCCATCGAGCACGGTCGCCAGGTCGCCGCCACGGGCGATGCTGCGAAAGGCGCCGGCATCCAGGGTATCGAGGGAGACGTTGATACGCCGAATCCCCGCATCCACCAGCAGCGGCAGTTTGCGCGCCAGCAACTGGCCGTTGGTGGTCAGGCTGATGTCGCTGAGGCCCATGCCGCCCACGGCGCCCATGAAGGCTTCCAGCTTGGGGCTGACCAGCGGCTCGCCACCGGTGATGCGCAAGCGCTCGATGCCCGCCGCCTCGATCAGGTAGGCCACGCCACGGGCCATGGCCTCGGCCGAGAGTTCGTCCTGGGCAGCCACCAGCCGCTTGCCGTTCGGCACGCAGTAGGTACACGCGTAATTGCAGGCTGAGGTCAGGCTGATCCGCAAATTGCGAAAACGCCTGCCTTGACGATCAACGATCATGGATCACTCCGGCAGAGGATGATTCGGGCGTGCTAAAAACTGACTGATAAATCAGCTTTTAGCAATATCCTTGCCTGAGTATATTCCTGGGTTACTGCGCCTGGCAGCAAATCATTACGTGGCCGGGGTTTCGACGGGGGCCGCTTCAACCAGTGCCGGCTCGGAGCTGTGCTTGCGCTTGTTGCCCATGCGCACACCGATATCCATCAGGAACTGGAAGAAACCTTCCTGGTCTTCCAGCACATTGCTCCAGAACGGCGAGTGGTACAGCGCCACGGCGCCGTGCACCAAGGCCCAGGCGGCGCAGTAGTGGAAATACGGCGGTACGTCTTCAAGCTTGCCTTCGCTGATGCGGCCCTTGATCAGCAGGGTCAGGCGCTCGAAGTTCGAGGCGCGGATCTTGTGCAGCTCCTCGACCATCTCCGGCACTTGATGGCCCTTGACCACCTTCTCTTCCAGGCGGTCGAACAGGCGGTAGCGCTGCGGGTCGCGCATGCGGAACTCGAAGTAGGCGCGGGACAGCGCTTCCTTGTCCTTGTCGACATCGGCCGAATGCAGCAGCTCGTTCAAGTCGCGCTCGTAGTCGAGCATCAGGCGCAGGTAGATCTCGGCCTTGGACTTGAAGTGCTTGTAGATCGTGCCTTTGCCGATACCCACGGCATCCGCGATCATCTCGACGGTGACGCTGTCTTCGCCTTGTTCGAGGAACAACTTGAGTGCGGTGTCGAGAATTTCCTGCTCACGGCGGCGAAACTCACGGACCTTACGGGGTTCTTTGTGCATGAGGAAGAGGTCTGCAAAGGTCGGAATAGGGAGGGCTGCGCAGGGCCACGAATACATGGCGATACGATTTACCCAGTGCGAGGGATTATCCCGACTGAACGGTCGTTGGGCAACGTCTATGTGAACCCGCCCTGCACTTTACTTTCAAGGCGCCAACGTTTTCATGCCTATCAGTCAGAAATAATACGCAACAACTGCACCCGTGCACCTGCCCAATGAGAACTCAAGCGAAGCGCATGTATTCCAAATCTGTTTAAAAAACGATCAGTCGCGACTGGACTGAATCAGATACTGATCAATACTTGAACTGTCGGCGTGACATCTCCCCCAAGTGAAGCGCCGACCTGGGTACCGACGGACTGTGTGCCCTTGTTTTACTCCTAATGGTCTTAACCCGGATTCACCCCCCAGAACCCGGGTTTTTTTTGCCTGCGATTCAGTCGTGTCATGCGGCGACGTGGGCCAGCGGGAACAGGCGCTTGAAGTTCTCGGTGGTCTGCTCGGCAAAGCGCTCATAGGACTCACCGCGCAGCATCGCCAGGTAGTCCGCCACATCCCGTACATATTCGGGCAGGTTCGGTTTGCCACGATGGGGAATCGGCGCCAGGTACGGCGAATCGGTTTCCACCAGCAGGCGGTCGGCTGGCACTTGGCGCGCCACGTCGCGCAGGGCATCGGCATTGCGGAAAGTGACAATGCCCGACAGGGAAATATAGAACCCCAGGTCGAGCGCTGCCTTGGCCATGTCCCAATCCTCGGTAAAGCAATGCAACACGCCGGCCTGGGGCAACGCGGCTTCGCGCAACAGGGCCAGGGTGTCGGCACGGGCACCACGGGTGTGGACGATCACCGGCTTGCCGGTTTGCCCGGCGGCCTGCAAATGCAGGCGAAACGAGGCCTGCTGCAACTCGGCGGCTTCCGGCTCGTAATGGTAGTCCAGGCCGGTTTCGCCAATGGCCACCACCCGCGAGTGATTGAGCTCACCCAGCAGCCAGTCGAGGGCCGGGGCTTCGCCGGGCTTGAGGTCCAGCGGGTGGATACCCACCGAGCAATCCACATCGGCATAACGCTCAGCCAAGGCTTTGACGTCGGCAGCATTTTCGGCGCTGACGCCAATGCACAGGAAATGCCCTACCCCACGCTGGCGTGCAGCGTCGAGGGCAGCATCCAGGGAGCCGCCATGCTGGGCAAGGTCGAGGCGATCAAGGTGGCAATGGGAATCTACAAGCATAGGAAATTACGACTTAGGTCACGGAAAGTGTCTGGCCAACGATACACTCGTCGGCCAAGGAAATTAACGGCGGCCGAGCAAGCCAACCCACTGCACCAGCAGGGCTTCAAGCAACAGCACGCGGTTGAGGTTGGCCTTGCCGAGCACCTTCTGGCGCTGGGCGAGGATCCAGTCCTGGATAGTCAGCACCTTGTCCTGGGCACTTTTCTGCGCGAGGTATTGCACCACCTTGCGCATGTCCGGCAGGCCCAGGCCGTTTTCATCCTGGGTCAACTGGTAGCGCAGGATCAGGCTCGACCAATCACAGAACCAGTCGAACAGCAGCAGCAAGGGAATGTCCTTCCAGGCGCTTTCAGCCAACTGGGTGGCGGACAGCTCTTGCTTGAGCAGTTTTTTCACCCCATCCACAACCAGGGCGCGTTGCTCACGTACGCCCTGGGCTTGCAGCTTGACGGCCGCCAGCGGGGAACCGGCCGCCAGGGTCAGCAACTCGATCCGCTCCTCTGCGGAGCAATCCGGCAGCGCCTTCGCCAGCCATTGCAGGCTCATGGCTTCGCTGGGCAACGGGCAGGCCTGCTGTACACAACGGCTGCGAATGGTCGGCAACAAGCGGCTGGACTGGTGGCTCACCAGCAACAGCACCGTGTCGCCGGAGGGTTCTTCCAGGCTCTTGAGCAAGGCATTGGCGGCGTTGATGTTCATCGCCTCCACCGGCTCGATCAGCACCACCTTGCGCCCGCCCATCTGCGCGGTCTGCACCACGAAACTGACGAGGTCACGCACCTGGTCGACCTTGATCGCCTTATCGGCCTCCTCGGGTTCGAGCAGGTAGTTGTCCGGGTGGCTGCCGGCCTTGAGCAACAGGCAGGATTTGCACGCGCCGCAGGCTTCAAGGTTGACCGGGCGCTGGCACAGCAGGCTGGCCATGAGTCGCTCAGCCAGATCGCGCTTACCAATCCCGATCGGCCCATGCAGCAGATAGGCGTGGGCGTGCTGGGCACGGCCGGCCAACTGCTGCCAGAGACTGTCCTGCCATGGGTAGGCTTCAGCCACGGGCGCGCTCCAACAGCTTGGGTAACAGGGCGTCGATGGCCTGCTGCACCTGCGTCAACGGCTGGGCCGCGTCCAGCAGGTGGTAGCGCGCCGGTTCAGCCTGGGCGCGCTTGAGAAACGCGCTGCGCACAGCATCGAAAAACCCCTGGCCTTCCAGTTCGAAACGGTCGAGACGCCCACGGGCGCTGGCGCGGGCCATGCCCACTGCCACCGGCAGGTCGAACAACAGGGTCAGGTCGGGACGTAGATCACCCTGCACAAAGGTTTCCAACGTGGCGATACGCGCCAGGGACAAACCCCGGCCACCGCCCTGGTAGGCATACGTGGAATCGGTAAAACGGTCGCAGATCACCACGGCACCGCGGGCCAGGGCCGGACGAATCACCTCGGCCAGGTGCTGGGCACGGGCAGCGAACACCAGCAGCAGCTCGGTGTCCGGGTTCATCTGTTCTTCGCCTGGGGCCAGCAACACGTCACGGATGCGCTCGGCCAGGGGTGTACCGCCGGGCTCACGGGTCAACACCACCTCGACACCTTCAGCGCGCAAGCGGCCGGCCAGGTAATCGCGGTTGGTGCTTTTGCCGGCGCCTTCGGGGCCTTCCAGGGTAATAAACAAGCCAGTCACAGGCAGTCCTTAGTCAGAGTCATTGCGGGCTTTGTGGCGCGGCGTCATCCGGCGCGGGCTCGGCGGGTGCATCAGCAGGCGGCGCTACGTCTTCCGGCGGTTTTACCAGCGGTGCCGGGCTTGAGCGGTAATCGGCACGGCGCTTGAGCTGGAACTCACGCACAGCGGCATTATGCGCACCCAGGTCATCGGAGAAAATATGGCTGCCGTCGCCACGGGCGACGAAATACAGGCTGCTGCCCGGCACCGGGTTCAACGCGGCATGGATCGCCTCGCGGCCGACCATGGCGATGGGTGTCGGCGGCAGGCCGGCCACCATGTAGGTGTTATAGGGGTTGGCTTCCTTGAGGTGCGCACGGGTCAACTTGCCGTTGTAGCGCTCACCCAGGCCGTAGATCACGGTGGGGTCGGTCTGCAGCAGCATGCCGATCTTCAGGCGGCGTACGAATACCCCGGCAATCTGCCCGCGCTCTTCCGGCACACCGGTCTCTTTCTCCACCAGGGAGGCCATGATCAAGGCTTGATAGGGGTCGGTATAGGGCGCGTCGGCAGCACGCTTGCTCCACTCCTGGGCGAGGACATCATCCAGGCGGTTATAGGCTTTCTTCAGGAACTCGACATCGGTCATGCCGCGCACGAAGCGGTAGGTATCCGGGAAGAACCGACCTTCGGGGAACACGCCAGGATGGCCGAGCTTGTCCATCACTTCGCTGTCACTCAGGCCCGCCAGGGTCTGCACGATCTTTTCATGCTTGGCCAGGGCCGAACGCACCTGGCGGAAATTCCAGCCCTCCACCAGCGTCAGGCTGTATTGCACCACTTCGCCGCGCTGCCACAGGCCGATCAGGCCTTCGGCGGTCATGCCCGGGGTCATGCGGTATTCACCGCTGTGCAGCGGTTGACCGTCCAGGTTGAAGCGCCAATACAGGCGCAACCAGAACGCGCCGTCGAGCACGCCATCGGCTTCCAGGCGATTGAAGGTCCCGGTGGGCGTCGCCCCGGCCGGCACATCGAGCAATTGCTCCTGGGTCAGATTCAACGGCTGCTTCAAGGCAGCGTCATATTTCCACGCGGAAAACCCCAACAGCAAAGCCGCCGAGAACAGACCGATCAGCAGCAGTACAACCAGTTTTCGTATCAACTCAAATATCCAATAGCGCGCGAACAATGCCCTGCAGTTTACGGGTGAGCGGCCCAACCGACCAGCTCATCGCAGCGCACCCACGCACCGGCCAAATGCCATATACGCTGTTGCACATAAAGACTTCGTCAGCCTCCCGCAATTGCTCAAGGCTGATGTCAGCCACGGCTACCGGGATGCCCAGGGCGCTCGCCTGAGCCAGAATCTCGGCGCGCATGACCCCTGCAACGCCGCAACGATTCAGATCGGCGGTTAGTAACAAGCCATTACTTACCAGGAACAGGTTGCTGAACACGCCTTCGATGACACGCCCGGACACATCCAGCATCAACCCTTCGGCATATTCGGCATCCTGCCATTCCGCACGGGCGATCACCTGCTCGAGGCGATTGAGGTGCTTGAGACCGGCCAGCAGCGGCTGCTCGGCCAGGCGGGTGGCGCACGCAAACAGACGAACACCGTCGGCTCCATGGGCCTGGGGATAGGTAGCAGGCGGATTGCCCTGCAAGATACGACGCACTGGCGCCTCGGGGTTGATGCCATAACCGCGCAGGCTGTCGCCGCGGGTGAGGATCAGCTTGAGGACACCGTCGCCGAGAGCGGCGGCATAGGCCTGCACTTCGCTGCGGACCAGCACCTGATCCACAACGAGAGCGAGGCGCCTGCAGCCCTCATCCAGGCGTTGCAGGTGACGGTCAAGCAGCACGGGCTGCCCGGCCTTGACGGCGATGGTCTCGAACAGGCCATCACCGTACGCCAGGCCGCGATCTTTCAGGGGCACGCTGCCCCCTGGCTGACCGTCGACCCAGCTGTGCATCACTCGGCGAACCGGCGGAACACCAAGGAACCGTTGGTGCCACCGAAGCCGAACGAGTTGGAAATCGCAACGTCGATCGGCATCTGTTGCGGCTCATGCGGCACGAAGTTCAGGTCGCAGCCTTCGTCCGGCTCATCGAGGTTGATGGTCGGCGGAGCGACCTGGTCCTTGATGGCCATCACGCTGAAGATCGCTTCTACCGCGCCCGCCGCACCCAAGAGGTGGCCGGTCATGGACTTGGTAGAACTGACCGCCAGCTTGTAGGCGTGCGCGCCGAACACCGACTTGATGGCTTCGGCTTCCGCCAGGTCGCCCGTCGGGGTCGAGGTGCCATGGGCATTGATGTACTGCACCTGGTCCGGGTTGACCTTGGCATCGCGCAAGGCGTTGGTGATGCAACGCGCAGCGCCGGCACCGTCGGACGGTGGCGAGGTCATGTGATAGGCGTCGCCACTCATGCCAAACCCGATCAACTCGGCATAGATGGTGGCACCACGCGCCTTGGCGTGTTCCAACTCTTCGAGCACCAGGGCACCGGCGCCGTCGGCCAGTACAAAGCCGTCACGGCCCTTGTCCCACGGACGGCTGGCACGGGTCGGCTCGTCATTGCGGGTCGACAGTGCACGGGAGGCGCCAAAGCCGCCCATTCCCAGGCCACAGGCGGCCATTTCAGCACCACCGGCGATCATCACGTCGGCTTCGTCATAGGCGATGTTACGCGCCGCCATGCCGATGCAGTGGGTACCCGTGGTGCACGCGGTAGCAATCGCGTAGTTAGGCCCCTGCGCCCCCAAGTGGATGGACAGGAAACCGGAAATCATATTGATGATCGAGCCAGGCACGAAGAACGGTGAAATTCGACGAGGGCCGGAATCATGCAGCGTGCGGCTGGTTTCTTCGATATTGGTCAAACCGCCAATACCCGAACCCATGGCCACGCCGATGCGCTCACGGTTGGCGTCGGTCACTTCCAGGCCAGCGTTACGCACTGCCTGGAAACCGGCTGCCAGGCCGTATTGAATGAACAGGTCGAGCTTGCGGGACTCTTTGATCGAGAGATATTCCTCGACATTGAACCCCTTTACCGAGCCGCCAAAACGGGTGGAATAGGCAGAAAGGTCCGTGTGTTCGATCAGACCAATACCACTGCGGCCAGCCAGAATGCCCTGCCAACTGCTCGGCACATCCGTACCCAGTGGCGACAACATACCCATACCGGTGACTACGACGCGTCTACGCGACACAGCACTCTCCTTTTTCTAATGACGACACTTTGCTTCAGAGCTTACTTTTCATCAGCGCTAAAGAAAAAACCGCACGCCGTTACAGCAGTGCGGTTTTTCCCTAACAGCAGGCGACGACTACAAACTATTACGCCTGGTGGTTCGTAACGTAGTCGATAGCAGCTTGAACAGTAGTGATTTTTTCAGCTTCTTCGTCCGGGATTTCGGTCTCGAATTCCTCTTCCAGAGCCATCACCAGCTCAACGGTGTCAAGGGAATCGGCACCCAGGTCTTCTACGAAGGAAGCAGTGTTGACCACTTCTTCTTCTTTGACGCCCAGTTGCTCGGCAACGATTTTCTTGACGCGCTCTTCGATGGTGCTCATACCTTGTTTAACTCCTAATGGACAAATTCAGGCAGCTGGCCAGTGGGTAAGTGTATAGAAAGCCTTTTCAGCTTTTCAACTGAAAGCTTCACCCTGTACCCGGTTTGCCACCTGCCTATAAATTAAGTTGCAGCTTTATAACGGATTTTAGACAGCTCGTATGACATTTTTTTGAAGCGATCCGTCACAATTTAGCTCATGTACATCCCGCCGTTCACCGGGATTGTAGCCCCAGTCACGTATGCCGCACCGTCGGATGCCAGGAAAGCGACCACATTCGCGATCTCTTGAGCCTGGCCCAGACGGCCCAGCGGAATCTGCGTCAGCAAGCCTTCACGCTGTGCTTCCGGCAGTTCGCGGGTCATATCGGTGTCGATGAACCCTGGGGCCACCGAGTTGACCGTAATCGACCGCGAACCGACTTCACGCGCCAATGCACGGCTGAAACCTTCCAGGCCGGCCTTGGCGGCTGCATAGTTTACTTGGCCTGCGTTGCCCATGGCACCCACTACGGAGCCAATATTGATAATTCGACCCCAACGGGCCTTGGTCATGCCGCGCAAAACCCCCTTGGACAGGCGAAACAGACTGTTCAGGTTGGTATCGACCACGTCGTACCATTCGTCGTCTTTCATGCGCATCATCAGGTTATCGCGGGTGATACCGGCGTTGTTCACCAGAATTGCCGGCGCACCGAACTGTGCGGTGATCTCGGCCAGTACGGCAGCCACGGACTCATCGCTGGTCACGTTCAGCTCAAGGCCGGTGCCTTGAACGCCGTTTTCCTTCAGGGTCGCGGCGATACGCTCGGCGCCCGAAGCAGAAGTGGCGGTGCCGATCACGACGGCGCCCTGACGGCCCAGTTCCAGGGCGATGGCCTGGCCAATGCCACGGCTCGCGCCGGTAACCAGTGCAACTTTACCTTGCAGACTCATGCAGGCTTCTCCTAAGTTCGGGGATCAGGCCAGCGCCGCACGAGCGGCAGCGAAGGCATCCGGGGTATTGAGGTTGGCAGTCGACACGCCGTCGGCGCAGCGTTTGTTCAGGCCAGCCAGGACTTTGCCCGGGCCGCACTCGACCAGCTCGGTGGCGCCATTGGCGGCCAGGGTCTGGACCGACTCGACCCAGCGCACAGGCTTGTAGAGTTGCTCCAGCAGGTCGCGCTTGAGGGTGTCGAGGTCGGCGGCCACGGCTGCGCTGACGTTCTGCACCAGCGGGATCTGTGGCGCCTGCCAGTTGATGGCAGCGATGGACTCGGCAAAACGCTCGGCAGCCGGGCGCATCAGCTCGCAGTGTGACGGCACGCTCACCGGCAACGGCAATGCACGCTTGGCACCCCGCGCCTTGCAGCCTTCGATGGCACGCTCGACGGCCGCCCTGGCACCGGCGATCACCACCTGGCCTGGGGAGTTGAAGTTTACCGCGCTGACCACTTCGCCCTGGGCCGCTTCGGCGCAGGCTTCGATCACGACGGCATCGTCCAGCCCCAGGATAGCGGCCATGCCGCCCTGCCCGGCCGGAACGGCCTCCTGCATCAGCTGTCCACGACGCTCGACCAGCTTGACCGCTTCAGCAAGGGTCAGGCTGCCCGCCGCCACCAGGGCGCTGTATTCGCCCAGGCTATGACCGGCCACGAAAGCCGGACGCGCACCGCCTTCGGCCAACCACAAGCGCCACAGGGCTATCGAAGCGGTCAGGATGGCTGGCTGGGTTTTATCGGTTTGATTGAGCTGCTCTTCCGGCCCCTGTTGGGTCAGCGCCCACAGGTCGTAACCCAGGGCCTCGGAAGCTTCCTTGAACGTGTCCAGGATCAGCGGGTATTGCGCGCCCAGCTCGGCCAACATGCCGAGGGACTGCGAACCCTGCCCTGGAAAGACGAATGCGAGGGATGTAGACATGTAACAAGCCCCTAATGATCTGGTCGTCGGAAATGGTCGCTCCTCGGTGGGAGCGCACGAAACTGACAGATTGGATGGTCAATTGAACTGGCCGGTCACATTTAAGCATTCCCCGGCCGATTCGCCTAAGGCAACAGGTCCTCAAGACGGCCGTGCAAGCGTTGCGGCAGGTTTTCCTGGATCTCGATCACCGCCCGCGCAATCGCACTCTGGAAGCCTTCGACCCCGGCCGAACCGTGGCTTTTCACCACGATGCCCTGCAACCCCAGGAAGCTCGCACCATTATGCCGCGCCGGGGCCAGATCGGCCTGCAGGCGACGCATCAACGGCAGCGCCAGGGCGCCCACCAGGCGCGATACCAGGTTACGCCTGAACAAGGCCTCGATACGCGAGGCGATCATGGTCGCCAGGCCTTCACTGGACTTGAGCAGGATATTGCCGACAAACCCGTCGCACACCACCACATCCGCCTCGCCTCGGTACAACCCGTCACCCTCGACAAATCCGATGTAGTTCAGGCCTCGCGCACCTTGCAGCAAGGTGGCGGCAAGCTTGACCTGCTGGTTGCCCTTGATGTCTTCGGTGCCGATATTCAGCAAGGCCACCCGCGGCCGGGCCACGCCCAGCGCTTCGGCGGCCACCGAGCCCATCACGGCAAACTGGAACAGGTGCTCGGCACTGCAATCGACGTTCGCCCCCAGGTCCAGCAACTGGCAATAGCCCTTCTGCGTCGGAATCGCCGCCACCATTGCCGGCCGATCAATGCCAGGCAGCGTCTTGAGCACATGCCGCGACAACGCCATCAGGGCGCCGGTGTTGCCGGCACTGACACAGGCTTGCACCTTGCCATCACGCAGCAGCTCCAAGGCCACCCGCATCGACGAGTCAGGCTTGCCACGCAGGGCTGTCGCCGGTTTCTCATCCATGGTGATGGTTTCGCTGGCTGGCGTAATCGTCAGGCGCGCGCGATCCACCGCCGGATGGCTGGCAATCAATTCTTCAAGGAGGGAGGGTTGACCGACGAGGGTCAGATGCAGCGAGGGCGTGGCAGACAGGCTGGCAATGCAGGCCTGAACAATGCTGCGGGGACCGAAGTCCCCGCCCATTGCGTCAATCGCGATGACTTGAGCAGACAAGTGATTACTCGTCAGCGCCCTTGTCGATCACTTTACGGCCACGGTATACGCCTTCTGGCGATACGTGGTGACGCAGGTGAATTTCACCGGTGGTTTTTTCTACAGACAGAGTGCTTGCCGTCAGGGCATCGTGGGAACGACGCATGTCACGGGCAGAGCGGGATTTTTTGTTCTGCTGAACAGCCATAATTGATTAACTCCTAAACGTTTGGGTCACGCTTTAACTGCGCCAATACACTGAACGGGTTGGACCGCGTTACCTCGTCCTCGCTCGGTTCGGACTCGTCATCGAGACCCGCCGGCTGCTGGCATTCTTCCGGATGATGAGCAGGCACAATGGGCAAGGCGAGCAGAAGCTCCTCCTCGATCAGTGCATGCAGATCCAAAGGATCTTCGCCCAGTTCCAGCACGTCATAACCTTTCGGCAACGACTGGGTATTCGCACCCTCCTTTACCACAGCATAACTGCACTCGCTGTGAATCGGCAGGGTGACCAGCTCAAGACAACGCTGGCAAACCATTTTGACCTCGGTGTCGATAAAACTGTGAATTACCACAGATTTACGTTCATCTCGTTCAAAAACGAATTTGGCCTGCACCGTACCGACAGTGTCGGAAAGCGGGTCGCAGAGTCTCTCCAAATCGGCCAGCAGCAACTCACCTTGAAGGGAAGTGCCACGATCAGCCAATTTGCGCGGGTCAACGTGAGGTGGAATCGGGTCATTCAACATAGGCGCAGCATTATAGGGATGCACCCAGCCATGTCAAAGGAAATTCAGCCCTGTGCGTCGGCCGGTCGCCCCGCTAGAATCGGCGGCTGCCTTGAGGAGACGTATATGCTGCCTTTATTACTCGCTTCCAGCTCGGTTTATCGCCGGGAATTGCTCAGCCGCCTGCACCTGCCATTCATCTGCAGCTCGCCGGATATCGACGAAAGCCATGCTGCACATGAGTCCGCCATCGAACTGGTCAAGCGCCTGGCCGAAGCAAAGGCCCGCGCCCTCGCCGCCAGCCACCCGGGACACCTGATCATCGGCTCAGACCAGGTCGCCGCGCTGAAAGGCCGCATCATCGGCAAGCCTCACACCTTCGAAAATGCGCGCGAGCAGTTATTGGCCGCCAGTGGCAAGCGTGTCAGCTTCCTCACCGGCCTGGCCCTGTTGAACAGCGAGACGGGGCACTGCCAGGTCGACTGCGTGCCCTTTACCGTGCACATGCGCGAGCTGGATGCAGCGCGCATCGAGCGCTACCTGCGGATCGAGCAGCCGTATGACTGCGCGGGCAGCTTCAAGGCGGAAGGATTGGGCGTGAGCTTGTTCCAAAGCACCGAAGGGCCGGACGCAACCAGCCTGGTCGGCTTACCGCTGATTCGGCTGGTGGATATGCTACTCAGCGAGGGCGTGCAAATCCCTTAAGAACACAACCAAATGTGGGAGGCGGCTTGCCCCCTCCGACATTTATCCATACTGACTAAAATCTCAGCGCAGCGCCGGGCCCTGGAAGCCCATGTACAGCGCCAGCTTCTCAGCCACGCTGGCGCCGAGCTTCTTGGAGAAACGATCAAACGGCGACTCTTCAACGGTGAAGTCCACCAGTTCTTTCTCGCCGACCACATCCCGCGCTACCGAACTGGCACTGCCCAAACCATCGATCAGCCCCAGCGGCAATGCTTGCTCGCCCGACCACACCAACCCGGAGAACAACTCCGGATGATCTTTGTCCTTCAGGCGATCCCCACGCCCCTGCTTCACGCTGGCGATGAACTGGCGATGGGTAGTGTCGAGCACGCCTTGCCAGAACTGGGTTTCATCGGCCTTTTGCGGCTGGAACGGATCAAGGAACGACTTGTGCTCGCCCGAAGTGTAGGTGCGGCGTTCAACACCCAGCTTCTCCATCGCGCCAACAAACCCGTAACCGGCCGCGGTCACGCCGATGGAGCCCACCAGGCTGGCCTTGTCGGCGTAGATCTGGTCGGCGGCACTGGCAATGTAATAGGCACCCGAAGCCCCCAAATCGGAAATCACCGCGTACAGCTTGATATCCGGGTGCAGGCCGCGCAGGCGGCGAATCTCGTCATACACATAACCCGATTGCACCGGGCTGCCGCCTGGGCTGTTGATGCGCAGGATCACGCCCTTGACCTTGGGGTCTTCAAACGCGGCACGCAGACTGCTGACGATATTGTCGGCGCTGGCAGGTTCCTTGTCGGCAATCACCCCCCGCACTTCGATCAACGCGGTGTAGTTGGCGCCACGGGTCGCGCTCTTTTCCATGTCCATCAGCGGGCTGAACAGCGCCAGCATGAGCAACAGGTAAGTGAAGGTCAGCAACTTGAAGAAAATCCCCCAGCGCCGCGCACGGCGTTGCTCCTGGACACTGGCCAGCAGCGTCTTCTCCAGCAGTTTCCAGCTCTTGTCGTCACCGCTTTCAGCCTTTTCAGGCGCTTTCCACTCGTCACTCATGCCATCAACCCCAGCAAAGACTTATTGGGCCCGACCGAGCCAGGCCTGCAATTCAGAAAAATGATCAATCGTGACCCTCGGCTCGTATTGCTGCAACGCCTCGGGGGACTGGGCGCCATAGCTGACTGCCACGCTGTCCATGCCGGCGTTGCGCGCCATCATCAGGTCGAAGGAAGCATCACCTACCATCAGCGCCTCACGCGGCGACACACCGCAATGGGCAAGGATCTGCTCCAACATCAGAGGGTGAGGCTTGCTGGCGGTTTCATCTGCGGCACGGGTGATGTCGAAATAATCTTCAAAACCGTGGGCACTGAGCACCCGATCCAGGCCGCGACGGGCCTTGCCGGTGGCGACGGCCAGGTGATAGCCCTCGGCGCGAAAAGCCTCCAGCGACTGCGCCACACCCTCGAACAACGGCGAAGGTGTGGCTTCCAGCGCAATGTAGTGATCCGCGTAATGCTCGCGGAACGTCACCAGTTCAGCGTCGCTGATCTCGGGGTACAAGGTGCGGATCGCCTCAGGCAAGCCCAGGCCGATAATGCCTTTGACCGCCAGGTCAGTGCACAACTCGAAGCCCGAGCGGGTCGAAGCCCTGTGCATCGACTCGACAATCCGACCGATGGAGTTACACAGGGTGCCGTCCCAATCGAAAATCAGCAGCTTGTAGTCAAGGTGCGACACTCAAACGCTCCACGGTCTTGGCCCACATCTCATCGACCGGCGCCTGCAGCTTCAGCTCGCCGCCGTCAGGCAGCGGCACGGTGAGCATGTAGGCGTGCAGGAACAGGCGCTTGCCGCCCAGGTCGCGGATTTCCTTGGAAAAACCCTCGTCGCCGTACTTGGTATCACCGGCGATGCAGTGACCGGCGTGCAGGGTGTGCACACGAATCTGGTGGGTACGCCCCGTCACCGGCTTGGCCTCGACCATGGTGGCGAAATCACCAAAGCGACGCAGCACCTTGAACAGGGTCAGGGCTTCCTTGCCCTCCTCGTCCACTTCGACCATGCGCTCGCCGGAGCGCAGGTTGCTCTTCTGCAACGGCGCGCGGACGCTCTTGATCGAGCTGGCCCAGTTGCCGCGCACCAGCGCCATGTAGCGCTTGTCCACGCCATCGCCGCGCAGGGCGGTGTGCAGGTGGCGCAACATGCTGCGTTTCTTGGCGATCATCAACAGGCCGGAGGTGTCGCGGTCCAGGCGGTGAACCAGTTCCAGCTCCTTGCAATCCGGGCGCAGCTGACGGAAGGCTTCGATCACGCCGAAATTCAGGCCGCTGCCACCGTGAACCGCAATACCGCAGGGCTTGTTGATCACAATCAGCTTGTTATCTTCGAAGACAATCGATGCCTCAAGGCGCTGCAACAGGCCCTGGGCCAATGGCACGGGCTCATCGCGCTCAGGTACGCGCACGGGCGGCACACGGACAATATCGCCCGCCTGCAACTTGTACTCAGGCTTGATGCGGCCCTTGTTCACGCGCACTTCGCCTTTGCGCAAGATGCGGTAGATCAAGGTCTTGGGCACACCCTTGAGCCTGGCCAGGAGAAAATTATCGATGCGTTGGCCGGCATATTCCGGCGAGACCTCGAGCAGCTGGACGCTGGGGGTCTGGGGGGCGGTAGTCGTCATGGCGGCGATGATAACAATTTTTTATGGAATTGAAGCACTTAATCATTACTGCTATAGTCGCGAACGCCGCCAAAAGCGGCCTGGGCAGAGGACTAGCGGCAAACTGCCGGCCCTGACCATCGCAATTCATCAGGACGCGAGGCCGTCCTACGGGGCTTTCGCCACCCTGGAAGGCTCGAGATTGTAACAAGCGCAGGTGACATGAGGCCTGAAGCGAGTGCAGAAAGCAGAGTGAATACTCGCGTTCTGCGCCGATATTTACGGCCAGTTCACAAAGTGCAGTCAGTCTTGAGCCGGACCACGGCGAATGCTTCGGAAACAACGCCTGTTAAGAGCTGAGTGTGAGCGCAGTCGCCCACATTCAGTCTTGTTTAGCCATGAGCGTGGACTCCCCATTGGAGAACACGGTAAATGCCAACCCGCTGCGGATTCTGCGCGCGGCAGCACCCGAATTATCAGGGATACGTGTAGGGTGGAGATGCACAACCGTCGGACCGTGTAGCACTAGGCTTATATTTAGACGCTTCATCTCGTCCACAGTCGCCGGTTGATTCCTCCTCCTGACCTTAGCTTTTGTTGAAGTGGTGCCTTTGTCACCACCGCTAACAAGCAGGACGCGTCCGTCGCGATACCGGCCCAATTGGCCGATTTTGCTGGACACTGGAGTGGCCAACCACTCTTGACGCACCTGACACCGACCGTGAGAAGTCGTGTGTGCCGAACGCCGTTTCCGGCAGCCCGGAAACCGACGGTACAACATGAAAAGAATGCTGATTAACGCAACTCAACCCGAAGAGTTGCGTGTTGCACTGGTAGATGGCCAACGCCTCTACGACCTGGACATCGAATCCGGTGCACGCGAGCAAAAGAAGGCCAACATCTATAAAGGCCGTATTACTCGCATCGAACCAAGCCTTGAGGCTGCCTTTGTCGATTTCGGCTCCGAGCGCCACGGCTTCCTGCCCCTCAAAGAAATCTCCCGCGAATACTTCAAGAAATCCCCCGAAGGCCGCGTAAACATCAAGGACGTCCTGAGCGAAGGCCAGGAAGTCATCGTTCAGGTCGAAAAAGAAGAACGTGGCAACAAGGGCGCCGCCCTGACCACCTTCATCAGCCTGGCCGGCCGTTACCTCGTGCTGATGCCGAACAACCCACGTGCCGGCGGCATCTCCCGTCGCATCGAAGGCGAAGAGCGCAACGAACTGCGTGAAGCGTTGAACGGCCTGATCGCACCGGCCGATATGGGCCTGATCGTACGCACTGCCGGCCTGGGCCGCAGCAGCGAAGAAATGCAGTGGGACCTCGACTACCTGCTGCAACTGTGGACCGCCATCAAAGAAGCCTCCCTGGATCGTTCCGCGCCGTTCCTGATCTACCAGGAAAGCAACGTGATCATCCGCGCCATCCGCGATTACCTGCGCCAGGACATCGGCGAAGTGCTGATCGACAGCGTCGAAGCCCAGGACGAAGCCCTGACCTTCATCCGCCAGGTGATGCCGCAGTACGCCAGCAAGATCAAGCTGTACGAAGACAGCGTGCCGCTGTTCAATCGTTTCCAGATCGAAAGCCAGATCGAGACCGCTTTCCAGCGTGTGGTCGAACTGCCTTCCGGCGGCTCCATCGTGATCGACCCGACCGAAGCCCTGGTGTCCATCGACATCAACTCGGCGCGCGCCACGAAGGGTAGCGACATCGAAGAAACCGCCCTGCAGACCAACCTGGAAGCGGCTGAAGAAATCGCCCGCCAGCTGCGCCTGCGTGACATCGGCGGCCTGATCGTGATCGACTTCATCGACATGACCCCCGCCAAGAACCAGCGCGCCGTGGAAGAGAAAGTCCGCGAATGCCTGGAAGCCGACCGCGCCCGCGTACAGGTCGGCCGCATCTCGCGCTTCGGCTTGCTGGAAATGTCCCGTCAGCGCCTGCGTCCATCCCTGGGCGAGAGCAGCGGCATCGTCTGCCCGCGTTGCAACGGCACCGGCATCATCCGTGACGTTGAATCGCTGTCCCTGGCGATCCTGCGCCTGATCGAAGAAGAAGCCCTGAAAGACCGCACCGCCGAAGTCCGCGCACAAGTGCCGATCCCGGTTGCCGCTTTCCTGCTCAACGAAAAACGCAACTCGATCACCAAGATCGAACTGCGCACCCGTGCTCGTATCGTGATCCTGCCGAACGATCACCTCGAGACGCCGCACTTCGAAGTACAGCGCCTGCGTGACGACAGCCCGGAAGCCCACAGCGGCCAGTCCAGCTACGAAATCGCTGCCGCCGCCGCCGAAGTGGAAGAAGTCCAGCCAGCCGCCGCGACCCGCACCCTGGTGCGCCAGGAAGCCGCCGTGAAAACCGCGCCAGCCCGTGCCAACGCACCGGTGCCGGTTGAAGCCGCTGCCCCGGTTGCCGCACCGGCCGCCCTGCCTGAGCCGAGCCTGTTCAAGGGCCTGGTGAAGTCGCTGGTCAGCCTGTTCGCCACCAAGGAAGAGCCTGCGGCACCGGTCGTGGTTGAAAAACCTGCGACCGAACGCCCAGCACGCAACGAAGAGCGTCGCAACGGTCGCCAGCAGAGCCGTAACCGCAACGGTCGCCGTGACGAAGAGCGCAAGCCGCGTGAAGAACGTGCGCCTCGCGAAGAACGCGCACCACGTGAAGAGCGTGCACCTCGCGAAGCGCGTGAAGAAACCCCGGCCGTAGCCCGTGAAGAACGTGCACCGCGTGAAGAGCGCGCACCACGTACCCCACGTGCGCCGCGTGAAGATCGCAAGCCGCGTGGCGAGCGTGAAGAACGCGTGCGTGAACTGCGCGAGCCATTGGATGCCGCCCCTGCCGTTGCAGGTGTTGCAGCCACTGCCGCTGAAGAGCGCCCAGCTCGCCAGCCGCGTGAAGAGCGTGCACCGCGTGAAGAACGCCAGCCGCGCCCACCGCGTGAAGAGCGTCAACCACGTGCCGAGCAAGCCGCTGCCGCCAGCGAAGAAGAAGTACTGGCCGGCGAAGAGCAATTGCAGGAAGACGGCCAGGACAACGCCGAAGGCGATCGTCCACGCCGCCGCTCCCGTGGCCAGCGTCGTCGCAGCAACCGCCGTGAGCGTCAGCGTGATGCCAATGGCAATGTGATCGAAGGCTCGGAAGAGGCCGGCGAGAACGCAGAAGCCGCCACCCACGAACCGACCGGTGCCGAACTGGCTGCCGGCCTGGCCGTTACCGCAGCGGTTGCCAGCTCGGTGATCAGCGCACCGGCTGAAGCCCAGGCGCATGAACAGGCTGAACGCGCGACTGCCACTGTTGAAGAAACCGCTGCTGTAGAAGCGCCAGTTACCGAGACCCCAGTGGTTGAAGCACCGGTCGTTGAAGCAACTACCCCTGTCGAAGCCCCAGTGGTTCCGGAAGTGGAAGTGGCACCGATCCGCGACGCCCAGCCAGAAACCGAAGTGGTTGCAGTTGAAGCCGCTCCGGTTGTTGAGCCTCAGCCAGTAGTTGAAGCCGCCGCTGAAGCCCCGGCTGTCGAAGAAGCTGCCCCGGCAGTGCGTGAAGTTCGCGAAGAACAGACCGCCTTCCAGTGGACTGCCGAACCTGCCGCCCCGGTTGAAGCACCAGCGCCTGCACCGGTGGTAGAAGAAGCGCCTGCGCCGGTTGCCGAAGCAGTGGTTGCCGAGCCTGCGCCAGCCGTCGAGTCTGCACCGGTGGTTGTTGAAGCACCGGTGGTAGCCGAAGTCGAAGCACCCGTGGTAGAAGCGGCACCGGCCAGCGCCCTGACCGAAAACGGCCGTGCGCCGAACGACCCACGTGAAGTGCGTCGTCGTCGCAAGGAAGCTGAGGCAGCTGCCGCCGCTGCTGCTGCCGCTCCAGCCGTAGTCGAAGCTGTCGAGGCGCCAGCCCCGGTTGCTGAAACCGTGGTTGAGCACACTGCTGCTGAAGCAGTGGTAGAGCACAAGGCCCTGGAAGAAGAACACGAGCCTAAACCCCTCGCCTGATTCCATCCGCCACTAAAAAGCCCCGCCTGAGTGATCAGGCGGGGCTTTTTTATAGATCTCGAAAACAACGAAGATCAAATTTAGTCTGGGTTAAAAATTAACCGTTTCGGCAGATCCACATCCCACAGAACACCCGCATCTTCCACCTGCACTTCCCGCACCCGGGCACGTGCGAACAATGGCTTGCCTCCACGATCCCCGGTCAGCGCCATCAGGTCCGGACCAAAAGCGCGACCAAAGGCCACTGGATGCCCATAGTCACCCGCCTGCACCGGCACGCTGATGCCATCCTCCTCCAGCACGTCAATCACCCGTTCAATGCTCGATGATTGGATAAACGGCATATCCCCCAACACCACCAGCCAGCCATCCGCCGAGGCACTGGCCGCGACGGCTGCGGCGATGCTCTCGCCCATGCCGGCTGACTGCAACGGCAAGACCTGGCAGCCATACACTTCGGCCAACCGAATGACCTCCTTGCGATCCGGCGAGGTCACCAGCCAGCGCGCCACCAGGCGATCCGGCAAATTCACCAATACCTGCTCGATCACCGGACGCATCACCCCATCACGGCCCAGGCAATCGGCCAGCAACTTATCCTGGTCAGCCCCCGCTTCGGCTCGGAACCGGCTGCCCTGCCCCGCCGCCAAGACAATCGCCGTCACCATTACTCAGCAACCACCGGCAGGGGCTTTTTCTGCATCGGCGCCACGCCGTTCTTGATCGCGACAATTTCCGCCATCAACGACAAGGCGATCTCCGCCGGCGTATGGCTACCGATATGCAGGCCAATCGGCCCATGTAAACGCGCAATCGCATCCGTCGACAAACCCAGCGCCGCCAGGTTCTCGCGACGCGTCTGGCTATTGACCCGCGAACCCAGCGCACCGATGTAGAAGGCACTGGAGTTCAGCGCCGTCAGCAACGCCATATCATCAAGGCGCGGATCATGGGTCAGGCAGACAATGGCCGTGCGCTCGTCGGTCTGGATATTCAGCACCGCCTCATCAGGCATACCCGGCACGAAGCGGCCGTGCTGCTCTTCCCAGCCGTAGACAAACTCGCTACGCGGATCGCATATCAGTACTTCGAAATCCAGCAGGCGCGCCATTTCCGCCACGTAGCGCGACAGTTGCCCGGCACCGATCAACAGCAGGCGCCAGCGCGGGCCGTAGATAGCCCGCAGGCGTTCGCCATCGAAGGTGACCACATCGGTCTTGTTCGCACTGCTCAACGTGACTTCGCCGGAGACCAGGTCCAGTTCCCGCGCGACAATTTCATGCGCCTCGCAACGCTCCAGCAACTGCGCGACCCAGGCCCAGTCTTGCACCCGCTCCTCGGTCAAGCGCAGGGTGCCGCCGCATGGCAGGCCGAAACGCGCCGCCTCGTCGCGCGTCACGCCGTAGGTCACCAACTGCACCGGCGGCCCGTCTTGCGTCAGGCGGCCATCCTGCAAGCGGGCGATCAAGTCGTCCTCGATGCAACCGCCGGACACCGAGCCGATCACCACGCCATCCCCCCGCAACGCCAACATGGCGCCCGGTGGACGCGGCGCGCTGCCCCACGTCTGCACAACGCTGTACAACACCACCTGCTGCCCGGCGCGGCGCCATTCGAGCACGCTGCGCAGGACATTTAAATCAACACTGTCCATATATCCTCCTGCCAGTCTGCGTTTGGAACATGCCGCGTAGCGCGAATTTCATCAGTCGCTGACTCTAAGTGAAAATATTGCAAAAAAGTAATCCCGCACAAACGCAAACGCCCCGAACCAGTCGGGGCGTTTGCGGATAGCTGTCAGCGTGGGTTCACGCCATCAGCGGCTTACTTGATCACCGGTGCAGGGCCTTCGGCCACGCCCAGGTCATCTTCTTCACGGGTGTCGGAGATACTGCGACCACCGGAAGCCAACTCGCTTTGCAGTTGGTCGGTGTCCAGCTCCTTGACCCACTTGGCCACAACGAGGGTGGCAACGGCGTTACCCACCAGGTTGGTCAGTGCACGGGCTTCGGACATGAAGCGGTCGATACCCAGGATCAGCGCCAGGCCGGCAACCGGCAGGTGGCCGACAGCCGACAGGGTGGCTGCCAGTACGATAAAGCCGCTACCGGTCACGCCAGCAGCACCTTTGGAGGACAGCAGCAGCACCAGCAGCAGGGTGATCTGGTGGGTGATGTCCATGTGGGTGTCAGTCGCCTGGGCGATGAACACGGCCGCCATGGTCAGGTAGATCGAGGTACCGTCGAGGTTGAAGGAGTAACCGGTCGGGATCACCAGGCCGACTACGGATTTCTTCGCGCCCAGACGCTCCATCTTGATCAGCATGCGTGGCAGTGCGGACTCGGAGGAAGAAGTACCCAGTACGATCAACAGTTCTTCACGGATGTAGCGGATCAGTTTGATCACGCTGAAACCGTGGGCGCGGCAGATACCGCCCAGCACCACCAGCACGAACAGCAGGCAAGTGATGTAGAAGCAGATCATCAACTGGCCCAACTGCACCAGGGAACCTACACCGTAGGCACCGATGGTGAACGCCATGGCGCCCAGGGCACCGATTGGCGCGAGCTTCATGATCATGTTGATGATGTTGAACATCACGTGGGCGAAGCGATCGATGAAGTCCAGCACCGGCTTGCCGTAGGCACCCAGGCGATGCAGGGCGAAACCGAAGATCACCGAGAACATCAGCACTTGCAGGATGTCGCCGTTGGCGAAGGCGCCGACGATGGTGTTCGGGATCACATTGAGGATAAAGCCAACGATGCTCTGGTCTTTACCGGCAGTGACGTAGGCCGCCACTTTGGAGGCGTCCAGGGTTGCCACGTCGATGTGCATGCCGGCGCCCGGTTGCACGACGTTCACCACGATCAGGCCGATCAGCAGTGCGATGGTGGAAACGATTTCGAAGTACAGCAGCGCGTAGCCACCGGTTTTGCCGACCGATTTCATGCTTTGCATGCCGGCGATGCCGCTGACAACGGTGCAGAAGATGATCGGGGCAATGACCATTTTGATCAGCTTGATGAAGCCGTCACCCAGTGGCTTGAGCGCCACACCGGTCTGCGGGTAGAAGTGACCGAGCAAAATACCGATAACGATTGCAACGATCACCTGGAAATACAGGGATTTGTAGATTGGCTGACGAGTCGTCATTGCAGAGTTCCTCAATCGTCCCGTGTGGCAAATATCCGCCATTGCCCACGACACTTGAATTGCGAACCCTCCTGCACTGGAGGGATTTGTTGTTTGCGAAGCCTGTAGCACCAGGCCTGCGCTGTAATCCTTATCGCAAACGCCGTGCCACTTTGCTGAAAACCCCCTGGGGGCCTTAAGACATCAGGGCTGCGGATTTCAAAGCCCCCTCCGAAGAGCCGAATCGGCTGGCGGATTTCCGCCGCACTGCCCAATCCCGTCCTACAATTTGGCGGATATCCGCCTTGTTGCCCTGCCGGGTGATGACTACCATCCGCCCTTCCATGGACGAGGGCCCCGCATGCGTGAACGTACCATCGCCAGCCATTACGCCCGGGCAGCCCTGGGCGGTGCGCGTCGAACCGGTTACGACTATTCGGGCCTGTTGCAACAGCTGGGCATCACCCCGGAACTGTTGACCGAACCTCGCGCCCGCATTGCGCCCGAGCAATTCACCCGGCTGCTGCAAATGCTCTGGCTGGCACTGGACGATGAGTACCTGGGGTTCGCCGACGGCCCGAGCAAACGCGGCACCTTCGCCATGATGTGCCATGCGCTGATCCACTGCCGCACCCTGGAGAAGGCTCTGGAACGCGGCTTATTATTTTATAGCCTATTCCCACAAGGCCCGCGCTGGCAGCTGACACGAGAAGGCGAAATGGCCCGCCTGAGCCTGGATGATTCTCACCTGTGGGACCCGGATCACTTCCTCAGCGAATGCCTGCTGGTGATCTGGCACCGCCTGGGCAGTTGGCTGATCGGCCAGCGCATTCGTTTGCACCAGGCCACGTTCAGCTACCCGATGCCGGCCCACGCCGCTGAATATGACCTGCTGTTCCCCTGCGCCCAGGTGTTCGGTGCCCCGCACAGCAGCCTGGTGTTTCCCGCCCGCTACCTGAGCCTGCCATTGTTGCAGGACGAACGTACCCTAAAGCATTTCCTTGAGCGTTCCCCCGCCGACCTGCTGTCACGCCCGGATGAAGGCGACAGCTTGAGCAGCCAGCTGCGACGCTTGTTGAGCCGCGACCGCACGCCTTGGCCAGACCTGGAGGCCGTCGCCCAGCACTTGCACGTCAGCCCGCAAACCCTGCGCCGACATTTGCGCGAAGAAGGCACCAGCTTTCAGGCGCTTAAGGATGAATTGCGGCGGGACATCGCCATCTACCACCTGGGGCGGGCGGATTTGTCCTTGCAGGCGATCGCCGAGCAGCTGGGGTTCTCCGAACCGTCGGCGTTTCATCGGGCGTTCAAGAAGTGGACGGGACTGACACCGGGGGCCTATCGGGCGCAGGAGAATTAGAGGGGTGTTGTTTGTGAGGGCCTCATCGGGGTGCAAGCCCCCGATAGGCATAAGTATCTACACAACTTCAGTAGGATAACGCGTAGCAGGGGGCTCGGCTCAAGATGTGTAGATACTTATGCCCGGACAGGGCCAGCCCAGCCACTGAAGATCACACAGACGGAAAGTGAATCTTGAACGCCGCCCCACCCAGCGGCGAATCCCCCAGGGTCAGTCGTGCGCCGTAGCTTTCTATGATGTCCTTGACCACCGCCAACCCGATCCCCTGCCCCGGATGCTGACGGTCCAGGCGCTCGCCCCGTTGCAGAATCCGTGCACGCTGGTCCGGCGGCACCCCGGGGCCGTCGTCCTCGATGCACAACTCGAGCCCTTCGGAATTTTCCACCAGGCTGACGCGCACTTCACTCAGGCACAACCGATAGGCGTTTTCCAGCAGGTTGCCGAGCAATTCAAGCAGGGCGCCCTTCTCGATCGGTACATCGCATTCGTCCGGCAGTTCAAAGGACACCGCGACGCCCTTGTCGCGGTAGACCTTGCCCAGGGTATCGCAGAGGCTTTGCACTACCGGTTCCAGGCGCACCTGATGGCGCACCAGGCCGCTTTTGCGCAGGCTGGCACGCTGCAGCTGGTAGCCGATCTGCTGGCTCATGCGTTCGATCTGGGATTGCAGCACCCAGGCCTGGTCGCGATCTTCCGGACGTTGCGCCATGTCTTCGCTCACGCTTTGCAACACGGCGAGCGGCGTTTTCAGGCTGTGGGCCAGGTCATCGAGGGAGTCGCGGTAACGTGCCCGTTGTTCGCGCTCGCTGTGCAGCAGGCGGTTAAGGGAGCCGGTGAGACGCAGCAATTCGCGCGGGTGTTGCTCGGAGAGGCTTTCGCGGGTACCGCCTTCGATCTGGTCAAGCTCCTGGCTCAATCGCCGCAGGGCCTGCAGACCCCAGGTCAGGCCCAGCCACAGCAAGGTCAGCAGCACCAGCAGTGCCGCGCCGAAGCCCAGGTAGAGGTTTTCGCGCAGGCCTTCGAGGGTCAATTGGTATTCGCGCACCGGTTGCAGGGCCACGATACTGAACGCCGCACTCTTGCCGCCGAGCAGCCTGACCTCGACGTCATAGACGAAGAACTCCTGCCCGTCGGCCTCGCGAATCCGCGCAAACTCATTGCCGCGCCCGTCATAGCGCGGCTTGTAGTTGATGTTTTCGTCCCGGGTGGCCCGCGAACGCCACACCAGGTGGCCTTCGCGGTCATAGATATAGCCGAGCAACCGGCTATCGGTGAGGTTGAAGCGCTCATCCGGCAACTGCGCCGGCATCAGCAGGCGATTGTTTTCCACCCGCGCGGCGGAGATCAGGGTGGTGACGTCCGACGCCAGGCGCTGCTCGATGGAATCCTGCAATGCCAGGCTGAACGCGCCCTGCATGGCGGGCAACAGGCCCAGCATAAACAGCACGGCCAGGGTGGCGGCCGCCAGCATCAAGCGCACACGGAGCGAGCGAATCAACGGCAGCGCTCATTGAACAGGTAGCCCAGGCCACGCACGGTGTCGATCGGCTTGAACCCCGCCGGGCCTTCCAGCTTACGGCGCAGGCGGCCGACCAGCACTTCAATCACATTCGGATCGCGCTCATCGTCGTCGGGGTAGAGCTGCTCCATCAGGCGGTCCTTGGCGACGACCTGCTGGTGATGGCGCATCAGGTATTCGAGGATGCGATATTCATAGGCGGTCAATGCCAGGGGCTGTTCATCGAGGGACGCCTGCTTGCGGTTGAGGTCCAGCAGCAAGGGCCCGGCGACGATGGTCGACTGGGTAAACCCGCTGGAGCGGCGCAGCAAGGCGTTCATCCGCGCCTCCAGCTCTTCGAACTGGAACGGCTTGACCACATAGTCGTCGGCCCCGGCGGCCAGGCCTTCGACCTTGTCCTGCCAGTTGCCACGCGCGGTGAGGATCAGGATCGGAAAGGTCTTGGCCTGGCTGCGCAGTTGGCGGATCAGGTCCAGGCCGCCCATGCCGGGCAGGCCCAGGTCGATGATCGCCAGGTCATGGTTGAATTGACCGGTCTGGTACAGGGCCTCTTCGGCATTGGCCACGGCCTCGACCACGTGGCCGCTGTCGGTCAGGCGGGTAAACAGGTGATGGCGCAACAGCGCCTCATCTTCCACCACCAGCAATTTCATAAGGCTCTCCAAAGCAAATCAACTGTCCGACAGAGGGATATCATAGCGGCCCTGCAGGTCTTGCGGGCGCAGTTTAATACCGTTGAACCGGCCGCTCAGGTGTTCATAGCCGGCGCGATAGCTCGGCTGCGGGGTGGCCTGGCCAAGGGACTGCCCCCAGGGCGTGGGCTGACTGCCAGCATCTTCGATGCTGACGCGCTGCATCAGGATGCTGGACTTCTTGGTTTTCTCACGACCGAATGCGGCAAAGGCACCATCGGAGGCCTGAACCCCGACGGTGGCACTGAGCATGGTTAAGGCCAACATCAGCTTCTTGATCGCAGTCATGGTGTTACCTCATTACGCGTTTGGCTGTGAGGCCAGACTACGCAAGCGCCCCTGAACTCCCCCTGAACAGGCTTTGAACCTCGCCTGAATCACGGCGGGCTATCCTCTTGCCCATCAACTCGGCAAAATACCGCCCATGACGCCCCTACCCGCTTGCTGCACCCCACTCGACGCCCATTGGCCGCTGCCCGACCCCTTGCCGGGCACGGTGTTTCTCAGCACCCGGTTCGATCCTGCATTGCTGGCACCTGGCGACTTCCAGCATTGCGCCGTGCCGCCACCGGCGAGTATCCAGCGTTCGGTGGCCAAGCGTCAGGCCGAGTTTCTCGCCGGCCGCCTGTGCGCGCGCGCGGCCCTGCAACAGCTCGATCAGATCAACTGCATCCCGGCGATCAGCGAAGACCGCGCACCGGTGTGGCCCGCCCACATCAGCGGTTCCATTACCCACAGCACCGGGCATGCCGCCGCGATTGTCGGGCACAAGGCGCAATGGCGTGGGTTGGGGATGGACCTGGAGAACCTGCTGAGCCTGGAACGGGCGGAGCGCCTGGCCGGGGAAATTCTGACGGTGCAAGAGCTGCAGCGTATGGCTGATGTGCCGCGAGAACAGATCGCCTTGCTGGTGACGCTGACGTTTTCGGTCAAGGAGAGTTTGTTCAAGGCGCTCTACCCGATCGTGCAGAAGCGCTTTTATTTTGAACATGCCGAGGTGGTGGAGTGGTCAGAGGCCGGGCATGTGCGCTTGCGCTTGCTCACCGACCTGTCCAGCGAGTGGTGCCACGGCAAGGAACTATCGGCGCAATACTCAGTGAATGATGGCCAACTGTTGAGCCTGGTAGCCGTAGCAGCTGTCGAGCCTTAGCGAGGCTGCGCCACGCGCAACTCGACGTTAGATCGGTAGCGCGGCCGACGCAGCCTCGCTTGCGCTCGGCAGCTGCTACGGATTTGCTCGGCGTGGGATAAGACGTCAGGGTTTGTCTTGATCTCTGGGCCAACTCAGGCTGAAGCAGGCGCCGCCCAGGTTGTTGCTCTTGCTGATCAACGCTCGCCCGCCGTGCCAATAAATGATGCGCCGCACAATCGACAACCCCAGGCCATGCCCGCCCGAGGCACGGGTGCGGCTGTCATCCAGGCGCAGGAACGGCGTGAAGATACGCTCCCAGGCACTTTCCGGGACACCGGGCCCGTCGTCCTCCACATCGATGCGACAGCGCACCTGGCCCACCTGATAACTGATCAACACCTGGCCCTGGGCGTGGCGCATGGCGTTGCTCACCAGGTTTTGCAGGGCGCGGTGCAAGTAGCGCGGTTCGGCATCGACCCAAGCGTCATCCCAATGTGCCGACGACAGGCAAATCCCCCTGGCCACAGTCACTTGCGGGCGCAGTGGCGATAATTCGCCGATCACTTGATCAAGCAGCGCATCGAGATCGACCCGTTGGAAAATCAACGCCGGCGCACCCTGCTCAAGCCTTGCGTAGGTGAGCATTTCATCCACCAGGCCGTCTAGGTCCTGGATATCACTGTCCATGCCTTCCAGGTACTTGCGCCGCGCTTCAGGCGTGGCGGCGTCGCCGATCATCTCCAGGCCGAAGCGCAGGCGTGCCACCGGTGTTCGCAGTTCATGGGACACCGCGCGCACCAGTTCGCGCTGGATTGCCAGCAGTTGCTGCAGGTGCTCGGCCATGCCATTAAAGGCCGCCGCCAGGCGCCCCACCGAGTCGGCACCCCGGGCCGGCACACGCACCTCGAGGTTGCCTTTGGCGATGCGCGTGGCGGCGGCTTCCAGGCCTCGGAGCCGGCGCTCAAGCTGACGCACCAATAGATAGACAATCAGGCCGATCAGGGTCAGGCCGATCAAGGCGATCAGGACCAGCCATTGCGCCGGGTACGGGCTCATCTGGTACAGCGGGCCGAGCTCCAGCACCCAGGGCGTGCCGACCATGCCGGCAAACACGCGGATCGAATCGCCGCCCTTGCCCAGGGCCATGACCGTATCGCCCTCCGATACACGGCGGCGTTGGTCGTCGTCCATATCGGCCTGATCCAGGGTCATCAGGTGCATTTCGAAACCAAAGCCCTTGGCTTCCTTTATATCCGCCAGCCGTTGCGGCTGCTCGGCCACGGGGAAGCGCACCAGTTCATCGGCCAGCAGGTAAATGGTCGCGCGGGCCAGTTGCTCGCTGATCTGCTGCACCTCCCCCGTCAGCACCCACTGTTCCTTATCGCTGACCAGGCGCAGCACCCGGGCGGCATGGGGGCCGGTCTGCTCCACCAGCACCTGGCCGCGTTGCAGGCGGGTGCGCTGGCTGAGGTCCAGTTGGGCATCGGTGAGGCCGCGCAATTCCAGGGGGATGCCGAGCAAACGTTCCCACACGGCCAGGGCGCGCTGGCGTTCGATGGGGCTCATGGGCTGCAGGTTATCGCCCATCAAGGCAAAGGTGCCATGGGCCAGGCGCTCGCGGTATTGGCCGCTGCGCACCTCGTTGAGCAGATGCAGGGCCAGCACGCCGAGCAGCGCCACCAGAATCAGCGCCGCGCACATGCCGCCATAGATACGCAGGAAGATCGAGTTCACAACGGCATATCGGCAGCGGCTTCAGGGACGAACAGATAGCCTTTGCTGCGGATGGTCTTGATCAGCCGTGGGTGGATCGGGTCATCGCCGATTTTCGGGCGAATCCGTGAGATGCGCACATCAATGGAGCGGTCCTGGCCGTCGTAGCCTATGCCGCGCAGGGCGATAAAGATTTCTTCGCGGGACAGGATGCGCCCGGCATTCGCCACCAGCAGCCACAGCAGGTCGAACTCGGCACTGGTCAACTCGATACCGTCACCCTGCAGCCAGGCTTCGCGCAGGGCGTTGTCCACCAGCAGCGGGCCGAATTGCAGGCGGCGCTGGCTTTCCACGCTGGCGGGTTCGGCCGGCTCACTGCGGCGCAACAGGGCCTGGATACGCGCGAGCAACAGGCGCGGGCGCACGGGTTTGCACACGTAGTCGTCGGCGCCCATGTCCAGGCCGAGCACTTGGTCCATGTCGTCGGTGCGGGCGGTGAGCATCAGGATCACGCCGTCGTAGCGTTCGCGCACTTTGCGGCAAATGCTCAGGCCGTCTTCGCCGGGCAGCATCAGGTCGAGAATCACCAGGTCCGGTTGCTCGGCGAGGATCCGCGCCGCAGCCAGGGCGCCATCACCTTCCACGGAAACCCGCAGGCCGTTGCTTTCCAGGTAATCGCGGGTCAACTCGGCGAGTCGCTCGTCGTCCTCGACGATCAGGATGTGCCAGGCTTCTTGCTCCACGGGTGATCCTCGTTGTTATAAAGGGATGCGTTGGCCGAGGAGGCCACACCTTATTTGTAATGTTTTGAGGGCATAACAGAGGCCGATTGTAGTCATGCCCAAGCCCTCTCGCACAAGCCGGGAAATCCATTCGGTGATCGCGCTTTTCTGTGATAGGGTTCGCGCCCTCAAAAATCCAACCGACTGTTTTCAACTTGGAATATTCAGTGACAAACGGCCGAATCCAGCAGTGCTGCGGCCTACACGGGTGTTCCACGTTTCATACACATTTTACCCACAACGTTATCCACAGGCAGTACGTTGCTAAGCCCCCCAAAACGCATTATCTTGTAGCTCGGCGCTAAAAAAACCCTACATGTAGGGTTTTCAGCGAAAAGACCCAACACAAATCAGACAAGAAACTCAAGCCCTTTCTTGCTCCTGTTGGGTCTAATCCAAGCATTTTTTGAAAGCCCAAACCGCTCAAGCGGATGGCAGCCGTTTTCCAGCTCCAACAGCGGAAAACGGTACGGGTGTTGCAGTGCTTGAACCTGGCAACTGTCACCCACCAGGAATACGGCCAAGGGCGTTTGAGCCCCGAACCGAAGACTTCGGCATGGAAGCGGCGCGATCAGCTCCCTTCCTCCTGTCCCGAAGTTGTTATGCCAGGCCCAGGCCTGCTGTAAGTGCTTCAGGACGGAACGGTGGGCACCGTGATGGTGCCCAAATAAATATAGAAATGTGGAGACAACCCCCCATGCAAACCGACACAACTCGCGAGAACCCGCAAGGCTCCGTGCCGCAGGCCGCTGATTCGAATATGGATCTGTCCGCCACTGCACCTGGCCAATTGCGCGTGATCAAGCGTAACGGGACTGTCGTTCCTTACACCGATGACAAAATCACCGTCGCCATCACCAAAGCGTTTCTTGCAGTTGAAGGCGGCACCGCTGCTGCCTCGTCGCGCATCCACGACACCGTTGCCCGCCTGACCGAACAGGTCACCGCGACCTTCAAGCGTCGCATGCCGTCGGGCGGCACCATCCACATCGAAGAAATCCAGGACCAGGTCGAACTGGCCCTGATGCGTGCCGGCGAGCAGAAAGTGGCCCGCGACTACGTGATCTACCGCGATTCGCGCGCCAAGGAACGTGCCGTCCGCACCCCGGCCGAAGAAGCCGCCGTGCAAGCGCACCCGTCGATCCGCATCACCCTGGCCGACGGCAGCTTCGCCCCGCTGGACCTGGGCCGCCTGAACACCATCATCACCGAGGCCTGCGAAGGCCTGGAAGAAGTCGACGGTGACCTGATCCAGCGCGAAACCCTGAAGAACCTGTACGACGGCGTGGCCCTGACCGACGTCAACACCGCCCTGGTGATGACCGCCCGTACCCTGGTTGAACGCGAGCCGAACTACTCGTTCGTGACCGCGCGCCTGCTGATGGACACCCTGCGTGCCGAAGGCCTGGGCTTCCTGGGCGTGGCCGACAGCGCCACCCACCACGAGATGGCCGACCTGTACGCCAAGGCGCTGCCTGCCTATATCGCCAAAGGTATCGAATTCGAATTGCTGAACCCGATCCTGGCCACTTTCGACCTGGAAAAACTCGGCAAGGCGATCAATCACGAGCGCGACCAGCAGTTCACCTACCTGGGCCTGCAAACTTTGTACGACCGTTACTTCATCCACAAGGACGGGATCCGCTTCGAACTGCCGCAAGTGTTCTTCATGCGCGTGGCCATGGGCCTGGCGATCGAAGAGAAGCACAAGGAAGACCGTGCGATCGAGTTCTACAACCTGCTGTCGTCCTTCGACTACATGTCGTCCACTCCGACCCTGTTCAACGCCGGTACCCTGCGTCCACAGCTGTCGAGCTGCTACCTGACCACCGTGCCGGATGACCTGTCGGGCATCTACCACGCGATCCACGACAACGCCATGTTGTCCAAATTCGCCGGTGGCCTGGGCAACGACTGGACACCAGTGCGCGCACTGGGTTCGTACATCAAGGGCACCAACGGCAAGTCCCAGGGCGTCGTACCGTTCCTGAAAGTCGTGAACGACACCGCCGTAGCGGTCAACCAGGGCGGCAAACGCAAAGGCGCCGTGTGTGCCTACCTGGAAACCTGGCACATGGACATTGAAGAGTTCATCGAGCTGCGCAAGAACACCGGTGATGACCGTCGTCGTACCCACGACATGAACACCGCCAACTGGATCCCTGACCTGTTCATGAAGCGCGTCTTCGATGACGGCAAGTGGACCCTGTTCTCGCCATCCGAAGTGCCGGACCTGCACGACCTGACCGGCAAGGCCTTCGAAGAGCGCTACGAGTACTACGAAGCCCTCACCGAATACCCAGGCAAGGTCAAGCTGTTCAAGACCATCCAGGCCAAGGACCTGTGGCGCAAGATGCTGTCCATGCTGTTCGAAACCGGCCACCCATGGCTGACCTTCAAGGACCCTTGCAACCTGCGCAGCCCGCAGCAGCACGTGGGCGTGGTCCACAGCTCGAACCTGTGCACCGAGATCACCTTGAACACCAACAAGGACGAGATCGCCGTTTGCAACCTGGGCTCGATCAACCTGCCGAACCACATCGTCAACGGCAAGCTGGACACCGCCAAACTGGAACGCACCGTCAACACCGCCGTACGCATGCTCGATAACGTGATCGACATCAACTACTACTCGGTGCCACAGGCGCAGAACTCCAACTTCAAGCACCGTCCGGTCGGCCTCGGCATCATGGGCTTCCAGGACGCACTGTACCTGCAGCACATTCCCTACGGTTCGGACGCTGCGGTCGAGTTCGCCGACAAGTCCATGGAAGCGGTCAGCTACTATGCGATCCAGGCTTCCTGCGACCTGGCCGACGAGCGCGGCGCCTACGAGACATTCCAGGGTTCGCTGTGGTCCAAGGGCATCCTGCCGCTGGATTCGCAACAGATCCTGATCGAACAGCGTGGCCAGAAGTACATCGACGTTGACCTGAACGAATCCCTGGACTGGGCACCGGTACGTGCCCGTGTGCAGAAAGGCATCCGTAACTCCAACATCATGGCCATCGCACCGACCGCGACCATCGCCAACATCACGGGCGTATCGCAGTCGATCGAACCGACCTACCAGAACCTGTATGTGAAATCGAACCTGTCGGGCGAATTCACCGTGATCAACCCGTACCTGGTCCGCGACCTGAAAGCCCGCGGCCTGTGGGACTCGGTCATGATCAACGACCTGAAGTACTACGACGGTTCCGTGCAGCAGATCGAACGCATCCCGCAGGAACTCAAAGAGCTCTACGCGACCGCCTTCGAAGTGGACACCAAGTGGATCGTCGATGCCGCCAGCCGTCGCCAGAAGTGGATCGACCAGGCTCAGTCCCTGAACCTGTACATCGCCGGCGCATCGGGCAAGAAGCTCGACGTGACCTACCGCATGGCCTGGTACCGTGGCCTGAAAACCACTTACTACCTCCGTGCCCTGGCCGCGACCAGCACCGAGAAGTCGACCATCAACACCGGTAAGCTGAACGCTGTGTCCAGCGGTAACCACGGTGATGATTCGGTGCTCGCCGCGCCTGCCGGCCCGGCGCCAGTGCCAAAGGCCTGCGCGATCGACGAGCCGGATTGCGAAGCTTGTCAATAAGCTGAGCCGATCCCGGGGCTGAATGCCCAGGGCTTGCTCCCCCCCCGATAGACCTGGATGCAGTAGGGTTTATCGGGGGGGGTTGCAACAAACACCGCAACGACTTTATTTGGCGCCGGCATCCGCGGCACAAGTCATATGAAACCAAAGGCTATGCCTTCAGTTGGACGCCCTCCGACCTTCCCCCACAGCTCCTTTCTGCCGTGAACCACTGCCACCGAATGCAAAGACGTGTCGGCAGTACCGACGACCCCTTTGGCCAAATCGTCCAGGCTCACTTGCCTGACGTGGTTCTTCAAGCCCAGACGATCAAAGGCTTCCTTACTCCACTCCCCATCATTTAACGAAGCAAGCGCCTGCGCGTAAGTCATCCCCCCCTTACCATCGTTGCCTTCTTCTTGGGCGCGCTTGGCACTTACGGCAAACATAAAAATGGCTTCCTTCATCAGCTCCTTATCATCACCCTTGAAGTTCGCTGCGATGGCAGCCTGCCTCAATTCATCCTTAGTGAGATGAAGCTTATAGCCGTCCCGCATGGTTACGTCGTAGCCATCCCCAGCCTCTTTCACCTCCTTAAAAACATCAGTAGCCTTCTGACCAAAATGCATCATTGACGCTTTGATCGCAGAGACGGTTCCACAGTTACCCTCGGCCCCCTGACTAAATCCGGTAAAGACGTCCTTGGGTTTTTTACCGGGGTTATCAAGAGACAAATCGGGCCGATAATCACCGAGGTCTGCCCCACTGAAAAGCGGACCGCCAGAATTACGTGGCCCACCACCAGAATCACGTGGCCCACCACCGAAAACACTACTGTTATTCCCGTAACCGCCACTCACCCCACCACTGCGGCCGTGACTACCGCCGCCTCCCGGCGCCACACCTGACTCAGAGAACCATTCCCTTAACTGCTCCCTGAGAAACCCATGGGACGCACGAGGCGCATTAGATGTTTCATCCGCCCCGATCAACTCATTAAGGATGCCCTTGAACCTTGCATCGCCGAGCTCCTCGCGTTTTTCATAAAGTTTGTCGCGCAGCTCTCTGACAAGTTGGCTCTTGCCAGTAATTTTCGCATCCTCAAGTGCCCTGAGCAGGTTTCCGACGCTGTCCTTATGCGCAGTCGGCCCCCCCCCCCAAGCCGGATACCACCCCGGTCCTACAGTATGAAAATGCGAATTGCTGCTGTGATGGCCAACCTCCGATAATAAGCTCCCCATGCCCCCTCTCCCGATGTCAGATAGCTCAATGGCTTTCGGATGATGGGTGACGCGACAGGCACAGAATGTTCCATTCGATTCTTGTCAAAAAAAAACCCCTCGATCGAGGGGTTTTTAAACAAGCGCATTACGCCATGGCATCAGGTCATCTGAATGATGGTCTGCATGATGGTGCTCTGGGTGGAGATGGTCTTGGCGTTCGCCTGGTAGTTGCTCTGGGCCTTGATCAGGTCCACCAGCTCGTTGGTCAGGTTGACGTTGGAGTTCTCCAGGGAGTTGGCCACGATCGAACCCAGGGTACCGGATTGCGGGGCATCGTAACCCGGCTGGCCCGAGGCGAAGGTCTCTCTCCAGGTGGTGCCGCCCGATGGTTGCAGGCCTTGCTCGTTGTTGAAGCTGGCCAGGGAGATCTGGCCGATGGCCTTGCTCTGCTGGTTGCTGAACGTGGCGAACATTACGCCATTGCCGTCGATTTTCAGGCCGGTGATCTGGCCAGTGGCGTAACCATCGGTGGTCGGCGGGTTGCGGTAACTGGCGGAGTTGTACTGGGTGATATTGGCCATGTTGACGGCAATGTTTGGCGCTGTAGCCTTGTTAGCCGTCCATACGCCGTTGGTCACCGAGCCCGGGATCCAACCGGTGAGCGTCAGGGTCGTGCCCGCCACACCACCGGTGCTGATACCCGTCAGTTTACCTGCACCGTCAAAGCTCAATATCGACGGCACGGGAGCAGTAGTACCGGTGGTGGTAGGCTTGGAGCCATCCAGGTTACGACCGTCAATCAGCGTGTAGGAACTCCACTGGTTGGCGTCGGTTTTCACCATGTACTGCACCATCTCGTGGGAGTTGCCCTGGGAGTCATAGAGGGTGGTGCTGTACTGGGTGGTGAAAGTGGTGGTGTCGGTCGGGTCGAACGGCTTGGTGGTCTGGTTGATCACCGGCTCCGACGAGTTCAGGTTACTGGTGGAGTCCACTTTGGTGGACGCCTTCGGTGGCAGGTACGACAGGTTCAATTGCAGGTCGGTCAAGCCGCCTTTGATGATCTTGCCGTCGTCATCTGCCGCGTAGCCCTGCAGGCGCGAGGTACCGGTGTTGTTGGTGATATAGCCGTCTTTGTCGGCACGGAAGGCACCGCTACGGGTGTATTCCAGCGAGCCATCGCTGCCCTTCTGCACGAAGAAGCCACCGCCCTGGATCGCCATGTCCAGCACGCCGCCGCTGTTGTTGACGTCACCCTGGGTGAACTGTTGGGACACCGCTGCCAGGTTCACACCGTTGCCGATGCTGTTCTGGCCGGTGCCCAGTTTGGACGCGGCGTAGATATCCGCGAATTCCGCACGGGACGACTTGAAGCCAGTGGTCGCAACGTTGGCAATGTTGTTGCCGGTTACGTCCAGTTGTTTGTTGGCCGCATAGAGGCCGCTAAGGCCGATATTAAAAGACATGTTTCTCTCCCTCTGCCGTATTTAGCCGGCTCTATGTACCGATAGTCTGAATTTGCGACAGCTTGACGCTGCCCATGCCACCTGCAAGGTTCAGCAGCATTTCGCCGCCGGTCTTGCTCAACGTCACGCTGGTCACCGTTGCCGGCAACGAAGTCGCCATGGCCACCGACTCACCCTTGTCGTTCTTGGTCGTCGCCGCGAAGGTGTAGGTGCCGGCCGGGGCGACCTCACCGTTCTCGTTCTTGCCATCCCAGATAAAGTCTGACGAACCCGCGCTTTGGGCACCCATATCGATAGTGCGCACCACGTTGCCGTCTTTATCGGAGATCTTGATCGAGACGTTGCCCGTCGCCGCAGTCACCGCCACCGAACCGGTCATGCTCTTGCTCGTGTCCACCAAGGCCTTGTTGGTCTGGGTAATGATCGAGCGCCCCACCAGCGACGAAGCCTGCAGCGCCTGCGAGGAGCTGAAGTTACTGGAGATCGCATTGACCGAGTCGTTCAGGGTGTTGATGCCTTCCAGGCTGCTGAATTGCGCCAGCTGGGCCACGAACGCACCGTTGTCCTGAGGCGACAGCGGGTTCTGGTTTTTCAGTTGGGTCACCAGCAGTTGCAGGAACGCATCCTTGCCCAGGGACTGGCTGCCCGTCGCCGTCTTGGTAGCGTCGGCGACGGTGGTGTTGTCGGTGGCGGTCTTGACCTTGGAGTTGAAAAGGTCCTGGACTGCCGTGTTGGTCGTGGTATCAACGATGGCCATTATTTGGCGCCCCTTATCACTGACCCAAGGTCAGGACCTTCTGCATCATGGTTTTGGCGGTGTTCATCATTTCCGCGTTGGTCTGGAACGAGCGGCTGGCGGAGATCATGTCTGCCATTTCCTCGACCACGTTGACGTTGGGGTAATAGACATAACCCTTTTCGTTCGCGGCAGGATGGTTCGGCTCGTAACGGGCCTCGAGGTTGCTCTGGTCTTCGACCACACCGAGGACCTGCACGCCCTGGCCGGCGGCGTCCTGGTTCTGGAACAGCGAATCGCTGCCACCGCTCTGGCCGCCCTGGAACATGGTGGCGAACACCGGGTGACGGGCGCGGTAGGTCTGGTCGATGCTCGAAGACACGGTCTCGGCGTTGGCGATGTTACTGGCGACGGTGTTCAAGCGCGTGGTCTGCGCGCTCATGCCACTGCCGGCAATATTGAAAACACTGGACAGGGACATGGCTTACTCTCCACGCAGGGCTGACATCAGCCCTTTGAATTTACTGTTGAGCAGGGTAAAGCTGGCCTGAAAGTTCACCGAGTTCTCGGCATAGGCCGATTGCTCCAGCTGGGCGTCGACGGTGTTCTGGTCGATCGACGGCTGCATCGGCGTGCGATACAGCAGCGACTCGTCACCACTGCTCAGGCCTTGCGCTTCGATATGACGGCTGTTGGTCATGTTCAAGGCGAAGGTGCCGTTCTTGGTCTTGTCCTGCTGTGCGGCGAGCACGGCGGAAAAATCCAGGTCCCGAGCCTTGTAGTTCGGGGTGTCGGCGTTGGCAATGTTGTTGGCCAGGACTTCGGCACGCTGGGCGCGGAAGCCCAGGGCTTGTTCGTGGATACCGAGCGCTTTATCGAAGCTGATGCTCATGGCGGAAACCTTTAGGCTGACCTGCTGTTAACAGGGTTATAGCAAGGCGCATGCCAATATCTGATACCCCCGTAAATCAAGGGGTTGCGAGGAGCTTGCCGGCGGCAATGCCAGAAAAGCGGCAACGGGTTTCCGCGTGGCGCCAGTAAAGCGGCAATGGGGAGTTGCCGCTTTCTTTAACTTTGCCGCAGAAACAAATATGGGAGGGGGCAAGCCCCCTCCCATATTATTATGTGGCCTGATTATTTAGCCTGGTAGATGATCCCAGGGCTGCATTGCACCATCTGGAAGTGATCCGGCAAACCATTGAGCGCCTCGGATGCACCGAGAAACAGGTAGCCGCCACGCTTGAGGGTGCCGTGGATGCGCAACAGGATGTCTTTCTTCACCTCGGCCGAGAAGTAGATCAGCACGTTGCGGCAGAACACCATGTCAAACTTGCCCAGGCTGGCGTAGCTGTCGAGCAGGTTGAACGAGCGAAACTCAACACGGTTCTTGATCGGCGCCTTGACCGCCCAACGCCCTGCCCCTTTCGGGTCGAAGTAACGTTGCAGGCGTTCCTGGGACAAGCCACGGCCCAGGGCCAGACTGTCGTACTCGCCGGTCTTGCAATTGGTGAGCATGGTGCCGGACAGGTCGGTGGCGACGATCTGCGCCCCGGCTTTAAGCTGGCCCATGTTGGTCCGCTCGAACTCATCGATGGACATCGAAATCGAGTACGGTTCCTGACCCGAAGAGCAGGCGGCCGACCAGATACGCAGGCGCTGGCCCGGGCTGGCCTTGATGGCCTCCGGCAGCACTTTGCTCTTGAGCACTTCAAAGGGGTAGGTATCGCGAAACCATAGGGTTTCGTTGGTGGTCATGGCATCGACCACCATCTCTTTGAGGCCACTGCGCGGCTGGCCCTGGATCCGTTGAACCAACTCGCCCAGGGACTTGATGCCCTGCTGCTCCATCAGTTTGTTAAGACGGCTGGATACCAGGTATTGCTTGTTTTCACCGAGCAATATGCCACAGGCTTTTTCCAGGAAGACCCGGAACTGTTCAAAATCCAAATTACCCGTAGACACTGATACCGCCTCTAAAATCGTATGACCGCCAGGGGAAAACCCTAGCCGTGATCTGCTGCCTTGATCCGGTCGACTACCCGGGATGCCAGGTCATCAGGGCGGAATTTGGCCAGGAAGTCATCGGCACCGACTTTCTTGACCATCGCCTGATTGAATACGCCCGACAACGAAGTATGCAGGATGATATGCAGTTTTTGCATGCGTGGATCGCTGCGTATCTCAGCAGTGAGGGTATAGCCGTCCATTTCCGGCATCTCGATGTCAGAGATCATCATCAAGAATTCTTCTTCCGGCTTCTTGCCTTCATCCACCAGCTTACGCAGGTAATCCAACGCCTGGCGCCCGTCATTGAGGGCGACAACGTCCACGCCGACGGTTTGCAGGCAGCGAGTCACCTGTTTGCGCGCCACCGAGGAGTCATCCACCGTCAGCACACGCAGCGAGACCGCCTTGTGGGCCGTTTCGGCGTCGACCACACCCACGGAAATCGACTCCGAGGTGGGCGCCACTTCGGCGAGGATCTTCTCCACGTCGATGATCTCCACCAACTGGTTATCGACCCGCGTCACCGCCGTGAGGTAGTGATCGCGACCAGTGCCCTTGGGCGGCGGATGGATCTCTTCCCAGTTCATGTTGACGATGCGTTCCACCGAGCGCACCAGGAAACCCTGGGTCTTGGTGTTGTACTCGGTAATGATCACGAACGGGTTCTCGCGATCCTGCAGGCCAGCCGAACCGGTGGCCAGGGCCAGGTCAAGAATCGGGATAGTCGCACCACGAATATTCGCCACACCGCACACCACCGGACTGGACTTGGGCATGATCGTCAGCTTGGGACATTGCAGCACTTCCCGCACCTTGAATACGTTGATGCCATACAGCTGCTTGCCATCCAGGCGAAACAGCAGCAACTCCAGGCGATTCTGCCCTACCAGCTGTGTGCGCTGGTTTACTGAATCCATTACTCCTGCCATGCCATGACTCCTACGCTAAAACCTTTGGCTATACCTACAAGGGCGGCGCGCCCCCAACACTAAAACGGCACGAGCTTTGCTATTTGTTGAATTATGGACATTAAAACGACAGTTTCCCGACGCCTTCACCTGACACGGTTTTGCAGATTGCTCTGCGTACCGCTGGCGCTGCTTGCCTTCAGCCTGGGCACCACGGCCCGTGCAGAGAACGTCACCTTGCCTGATCTACTTATCGGCGTCACTCAAGGCTTTCTTGAGTTCACTGTAGAAGATTATCTGGCAACCACACAGACGCCGGGGCGTTATGAAATCCAGGTCAACCAGTTGGACCCGCGTCTGCGTATGCCGATGTGCGACAAGGAATTGACAGCGACCCTGGAAAGTCCCGCCCAACCCATCGGGCGCGTAACGGTAAAGGTACGCTGCGAAGGCGCCTCGCCCTGGACCGTGTTCGTACCGGCCCAGGTCAAATTGTTCCGTGACGTGGTGGTGGTTGCCCGCCCACTGAAACGCACGGGCATCATCGGTTTCGAGGACGTTGTATTGCGTGAACGCGACATCAGCCAGATCAGCCAGGGCTACCTGACATCCCTGGACCAGGCCATCGGGCAGAAATTGACCCGACCAGTGGTCACCGATCAGGTGATTACGCTGGTGCACCTGGAACAGGCCGAGGTCATCCGCAAGGGCGATCAGGTGGTGATTTCCGCGAGCAGCGGCGGCTTGAATGTGAAAATGCCGGGCGAAGCACTGTCCAACGGCGGCATGAGCGAACAGATTCGCGTCAAGAACCTCAACTCCAACCGCGTGATCAAGGCGCGGGTGACAGCCCCAGGGCAAGTCGAGGTCGCTTTATAGATTACTGGTACAGGACGCTGGGTTTTCCTACACTGTGCACGAGAGGCCCCGTGCGGAGATTTATTGTCATTCGCGCCTAAAGTTTGTCCGGGTATGGCCGAAAACATGGCAAGCGTCCAAATACCCAGAGGTTTTTTTATCATGGTCATCGATTTCAGCCGTTTGAATAACACCCCGACGACGTCAGGCACTACGCGCACCACCAGTCCCAAGGACAACGTAGAAGCCAAGGCCCCGGCGCTGCCCGCCAAGGCAGAACAGGCCAGTGCCAGCCAGAGCGGGGAATCCGTACACCTGAGCAATGAGGCTCAACAGTTGCAGAAGGTCACTGACTCGCTGCGCGATCAACCGGTCGTCAATAAAGCCCGCGTGGCCGAATTGAAACAGGCGATCGCCGATGGCAGCTATAAAGTCGACAGCAACCGTGTAGCCAGCAAGCTGCTTAACTTCGAAGCCGAGCGCTAGGCAAAGGCCTGCGCAGGGCTTTTGGACGCTTAAAACCCAAGGCCAGCCATGCATCACGACGAACATTTGCTTCAACTGATCATTGATGATCTAGCGCCGACGCAACAATTGCTCGAGCTGCTCAAAGAAGAATCACTGGCCCTCTATGGCCGGGACATGCCGCTGCTGGAAGAAATTCTGGCACTCAAGCAGTCGTTGATCGTCCTGCTGGAACAGCACGGCAAAAAACGCAGCCAGATCCTCATCAGCCTCGGCCTGCCGGCAGACCACGACGGCCTGGCGCAGTTGGCCAGCCACTCCTCGGTCGGCGATCAACTGCTGGCCCAGAGCAAAGAACTCAACCAATTGCTCGCCCAGTGCCAGGAAGCCAACCTGCTTAACGGTCAGTCGATCCAGCTTCAGCAAGCCACGACCGCCAACCAGTTGCGTATACTCCACGGCGGAGAGCCTCCGGCACTCTATAACGCCCAGGGCTCCACCTCGCGCCTGGTCAAGCCAAGCACCCGCAGCCAAGCCTGACACCGGTTTACAGCGCGCCCTATCCAAGGCGCGCCACATGCTGGCAAAATGCCGGTTCTTGCGTGTAGTCGTATTTTGTCTGGAGATGGAAGAACCGTGTTCAACGCCCTTAATGCGGAAGATGCCCCGCAGCCACCCAAGGTCCTCACCACGCCTCTGGAAATCGCCGGCACCTTGCGGATGCTGCAAGACAGCCATGATCCGCTGATCATCACTTTCCACGAACGCAGCCAGCGCTTCCAGAGCTACCTGGTGGACGTCAACCGCGACAGCAACATGCTGGCGCTGGACGAAATGATCCCCCGCGACGGCGAGCGCCACCTCGAAAACGGCGAACCCTTTCGCATCGAAGGTTTCCATGATGGCGTACGCGTCGCCTGGGAAAGCAAAGGCACCCTGACCATCAGCGAAAAAGGCGGCCACCGTATCTACACCGGCAGCCTGCCGGACGAGGTGGTCTACCATCAGCGCCGCAATGCCTTCCGCGCCGCGTTGAAGCTGGCGCAACTGGTGAATATCGAGCTGGGCGGCGAGAAACTTCAGCTGCCGGTCAACGGCAAACTGCTGGATATTTCCGCCACCGGCTGCAAATTGCGTTTTGAAGGGGATATTTCCGAGCGCCTGCAACTGGGCCAGGTCTACGACCGTTTTATCGCAGCCCTGCCGTTTGGCAGCATGACCACCGCCGTCGAACTGCGATACCTGCACTTCGAAGAAAGAATCAACACGACCTTTGCCGGCGTGCGCTTCCACAACATGAGTGGTTTGGTGCAACGCCAGGTCGAGCGCTTTGTGTACCAGCTGCAGCGTGAAGCACGACGGTTCGACAAAGACGACGATTTTTGATCCTTAACGATCGCAGAAAAAAACGGGCAGACCCTTTGGGATCTGCCCGTTTTTATTTTCAGGGGCGCGCCCTGCTCAATTCGTGAGGATGCTCGTCCGGCCCCAGGGGCTCAGGTGGCCCTTCGAAGACGGGCTCATCCACCGGCGGCTCCGGATCGACCTGCGGCTCGGGATCAGGGACAGTCTGCATCTGCTCCTGCACCACCTGCTCGTCGACCCGCGGGTCCAGCGCCGCCACCAGCGGTGAACTCGACATACTGTCGGGCATTGCCACGTGATGCAGGGGGGCATCTTCCACCTGGTGCAGATTGGTCACCGCCTTAGGCCGGATTCGCCACACCAGGATCAGCGCGCACAGACTGAAAAACGCATACAGCATCTGGCTGCCGAACAGCTTCATCACCACACCCGCCAGCAACGGCCCGACGCTGGCGCCGATACCGTAGGTCACCAGCAGCATGGCCGTCAGCGATACCCGGCGATCCCCTTCCACATGGTCGTTGGAAAACGCCACCGCCAAGGGATACAGGCAAAACTGCACGAGAGAACACAGGAAGCCCGCCACGAACAGCACCTCCAGCGGCACCTGGGTCATGATTGCCAACGGCAGTGCCGCCACCGCCAGGCACAAGGCAAAGCAGCGGATCAGCAGCGCGCGATCATAACGATCCGACAACCAGCCCAGGGGCCATTGCACCAGCAACCCGGCAAAAATGCAGCTACCCATGAACAGACCCACCTGTTCGGTGCTCAGCCCTTGCTGGGAGGCATACAGCGGCGCCAGGCCGTAGAACGACCCGACGATCAACCCCGCCCCCAACACCGTACTCAACGACTGCGGCACGCGCTTGATAAAGAAGCGCGGCTCCATCGGCGCAGGATGCAAGGCCGCCGGGTGAATGCGCCGGGTCATGGCCACCGGCACCAGGCACAGGGCGAAGCACAGCGCCACCAGCATCAGCAGCTCAAGGCCAAGCTGGGGATGCATCACCAGTATCAACTGGCCCAATACCAGACCCAGGTAGGAGGCGATCATATAACCGCTGAACACTACGCCACGCTGCTTGGCATCTGCCTGCTCATTGAGCCAGCTCTCGATGACCATGTACTGGCACATCATACCCAGGCCCACGATTATCCGCAGCACAATCCAGGCCGGCAGCCAATCGACCAGGCCATGGCCCAGCACCGCCGCACCGACAATCCCGGCACAGGTGGCATAGGCGCGGATATGCCCGACCCGGGCAATCAGGCGATGCCCGATCTTGCCGCCCAGTACCAGGCCAAAGTAGTTGGCCGCCATCAGCGCACCCACCCAAAGGCTGTCGACATGGTCGGCCGCCAGGCGCAAGGCCAGGTAGGTACTGAGCAGGCCGGAGCCAATCAGCATCATCAAGGAGGCGAAATAAAGGGCTCGAAAAGATTTCCAGATCTGGCGCATCGGCGTTCCGAGCGGCTCCTTGCGGTGAGAGACAGGGCTATCGGCATGATAGTCCGGGGTGACCGGGTCCGGACAGGCAACATGCGCTGTTTCCGGGGATTATTTTGCTTAACAGCTCAGACGCTGTCGGATGGCGCGCAAGGTACATGGTTGCGACAAATACATCACGGCACCTGCTGTGAACCTTGATCGGCGGCAAGGTTCGACCTGCGTGCAAAAAGATCGAGCACGCACAAAAAAGCCCCGCCAGGAGGTTCTGTACGGGGCTTTCTCTATGGGCTACGAATCTGGTGTCCCAGGGCCGGTTCGAACGGCCAACCTTCCCCTTAGGAGGGGGATGCTCTATCCAATTGAGCTACTGGGACAAATGACAGCCATCAGGCCAAGGGCACTGCGACGGACGGCGTGCATGTTAACGGCCGAGGTGGGTTTTGTCATGTCGTCCGTGGGCTTTTTAAGTGTAGGCCGAGCCTTGCCCGGGCAATTGCGGTTTCGCCCCGCGAATACGGGCACCTGGCCTCATCGTGCAAAATGCAACCACCCAAAATGCCAGCATTGCAAATTGCAATCCTTCAGCCCGCCAAATCAAACTCAAGCCATTGATTTTATTGAATTAATACATTGGCACGACACCTGCAACAGTTCTCCTGCAAACCCCATTCAGCCAGTGCGTTAAACGGAGAACATGACCATGAACAGTGCCATTCTGTTAGCTCTCAACACCGTCGCCCTGGCTGCACTGGTGATGTTCCACTTTCAATCGACTGGCAGCAACGACCCCGCCCAGATCAGCCAGCAGGCAGTCCCCCACCACTTGCAACAACGTCCGCAACTGGCCGTGATGACACCGAATGCACAAGCGCCAGTACGCCTGACTCAAGGCACCCAGGCAGCGCCGGCATCTGAACACTGGGTTTTTTAAGGACGCTGATCATGAGCAAATTTGCCTGGCTGTTCCTGAGCCTGACCATCGCCACTGGCCTTATGGGCCTGAGTGCAAGCTCCCAGGATGGGCAAACCAGCGCATTCGTCGCCGCCGGCGTTTTCGCAGGCCTGCTTCTGTTGACGCTCGTCGTGAGTCGCCGAATCAAATTTGACCCGGTTTTACGCTGACCCCTCCCTTCTCTGCACTGCCCTCCCCCTACCTTATGTCGCCTCGTCCTAGTAAATCGGCAAATTGCCACTAGTCTTAAAACTAAGGGCAAAAGGCCACTTTGCTATAGGATGTGCGACCTCAAACCCTGTGGTGGCCTGGACTTACGGGAAGTTCCATCGTGGAATCACTCATGGAAAAGTTTTCCAACCAGTCCGCAAAAATGCAAATGAGTGCTGGCATAAAGCCTCTAGGCAGTTCAATATTTGTCACAGAATTGACGCCAAGGAACTGGCAAATCTGAGGCATGATGCGGCCTCTTTGCAATTCGGGTTGAACTTTGGTCGTGAGTCTTGTCTTAACACTCATCTTGCGGCCAATTCCAATAACCGCTCCCCTGAACTAACCGGTTAAATATATGCGCCCATTGAAACAGGCAATTTATTCCAGCCGTACGGCTGACAAGTTCGTCGTACGTCTGCCAGACGGAATGCGGGAACGCATTGCCGAGGTGGCTCGCAATCATCACCGCAGCATGAACTCCGAAATCATCGCGCGCCTGGAGCAGAGCCTTATTCAGGAAGGTGCGCTGGGTGACGAACTGAGCATGCGCCTGGACAGCCCCGAGCTGTCGCTGCACGAACGCGAACTGCTGCAGCGTTTTCGTCAGCTCTCCCACCGCCAGCAAAATGCCCTCGTCTCGCTTATCGCGCACGACGTAGAGGCGGCCGCAGAAGCCAATTGATCCGCCACTGAAAGCCGAAGCCAGCCCTGTGCTGGCTTTTTTTTTGCCCGGGATTCACAGGGCTCGACATTCTTATCACGTAGCAGAGGGCGCCCGGCCGAGACAGATCAGAGCAGGAAGATCGTCGCCAAACCGAGGAAGATGAAGAAGCCACCACTGTCGGTCATGGCCGTGATCATCACGCTGGCGCCCATGGCCGGGTCGCGCCCAAGGCGTGCCAGGGTCATGGGGATCAGCACCCCCATCAGGGCCGCCAGCAGCAGGTTGAGGGTCATGGCAGCGGTCATCACCACCCCCAGGGACCAACTGCCGTACAGCAAGTAGGCCACCACGCCAATCACCCCACCCCACACCAGGCCATTGATCAGGCCCACTGCCAACTCCTTGCGCAGCAGGCGCGAAGAGTTGGCGGTACTGACCTGGTCCAGCGCCATGGCGCGTACGATCATGGTGATGGTCTGGTTGCCCGAGTTACCACCAATGCCTGCCACAATCGGCATCAATGCCGCCAGGGCCACCAGCTTCTCGATGGAACCTTCGAACAGCCCGATCACACGGGAGGCGATAAACGCGGTAATCAGGTTAACGGCCAGCCAGGCCCAGCGGTTATGCAGGGAACGCCAGACTGACGCAAAAATATCTTCCTCTTCACGCAAACCCGCCATGTTGAGGACTTCGGTTTCACTCTCTTCACGAATCAAGTCGACGATTTCGTCGATGGTCAGACGGCCGATCAGCTTGCCGTTCTTGTCGACCACCGGGGCAGAGATCAAGTCGTAACGCTCAAAGGCCTGCGCTGCGTCGTAGGCATCCTCATCAGGGTGAAAGCTCACGGTATCGCTGGCCATCAGGTCAGCAACCTTTTTCTCCGGATCGTTGACCAACAGGCGCTTGATCGGCAGCACGCCCTTGAGAATGCCTTCATAGTCGACCACGAACAGTTTGTCGGTATGACTCGGCAGCTCTTTCAGCCGGCGCAGGTAACGCAAGACCACTTCCAGGCTGACGTCTTCGCGGATGGTGACCATCTCGAAGTCCATCAGTGCGCCGACCTGATCCTCGTCATAGGACAACGCGGAGCGCACGCGCTCACGCTGCTGGCCGTCAAGAGCCTCCATCAACTCATGGACAACATCACGCGGCAACTCTGGAGCCAGGTCGGCCAGTTCGTCAGCGTCCATCTCCCTGGCGGCCGCCAGGAGCTCGTGATCGTCCATGTCGGCGATCAGGGTTTCACGGACCGAGTCGGATACTTCGAGCAGGATGTCGCCGTCGCGGTCGGCCTTGACCAACTGCCAGAGGGTCAGTCGATCATCCAGGGGCAAGGCTTCGAGAATGTAGGCAACGTCGGCGGAGTGCAGGTCATCGAGCTTGCGTTGCAACTCGACGAGGTTCTGGCGGTGGACCAGGTTTTCGACAAGGTCGTTATTCGGACCATCCTGGCGGTGCGTGAAATCTTCGACCACGCGCTGGCGCTGCAGCAGCTCGATGACTTGAGCCAGGCGATCCTGCAGGCTTTCTTGTGTTTTCTTTACTTCTACTTCGGTCATAGGCGAACTCCACTCCCAGCAGCGGGGCACGCCGGAAGGATCAATCAGTCAATTCATGATTGGTAAAACGGGGTACTGAGTAACTACTGGGTAAGTCCATGGAGGTATTCCATAAGCCCCGGCGGGGCTGACGGGCGCAATGATACACCGTGCGTCCGGTTTTAACGTCAAAAAACTGGAAAGAACAAGCGCTTGCGAGCCAAAGTTGAGTATTGGCCACACCTATTCAACTGCGACGCCATCACCGGAATGGAAAACACATAAGGAAGGAGAAAAAGATAAGGATCCACACAAACCCCAGACGGAAAAAAGCCCGCACTAGGCGGGCTTTTTGTTTGTATGGTGCACTCGACAGGATTCGAACCTGTGACCGCTCGGTTCGTAGCCGAGTACTCTATCCAGCTGAGCTACGAGTGCATATTGTGTTTTTAGACCAGATCACAACTGGTTGAAGCCGAGCTACCTGCATTACTGCAACTAACTCTTAAATGGTGCACTCGACAGGATTCGAACCTGTGACCGCTCGGTTCGTAGCCGAGTACTCTATCCAGCTGAGCTACGAGTGCATTTGTTGCCGCGCATTATAGGCCGTTCAATCTCTATGTAAAGCTATTTTTTCGTTTAATTTCAACAACTTAACGAAAAAACCAGATTGCAACGTACTAAGCAAATAATGGCGGAGAACGGGGGATTCGAACCCCCGACACCCTTTTGAGGTGTACTCCCTTAGCAGGGGAGCGCCTTCGGCCACTCGGCCAGCTCTCCGCAACACGGGGCGTATATTAACCACGTTCATCCCCGTTTGCAAACATAAAAAACGATAAAAATTAAAGGCTTGGTTCTTCGTCCTTCTCTTTCTTGATCCGCAAGAAGATTTCCTCGCGATGAACCGCCACCTCTTTCGGAGCGTTAACCCCGATACGCACTTGATTGCCTTTGACGCCGAGCACGGTCACGGTGATTTCGCCATCACCGATAATCAGGCTTTCTGCGCACCGACGAGTCAGAATCAGCATACCTTTCTCCTCACGCATTTCATTTCAGGAACAACAGTCTGCAAAAAAAAGGCGTTCGACCTACGACTCGATAGCCATAGCCCTAACGGCCTAAGTATTGTCGAGCGCACGCAAAAGACCATGCGCCCTACAAAAAAATGAAAGGCGCGGTAAACCGCGCCTTCCTGGCATTGCATCACTCGCCCTGTCGGGCCGGAGCATCCAGCTCAAAAGCGGTATGCAGCGCGCGTACAGCCAGCTCCAGGTACTTCTCTTCAATCACCACCGAGACTTTGATTTCCGAGGTAGAGATCATCTGGATATTGATGCTTTCCTTGGCCAAAGCCCCGAACATGCGGCTGGCAACGCCGGCATGGGAACGCATGCCCACACCTACGATCGAGACCTTGGCAATCTTGGTATCGCCGACCACTTCACGGGCGCCAATTTCGCTCGCGGTGTTCTCCAGGATTTTCAACGCCGCATCGTACTCGTTGCGGTGCACGGTGAAAGTGAAATCGGTGGTGTTATCGTGCGAGACGTTCTGCACGATCATGTCGACTTCAACATTCGCATCGCTGATAGGGCCCAGAATCTTGAAGGCCACGCCCGGGGTGTCTGGCACGCCACGGATCGTCAGCTTGGCTTCATCGCGGTTGAAAGCGATGCCGGAAATGATCGGCTGTTCCATGGATTCCTCTTCATCAATAGTAATGAGGGTGCCCGGACCCTCCTTGAAGCTGTGCAATACGCGCAGCGGAACGTTGTACTTGCCGGCGAACTCCACCGCGCGGATCTGCAACACCTTGGAACCGAGGCTGGCCATTTCCAGCATCTCTTCAAAGGTGATCTTGTCCAGGCGCTGGGCCACGGACACCACACGCGGGTCGGTGGTGTAGACGCCATCCACATCGGTGTAGATCTGGCACTCGTCAGCCTTGAGGGCCGCAGCCAGGGCCACACCGGTGGTGTCAGAACCGCCACGCCCGAGGGTGGTGATGTTGCCGTGCTCGTCCACACCCTGGAAGCCCGCTACAACTACCACGCGACCGGCTTTCAGATCAGTGCGAATTTTCTGGTCGTCAATCTGCAGGATCCGCGCCTTGGTGTGCGCGCTGTCGGTGAGGATGCGCACCTGGCTGCCAGTGTAGGACACGGCAGGCACGCCACGCTTGTTCAGGGCCATGGCCAGCAAGGCGATGGTCACCTGCTCGCCGGTGGACACGATCACATCCAGCTCACGCGGCAGCGGCTGTTGCTCGCCACTGATGGCCTTGGCCAGTTCGATCAGGCGATTGGTCTCGCCGCTCATGGCCGACAGCACCACGACCAGGTCGTCACCGGCATCGCGGAATTTCTTAACCTTGTCGGCCACCTGCTCGATTCTTTCGACAGAGCCGACCGAGGTGCCTCCAAATTTCTGTACGATCAAAGCCATTTCCAAGCCGCCTCAGCCCGTAAAGGGGCGCCTAATATCCAATCAACCAGCACAGAACAGCCCGTGACTAGACCACGGGCAGGTTAACAGTGCCTTAAATACCTGCCTCGACAAATGGCACGGTCAGGGCCAGGGCCGCGTCCAGGGCACTGGCGTCTACACCACCGCCTTGCGCCATGTCCGGACGACCGCCGCCCTTCCCGCCCACTGCCGCAGCGGCTTGCTTCATCAAATCACCGGCCTTGAGTTGGCCAGTCAGGTCCTTGGTTACACCGGCAACCAGCACGACCTTCTCCTCATGGACACTGCCGAGCAGGATCACTGCGCGGCCGAGCTTGTTCTTCAACTGATCGACCAGGGCCAACAGCGCCTTGCCGTCCTGACCGTCCAGGCGTGCAGCCAGGACTTTCACGTCCTTGACGTCAACGGCCGAAGCCGACAGATCGTCGCCCGCAGCGCTGGCCGCCTTGGCTTGCAACTGCTCCAGCTGTTTCTCCAGCGCACGGTTGCGCTCCAGAACGGCGGACAACTTGTCGATCAGGTTGTCGCGACTGCCCTTGACCAGGCTGGCCGCTTCCTTGAGTTGTTCTTCAGCCGCATTCAGGTAGGCCAGGGCCGCAGCGCCGGTCACCGCCTCAATACGACGCACACCCGACGCCACGCCGCCTTCGCTGATGATCTTCAGCAGGGCGATATCGCCGGTACGGTTGGCGTGGATACCGCCACACAGCTCCACCGAGAAGTCGCCGCCCATGCTCAGCACGCGCACGTTGTCGCCGTACTTCTCGCCGAACAGCGCCATGGCGCCCTTGGCCTTGGCCGTCTCGATGTCAGTCTCTTCGGTTTCTACCGGGGAGTTCTTGCGAATCTCAGCGTTGACGATGTCTTCCAGGGCCTTGATCTGCTCAGGCTTGATCGCTTCGAAGTGGCTGAAGTCGAAACGCAGGCGCTGGCTGTCGACCAACGACCCCTTCTGCTGGACGTGCTCGCCCAGCACCTGGCGCAGCGCGGCGTGCAGCAAGTGCGTGGCCGAGTGGTTCAGCGCGGTGGCATGGCGTACGTCGGCATCGACCTGGGTGTCCACCGGCGCACCGACCGTCAGGTTGCCCAGCACCAGCACGCCGTGATGCAGGAACGCACCGCCGGTCTTGGTGGTGTCGCGCACCTCGAAACGACCGGAGGTCGAGCTCAGGAAACCACAGTCACCGACCTGGCCACCGGATTCGGCGTAGAACGGCGTCTGGTCCAGGACCACAACCGCTTCTTCGCCTTCGCTCAACACGTCGACCGACTTGCCGTCTTTATAAATGGCAACGATCCTGGCCGCGCCGACGGTCGCCTTGTAACCGGTGAACTCGGTGGGCACGTCAACCTTGACCAGGGTGTTGTAGTCCAGGCCAAAGGAACTGGCGGAACGGGCGCGCACGCGCTGGGCTTCCATCTCACGCTCAAACCCGGCTTCGTCGACGGTCAGCTCGCGCTCACGGGCGATGTCGGCGGTCAGGTCCATCGGGAAGCCATAGGTGTCGTACAGTTTGAACACGACATCGCCCGGCACCACGGTGCCTTTGAGCTCGGCCAAGTCCTGCTCCAGAATCTTCAGGCCGTGCTCCAGGGTCTTGGAGAACTGTTCTTCTTCAGCCTTGAGCACACGCTCGATGTTGTCCTGCTGCTGCTTGAGTTCCGGGAAGGCATCGCCCATCTCGGCAACCAGCGCGGCCACGATCTTGTAGAAGAAGCTGCCAGTGGCGCCCAGCTTGTTACCGTGACGGCAGGCGCGACGGATGATACGACGCAGCACGTAGCCACGGCCTTCGTTGGACGGCAGTACACCGTCGGCGATGAGGAAACCGCAGGAACGGATGTGGTCCGACACCACCTTGAGGGACGACTGGCTTTCATTGGCACAACCAATGGCTGCGGCCGACGCGCTCAACAGGTTGGTGAACAGGTCGATCTCGTAGTTGGAGTGAACGTGCTGCATCACCGCACTGATCCGCTCCAGACCCATGCCGGTGTCTACCGAAGGCGCTGGCAGCGGATGCAGCACGCCATCGGCGGTGCGGTTGAACTGCATGAACACGTTGTTCCAGATCTCGATGTAACGGTCGCCGTCTTCTTCCGGCGAGCCCGGTGGGCCACCCCAGATGTCGGCGCCGTGATCGTAGAAAATCTCGGTGCAGGGGCCGCATGGGCCGGTGTCGCCCATGGTCCAGAAGTTATCGGACGCGTAAGGCGCGCCCTTGTTGTCGCCGATACGAATCATGCGCTCGACGGGCACCCCGATTTCCTTGGTCCAGATGTCATACGCTTCGTCGTCCGTCGCGTAGACGGTCACCCAGAGTTTTTCCTTGGGCAGCTTCAACACGCCGGTCAGGAAGGTCCAGGCGAAGGTAATCGCGTCTTTCTTGAAATAATCGCCAAAGCTGAAGTTACCCAGCATCTCGAAGAACGTGTGGTGGCGGGCGGTGTAGCCGACGTTTTCCAGGTCACTGTTCTTGCCGCCGGCACGCACGCACTTCTGGCTGCTGGTGGCGCGGGTGTAGGCGCGTTTTTCCTGGCCCAGGAAGCAGTCCTTGAACTGGTTCATCCCCGCGTTAGTGAACAGCAGGGTTGGGTCATTGCCTGGGATCAAGGAGCTGGAGGAGACACGGGTGTGACCTTGCTCTTCGAAGAAGCGAAGGAAGGCTTCACGGATTTCTGCGCTTTTCATAGGTTCTTCCACGGAGGCTGCGGCCAAAGGCCAGTGCGCAACATCATCAGACGGAGCGACGGCAAAAGGCCGCATTATATCGGCCCTTTGCCGGTGGTACAGCGTGTTTATGCGATAGAGAGGTTCAATTAGACGGTCTGCACACTCATTTGCGCGAAAAATCGACGAATGCCTTGAGCACTTGCTCGATCTGCGCCCGGCTCACATCCAGATGCGTCACCATGCGCAGGCGCGGCGCAGCACTCAACTTGATCCCACGCTCGGCGGCAAACGTCTTCAAGGCCTGGGCCTGGTCGCCGATCTGCACGTAGACCATGTTGGTCTGCACCGGCTCCACCGCGTAACCGGCGTTGCGCAGCTCATCGCCCAGCCATTGCGCATTGGCGTGGTCGTCGGCCAGGCGCTGCACCTGGTGATCCAGGGCATACAGCCCTGCTGCCGCCAGGGAACCGGCCTGGCGCATGCCACCGCCGACCATCTTGCGCAAACGGCGTGCCTTGGCGATCAACGCCGTGGAGCCGCACAGCACCGAGCCGATCGGCGCACCGAGGCCCTTGGACAGGCACACCGACACCGAGTCGAAATGCTGGGCGATCTCCCGCGCATCGACCCCAAGCTTGACCGCCGCGTTGTAGAGTCGCGCGCCATCCAGGTGCAGGGCCAGGCCATGTTCGCGGGTAAACGCCCGCGCCTTCGCCAGGTAGTCCAGCGGCAGCACCTTGCCCTGCATGGTGTTTTCCAGGGCCAGCAGGCGGGTGCGGGCGAAGTGGAAGTCGTCGGGCTTGATGGCCTCGAGCACCTGATTCAGGTCGAGGGAGCCATCCGCCTGCACGTCCAGCGGCTGCGGCTGGATCGAACCCAGCACGGCCGCGCCGCCGCCCTCGTATTTATAGGTGTGGGCCTGCTGGCCGACGATGTACTCCTCGCCACGCTCACAGTGGGCCATCAGCGCCAGCAGGTTGCTCATGGTGCCGGTGGGCACGAACAGCGCGGCCGCAAAGCCCAGGCGCTTGGCCAGCTCGGCCTCCAGGCGGTTGACGCTGGGGTCTTCGCCGTAGACGTCATCGCCGCTGGCGGCATTGGCCATGGCGTCGAGCATGCCGGCGGTGGGTTGGGTCACGGTGTCGCTGCGCAGGTCGATCACAGACATGAAACAAGCCTCGAAGGGGTTCATTAAGATTCTTATGAGGATGATTACTGCGGGCAAAGCCGCGGAATATCAAGCCCCACGCGTTCTCAATCGAATACCAACCAAACAAACCGATATAGCTTATCGATACGACGCTCGTGCAGTTTATGAAAAACCATGTTAAAAACTCTCCGCCACCAGGGTTCTGGTGGCAACGTTCTCAGGGCGGGGTGCAATTCCCCACCGGCGGTAATTGCACGCAAGGTGCATAGCCCGCGAGCGCTTGGCGCCTCGAACTGCTCACGCAGGACGGCGACAAGGTCAGCAGACCCGGTGTGATCCCGGGGCCGACGGTCATAGTCCGGATGAAGAGAGAACGGGATTGGCACCTAAGGGCCGCACGCCGAGCGCATGCCTGCATGACTCGGCGGTTCGTACCCTTAAATCCCATTCGATTCATAACGCCCTGTTTTTTTCTTAAACAGGAGTCAGAACATGCAACCCACCGCAATCGACAGCAAAAGCAAAAACCATCACGGCGAGCGCGTCGCGTTTATCCAGGCCTGCTGGCACAAGGATATTGTCGACCAATCCCGCAAAGGCTTCCTCGCCGAAATGATCGCCCAGGGCTACCAGGAATCGGACATCGATTTCTTCGAAGTCGGCGGCGCCTTTGAAATGCCCCTGCACGCCAAGCTGCTGGCCAAGACCGGTCGTTACGCCGGTATCGTGGCCGCCGCGCTGGTGGTGGACGGCGGGATCTACCGTCACGAGTTCGTGGCCCAGTCGGTGGTCAGCGGCCTGATGCAGGTGCAGCTGGAAACCGAAGTGCCGGTGTTCTCGGTGTCCCTGACGCCGCATCACTTCCATGCCGGCAGCGAACACACCGCGTTCTTCCATGAGCACTTCGTGCACAAGGGCCAGGAAGCTGCACGTACATGCGCCGACACCCTGCACAAGGTGCGGGCGATCCGTCGCAGCGAGCCACGGGCGGTAGCGGTCTAAGCAACACTGCAAAACAAGATGAGGGAGGGGGCTACACCCCTCCCACATTTGGACCAGGTTAAGGCTCAGATCTACGCCAACCCGGCCTCTGTGGTTGGCACAATCAATATCCCCGCCCGCAAGCCATTCTTCACCTTCGGGTTGGGGAAGATGATGCGCGCCCCCTCCTCCTCGATCACCCAACGGGTCTTGGCCACGTCTTCGGCCAGCAGATAACCCTTTTCCAATTCCGAAAAGTTTTCCACGTCCGCCGGCAAGTGCAGCAGGAATGCATCGCTGTGCTTGATGACTTCCCGCGACACGGCGAACAATTTCAACCCGTCCAGGCTGTCAGTCTCAGGCTCGGTGCCTTCGATGATCTGCTTGAGGCGCAGCTCCAGGCGGGAGACATTCACGCCCTGGTTGTGCCCGAACGGCCGTGCCTTGCCCAGTTCCAGGGTGAAAGCCTCGGCCTCCAGCTGCTCATAGGTAAACGCGGTAAAGGTGATCGAGCTCTTGTTCTGCAGCAGCACCGCTTCCATGCCAGCGGCGTTCAGGCGCGCCAGTTCGTGACGTGAATGCTGGCGCCCCTCCTTCCAGGGGTACAGCGCAAACTGCTCGATCTTCGAGCCGCGGATGGCGGTGTGCAGGTCGTAATGCAGGCGCGAACGGCCAGGCAAGCTGAAGAAGCTGCGGGCCAGTTGTTCAAGCTCGGCGGCGCGCATGGCTTCGGGGCCGATGTTTTTTTCATGCCGGCCGTTGAACAGCCGGTTGACGTCCAGTTCAAGGTAACGCTCGCCGCGGCGCATGGCCTCAGGGTTGCCGAACAGGAACAGAATACGGGTGCGGGGCTTGATCTCCCCACGGGCGATGCCATGCAACAGGCGGTCGAGCAATTCGATCGGCGCGGTTTCGTTGCCATGGATGCCGGACGACAGCAGCAGGTCGCTGCCATTGTCCGTTGCCTGCGGCGGGCGCACTTCGAGTGCGCCCTCGCTGAGCCAGCGCATCTGCACGCCGTCGACAGTCAGTTGAATTTTTTGCGCCGGTTCGCGACCGGCGAGGGTCAGTTCAAGCAGTTTGCCGAGGGCGAGCATACGCAGCTTCCTTAGTGGTTGCAGCCTGGGCCATGGACGTGATCGTCGTCATCACCTTCAACGTCGGCCGGTTCCATTTCCAGTTGCAGGCTCATCAGGTTGGTGGCCAGGGGGCGCATCAACAGGTTGGCGTATTCGGCGTCGCCTTCTTCCACGTCCACGCCGATCAGCAGTTGGCCACGGCCGTCGTGCTGGATCCAGATTTCCTTGCCCTGCCAGACCACGGCGACGCGGGTGCAGGAGGTTTCCAGCTGGGTACCGTCGGTGTCTTCAAGGATCAGTTGCAGGGTGTCGGTGCTCATAAATAATTCTCAGCCATAGGGTGTAAAAAGAGGTGGCGTTAATTGATCTGGAAAGGATAAACCGAGCCCAGTTTAAGGATTTGCGTCAGTTCATCCAGTGCCGTCCGGCACTCAAGCAGCAATTGCGGGTCAGCCAGGTCGGTTTCGCGCAGGCTGTCGCGGTAGTGCTTGTCGACCCATTGGGTCAGTGTGTCGTACAACGGCGCGGTCATGATAACCCCTGGGTTCACCGCTGCCAGCTCGGTTTCGTTCAGGGCCACGCGCAGGCGCAGGCACGCCGGGCCTCCGCCGTTCTGCATGCTTTGCTTGAGGTCGAAGACTTTGACTTCGCGGATCAGCCCAGCGGACGCCGTCAGGCCTTGCAGGTACTGCCAGACGCGCTCGTTGGCGCGGCACTCCTCCGGCACGATCAGCAACATCGAACCGTCGGCGCGGGTCAGCAACTGGCTGTTGAACAGGTAGGAACGCACCGCGTCCTCGACGCTGACCTGGGCACGCGGCACACACACCGCCTGGAAGTTGCCGCCCAGCTTGCCCAACTTGCCCTGCAACTCGGCCAGCATCTGTTCGGTATTGAGGAATGCGTCCTCGTGATAGAACAGCACCTCGCCGTTGCCCACCGCGATCACGTCGTTGTGGAACACGCCGGCATCGATCACCGCCGGGTTCTGCTGGGCGTAGACCACGCCTTCATCCTTCAGGCCATGCAGGCGGGCGACGGCCTGGGAGGCTTCGAGGGTCTGGCGCGCCGGGTACTTCTGCGGGGCCGGGTAACGGGGGTCGAACGCGCTGCGCCCGAACACGAAAAACTCCACGCCCGCGTCGCCGTACTCACGGCAGAAACGCGTGTGGTTGGCCGCACCTTCGTCGCCGAACTGCGCCACCGCCGGTAACGCGGCGTGGTGGGCAAAGTGCTTCTGGTCGGCAAACATCGCCCCCAGCACGCGGCTGGTGGTGGGGTGTTCGATGCTGCGGTGGTATTTGCAATTGAGGTTGGCGGCGGTGAAATGCACGCGGCCATCTGCCGTGTCGGCGCTCGGGCTGACGGTGGCGGCGTTGGCCACCCACATGCTCGATGCCGAGCAACTGGCGACCAACAACGGCATGGCCTGCTTGGCCGCCTGCTGGATGACCTGGGCGTCGGTGCCGCTGAAACCGAGGTTGCGCAACGCCGCTACGTCCGGACGCTCCTGGGGCGCGAGCACGCCTTGCACAAAGCCCATGTCCATCAGGGCTTTCATTTTCTGCAGGCCCTGCAACGCCGCTTCCCTGGGGTTGGAATGCTGCTGGCTGTTGCTCTGGGACGCGACGTTGCCGAAGGACAAACCGCCGTAGTTATGGGTCGGCCCCACTAGACCGTCAAAATTGACTTCATAGGATTTCATCGGCGAGGCTCCACGAACATCTGTTTTTATAGGCTTCAAAAATCTTCAACACACCACAAATCCAGTGTGGGATGGGGCTTGCTCCCGATAGCAGTCTGTCAGTTGATCAATCAGGTGACTGACACATCGCCATCGGGAGCAAGCCCCCTCCCACATTTAGATCAGCGTAATGCCGGGGGTTAGCGTGGCCGGTACCACCAGGCTTGGCGTTTCAAGCGACGCCACCGGGTACGCACAATAATCCGCCGCGTAATACGCACTGGCGCGATGGTTGCCCGAGGCCCCTACCCCACCAAATGGCGCGGTGCTGGCGGCGCCGGTCAGCTGTTTGTTCCAGTTGACGATGCCAGCACGGCTTTCCAGCCAGAATTGCTTGTAACGCACCTCGGAATCGGACAACAGGCCCGCGGCCAGGCCGTACTGGGTGTTGTTGGCTTCGGCAATCGCCGCCGCGAAATCGGCGTAGCGGATCACCTGCAACAACGGGCCGAACAGCTCTTCGTCTTCGCGCTCGGTCACGCCGGTTACGTCGATGATGCCTGGGGTCAGCAAGGCGGCCTGGTCCTGGGGCTGGGTCATCTCCAACAGTGCCACGGCGCCATTGGCCAACATCAGTTCCTGGGCCTCCATCAGGGCTTTTGCCGCTGCCAGGGAAATCACCGAGCCCATGAACGGCGGCGGTTGCTGGTCGAACGCGCCGACTTCAATCGTCGCACTCACCGCCACCAGCCGCGCCAGCAGCGCATCGCCCCAGGCGCCTTCCGGCACCAGCAGGCGACGGGCACAGGTGCAACGCTGGCCGGCGGAGATAAACGCCGATTGGATGATGGTGTAGACCGCCGCATCCACGTCGGCCACCTCGTCCACCACCAGTGGGTTGTTGCCGCCCATTTCCAGGGCCAGGATCTTGTCCGGGCGCCCGGAGAACTGCTGGTGCAGATGATTGCCGGTACGGCTGGAACCGGTGAAGAACAACCCATCGATACCGGGGTTGGCGGCCAACGCAATGCCGGTCTCGCGCGCACCTTGCAGCAGGTTCAACACGCCCGCCGGCAAACCGGCGTCGATCCAGCACTGCACGGTCAGCTCGGCGACTTTCGGGGTCAGCTCGCTGGGCTTGAACAGTACGGTGTTACCCGCCAGCAACGCCGGGACGATATGCCCGTTGGGCAGGTGACCGGGGAAGTTGTAAGGACCAAACACCGCCACCACGCCGTGGGGCTTGTGGCGCAATACGGCGGTGGCGTCGCCCAGGGGGCCGCTCTTCTCGCCGGTACGCTCGCGGTAGCTTTGCACCGAGATCGCGATCTTGTTGGCCATGCTGGTGACTTCGGTGGCCGACTCCCACAGCGGCTTGCCGGTCTCCTCGCCGATGCAGCGGGCGATTTCATCGGCGCGGCTTTTCAGGCTCGCGGCGAAGGCTTCCAGCACGCTGATGCGCTCTTCCAGCGGGCGCCGGGCCCAGGCCGGGAACGCCTGGCGCGCGGCCTGCACGGCCGACTCGACCTGCTCGACCGTGGCGCCATTACCGACCCACAGCACCTGCTGGGTCACCGGGTTACGCGATTCAAACAGCTCACCCTGGCCAGCCAGCCAGCTACCTGCGATATACAACGAATTCATTATTTCGACTCCCGAGCAGCAGACAACGGTACGGCACGCACTTGATCACCCACCACCAGTTGCAGGCGCTTGGCGGTTTGCGGATCGACCACCAGCGTGCCTGCCGCCAGGCGCGCCGGTGCGGCGGTGATGCGGCAATCTTCGCGTTTGCGGTTATGGATCAGGAACGGCGTGGCGTCGTCCCCCGGTGTGCCGATGGCCAACACCAATGATTGGCTGTCGCGCACCGCACGGATCTTGGCGGTCTCGCACTCCACCGCCGGGCCGGCGTCGAAAATATCGACGTAGCCCTGGTAGCTGAAGCCTTCGCTCTTGAGCATGCTCAACGCCGGCTCGGTGTCCGGGTGGACCTTGCCGATCACGTTGCGCGCGTCCTCGGAAAGGAAGCAGCTGTACAACGGAAACTTGGGCATCAGCTCAGCGATAAACGCCTTGTTGCCCACGCCGGTCAGGTAGTCGGCCTGGCTGAATTCCATCTTGAAGAAGTGCCGGCCCAGGCTTTCCCAGAACGGCGAACGCCCGGCGTCGTTGGACACGCCACGCATCTCGGCGATGATCTTGTTGCCAAACAGCTGTGGGAACTCGGCGATAAACAGCAGGCGCGCCTTGGCCAGCATGCGGCCGTTGAGGCCGTTGCGGTAATCGGCATGCAGGAACAACGAGCACAGCTCGGAATTGCCGGTGAGGTCGTTGGCCAGGAACAGCGTCGGAATTTCACGGTAGATATTCAGTTCCTGGGAGGCGCTGACCGTCAGGCCGACCCGGAAGTTGTACCACGGCTCGCGCAGGCCGACGGCACCGGCGATGGCGGAAATCCCCACCACGCGACCTTCGTCGTTTTCCAGCACGAACAGGTAGTCGGCATCACCGCGCCCGGCGTCGCCACGAAAGGTTTTTTCCGCCCAGCCAACCCGGTGGGTCAGGCGCTCTTCGTTGGCCGGCAAGGTGGTGAGGCCGGTGCCGGTGCTGCGCGCCAGATCAATCAGGGCCGGTAAATCGCTGCTGCGTACGGGACGAACGATCATGCTATCTCCTCAGACGGGCCGCTGCTGCCAGCCACCCGCGACACTCTGTTTATACCGCTACCAGGCGCACACTCGCACCTTCACCAACACCCAGGGCTTCGGCGGCTGCCAGGTCCAGGGTCACCGGTTTGCCCGGCGCGTAGTCCAGCTCCAGCATCACCGCGCGGTAATCCTGCAACTGCGCGTTGCTCACCAGGTACTGGCGGCCGACACCCTTGACCATCTCGCCGATCTTCACCGGCACCACACGGCTCTGGGCGATCGAGCGAATGCCCGAGACCCGTGCGTGCAGCGTTGGGCCGCCGTCGAAGATGTCGATGTAGTGGTCAGTCTCGAAGCCTTCGCGCATCAGGATGTCGAAGGTGATCTGCGCACGCGGGTGCACCTGGCCCATGGCTTCCTGGGCTTCGTCCGGCAACAGCGGCACGTAGATCGGGTAATGCGGCATCAGCTCGGCGAGGAACGTACGGCTTTTCAGCCCGCACAGGCGCTCGGCGGCAGCGTAGTTGAGGTCGAAGAAGTTGCGGCCGATGGCATCCCAGAACGGCGAATCACCGTTCTCGTCGCTGTAGCCGACAATCTCGGTCACCACCGAGTCGGCAAAGCGCTCGGGGTGGCTGGCGACGAACAACAGGCGGCCACGGGAATTGAGTTCCGACCACGGCGAACCGACCAGCTCCGGCACCACGTAGAAGCTGGTGAGCAGGCTGTTTCCGGTGAGGTCATGGCACTGGGAAAGCACGTGGATCTTGTTGTGGATCTTCAGCTCGCGGGAGGCGTGCACGAAGGTCTCGTTACGAAAACTGTAGAACGGCTCCGAGTAACCGGCCGAGGCGACAATGGCCGAGCAGCCGGCGAGCTTGCCGGTCTCGGTGTCTTCCAGCACGAAGAAATAGCTTTCTTCACCGTTGAAACTCACCTCGGCCGCGAAGGACGCTTCGCTGGCGGCGATCTTGTCGCTCAGGCGTTCCACATCATCCGGCAAGGAGGTGACACCAATCGGGCTGTCCGCAGCCAGACGCTGTACCTCGCCCAGATCAGCCATTTGCGCGGGGCGCATCACCAGCATGGTGTCACTCCTTAACTCTAGAACTCACAGGAAAAAAATACCGAACAGGTCAGGAACACCCCATATCTTCATGTGGGGCATATTCCAGTGTGGGAGGGGGCAAGTCGAATCGTCGCACCGCCCCTCCCACATTTTTGACCCAGTCCAGCCGGCAGAAGGTGTCGCTATCAGGCTTGGGTCAGCGTTTTTACCGCACGCTCGAAACGATCCAGGCCTTCGTTGATGTCCGCGTCTTCCACCACCAGGCTCGGCGCAAAACGCACCACGTCGGGGCCGGCTTGCAGGATCATCAGGTTTTCTTTCTCGGCCGCGTTGAACACGTCCTTGGCCTTGCCTTTGAACGCATCGCTCAGTACGCAACCGATCAGCAGGCCCATGCCGCGCACTTCGGTGAAGATGCCGTACTGCTTGCCGATCTGCTCCAGGCGCGCCTTGAACAGGTCGTGCTTGGCGTTGACGCCGGCCAGCACCTCAGGGGTGTTGATCACGTCGATGACCGCTTCGGCCACTGCGCACGCCAGCGGGTTGCCGCCGTAGGTGGTGCCGTGGGTACCGACCACCAGGTGCTTGGCCAGGTCTTCACGGGTGAGCATCGCCGCGATCGGGAAACCGCCGCCCAGGCTCTTGGCGCTGGTGAGGATGTCGGGCACCACGCCGTAGTGCTGGTAGGCAAACAGATGGCCGCTGCGGCCCATGCCGGTCTGCACTTCGTCGAAAACCAGCAGCGCATTGTTGGCGTCGCACAGTTCGCGGGCACCTTGCAGGTAAGCCAGTTCGGCCGGCAGTACGCCGCCTTCGCCCTGGATCGGTTCCAGCACCACGGCGCAGGTCTTGTCCGATACGGCGGCTTTCAGCGCTTCCAGGTCGTTATAAGGGACGTGGGTGATGCCGGTGATTTTAGGCCCGAAACCATCGGAGTACTTCGACTGGCCACCGACGTTGACGGTGAACAGGGTACGGCCGTGGAAGCTGTTCAGCGCGGCAATGATCTCGTACTTCTCGCTGCCGAAACGGTCGAACGCCACGCGACGGGCCAGCTTGAATGCGGCCTCGTTGGCCTCAGCGCCCGAGTTGCAGAAGAACACGCGCTCGGCAAACGTGGCGTCGATCAACTTATGGGCCAGGCGCAGGGCCGGCTCATTGGTGAAGACGTTGGAGACGTGCCACAGCTTGTTGGCCTGCTCGGTCAATGCACCGACCAGCGCCGGATGGGCGTGGCCCAATACGTTGACCGCGATGCCGCCGGCAAAGTCGATCAGCTCGCGACCCGCCTGGTCCCATACGCGCGAACCTGCGCCGCGCACGGGGATGAACGCAGCAGGGGCGTAGTTGGGAACCATGACCTGGTCGAAATCGGCACGTTGCACCGGGGCTTGCTCAACGGACATCGGAGTCTCCTGAAGAGGAACGCCTGCCTGGAACTGGCGGGCGATGCAGGGATTGTAAGGACAGTTTTCAGAGCGGCCTTGCCGCCAAGCGACAACTTCTTATAGCGCCAACCCGCGATTTAGGCGGGTTTACGCCAATGCGACAAATAGCGTCGCAATGGCGCAGTTTAAACCGTGTGCCGGCTCCATGGGCAGGTGATGTTCGCGAATCCGCAGAAGCACACCGCACCAACTATCTACCGCCGTCGATCGCGTGCCGACTGGTCTGCTGAAAAGACACTCATACTGTCAAGGATCGATCCCATGCCTCCCCTCCCCGCACCCGCCAACGGCGAAGTTCGCCACACCATTGTCATGCAGGCCATTCCCCACTGGCTGGGTGACGCCACGCCAGCCAGGCGTTCCACCCTGGGCGAAGTGTCCGGGAGTTTTCCCGACTGGTACAAAAACGCCTCCGCCACCCAGCACGCCGAACTCAAGCGTCTCAACGGCGAAGCCTGGACCCGGCAGAATCAGGTAGACAAAGCTCTGGCCGGCCTCAAAAGCCCGCAAACCTTCGGCGCCGAACTGCTGCAACCGGCGCTGAAGCGCCAATACAGCGTCGATCTGGATGTGCGCAGCACCTGGCTGCAACTCTATGTGCCATTGACGCTTGCGGGGTTTCGGGTTCAGGCCGGGGCCTCGCGTACGTGGAGCGTTTCACTGCTCAACGCCGCGCTGCACAACTTCGAGCCCGCCGAAGCACAGCCCGATGCCTACGAGCGCAACTCCGGTTTCAGCAGCCAACCCAACGCCGCCGGGCATTTCCAAAGCCTGCCGGCGGTTGACGCACGCATCACCATTGCCCAATTTGCCACCCTCTGCCGTGAATTGGATATCGGCGGGCGCTATCAGCGCTATCTCGAAGATTACCTGGGGCTGGACAACCCTGTGGCCATGGCCGCCCTGCAATACAAGGTCGAGCAGAGCCTGAGCAGCGCGCTCAAACGCTCGCTGTACATGGCACTGCTCAAGGGCGACATCCCGCAAACCGGCTACGACGCGGTCCACAGCCTGATTGATCACGGACAGCACTGCCCGATGTGGGTCGCTCATGAGCTGGTGATCATGTCCAGCCGCCTGACCGGGATCGTACTGTTTTCCCAGGACCTGGATGCAAGCCGCGAGCCGGTGCCGGTGATCGTCTATATCCCTGACGACCCGCAGCACCCCATCAAGCAATACGCCAGCACGCAGGCGTTTATCCAGGCGCTCACCGCACGGTTGCGCGCCTCGGACTTTCAGCACTTCTTCAGCCGCTTTGTCGACCATGCCGACCTGGGGCGTTTTTTCGCCGACCTCACGGGCCGCCTGAGCCAAGTGACCTGGCACTCGCATACACCGGGCGATCCGCTGCCCAGTTGGCGCGGCAGCGAGGTGGAGCGAGCAAACCTGCAGTTTCGTGGCATTCCCATCAAGCAGCCGCTGTTCCATTACCTGCATCAGATGAAGTTGAGCAAACTGCTGAACGACGCGCGCAGCCAGGCAGTGAGCACCGCCAGCGCCAACCAGAAAGCGCGCTGGGAGCGCTGGGACCTGGTGCAAAAAATCGCCTCGGCACTGCTGCAAGTCGTCGCCCTGATTGCCACCCCCTTTGTGCCGCCACTGGGCATGCTCATGCTCGGCTACACCGCCTACCAATTGCTGGACGAAGCCTTCGAAGGGGTTATCGACTGGGCTGAAGGCCAGGTGCAGGAAGCCTTCGGACATGCTATGGGGTTTATCGAGCAACTGGTGCAATTGGGCCTGTTTGCCACAGGCATCCCCATCGCCCAGGGCATTCTGCGCAAAGTGCTGCCGAGTGAGTGCCTGGGGTTTCTGGATGGCCTCACACCCGTGACCAGACCCGATGGCGGCGAACGCCTGTGGAAGCCCGATCTTGAGCCTTATCGTCTCAAACAGAGCCCGCCCAGCGGCGTACGTCCTGATGAGAAAGGCGTGTACCGCTTCAACGGCAAAAACCTGCTGCAGGTGGGCGACGACTATTACACCGTCCGGCAAGACCCCATCAGCCAGCGCTATTTTGTGCAGCACCCCAGCCGTGCGTCGGCCTACCAGCCGCAGGTGATCAGCAACGGCCAGGGCGCCTGGATTACCGAGTTGGACCGCCCGCTGAGCTGGGACAGCGCCACACTGATGCGGCGTCTCGGCTACCCGGCCGAAGGCCTGGATGACGCGCGCTTGCAGCAGGCGCGCAGCGTCAGCGGTACCCACGACAACGCGCTGCGCCAGATGCACCACACCGGGCAAACGCCGCCGCCGCTGCTGGCCGATACCCTCAAGCGCTTCAAGATCGATCTAGCGCTGCAAGACTTCATCACGCAACTCAACAGCGATGACCCGCTCATCTATGGCCAGGCGGACGTTCAGACACAGTTGCAGATACTCACCAGCTACGGCCTGTGGCCCGCCTCCAAGACCTTGCGGTTCCTGGATACCCAAGGGAAAACCCAATGGGAGTTTCTTGGCCGGCCCGACGCTAGCGTGGTACAGATCCATGAAAGCCAATTGGAAAATGGTGATCTGCTACGCGTGCTGGTGGAGAGTTTGGATGAAGCCGAGCGTAAAGCACTGCTTGAAGAACCCGCCGACCAGCCCGCCTCCCATGCGTCTATTCGCGCCGCGGCCCTGCGCAAAAAGATCGCCCGCCTTGCCCACGAAAAACGCTTCTCGCTGTTCGATTCCCGCTACCGCAGCGAAGAACATAGCCCGGGGGCAGCGCTGCAAAAAATCATCGACGCCGCCCCCGAGCCCGGCCTGCCCGTCAGCGTCGCCCATGAACTGCTGGCCAATGCCACCGGCGACGAGTTGCAAGCCATCGACCAAGGCAAGGTGCCGACGCATATAGCCGAGCAAGCCGCAGCCGCCCAACTGGATGTGCGCACCACCCGTGCTTACGAAGGGCTCTACCTGGACGCCGTCGACAACCCCGACACTCACCTGCTCGCGCTGCTGTCCCTGGAGCGCCTGCCCGGATGGTCGACGCGCATGCGCCTGGAAGTCCGGCAGTACCGTAGCGACGGCCCGTTGCTGGAGGCTATCGGCGCCGAAGACGCGCCGCTCAAGCGAATCGTCATCCATACCGAATCGGGCCGCTATACGCCTGTCGATGAGAAGGGCCCGGTGTTTGGCGACACCGATTTCTTCACCGCCATCCTCCAGGCGATCCCCGATAGCCAGCGCGACGCCCTGAACATCCACATCGGCCAGGGCGAGCGCCTGCGCCAGGCGATTGGCGAGCACGTGCTCGATCGCGAGAGGCTGCGCACCTTGCTCAGCGCAGACACTTACCGCAAACCGACGTTCGACCCCACAGTCATGCGCCTGCGTGGCGGCATGGACGGTTATCAGGCAGCAGGGCCGTCACGGCCACCAGCCGCCGAGCCGCAGCCCACGCTTGAGCAGCGCGCCCAGCACTTGCTGCCCAGCCTCCCTGCGGAACAGATCGCCGACCTGGTACAGACCCTGGAAAGCCGTCCCGGCGGCGCCTTGGCGACCCTGATAACCCTGCAGGTCGAATACAACAAACTGGACACCGACCTCGCCGTCTGGGAACACATGACGCCCACCTTCCACCCCATCACTGAAGCACCACTGACGCCCCGGGAATACCAGTACGTGCGACGCAACCGTGCCCTGTGGGCCCAGGAGGTCAGGCGCGGCTGGCGCCAGGAAACCGCGATTGATCACTACCATGACCAACTGCTCCTCAATGGCCACAAGCTGCAACTGACGATCCCGATCTACGGCGAACTGCCCAGGCTCACGGCACGCTTCGAGCACATCAGCCTGCTGGAGCTCAAGGGTCAGCACACCGCACTGCAGATCAATGACTTCGTGCAGTTGTTCCCACGCCTGCGTCACCTGAACGTCAGCCAGTTTTACCTGGGTGGCCTTGCGCCAAGCATCGCGCAACTGCCCAGCCTCGACGTGCTGATATTGAGCGACTGCAACATTACCCTGACCGAAGAAACTCGGGTGGCCCTTGGCAGCATGACTCGCCTGAAGACCCTGGACCTGTATAACAACCCTCTGGGCCTGACGCCCAGCGTTACCCACATGGCCCACCTGCAACACTTGGACCTGAGCTACACCGGCATCCGTGATTTGCCGCCAGGCCTGCTGAACCGTCCACAGTTGGAACTGGCGGTTTTGTCCAATAACCAGATCCGCGAACTGCCTCCGGCGCTGTTCGAGTTGCCGGTAGAAACCAGCCGCAAGTTCGACCTCTCCAGCAACCCGCTGTCGGGACCCACGCTGGAGCGGGTCAAGGGGTACTACCAAAGAACCGGTGGCCGCTGGGACATTGACGCGCCCGGCACCGAAATCCAAAGCGCCAGACGCCTTTACCCAACGCTGTCGGACAATGACATCAATCAGCTCATCTTCGATTTCCCGGGCAACCTGGACGCAGGCCGCGCAGCGCTGGCGCAGCTTGAAATCGACTACCCGCGGATTCGCCAAACGCTGGCACCTTGGGCCGACGACGAGCAAGTGTCCGCCCAGGAGCGCACCTATCGCTCACTGTTCGTGGACACGCTCGAAGCCGGCTGGCGTCGGGAAACCGAGCAGGACACACACGCCCCAGGGCGTCTCCCGCGCTTCACACTCAACCTGCCCTACCCCATCAGCGGCGATATTCCCGCCCTGAGCACGCCCTTCCCCCATGTCTCATCACTGAGCCTGTCCGGCAATGCATCCACCCTGCAGCCCAACGCGTTTCTGCGCAGCTTTCCACAGTTGGAGCGCCTGTCCATCGAGCGCTATACCCTGATGCATTTGCCCAGGACCCTGCCGCAACTGGAGCGGCTGACCCATCTGCGCCTGGATCGCTGCGCCATTGAACTGAACCCCGCCAGCGCCCAGGTGCTTTCCAGCATGACCCACCTCCAACACCTGGACCTGGCCAATAACCGCCTGGTCTGGCTACCGGACTTCAATCGCCTGACAGCCCTGACCAGCCTGTCACTGAGCAACACCGGCCTGCGGGAAATTCCACCGGCGCTGCTGGCGGGCAACATCGCCCGGACACGGGTAGACCTGAGTCACAACGCCATCGAGCAGATTCCCGATCAAGGCTTCCAACTGCCCGCCACCCTCAGCGCAGCCTTTGACCTGTCGGATAATCCGTTGTCACGGCACACCCTCGCCCGCATCAAAACCTACTGCCAGGCCACTGGCGAGCACTGGAACGCGCCGGCCCCCCAACCCCAACTGCAACAGCTACAAGCACTGTACCCAAGCCTCAACAACCGCGAGGTCAGCCGTGTGTACTTCCAGTTACCGGGCGACCTGGACACCGTAGACCTGCACATCACGCGCCTGGATGGCGAGTATCAGGACCTGCAGGCACACCTCCAAGCCTGGGCTATGGAGGTCCCCTCCAGAGACCCACTGCTCGACACCGTGCTGGACGAGGGCGCGCGGGCCGAAGAACAAATCCGTCGCCTGGGCTTCAAGGATTTGCTCGAACGCTGCTGGCGCCGGGAGGGCGAGTTGGACGACTCCAACGGTTTCACCCGCCACAGCCATAAACTGGTGTTCCACGGCCAGTTATTGGGGGACATGCCGATGCTGAGTGCGCAGTTCGATCACGTGAGCCTGCTGGAGATCATCGGAGACGGTACCAACCAGCAAGTGGACGGTCTGCTGCGCTGCTTCCCCAACCTTGTCAGCCTGACCCTCGAACGCCACACACTGCTGGATATCCCCGCCTCGGTGTTCGGCCTCCGACGCCTGCGCTATCTGAAGCTGGCGGAAAACCATATCCGTCTGACCCGCGAGAGCAAAGAGCAGCTCTCACGCCTTATCCACCTGGAATACCTGGACCTGAGTGACAACCCGCTGATATTTATTCCCGACATCCGCAACCTTGGACGGCTAGTGTCGATCTACCTGCACAACTGCGGGCTGACACACGTGCCGGAAGGCGTCTTTGCCCTGGGCCGCCTGCGGGTGCTGGACTTGAGTGACAACGAAATCGTCGATGTGCCCAGCGACCTGTTGGAAATGCCGTTGCCACTCAACGATGACTCCGACCTCAGCGGCAACCCACTGTCCGATCAGAGCATCGAGCTGCTGCGCGACTATTACCGCCAGACAGGCTACGAACTGGGCGTGGAAGAGGCGATGTTCGACGAGTTCGGCGTGGCGCTGATGGCCCCGGGAACCCCGAGACCCATGGAGGAATAAGCGAGGATGCTCAGCCGCGCTCGGACGGCACTGACGACAACTCGAACGGGCTGCTGCTGCGCCGCTGGTTGCGATCTTCACGTGGGGTGGCGCCAAAGAAGTTGCGGTAGGCGCTGGAGAAATGCGGCCCCGACGAGAAGCCGCAGGACAGGCCGATCTGGATGATCGATTTGCTGGTTTGCATCAACATCTGGCGCGCCTTGTTCAGGCGCAGTTCCAGGTAGTACTGGCTGGGAACGCGATTGAGGTATTGCTTGAAGATCCGTTCCAGTTGTCGTCGCGACACGCACACGTGCTGGGCGATCTCGTCGGTGGTAAGCGGTTCTTCGATGTTGGCTTCCATCAGCAACACCGCCTGGGTCAGCTTCGGATGGCTGGAGCCCAGGCGATTTTGCAAGGGAATGCGCTGGCGCTCGCCGCCTTCGCGGATGCGCTCCACCACCAGTTCTTCCGACACCGCGCCCGCCAGCTCGGCGCCGTGGTCGCGGGCCAGCACCGCCAGCAACAGGTCGAGTACCGACATGCCACCGCAGGCGCTCAAACGGTCACGGTCCCAGTCGAACAGGTGGCTGGTGGCAATGACCTTAGGGAAGCGCTCGGCAAAATCGTCCTGCCAGCGCCAGTGCACAGCGGCGCGGTAGCCATCCAGCAGACCCAACTGAGCCAGCGGGTACACACCCGCTGACAAGCCGCCGATCACACAACCAGCACGCACCAACTGCTTGAGCGCAGTGCTGAGCTGGGAGGCAATAGCCGTGGGCGGTTCGTCAGCCAACAGGAACAGCTTCTGGAAACCTTCCAGCTTGCCGGCCCACGGCTCACCCGGCAATTGCCAGGCCCCTTCGGTCGCCGGTTCTGCGAGCAGAAACGACAACTCGTAGACCACATCCGGATGCACCCGCTGAGCAACGCGCAAGGCCTCCTCAGCCAGCGCAAGCGTGAGTGCTTTTGTGCTGGGCCAAATCAGGAAACCAATTTTATGGGCGGTCATGGAGTGCTATCCGGAGCGAAAACAGTGAAAGAAGCCGTGGGCCAATGCTAGCCCGTAAACCAACACAAAGCTCAAAAACGATAAAGACCTGCTTTCCTGTAGGAGCGAGCTTGCTCGCGAAAAACCTGAGAACACCACGGGGCATCAGGCTTCCCGCGTTATCGTTGACGATCTTCGCGAGCAAGCTCGCTCCTACAGGGGGAAAGCAGCGGCCTTGATTATTTCAAGCTGCCGGACAGGAACTGCTGCAACCGCTCGGACTGCGGGTTGACCAGCACTTCCCGCGGGTTGCCACGCTCTTCGACGATGCCTTTATGCAAGAACACCAGCTGGTTGGACACTTCACGGGCAAAGCCCATTTCGTGGGTCACCACCACCATGGTGCGGCCTTCCTGGGCCAGGTCCTGCATCACCTTGAGCACTTCGCCGACCAACTCTGGGTCCAGCGCCGAGGTGGGTTCGTCGAACAGCATCACCTCAGGCTCCATCGCCAGGGCACGGGCGATCGCCACGCGCTGCTGCTCGCCCCCGGACATGTGGCCGGGGAACGCATCCTTGCGATGGCCCACGCCGACCTTGGCCAAATAGTGCTCGGCCTTTTCACGGGCCTCTTTCTTCGACACGCCCAGCACATGCACCGGGGCTTCCATCACGTTTTCAATCGCGGTCATGTGCGACCACAGGTTGAAATGCTGGAACACCATCGACAGGCGCGAGCGCATGCGTTGCAGTTGCTTAGGGTCGGCGGCCTTCATGGCGCCGTCCTTGTTGGCCACCAGTTTCAGCTCTTCGTTATTGAGCAGGATCTTGCCGGCGTGGGGTTGCTCCAGCAGGTTGATGCAGCGCAAAAAGGTACTTTTGCCCGAACCACTGGAACCGATGATGCTGATCACATCACCGGCCGCGGCGGCCAGGGACACGCCTTTGAGCACTTCATGACTGCCATAGCGTTTATGCAGGTCTTGGACTTCAAGTTTGTACATGCGGTCGGTTCTCACAAAAACAGGTGGTCAGTCGTTGAGCAAGCGCCCGTGACGCAGCGCTTCGCGCCCCGCCACCTTGGCCAGCCAGAAACCCGCTTGGGCATAACGTAGCCGTTCAACGGCAAACAACACCCCCGAGGTGCCTGCGCAGATAATGCTCACGCGGTCTTCCAGGGGGTCAATCACTTCAAAAATCGGCTCGCCCTTCTCGATCCAGTCGCCGGCTTTACGCAGGTAACTGATCACCCCGGCGTGGGGCGCGAACAGCAATTCGGTGCCTTCGAAGGGCACGCCTTCACACGGTTCGTGTTGCGGCGCCGGCCATTCGCCCTTGATCAGGCCTTGCTCGGCGAGAAACGCGAGGATGCCTTCGGCGTGGAAGATCGCTTCGTCACGACCGGTGTCCGCTTGACCGCCCAACTCCAAGGTAGTCGCCAGGCAGGCCAGCGGGATCTGCGCGTCAGGAAAGGCGCGGGACAGACGCAGCCACGGCAACGAGCAGGCCTCATCAAACGAGCTGCCGCCGGAATCTTCCGCGAGCAGACCGACTTTCACATTCAAGTGCGCCGACAGCGAACGCCACTGCGGCCAGTGCTGGGGCAGCGCGTACATGTGCAGTGCGGCTTCGGCGTCGCAGTGCAGGTCGAGGACGATATCGGCGCTGCACGCATGGCTCAGCAGGATGCGTTGCATGCCTTGCAATTGGCTGCTCGGCTCGGGCAATGCGTTGAGCGCATCGGCCATCGCTTGGCGAATCATGCGCACGTTGGCGTGAGCATCATCCCCCAGCTTGCCTGTGAGCAACTCGGCCACCGGCTCGCTCAACTCAACGAAATCGCGGTTGAAATTCTTGCCGCTGCCCACTTCGAAACGGCCCTGGTGGCTGCCTTGCAGCAACTGGCCCAGGCCCATCGGGTTGGCCACCGGCACCAGCTCGATCACGCCGTTGAGGCCACCTTGCGCTTCAAGTTCGGCGAGGCGTTTTTTCAGCTCCCACGCGGCGCGCATGCCGGGCAATTCATCGGCGTGCAGGCTGGCCTGGATATAGGCCTTGCGCTCGCCACTGCCGAAACGGAACACGCTCAGTTGGCGCTCGCAGCCCAGGTGGCCCCAGGGCAACAGGTGATCGATACGTTCCATATCAGTGCTTCCGTGGAGCCAGGTAGCTCAGCCAGCGGCGCTCGGCCAACTTGAACAGGCGCACCAGGATAAAGGTCAGGCACAGGTAGAACACGCCGGCGGTGATGTAGGCTTCGAACGGCAGGTAAAACTGCGCGTTGACCGTGCGCGCGGCACCGGTGATGTCGATCAGGGTGACGATGGACGCGAGACTGGTGGTCTGCAGCATCATGATCACTTCGTTGCTGTACTGCGGTAGCGCGCGGCGCAGGGCCGACGGCAGCAGGATGCGGCGGTACAGCTTGTAGCGCGACATGCCCATGGCCTTGGCCGCTTCGATCTCGCCATTGGGGGTGGCCTTGAGGCGGTACAAACCGGGGACATCGTTTACATTTCTAACCGGGGACATGGTTTACAGGCTAATACGCATGATCAGGAGGTAACTGATCATGCCCTGGAACCAAGAGTCCCCCATGAATCAAAGAATCAAGCTGGTAGCTGATTGGCTTTCTGGCAACTTCACCAAAAGCCAGTTGGCACGCCGCTTTGACGTTAGCCGACCTACCGTCGATAAGTGGATTGCCCGGCACGACGGCGACTTGAGGTCTTTATCCGAACTGTCCCGGCGACCTCACAACAGCCCAAATAAAACCGACGACGAGATTTTGGCCCGTGTAGTCGCGATGAAGGAGGCTCACGATAAATGGGGGCCGAAAAAGCTTCTCGAACTATTACGGCTGGAAGATCCCTCCGTCACCTGGCCCTCTCCAAGTACGGCCGGTCAATGGCTTGACCGACTTGGGCTCGTCAAAAAGCGGCGCTTCAAACGCCGACACAGCATTTCCCACGCACAAATGCGAAAGGCCGACGAACCTAACAAGACGTGGTGTGCTGACTACAAAGGGCAGTTCAAGATGCTTAATGCTCAGATGTGCTTCCCTTTGACCGTCACAGACCATGCGTCGCGTCTGATTTTAGCGTGCAGGGCCCATCCCAAGATCATGACCCAGCCTGTAAAACAGGCCTTTGAGAGGCTTTTTCAGGAGTACGGCATGCCGGAAGTTATCCGTTCGGACAACGGGGTACCGTTCGCCTCTCCTGGCCTGGCAAGAATATCCACACTGGCAGTTTGGTGGATTCGGCTGGGTATTTATCCCGAGCGAACCATGCCGGGAAGACCCGCCCAGAATGGTCGCCATGAACGAATGCACCGTAGCTTGAAACTTGAGTTGCCCTTAGGGAAAAACTTAGTCGAGCAGCAGCTTTTGCTGGAGCATTTCAGGCATGAGTTTAATTACGTACGCCCTCACGAAGCGCTCGGCATGAAACGTCCAGGAGACTTGTATGTGCCGTCCACCCGAATTTATCCAGGATGCTTGCCCGATGTGGAATATCCGGCAGAAATGAAAGTTCGAAGCGTCAGGCAGGACGGATCGATCAAGTGGAACGGCAAGTTGGTATTTATCAGCGAGGCGCTGTCCGGGGAAAGGATAGGGCTCAAAGAAGCTGAAGATGAAGCTTGGGATTTGTACCTGTGTGATTATCCCTTGGGGAGGCTTGGACGAGGTATGACCCGCGTCCAGGCCTCAAATGTGTAAACGATGTCCCCGGTTTCAGATGTAAACGATGTCTACGGTTCTACAGGCTACCGGCAATGATCTCGGCGGTGTAGGCGCTGGTGTTGATCGCAAAGGCCAGGCACGCGCAGAAGGTCGCACTGGACAGCAGCGGCCACAGGAAGCTCTCGCGCACCGCTTCGAACTGCGCCAGGCCGTAGTAGATCAGGAACAGCTGCACCAGCATCGGCGTGCCGCGGATCACGTAGGTGTAGAGCCAGGCAACGCCGTTGACGACCGGTTGCTTGGACACACGCATCAAGCCCAGGGGCAAGGCGGCGAGCAGGCCGAAGAACAGCGAGATGGCGAGCAGTTTCAGGGTGGTCAGCAGGCCGCCAAGGTACAGCGGCATGGCCTCCCAGATGACGTTGTAGTCGAAGATCATAGATCAGCCGCCCTTACGCCTACCGAGTAGCGCTTCTCAAGATGACGCAGGGCCAGCAACGACACGCTGGTGATCACCAGGTACATCGCCGCCACTGCGAGGAAGAAGGTAAAAGGCTCGCGGGTGGCATCAGCCGCCTGCTTGGCCTTGAACATCATGTCTTGCAGGCCCACCACCGAGATCAGCGCGGTGGCCTTGGTGAGTACCAGCCAGTTGTTGGTAAACCCGGGGATCGCCAGCCGGATCATCTGCGGCACCATCACCCGGAAAAACACCTGGAAGCTGCTCATGCCATACGCCAGGCCGGCTTCAGCCTGGCCCTTGGGGATGGCCATGAAGGCGCCACGGAAGGTTTCCGAGAGGTAGGCGCCAAAGATGAAACCCAGGGTGCCGATACCGGCGGCCAAGGGGTTCAAGTCGATATAGTCGTCATAGCCGAGCATCGGCGCGACGCGGTTAAGCAGGTCCTGACCACCGTAGAAAATCAGCAGGATCAGCACCAGGTCGGGGATCCCGCGGATCACCGTGGAGTACAAGTCACCCAGCCAGGCCAACCAGCGCACCGGCGACAGGCGTAACGCGACCCCGATCAGACCCAGAACAATGGCCAAGGCCATGGACGACAAGGCGAGCTGAAGCGTCAACCATGCGCCATCGAGGATGACGGCCCCGTAGCCTTTCAACATGATTCAGGTCCTCGAAAAGGGGGATGAAAAAATGGCGCAAACCGCAGGAATTCTGTTGCTTGCGCCATTTCGGACAGATCGCTGCGACGATTTACTTGGCGTCAGCGCCGTAAATATCGAAGTCGAAGTACTTGTCCTGGATTTTCTTGTATTCGCCGTTGGCACGGATCGCGGCAATGGCTGCGTTGATGCGGTCGAGGTTTTCCTTGTCGCCTTTGCGTACGGCGATGCCGATGCCGTCACCGAAGTACTTGGCGTCGGTGAACTGTGGGCCCACGAACGCGTAGCCTTTACCGGCTGGCGTCTTCAGGAAGCCGTCTTGCAGCAGGGTGGCGTCGGCCACGGTGCCGTCGAGGCGACCGGCTTCCACGTCCAGGTAGATTTCGTTCTGCGAGCTGTAAGGCACAACAGTGGCGCCTTTAGGAGCCAAGACTTCCTTGGCGAAACGATCGTGGATCGAACCGCGTTGCACACCGATCTTCTTGCCCTTCAATTCATCCAGGCTGTCGCTGACGGTGGTGCCTTCCTTCATCACCAGTTGCGCTGGGCTGAGGTAGTAACGGTTGGTGAAGTCCACGGACTTCTTGCGGTCTTCCGTGATGGACATGGACGACAGGATCGCGTCGATCTTGCGCACTTTGAGCGCAGGGATCAGGCCGTCGAACTCTTGCTCGACCCAGGTGCACTTGACCTTCATCTCTTCGCACAGGGCGTTGCCGATGTCGTAGTCAAAACCGACGATGCTGCCATCCGGTGCCTTGGAGGCAAACGGAGGGTAGGCCGCTTCGATACCAATTTTCAGGGGCTTGCCTTCAGCGAAAGCCTGCATGGACAGCACGGACAGCGCCAGGGCGCCCAACAGCACGAGTTTCTTCATCTTGGGACTCCATCGGTATAGGGCAAAACAGCAGTATGAGCCATGGCCCACGATGCGACTGAGTGAAACCGAATAGCGGTGCTGCGTCCTACACCAATTCAACAGTGGAGACGACGAGCGAGTGATCGGCATTCTAACGACAGGCCGGAAGCCGATATTTCCTCAATGCGACAACAATTTACAGAAGCACTGAGAAAGCGGTTCCAGCACATTGACAGCCTCTGAATTTTATGCAGAGACAAAAGATATTAAACCTGTTGATGCTGCAAATTGCGGGCCTATTATTCGCAAACCCTTCTAGCACGGCAAGTGTGGCGTTTAATCTTATGGCTCGGGGTGTCTAAGGCGCGGTTTTTCGGGGCATAAGCGTAGCCCTTTGCCTCAGGTTTGGGCGATGGGTTACACATTTGTGCCACTCGGTAACATTCAGAAACCTCCTACGCGAAAAACCGATATTTATTTGCCTGATGATCATGCGGGCCTGTCAGACCCTCCCCCCTACCCACCTTGGATTGCAATCCAAATGTAGGAAAGGCGGTGATTTTGAGAAATCATAAAAAAGCCCCACTCGGCATACACCGAATGGGGCTCTTTCCCACCTACCCCGCCTTACGCGACATTCATGGTCTTGTGTGTCTCAATCAAATGCGCCACTACACCTGGGTCCGCCAGGGTGGAAATATCGCCCAGCCCGTCGTACTCGGCCGTGGCAATCTTGCGCAGGATACGCCGCATGATTTTCCCCGAGCGCGTCTTCGGCAAGCCCGGTGCCCACTGGATGACATCCGGCGAGGCAATCGGCCCGATTTCCTTGCGCACCCAGTTCTTCAGCTCCAGGCGCAGGGCTTCGGTGGGTTCTTCGCCATTCTTCAGGGTCACGTACACATAGATGCCCTGGCCCTTGATGTCGTGCGGCACACCCACCACCGCCGCTTCGGCGACTTTAGGGTGGGCAACCATGGCGCTTTCGATCTCGGCGGTGCCCATGCGGTGGCCGGATACGTTCAACACGTCATCCACACGGCCGGTGATCCACCAGTAGCCATCTTCATCGCGACGGGCGCCGTCACCGGTGAAGTACATGCCACGGAAGGTCTTGAAGTACGTGTCGACAAAACGGTCATGGTCGCCGTACAGGGTACGGGCCTGGCCTGGCCACGAGTCGAGAATCACCAGGTTGCCTTCGGCGGCGCCTTCGATGATGTTGCCCAGGTTGTCCACCAGCGCCGGCACCACGCCGAAGAACGGCCGTGCGGCAGAACCCGGCTTGAGTGCATGGGCACCCGGCAGCGGGCTCATCAGGGTGGCGCCGGTTTCGGTCTGCCACCAGGTGTCGACGATCGGGCAACGGGATTGGCCGACATTCTTGTAGTACCAGTCCCACGCTTCCGGGTTGATCGGCTCACCCACCGAGCCCAACAGGCGCAGGCTGCTGCCATCGACGCCTTCGCAGGCAGCGGTGCCGGACGCCATCATCGCGCGGATCGCGGTCGGGGCGGTGTAGAGGATATTGACCTTGTGCTTGTCGACGATCTTGCCCACCCGGGTAATGTCCGGGTAGTTCGGCACACCTTCGAACAGCAAGGTGGTCGCGCCATTGGCCAGCGGGCCGTAGACAATATACGTGTGGCCGGTGACCCAGCCGACGTCGGCGGTGCACCAGTAGATTTCGCCCGGGCGGTAGTCGAATACGCGCTCGTGGGTCAGGGCCGCGTACAACAGGTAGCCGCCGGTGGTGTGCTGCACGCCTTTCGGCTTGCCGGTGGAACCTGAGGTGTAGAGGATGAATAGCGCTTCTTCGGCGCCCATCTCTTTGGGCGCACACACGGTGCCCGCCACTTTCATCAGGTCTTCGTACCAGATGTCGCGATGCTGGTTCCACTTGATCGAACCATTGGTGCGCTTGCACACGATGACCTTCTGGATGCTGCTGGTTTCCGGGTTGGTCAGCGCGTCGTCGACGTTGGCCTTCAGCGGAATCTTCTTACCGGCGCGAATGCCTTCATCGGCCGTGATCACCACCTTCGACTTACAGTCGATGATGCGACCGGCCAGGGCCTCCGGCGAGAAACCACCAAACACCACGGAATGGATCGCACCGATGCGGGTACACGCCAGCATGGCGACCACGGCTTCGGGAATCATCGGCATATAGATGGTTACCACGTCGCCGCGGTGTACATCCTGGCCACGCAGGGCGTTGGCGAACTTGCAGACTTCTTCGTGCAGCTCGCGGTAGGTGATGGTACGGCTCTCGGCCGGGTCATCGCCCTCCCAGATGATCGCCGCCTGGTCGCCGCGCTCGGCGAGGTGACGGTCCAGGCAGTTGTAGGAAACGTTCAGGGTGCCATCGGCGAACCACTTGATGTCGACATGGTGATCGTCGAAAGAGGTCTGCTTCACCGCGGTGAAAGGCTTGACCCAGTCAAGGCGCTTGGCTTGCTCGCGCCAGAAACCGTCGGGGTTGACCACCGACTGCTGGTACATGGCCTTGTAGGTTGCCTCGTCGGTCAGCGTGTTGGCTGCTACTTCGGGGCGAACGGGGTACAGGGAAGCCGCACTCATCTTTCTTACCTCGGTGACATAGTTGTTGTTGTATGACCCAGTTGTATCCGGGGTGGGCCTATAGAACCATTCGACGATGGTAGTAACAAGACCCTACAAAATGCCCTGCTATCCCCGTTTACCGCTCTGGCCCGCAGCCTGCGGGGCTTTGCGGGTGGGTGAAAAAACCTTTATCACGGGATTGTTACAAAAACCGCCAATAGTCTTTATCAAAAGCACGGGTATATGAATATAACCCGCAGGCCTAGAATCACTTCCGCCAACCAAGGCATTGTGATTAACACAACAGTGATTAACAACGTAACAGCCCCCACGAAGGCACGTTAATCCGAACTAACCAATCCTAAGTTACACACGTGGCCTCACAAGGGCCCCGTGACCCCTTTCGCCCTGAAGAAGGTAAGTAAAGAAATGAAAGCTCTCGTAGTTATGGCCCTCAGCAGCTTGTGCGCCACCGCCGCCCTGGCCGACGAGGCCCCGACCGAGCTGGCCGGCCAGAACGCCCCGATTGTCGAGGACTACACCTATAGCACCAAGCTGGACGTGGCCAAAGTATTGTCCATGAGCACAATCCCGGAAGTCTGCGAAGTTGTACCGGTGAAGATGGAATATGAAGACTCCCAGGGTCAGCGCCATATCCTTAATTACCATGTCATGGGTAATGGTTGCTCTAACGGATAACAACTTCGTTAGTTGGAACAGACCCGGATCTTATTCGCCGCAAGAAATCGTTCTTGCGGCAAAGAACCGGCGCCTGGCACGGCACGCGGTAAATGTGGGAATGGGCTTGCTCCCGATAGCGGTCGTCACTCAGCCCCGCCCCTCCCTTCCTCTCCTCAAAAAGCCCTACCCTACCCCCCACAATAAATAGCCCACCGCCCGTCAAAAATTTCCTACCCCATCAACCCCCCGCAAACCCTCACTCTGGCTCAAATAGCCGCCTTTTTGTCTCTGATCCGAGACCATCCGCCGCAACACAAAGCCGAATTTTTCCCTATAATGCGCGGGTAAATCGGGCCTGCAATATCCCTTTACACAGGGACGAAGAGCCAGATCTTGAGCCTGCGCTGGAGTATGCATCCACCGCTCCGCCCCTCAAGCCTCATGCAGTACCCGTTACCCAATTCCGTTTATTTGCCTGCGCGAGCTGTTGCAACAAACGATTCCTTAAGATCCACCGCGGCCCGAGGGCCGTGTGAACACCCAACCATCCGGTTTCACACGGGCACCTTTGAGCCCTCACGCAGGAGACGACACGTCATGCTGAGCTGGGACGAATTCGACAAAGAAGAAGACGGTGAAGTAGCCACCAAAGGCGCCAACGCCGGCCACGCCACCGAAGCCAACATGGACCGCCTCGACGGTGCCGGTGCCGCTGCCGCCATCGAAGCACGCGCCGTCACCGCCAGTGACTCCGCCGCCATCGTGCGCGCCAAGGCCGCCCTGGACAAACTCGACGTCGCCGAAGGCCTCGCCGAACTCGAAGGCGCCTCCGCCCGCGTCGCCGTTGACGAAAAGCGCATGATCAACTGCCGCGCCGACCTCAACCAACTCGTGCCCTTCAAGTACGACTGGGCCTGGCAGAAGTACCTCGACGGCTGCGCCAACCACTGGATGCCGCAAGAGGTCAACATGACCGCCGACATCGCCCTGTGGAAAAACCCCGAAGGCCTGACCGACGACGAACGCCGCATCGTCATGCGCAACCTCGGCTTCTTCTCCACCGCCGACTCCCTGGTCGCCAATAACCTGGTCCTGGCCGTGTACCGCCTGATCACCAACCCGGAGTGCCGCCAGTACATCCTGCGCCAGGCCTTCGAAGAAGCGATCCACACCCACGCCTACCAGTACTGCATCGAATCGTTGGCCATGGATGAAGGCGAGATCTTCAACATGTACCACGAGATTCCATCGGTGGCTAAGAAGGCAGCCTGGGGCCTGAAATACACCCGCTCGATCTCCGATCCGAAGTTCGAAACCGGCACCGTCGACACCGACAAGGAACTGCTGCGCAACCTGGTCGCCTACTACTGCGTGCTGGAAGGCATCTTCTTCTACTGCGGCTTCACCCAGATTTTGTCCATGGGCCGCCGCAACAAAATGACCGGCGTGGCCGAGCAGTTCCAGTACATCCTGCGCGATGAGTCGATGCACCTGAACTTCGGTATCGACGTGATCAACCAGATCAAGATCGAAAACCCACACCTGTGGGATGCCGAGATGAAGGAAGAAGCGACCCAGATGATCCTGCAGGGGACTCAGCTGGAGATTGAATATGCGCGGGATACCATGCCGCGCGGGGTGCTCGGTATGAACGCCGCGATGATGGAAGACTATTTGAAGTTCATCGCTAACCGTCGCCTGTCGCAAATTGGGTTGAAGGAAGAGTATCCGGGGACGACTAACCCGTTCCCGTGGATGAGTGAGATCATGGACTTGAAGAAAGAGAAGAATTTCTTTGAGACCCGTGTGATCGAATATCAGACGGGTGGGGCATTGAGCTGGGATTAATTCTTAGCACAGCTAAACCGAGAAGCCCTGACTTGTTCAGGGCTTTTTTATGCAAGCTCGCTTGAAACCTTCAAGACAAAGCAGCGAATTCATTTACCAATGGCGTTGACCGCTAATTCCTGCCAGAACGTAGGAAATTTCGTAGACGCAATAATGGCTACTCAGTATCGTCCGAGGGTTTTCTACCCTCGGCGGCTGTATGGATATTACGAAAGACAACACGGACTGGAACGACGCGGAGTTGGCAGCAGCGGTCGAGGCTTACTTGAAGATGCTGGCCAAGGAAAAGAACGGCCAGCCTTTCAATAAAGCGCTCGAAAACCGCCTTTTGCGCGAGGGGCCGATAGCCGGTCGTGCAAAAGGCTCCGTAGAGTTCCGCATGCTAAACATTTCTACCGTTCTTATCCGTATGGGCCTGGAGCCGATAAAAGGCTTTAAGCCCGCGAAGAACGTAGGGTCAGGCGTCGAACAACGCATCCGCCAAGCGCTGGCCGCGCAGGGTGTATTCGAATCCGAAGACGCCGCCCAAACAGCAGACGAGCAAACGCTTATCCGCCGCGCGTCCAAACTGCAGCAGCAACCTTTCACTCAGTTACCGGACGGCATTGCCCAGCCGCAGAAGGTCTCGACCGTCAGCACCGCTTTTGTTCGCGACCCAAAGGTACGCGCCTGGGTACTGAAAGAGGCCGAGGGCATCTGCGAAGGCTGCGGCGCTAACGCGCCGTTTGAGGTCGACGGTTTGCCATTTCTTGAAGTACATCACGTCAAGCACCTGGCCCAGAAGGGTTCGGATCGCATCACCAATGCTGTAGCCTTGTGCCCCAATTGCCATCAGCGTTGTCACCGGTCGAGTGACCGGGCGGCTTTCACCGAGGGGCTTTACGCCAAGGTCGGAAGATTGGCACGGGAGTAGACTCCTGCTGTCACACCTGATGCACGCTCAAAAATACTAGATAGGACCGAGGCCAACCCGTGAACCCAGACATGCTCGAAGCCGGCCCCGTTGACGCCAAAGTACTCTCCGTCTTTGACTTCGACGGCACCCTGACCCACCACGACAGTTTCGTGCCCTTCCTCAAGTTTGCCTTTGGCACCGGCGAGTTTTATGGCCGGATGGTCAAGCTGGCGGTGCCTGGGCTGCGCTTTTTGGTGCGGCAGATCAGCCGGGATGAGTTGAAGGCGCAGTTGATCCGCACCTTTATGACCGGGGTGGAGAAGACGTGGGTGCAGCAGAAGGCCGAGGAGTATTGCCAGCGCAATTGGGCACGGTTGATGCGCCCGGCCGGGGTGTTGTCGGTGGAGCAGGAGTTGGGCTCGGGGGCGGTGGTGACGCTGTGTTCGGCGTCGCCGGCGTTGGTGCTGCAGCCGTTTGCCGATCGGCTTGGGATCAAGTTGATTGGCACTGAGCTTGAGGTGGTCGACGGGGTGTTGACCGGCAAGCTCACCGGGAATAACTGCCGGTGTGAGAATAAGGTGCTGCGGCTTGAGGCGGTGTACGGGGACCTGGGGGAGTATCGGCTCAGGGCCTGGGGCGATACGCGAGGGGATCGGGAGTTGCTGGCGGCGGCGCAGGATGCACATTTTCGGCATTTTCATGCGAAGAAGAAAAAGCGGGCCAAGTTGCAGCGGTGATGCGGGTGGGTGGGATCCACCGGGAACACCGAGTCGATCCCATCGCCGCCTCGCTGGGGCTCGACAGCTCCCACAGTTGAGCGGTTTAGGCTTGAGTGTCGCGACTAGCATGGGGTGCTTGGGGTTGAGCTGGACTTGTTCCCTCGCAGCGGACGGCGGGTTGCAGGTTCTTGCTGATATTTACGCGGGTTCCCGCTATTAATAGCGAAACCTCTCACGGACCCGAGCCCCATGAAATTCGACACGGCCTACAGCCTGAGTCTCGATGACAAGCTGTCGATCTATGACGTACGAGACCTGAATTTCGACGAAACCAACACCTTCGATTCCGACAAGGACAGTTTCCTCTGCCCCAACGATGCCTGTCGCGCCGCCTTCGAAGCAGGCAATGTGCTGAGCACGTTCAACGCCAGGAACGTCAACTACCAACGCACCCCGCACTTCAAAAACACGCCGAGCACCCGGCATATCGACGGCTGCCGCTATGCCAGTCTCCACAAGGGTGCAGCAGGCGAAAACGACGATGAGCGTGAGGATAATTTCCCATCGGAGTTTGTGCTGACACGTCGTACGTACGAGCGTAAAACCGCGGAGGTCGGCACCGAGGGGCTGGTCCCACAAGATTCAGCGAAAACACCTTCACCCCGCAGCGACGAATCTGTCAGCGCCAGCGACACCACCCCGGAAAAAACCAGCGTGTTTGCCCACCCGGTGGAGTGTTTTGTGTCGAACATCGACGACAAGGAAAAGCTGAAAAGCATGCCGCTGAAAATCGGCGAGCACACCGCGACTTACGCGGCGTTTTTCAAGAAGATCGAATACCTGCAAGACAACAAGGGCCTGATCTACTGGGGCAAGGTCAAAGCGATCAAGGACTACACCAGCAGCTTTCGCATCGACTTCGAAAAGAAGGTGTGGCTCGACAAAAAGCCCTACTCGGTCAACGTCTACCTGAGCAAAAAGCTCATCGAGAACTACCGCAAGCGCAAGGCGTTCCTGGAGCAGATCAGGGCGGCGGCGGACAGTGAGCGGGCGTTGTATTGTTTCTTCTACGGGGTGACACCGGAGCTGAAACAAGTGCCCAGCAAGAAAAACCCCGAGCAGACCTTCGGGGTGTTCAGCGCGAATATCGAGAACCTCGATCACCTGATCATTCGTGAGGCGCCGGGGTTGGAATAGTGGGTCGATAAGCATCCAGTTGATGAGCGGTCAAAACAACTGTACAAAAACACAGTATAGTTTGCCCTCCCCCGTCGAATCCTGGAGAAACCCCATGTCCTCTCTGGCAATGAGCTCTTTCGTAGAACAGCAGATCGTCCTGCACCAATTCACCGCCAAACACAGCGTACAGGCCCGCGCGATGCTGGGCTGGAGCCGCGACGAGCTGGCCCGCCAGGCGGGTGTGACGGTGGATGCCATCCAACAGTTTGAAAGCCAGGGCGATGTGGGTGATGAAACCCGCCTGGCATTGGCGTTTCGGTTGGAGGCGCAAGGGCTGGTGTTTTTCCCGGGGTTTGCGCCGGGGTGGGGCATGAGTGTGCGGCGGTTTGAGACCGCCCCAGCCGAACCCGCTGCACAAAACATTATTTCGCGGCTGATGGGCTCAACAGCGGCATCAATTGATTCACCAACGCCCCAGCCGAATGGTGCGTAGAGTCCAAGCGGATCACCGGACAGGTCAGTGCCGCCAACCAGGTTTCATGCCGACGCAGGCTGCGTAGGCTGTGGTTGCCGCTGTCGTAACGAGCGGCCCAGGCCAGGAAGGCGACGCTGTTCTCGTGGCGACTGCCACCTTCCAGGATTTCATCACCGTAGCGTTGCACCTCCCTCATGCGCAGACGGTGCAGGCGTACTTGCGGGTCGAGGCGCAGGAACACCACGTGGGTGAACTGCGCGATCATCGGGTCGCCCCAGCCGCACAGTGAACCGGACAGCACCCAGCCTTCCAGGCCGACAGTCTGCTCCTGCAGCAGGCGGATGCGTTCATCCTTGGGCCGGGCAATGGTGAAGGGGGCGTCGGTTTGCTGCCAGTAGAAATAGTCGGTGTCGAAGTAAGCGACGTTCAGACTCTCCGCCAAGGCCCTGCCCAGGGTGGTAGTGCCCGCCCCCGCAGCACCGAGGATATGAATTCTATAGGCCATGGCTTCCCTCCCTGGCATTGCGATAACCCAGCGCCAGCGCGGCCAACGATTCCTTCGACCATCGCGCACCGTAGAACCACAACGTCGCGCCACCATCGAGAGCCTCGCCAAACCTCGGGTAACCACTCCAGCACGCACTATGGAATGCAGCACTTTGACTGTCCGACACCAGGGCATCCAGCCGGTATTCATTCACGATTTCATCGATTTCATTATGGGTGTGCAGTTTGAACGTGAGGGTGCCGTCGATACGTTGCGCCGGCACGGGTATCAGTTGCGCCCCGGCCCGGCGCAGTACGTCCAGCGCACGCATGAAGGGCGCACGGTGTCGAATCGGTTCATGCCCATCGCCACGTCCATATCGGTCGGCATACCCCACGCGCCTGCCGGCCAACGCTTGCATGGCGGCAAAGCGGCTATTGTTCTGCACCAGGGGCACCTCCACCATCACTGGGCCCTCTGGGTCGATACCGCTCAGGGCAATCAGCGTCAACGAGGGGTCAGGCATGGGTCTGATGGGAATTGCCGGTACGTTATACCCGGGGATCAGGACGCCACCCTTGGGGTGGGTTTGAGGGGGGGATCGACATCAAACTCGATACTGCGGGGGGGCACTTGATCGGGGGAAGGACGGCGGCATGGAGATGCCGAGTCGGTCATGCCCAAGAGCGCAGACAACGGCTGGCCAACCTGGCAAACCGCATCTGCTCGCAAAAACCATCTGCGTATGCTGTCCATCGGTACGCCTCCCCTGAAAACACTTTCCAGGGATCATCGCATCCTTCGCCGGCGCCTGTCGCAGACCCGAAACAGCTTGAAAACTCCTTTTTCGGCGCCTCTGCGCCCTCAGCCCACAAGGTGCTCTTGTGCACCTTGGGTTTCCACTTCCAGCCACCATGCATACCCACGCTCCGGCTGGTTCAAGCTGAACGCCTGGCCCATCGGCGGTGTGGTAATCGACACATTGCGCTCCCACGCCAGCGCCATGATGCGGTCGAAAGGTTCGTGCCAGGCATGGAACGCCAGGTCGAAAGTGCCGTTGTGGATCGGCAGCAGCCAACGGCCCCTGAGGTCGATATGCGCTTGCAGGGTTTGCTCCGGCTGCATGTGTACATGGGGCCAGTCGACGTTGTAAGCACCGGTTTCCATCAACGTCAGATCGAACGGGCCGTACTGTTCGCCGATGCGTTTAAAGCCATCGAAGTAGCCGGTGTCACCGCTGAAAAAGATACGGCGCGTGCCGTCGATCATCACCCAGGAACACCAAAGGGTCTGATTGGCATCAAACAGGCCGCGCCCGGAAAAGTGCTGCGCCGGCGTGGCGACAAAGCGAATGCCATCCACCTCGGTGCCTTGCCACCAATCCAGCTGCCGCACCTTGCTGGCGTCGACACCCCACTTGACCAGGATGTCGCCCACGCCCAGCGGCGCGAGAAAGTAACGGGTCTTGTCGGCCAGTTGGACGACAGCCTTATGGTCAAGATGATCGTAGTGGTTGTGGGAAAGAATCACCGCCTCCAGGGGCGGCAGCTCTTCAAGACGGATAGGCGGCTGGTGGAAACGCTTGGGGCCAGCCCAACTGAATGGCGAGGCACGCTCGGCGAACACCGGGTCGGTCAGCCAGAACTTGCCGCGCATTTTCAGCAATACGGTGGAATGCCCCAGGCGGAACACGCTGTGATCAGGCGCCGCCAACAATTGCTCGCGGGTCAGCGGTTGCACCGGGATCTGCCCCACCGGGCGCGTGCTGCGTGGTTTGTTAAACAGCATGTTCCAGAAGATACGCAAGGTCTTGCCAAAGCCACCGTGCTGCACGGGGGCCTCGTTGCTGAAGCGCCCCAGGTCCAGATCGGCAGGCTTGGGCGCCGCAGGTGAAGACTTGAGGCGGGTTGAGATGGTGGCCATTACAGAGTGACTCCTACGGTCCGCGCATAAGTTACACTGAACAGTGTAGTTTCAAGATTGCAACAAAATCCGCAGCAAGTAAACTACCCAGTGTAATTTACCCTCAAGAGCCGAACGCCACCCATGACTGCCCCTCAACGCCTCACCGACCGCAAACGCCAAGCCATCGTGGCAGCGGCCATCGCTGAGTTTCGCGATAACGGCTTCGAGGTCACCAGCATGGACAAGGTCGCCGCCACCGCTGGGGTTTCCAAGCGCACGGTGTATAACCATTTCCCCAGCAAGGAAGAACTGTTCGCCGAAATCCTTCACCAGCTCTGGGCCAGCAGCGTCGCCCAACTCGACGTCAGCTACACCAGCGAGCGCCCCCTGCGCGAACAACTGCGTGGTTTGCTGGAAGCCAAGATGAAGATGATGTCGGACACCAATTTCCTCGATCTGGCCCGGGTAGCCATCGCCGCCACCATCCACTCGCCGGAACGTGCGCAAGACATGGTCACCCGCCTGAGCCAGCGCGAAGAAGGTTTTACCCAGTGGGTACGCGCCGCCCAGGAAGACGGCCGCCTCTCTTGCACCGATCCGGCGTTTGCCGCCCACCAGATTCAAAGCCTGCTCAAGGCTTTCGCGTTCTGGCCGCAGATCACGTTGGGCCAGCCGACCCTGGATGCCGCTCACCAGGCGCGTGTCATTGAGTCGGCCATCGACCTGTTCCTGGCCGGCTACGAAGTCAGCGCCCCCTGCCCCGAGTAAAAACCGTTGCAGGAGCGACATTCCTGGTCGTTTTTGACGCATTCGCCCTCTGTTTTGCGCAAATGGCCTGGAAGGCCACTGATTATTCCCATGGGAATAACTGACAATATTCACAGGCCTTATGCGATCAACGGTCGATCCGGTGTCCGCGCGCCGCGGTAAATGTGAAAAACAGCTGAACCAGGAATTTATGGAAAACAGACGAGGCAAAGGGCTCTCATTTGCCCGGCGTATCTACCAGCCAAGGATCATCGGCCTGGGTGTCGGCAGCATCAGCGTTACCGGCGCCCTGTACCCGCTTGCCATGCCGGGCTGGGTCTGGGCGTTACTGCTGTTCAATGGGTTTGCCTGGGCGCACCTGGCGTATCAGCTATCCACCCGTTCACCGTTTCCTTACCAGGCTGAACAGCGCAACTTCCTGTATGACTCGGTACTCGGCGGGTTCTGGGCGGCGGCCACACAGTTCACGCCGCTGACAGCGGTGACCATCCTGTCGATGATGACCATGAACAACGTCGCCGCCGGCGGCCGGCGCCTGTTCCTGCGTGGCCTGCTCGCCCAGGTGCTGGGGATCGGCGTGGCATGGGCGCTGTTCGGTATCCAGTTCAACCCCGACGTCAGCCTGCTTCAGGTCTACTCCTGCCTGCCGATGCTGACCCTCTACCCCATGGCCATCGGCATGGTCTGTTATCAACTGGCGATCAAGCTCTCGGAACATAAACGCGCCCTCAGTGCCCTGAGCCGCACCGACAGCCTCACCGGCCTGCTCAACCACGGCTCGTGGAAAGACCTGCTGCACCTCAAGTTCCACAAGTGCCAGCAGCAGCAAAGCCACGCCACCATCGCATTGATCGATATTGACCACTTCAAGCAGATCAACGATACCCATGGCCATATCGTCGGCGACACGGTGCTGCGGCAACTGAGCCTGGAACTGCGGCGCAACCTGCGGGAAAACGACCTGGCCGGACGTTATGGTGGCGATGAGTTCTGTGTGATTCTTCCGCAAATGCCTCTGGAGCAAGCAGCGCAGATCATGGAGCAGATGCGCGAAACATTCGGCAACTACCGCACCCCGCACATACCGGAATTGCGCGTCAGCCTGAGCATCGGCCTGGCGGACTTCCAGCCGCGCTTCACCGACGCAGCCATGTGGCTGAACGCGGCGGACCGAGCACTTTATGCCGCCAAGGACACCGGGCGTAATCGAGTCAGTGTCAACGACGACCGGATAGCCTGCTCCGCCTGACGTTGTCTACGACACCTGGTCTTGATCTTCTGTGCAACGCCGCGGGAGATGGCGTAATGCCTCCATTGGTCGCCTACCCAAAAATGGTCCTGCCCATGGGGCGAACTTCTTGTCAGGCTGATGACTCTTAACCCGTTGTTCCACCCCCCGCTGTCAGCACAAGGGAGCTGACAATGAGCAGGTCAACCGTAGGGCAAATGCCTTACGGAGGCAGGCGCCTATACATGGATACTCCCAGACGCGTGCTTGCCCGAGCCCCCGAACATGTTATTCAACGCCCATAAGAAAACCATCGATACCCTGCAACACACCGTGGCTCACCAGGCCAGCCTGCTGGACGCCATCGAACGCTCCATGGCGGTGATCGAATTCGATCCGCAAGGCCTCGTGCTGCGGGCCAATGACAACTTCCTCAGTACCCTGGGCTACCGCGCCGAGCAGATCGAAGGCCAATCCCACCGGATGTTCTGCACGCCCGCCTTCGCCCGCAGCGCCGAGTACCAGCAACTCTGGGCCAACCTGCAAAAGGGTCAGTTCCAATCAGGTACCTTTGAACGGGTGGGCGGCAATGGTCAGTCGGTGTGGCTGGAAGCCAGCTACACCCCGGTACGTGATAACGCGGGCCGTGTGATCAAAGTGGTGAAGTACGCCCTGGACGTTACCCCGCGCCTGCAGGCCGAAAGCGAGGCCAACGCCAAGTTGGAAGCCATCGGCCGGGCCATGGCCGTCATCGAGTTCAACCTCGACGGCACGATCATCACCGCCAACGCCAACTTCCTGCAACGCATGGGCTACAGCCTGGCGCAGATCCAGGGCCAGCATCATCGTCTGTTCTGCACCCCGCAGACCGCCGCGAGCTCAGCCTACAGCGAGTTCTGGCGACGCCTGAACCAGGGTGAATTGTTCAGCGGCCAGTTCGAGCGCGTGGATAAAAACGGCCGGCCCGTTTGGCTCGAAGCCAGCTACAACCCGGTGTACGACGCCAGCGGACGCCTGTGCAAAGTGGTGAAATTCGCCTCGGATATCACCGCGCGCGTGCAACAACACGCCGCTGACGCACAGAGTGCCGCCCAGGCCTATCACTTGTCCCTGCACACCCAGGACATGGCGGAAAAGGGTGCCGACGTGATCCAGAAAACAGCCAGCGGCATGCGTGAAATCTCCTCGGACATCGACAACTCCTCGCAACTGATCGCCAAGCTGGGCGAGCGTTCGCAGCAGATCACCACCATCGTCAACACCATTCGCGGCATTGCCGAACAAACCAACCTGCTGGCACTCAATGCCGCTATCGAAGCGGCGCGCGCGGGTGAACAAGGCCGTGGTTTTGCCGTGGTGGCCGATGAAGTGCGGCAGTTGGCGGCGCGCACCAGCGGGTCCACCACAGAAATATCCAGCATGATCGCGGTGATCCAGGCTGAAACCCGCCAAGCCATCGACAGCATGGACGCAACCCGCGACCGTGCTGCCCTGGGCGTGGAGTTGGCCAACCAGGCCGGTACGGTGATCCTGCAGATTCGCGAAGGTACCAGCGAGGCGGTGCACGCGGTGAGTGCGTTTGCCAATGAGCGGGGTGTCCACTAAGTAGGCCACGGGTTATTCATGTGTAAGACAGGTCGCCAGGACTATAGTGATTCACTGTCTTAACGTTGATGACCCGAGCCCACCATGACCCCCGACAAGCCCGAAACCGCCCCCGTCGATCACCTGCGTTTTCACCGCCGCCACGCCCACCTGGCGCCGACCTTCGGCAACGATACCTTTGCCCTCAAGGCCGAGGCCTTTGCGCGCTTCTTTGGTACACCGACCTTCCTCGGTGCGCAAACCGCGATCGTGATCTTGTGGGTGGTGCTGAACGTAACCGGCATCACCCACTTCGACGTGTACCCGTTCATCCTCCTCAACCTGGCCTTCAGCCTGCAATCCGCCTATGCCGCGCCGCTGATCCTGCTGGCCCAGACGCGCCAGGCCGCCCGCGACAAAGCCCAGTCCGACGCCGACGCGCAACACCGTGAAGCCCTGGCCATCGCCAATACCGAACGCCAGGCCCAGGCCGCGCAAACCACCAGACAGTTGCTCGAATTGCTGGAGCAAAACACCCGGCTGACGGAAATGACCAAGCAACTGACCGAACACATCGAAACCCTGACGTGCGAAATGCATGAGCACTATGTGCGAAAACCTCAATAACAACGCGAATGCCATGTGGGAGGGGGCTGACTCCCGATCGCGGTGAGTCAGGGTTTCATCTGCACATGCCGGCCCAACTCATCAAACAGCGTCACCACCGAGCGCAATGCGCGGCAATCGGGGCGCGTCAGCAGCCATAACGCGGTGTCGTGCCCAGCCAACGCGGGGCCCAGGGGTTGCAGGCCGTCATCCAGCAGAAAGTCCGGCAGCGCCGCCACGCCCAACCCTGCCCGCACCAGTTCGGTCACCGACAACATGCTGTTGCAGCGATAGCTGGGGCGTACACCGGGCAGGTGTTCGCGGCGCCAGGTCACCGTGGGGTGGTCGGGCAGGAAGTCGTCCGGCGCGATCCAGGCCAGGTCCGCCAGTGAGCGTGCGGCGTGTTGGTGCGCATACGTGGGGCTGGCACACACCTGATACGCCACGGCCCCCAGGCAACGGCCGACCAGATGCGCCGGCGGAGTCCTGGTCAGGCGCAGGGCGATGTCGGCATCGCGGCGGCTGAGGTTGGCGAAATCATTCGACGTGCTCAGTTCCAGGGTCAGCGCCGGGTAGTCCGGCATGAACTGCGCCAGCGCCGGCAGCAACAACCCTTGCAGCACCGAGTCGGTACAGGTCAGGCGCACCGTACCGCTGATCACCTCGCCGCCCTGCTCCACGCCGATGCGCGCCGCCTCCAGCGCTTGTTCGGCACGTTCGGCCTGCTGCGCCAGGCTATTGGCGAGGCTGGTGGGCAGGTAGCCGGCGCGGCTTTTTTCAAACAGCGTCTGGCCCAATGCGGCCTCCAGCCGTCGCACCGCGCGGAACACCGTGGACACATCCACCCGCAATAACGCCGCCGCGCGCGCCAGGGTGCCGCCACGCACCAGGGCGAGGATCAGCGACAGGTCGGGGTAATCGATTTGATAGTGCGTGGCTGCATTGAGCATGTGGGTAAACGCCAATATTGATTGCGTGCGCGCCAATCTATAGTGCACGTCAGGACACCACAAGCCATGGGACGCACACGATGAAAGCCACCACCCTGCACCTCGCCCTGATCGGCGATTACAACCCCGATGTCATCGCGCACCAGGCCATTCCCGTCGCGCTGCAACGGGCCGCCGAAACCCTCGGTTTGCAGGTTCATCTGCAATGGCTCGACACCGACACCCTCACGCCCACCACAGCACTGCACGGCTTCGACGGTTTCTGGTGCGTGCCCGCCAGCCCCTACCGCGACACCGACGGCGCCTTGCGGGCGATCCGTTTTGCCCGCGAACAGCGGCGACCTTTCCTCGGCACATGCGGTGGTTTTCAACATGCAGTGCTGGAATACGCCCGCAACGTGCTGGGCTGGGCCGATGCCGAACATGGCGAGCTGGCGCCGGGCGCTGAACGCGCAGTGATCACCCCCCTGAGCTGCGCACTGGTTGAAGCCACCGACAGCCTGCGCTTGACACCCTACACGCGCATCGCCGAGGCCTACGGCCGTCTTGAAATCGAGGAAGGTTACCGCTGCCGCTACGGCATCAACCCCGAATTCGCCGATGCCCTGCTCGAGCGCGAGATGATTCCCAGCGGGCATGACGCAGCCGGCGATCTACGCGCGGTGGAGTTGCTCGACCATCCATTTTTCGTCGCCACCCTGTTCCAGCCTGAACGCGCCGCCCTCAAGGGCATCACGCCGCCTTTGGCGATTGCCTGGCTCAAGGCGTGCCAGGAGCAGTGCGCATGATCGCCAAGACTCCCGCCCCACCCTACTACGCAGTGATCTTCAGCTCATTGCGCACCGACGGCGATCAAGGCTACGGCCAGGCCGCCGCCCGCATGCTGGAGTTGGCTCGCGATCAACCGGGGTTTCTCGGGGTGGAATCGGCGCGGGAGGATGGCCTGGGGATTACCGTGTCGTATTGGAGCAGCGAGGCCGCGATCCTGGCCTGGAAGCAGCAGGCTGAGCATCGGGCAGTGCGTGAACAAGGACGCTCCATCTGGTACTCGGCGTTTCAGACACGGGTGTGCAAGGTGGAACGGGCCTACACATTCCAAGGCCAGTAACCTTCATATCAGCTGAGTCTCTGTGGCGAGCAGGCCTGCTGTGGTGAGCAGGCCGGCTGTGGTGAGCGGGCCGGTTGTGGTGAGCGGGCTTGCCCCGCGCTGGGCTGCGAAGCAGCCCCAATTCAGTTGACGCGGTTCTCCTGACTAACCGCAGCGTCTGGCTCAGGGGCCGCTTCGCGCCCCAGCGCGGGGCAAGCCCGCTCTTACCACAACAGGCCCGCTGCCCTAAAAAGCCGGCCTGCCACAGAACGCTCGCTTACCACCTATGCCGTCTAGCTCACCAGACTGCGCAGCGCACTGATCTGTGGAATTTCCACCCGTTTCATATACACGCGCAACGGCTCGCTGATGTTGATGCGGTCGTCGATATTCTGGTCGAGCAGCAACTGGATACGCTCGCGGGACAGGGTCATGGTCTGCTCGGGGGCCGGCAGCCAGACAAATTCAGCGGTGGGGATAATGCCGTCGTCGGCCACGTCCATGCCGAAGGAATCTTCGCTGAAACGCACGATGTACTGGCCGGTCTTGCGGTTGAGGCCAACAAAACCGCGGAGTTGGTCGGCGGCCTGGCAGATAAGCTCGGAGGTGATGCGCATGGTAAACCTCACTGAAAAGTCCCACAGGGACTGGAAAGATGGTTTACACGCGTGGCAGAAAATACCGTCCTCTGGCGGGGCGGCTGCGAGCAAGAGTACTGCAATGCCGCGCAAAAAAACCGAGAAAATTGGCACGTGCGCACGTTAATGTCGGTTTGGTGATAGCGCCTTTCGCAATCAATTGTTAAAAAGGAGGCCTTCTCAAAGCTACCTCCACGAAAGGACTTCGCATATGCCTGTCACGTTTTCCAAGAGCGCCCTGCTGCTCGCACTGGCGCTTGGCCTCGGCCAGGCACAGGCTGCCGAACCGATCAGCCCGGCTGAACTGGCGACAAACGAAGGCATTCCCTACCCCGCCGTGATCGCTCACCGTGGCGCGTCCTACGACGCGCCGGAATCCACCGCCGCCGCCTACAAAGTCGCGCGCGACCTGGGTGCCGACTACCTGGAACTGGACCTGCAGCGCAGCAAGGACGGCGTGCTGTTCGCCCTGCACGACAACAACCTGCAGCGCACCACCGACGTGGCCACCAAGTTCCCTGAGCGCAAGGACGCCCCGGCCAATGAGTTCACCTGGAAAGAACTGCAAACCCTCGACGCCGGCAGCTGGTTCAACGCCGCCTACCCGGATCGTGCGCGTCCAGGCTTCGTTGGCCTGAAGATCCTGAGCCTGGACGACATCATCAAGATCGCCGAAGGCAACCCGCAGCACAAACCCGGCCTGTACATCGAAACCAAGGAGCCCAAGCAATTCCCGGGCATCGAAGCCGACCTGAAAAACAAGCTGCTGGATAAAGGCTGGTTGAGCTCCGCCGGCTCCAAGCTGGGCAAGAGCAACACCGGCGTCGGCCAGGGCAAGGGCCGTGTGGTGCTGCAGACGTTTGAAAAAGACAGCTTGAAAGAGCTGCAGAAAGAAATGCCGAACACGCCGAAGATCCTGCTGTTGTGGGTTGGCCCAGGCAGCATCGAGCCGAAATCCACGCAGACCTTCGCCGAGTCCGGCGAACCGACCAAGGCCGCCTACTACGCCAAGCAAGAGCCAAAAGACGCCGCCGAGTTCGAAAAGTGGGTCGACGAAGCCAAGAGCCTCGGCGCCATCGGTACCGGCCCATCGGCTGAGCTGACCGACCACGGCGACCAGAGCTACACCGACCTGGTGAAGCCTGAAATGAACAAGCTGACCCACGACAAGGGCCTGCTGGTGCACGTCTACACCGTGGATGAGCCGGTCGACTTCGACAAAGTGATGAAGGCCGGCGTCGACGGCATCTTCACCAACCGCGCCGCCGAACTGTTGAAGTTCTACAAGCGCTGGCCGTCGTCCAGCGTGCAAGACCTGCTGAACGACTATAAGTACTGAGTGAGTCGGGCATTGGTGTCAGTGCGCCATTAAGGATGAGTTAAGTTGCGCCGGTTAATCTGGCGCCACTTAAACAGCTCACCAGAGAAGGACACACCCCATGAAAACCCTGACTGCCCTGTTCGCCGCCACCGCCCTGACCCTGACCGCCGGCCTGGCCCAGGCCGATGTTCGCCCGGACCACATTGAAGGCCTGCTCAAGTCCGGCGCCGTGATGCCGTTTGAGAAACTCAATGCCGCCGCCGTGGCCACACACGCCGGTAGCAGCATCACCGACACCGAGCTTGACCACAAAAACGGGGTACTGGTCTACGAAGTCGACCTGACCGACACCGCTGGCAAGCGCTTTGAAGTGAAGCTCGACGCCAAGACCGGCGCGGTGCTGGAAAACAAGCAAGACACTTGAGTTGAACCTAGAAAAAACGCGCCACCTCCGGGTGGCGCGTTTTTTTATGCGCACCGTTAAAACGTCATATAACTGTCATACCTCCTTGCAATGATTCGCCCACGCGAACCTGTGAAACGTCCTACAGGCGCTTTCTCTGCGAGTCTCCATGAACCACAGCCTCGACCACAGCCACCAGGACTCCGACCTGTTTGGCTTGCTTTACGGTTTTCGTTTTCGTCCCGGTGAAAAGGGCGAACAGATTGATTCGGCTGCTGCCCTCGCGGCCTTGCAGCAACCCGCCGACCCGGAAGAGTTCCTGTGGCTGCACCTCAACCTGGCCCACGCCGCCTGCGAACGCTGGATGCTGGCCAACCTGGATTTACCCGAAGAATTCTTCGAGGCCCTGCACGAAGGCTCGCGCTCCACTCGCATCGAACACGTCGACTCAGCCTTGCTGGCGGTGGTCAACGACGTGGTGTTCAACTTCAGCAGCATGGTTTCGTCGGATATTTCCACGCTGTGGGTCTGCGCCCGCAGCCGGCTGTTGATCAGCGCACGCCTGCAACCTTTGCACTCGGTGGACAAGTTGCGCTCGTCGGTCAAGGCCGGCGAACGCTTTCGCTCACCGCTGGAACTGCTGGTGCACCTGCTGCGCGACCAGGGGGAAGTGCTGACCCAGATCGTGCGCAAGACCAGCATCAGCGTCGACCACATCGAGGACCAGTTGCTGTCCTCGCGCCTGTCCACCAACCGCGCGGAACTGGGGGCGGCGCGCCGGGTGCTGGTGCGCCTGCAACGCCTGCTCGCGTTGGAGCCGGGTTCGCTGCTGCGCCTGCTCAACCGCCCGCCGCAATGGCTGCAAAAGGAAGACGTGAAGGAGTTGCGCAAATCCACCGAGGAGTTTGCGCTGATCATCAACGACCTGACGGCGCTGGGCGAACGGATCAAGCTGCTGCAGGAAGAGATCGCCGCCAACCTCAACGAGCAGAGCAGCCGCACGCTGTTCACCCTTACCGTGGTGACGGTGCTGGCGTTGCCGATCAACATCATCGCCGGTTTTTTCGGCATGAACGTGGGCGGTGTGCCCCTCTCACAGGACCCCGAGGGGTTCTGGATCCTGGTGGCATTGGTCGCGACCTTCACGCTGATCGCCGGACGCTGGGCGTTTCGCAAGTTTTCAAATTGAAATGCAATCAACTGTCGAATCGTCGCACCGCCCCTCCCACATGAGTACTACGGTATTTTGTAGACCAGTGGCAGATCCAATTACCTAAACAATGACCTGCGGCAGCATCGCTGTAACATTCTGCAATGAATATGAACGGCATCCTCCCCACACGGATGCCCGGCATGGCCACCCCTTCCCTGACTGCCTCAACGCACTCATCCTCCGTCGATTCAAAACCGCGCCTGGACAAGAAACCCGGCCTGGTGACGGTGATCGTTTTCTTCGCCGTGCTTGCCATGGGCCTGTTGTTTACCGCCTACAGCCTCATGCACGACATGCACGAAATGGGCGCCCAGCTCACCACGTGGACGCCGTTCCTGCTGCTGGGTGTGGCGCTGTTAATTGCCCTGGGTTTCGAGTTCGTCAACGGTTTCCACGATACAGCCAACGCGGTGGCGACGGTGATCTACACCAACTCGCTGCCGCCGCAGTTTGCGGTGGTATGGTCGGGCTTCTTCAATTTCCTCGGTGTGCTGCTGTCCAGCGGCGCGGTGGCGTTCGGCATCATTGCCTTGCTGCCGGTGGAGCTGATTCTGCAGGTGGGTTCATCGGCCGGCTTCGCGATGATCTTCGCGTTGCTGATCGCCGCGATCCTATGGAACCTCGGCACCTGGTGGCTGGGTTTGCCGGCCTCGTCGTCCCACACCCTGATCGGTTCGATCATCGGCGTCGGCGTGGCCAATGCCTTGATGCACGGGCGTGACGGCACCAGCGGTGTGGATTGGAGCCAGGCGATCAAGATCGGTTATGCGCTGCTGCTCTCGCCGCTGATCGGCTTCGCCTTCGCCGCCTTGCTGTTGCTGGCCCTGCGCGCCTTTGTGAAAAACCGTGCGTTGTACAAGGCCCCCAAGGGCGACACCCCGCCGCCCTGGTGGATTCGCGGCATGCTGATCGCCACCTGCACCGGCGTGTCCTTTGCCCACGGCTCCAACGATGGGCAAAAAGGCATGGGCCTGATCATGCTGATCCTGGTGGGTACCCTGCCCATGGCCTATGCGCTGAACCGCGCCATGCCGGCCGAACAATCGTTGCAGTTCGCCGCAGTCGCCGAAGTGACCCAGGTGGCGCTGATGAAAACAGCGCCGCTGGCGTTGGCGGGTGACCCTCGGCCGGTGCTGTCGACCTACATGCGTACCAAGGAAGCCACGCCCGAGTTGATTCCGGCCCTCGCCGCCCTCGCCGGCCAGATCGGTGACCAGGTCAAAGGCTACGGTTCCCTGGCCAAAGTCCCCGCCGAAGCCGTGGGCAACGTGCGTAACGATATGTACCTGAGCAGCGAAACCATTCGCCTGATGGACAAAGGCAAGGTCGGCAATTTCGACGCTGACACCCAAGGCAAGCTGCAACTGTTCAAGCAACAGATCGACGATGCCACGCGCTTTATTCCGCTGTGGGTGAAGATTGTCGTGGCCATCGCCCTGGGGCTTGGCACTATGGTCGGTTGGAAGCGCATCGTGGTCACCGTGGGCGAGAAAATCGGCAAGACCCACCTGACTTACGCCCAGGGCGCCTCGGCCGAGACCGTGGCGATGCTGACCATTGGCGCAGCGGATATGTTCGGGCTGCCGGTGTCGACCACCCATGTGTTGTCGTCGGGGGTGGCGGGGACCATGGTGGCCAATGGGGGTGGGTTGCAGATGCGGACCATCCGCAATTTGCTGATGGCGTGGGTGCTCACCTTGCCGGCGGCGATTCTGCTGTCCGGCAGCCTCTACTGGCTGTTCACCAAACTCTTCTGACCAACCTCAGATTGAAAATGTGGGAGGGAGCAAGCCCCCTCCCACATTTGGATGTGTGCCGTGTCAGTTGTTGAAGAGCCCCGCCATGGCCTTGAGCCGTTTTTTGTACACCCGCCGCGCCTCCAGTGCCTGCTCCAACGTCACCGCCACAAACCCCGCCCGCTGGTTAGGCTGCATCTGCCCGATCAAGTCCAGGTCGGCACTGATCACCGTGCCAATCATCGCGTAGCCACCGCCGGATACCGCATCGCGGTGCAGCACAATCGGCTCCAGCCCCGCCGGTACCTGTATCGAGCCAATCGGGTAGCAACTGTCGACGATATTCGACGGATCCGACCCCGCGCCGAACGGCTGCTCACGCGGTTGAAAGCTCAGCGCACTGCCGCCCTTGAAGCGATAGCCGATGCGGTCCGCCTCGGAGCCGACCGTCCACGGTTCGGCAAAAAAGCTGCTCTTGGCGCCCGCGGTCAATCGCTCGTAATACAGGCCTGGCACCACGCGCAAGGTGACATCGCCGCCCACCGAGCGGCGCAATGCCATCGGCAAACTGTTGCCTGCCCGCCCGAGACCGCTGGCTTCGCCGATGGGCAGCTCATCGCCTGCCTGCAAGCGTCGCCCGTGGAAACCACCAAGGGCGCCGAGGGTGTAGGTGGAACGGCTGCCAAGCACCAACGGTACGTCAATGCCACCGGCGACGGCGAGGTAAGTGCGGGCACCGGCCTTGGGAAATTCGAAACGCAGCACCTGCCCGGCACGCACCTCAAAGGCGGTGTCCTGATGCACCACTTCACCGTCCAGGCGCGGCGACATCAACGCACCGCTGAGCGCGACCAGGGTATCGCGTTGAAACTCCAATTCCGGCCCGATCAAAGTGCATTCCAGGCCGGCCGCGCCCACCGGGTTGCCCACCAGATGGTTGGCTGCACTCAAGGCGTATTGGTCCAAAGCACCCGATGGCGGAATGCCCAGGTGGTAATAGCCTTCGCGGCCCAGGTCCTGCACAGAGGTGGCGAGGCCGGGTTTGAGGACCTTGATCATGCCAGCGCCTCCTGCAGGGTTTTCGGATAGCCGATGGGGTCGGCGAGAAACGCATCGAGGGAAAATTCCACCGGGCGAATGCGCAGGTCGAAACGTCCTGCCTCCACCTCGGCAACGGCCAGGTCGTAGGCGTCCCGGTCGATGGGTTTGAATTGCACGATGTCACCCGGCCGGAAGAACACCATATGCGCCTTGAGGTAAGCCAGCTGCTGCGCCGGGTCGTAGATCGGTGCCGGGGTCACGCCGAACATCTGGTAGCCGCCGGCGCCGCGCACCGAGTAGATGCAGCCGAAACAACCGCCATGGCCGAGGGTCAGCTTCGGCGTGTCGGTGCGCGGGCGCAGGTACTTGGGCACCTGCAACTGCCGCTCGCGCTCGACCATCTGGAACATGAACGGCAAGCCCGCGACAAAACCCACCATCGAGACAAACCACGGCGCACCACTGTGGGCGGCGATAAACGCCTCGACATCGGCCAGGCCATTGATGCGCGCGGCGTATTCCAGGTCGGTGGCGCCGGGGTCTTGATGCCGGTCGCGAAACCGCATCAGGGTTTCATGGGTCCAGGGGTCGTTATAGAGCACCGGGATTTCGATGATGCGCGTGTGCAGGGTGCGTTCGGCCACAGCCTGGGCTTCGGCGCTTTGCACAGCGTCGAGCAGCACATGGGGGGCGATGCGGTCGGGGTCGAAGCGAATCTGGAACGAGGCATTGGCCAGGCACACATCCAGCACGCCCTCCAGCGCCAGGCGCTCCACGGCACGGGTCACGGCCATGCCCTTGAAAAAAGCTTCAAGGGACATGCTCTCGCTGACTTCGGCGAACAGGTGTTCATCACCGCCGAAGCTGTAGCGGATGGGGGACGTTTCAGCCATGTCTGTTCCTCTTGGAATCGTTATAGAAAGGCAGGCAAAAAAGTAAATGTGCGATCTTATTAGGGGGTTTTGACTGTGATACCGGCCTGGTCCAACGCTTCACGGGTGGCCTCCACCAACTCCAGCGCGCCGGGGGTGTCGCTGTGCAGGCAGATGGAGTCGAATTCAATAAACAGGTCTTCGCCTTCTACGGTACGCACCAGCCCCATCTGACACGCCCGTAGGACACGGGCCGCGACCGTGGCCGGATCCAGCGCACGTACGTTGCGGGTAAACACAATGGAGCCGGTGAGATCGTACTCACGGTCGGCATAGAATTCGCGCACCACCGGTTGCCCGAGCTCCTTGGCCACGCGCCAGATCACCGAGTTGGGCATGCAGTACAGCAACAGCGTCGGCTCGATGATTTGCAGGTTCTGTACCAGCAGGCGCGCGGCTTCTTCGTCGCGGGCCAGGTGCATGTAGAGCGCGCCGTGGGGCTTGATATGTTGCAGCGTCATGCCTTGGGCGCGGGCGATTTCGCGCAGGGCGCCCAGTTGGTAGAGCATGTCGTCGACCAGCTCCTGGGCCGGCGCATTGATATGCCGACGACCGAAGCCCACCAGGTCGCGAAAGCCCGGGTGTGCGCCGATGGCCACCCCCAATTGCTTGGCGCGCGCGACGGTGCGGCGCATGGTGCCGGGATCGCCGGCATGGAAGCCGGTGGCGATATTGGCCGAGCTGATATAGGCCATCAGCTCCGCGTCGACGCCGTCGCCGATGGTCCAGGGACCGAAGCCTTCGCCCATGTCTGAATTGAAATCCACTGCCTGCATCGGGGACGCTCCGCCAAAAGGTGATGCTCGAAAGTAGGCTGCGGCTTGACCCCTTGGGAAGATCTATTATCAGATGGCCTATCTTCTGAAAATCAGATAAAGCCATGTCCCTGACCTTGCGCCAAATCCGCTACTTCGTGGCCACCGCCGAAATCGGCCAGATTTCCCAGGCGGCGATTCACCTGAACATCTCCCAGTCTGCGGTGACCACGGCGATCAAGGAGCTGGAAGCCCTGCTCGGCGTGCAACTGTTTGTGCGCTCGGCCCAGGGCATGAACCTGACCGATGCCGGGCGGCATTTTCTCAACCGCGCCTACGTGATTGTGCGCAGTGTCGACGATGCGCTGAACAGCCCGTTGCCCGACTACCGCGCCAGCGGCGTGCTGCGCCTGGCGGCCAGCTACACGGTGCTGGGTTACTTCCTGCCCCACCACCTGCAGCGCATGGAGCACTGGCACCCGGATGTGACCCTGGAGGTGTTCGAGCAGGAGCGCCAGGCCATCGAACAGGGCCTGCTCGACGGCCAGTTCGACATGGCCGTGGTCCTCACTGCGAACCTCACCCACCCGGCGATCGTCTCGGAAATCCTGTTCAACTCGGAACGTCGTTTATGGCTGCCCAGCCATCACCCATTGTGCGAACGCGGTGCGGTGAGCCTGGCGGATGTGGCGCAGGAGCCGTACATCCTGCTCACCGTCGATGAAGCCGAACACAGCGCCATGCGCTATTGGGAACAGGCCGGGCAAACGCCCAAGGTGCGGCTGCGCACCAGCTCGGTGGAGGCGGTGCGCAGCATGGTTGCCAATGGCAGCGGCGTGGCGATCCTGTCGGACCTGGTGCACCGGCCCTGGTCGCTGGAAGGCAAGCGCATCGAGACCCTGACCGTCACCGACCCCGTCACGCCCATGAGCGTCGGCCTGGCCTGGCACCGCGAACGCGCCTTTACCCCGGCAATGCAGGCATTTCGCGATTACTTCCACGACGCCTTCCTGGCGCCGCAACAGCTGTCGGCGCGGCGTTAAAGCTGCGAATGCAGAATGGTCGCCAGCCAATCCATGAACACCCGCACCCGCAGGGGTAGATGCCGCTGACCGGCGTAGAGCAGGGACACATCCAGCGGCGGGGCCGGATAGTCCGGCAGGACCGCCACCAGCTCCCCGCTGGCCAATTCGTCACCCATGCCCAGGGCCGGCACCTGAATAATCCCGAAACCGCCCAGGCAGGCCGACTTGTAGCCATCGGTGCTGTTGACCGTGACCCGACCGGCCATGGGGACGCGCAGCACCTTGTTGCCCTGCACGTATTCAAACCCCGCCGAACGTGAACCCAACGGCCGCACGTAATGCACCAGGTGATGGTCGGCCAGGTCGGCCAGTGTCCGGGGCACGCCGTAGCGTTGCAGGTAGGTGGCGCTCGCGCAGTTGATCATCGGCATGCTGCACAGCAGCCGCGCCACCACGCTCTGGTCCGGCTGCGCGCCCACGCGCAGCACGCAATCGAAGCCTTCGGCGAGCAGGTCGACCTGGCGGTCGGTGGTGCTGATCTCCAGTTCGATCAGCGGATGCGCGTCCATGAATTGCGGCAGACGCGGCAGGATCAAGTCCCGCGCCATCATGTTGGGCATGTCCACCCGAATCCGCCCGGCCAGTTGCGCTTCGTCCTGGCGAAACAGCCCCTCCAACTCCTCCATGTGCGCGAGCAAATCCTTGCTGCGCTCATACAGCACGCGGCCATCCTGGGTGGCCTGCACCTTGCGCGTGGTGCGCTGTAACAGGCGGGCGCCGAGCAGTTCCTCCAGCGCCTGCACATGCTCCGACACCGTGGAGCGCGGCAGGCCCAGGCTCTCGCTGGCACCGGTGAAACTCGACAGCTCGGTAACGCGCACGAAGGTGCGCAGCAGCTCCAGTTTGTTCATGGGATTGTTCGCCTTATTCGGCCAGTGATTCCGGTACAGCGCTGTTTATCACGTTATGACCGGACAAATACACTGCTTCCCACACTCAATCACCGAGGACATCACCATGACCCGTAAAATCGCATTGATCACCGGCGCCAGCCGTGGCCTGGGCAAAAACGCCGCGCTGCACCTGGCGGCACAAGGCGTCGACATCATTGGCACTTACCACAGCAAGGCCGATGAAGCGCAGGCATTGGTCGCACAGATCGAACAACTGGGCGGCCGTGCCGCGATGCTGAAACTGGACGTGAGCCAGAGCGCGACGTTCGCTGATTTCGTCGGTGAGGTTGCTGGCGTACTCAAGGACGTTTTCGCACAGGACCGCTTCGATTTTCTGATCAACAACGCCGGTATCGGCATTCACGCCAGCTTCGCCGAGACCACCGAAGCGCAGTTCGATCAATTGGTGGCGATCCAATTCAAGGGTCCGTTTTTCCTGACCCAACAGCTGTTGCCGTTGATCCGCGACGGCGGGCGCATCGTCAATATTTCCAGTGGCCTGGCGCGCTTCAGCCTGCCCGGCTACGCCGCTTACGCCGCCATGAAAGGCGCGATGGAAGTGCTGACCCGCTACCAGGCCAAAGAGCTGGGCGGCCGTGGCATCAGCGTCAACATCCTGGCCCCCGGCGCCATTGAAACCGACTTCGGCGGTGGTGCCGTGCGCGACAACGCCAACCTCAACGCCATGGTCGCCAGCAATACCGCCTTGGGCCGCGCCGGGTTACCGGACGATATCGGCGGCGCGATTGCCAGCCTGCTCGCCGACGGTAGTGCCTGGATCACCGGCCAACGTATCGAGGCGTCGGGCGGCATGTTTCTGTAGGAGCTTGTCACGCAGTACGTCATACCCCCAGTGATACACATAGGTGTACGGCAGGAAAAACAGCAGTACGCCTATGTCGAGGATAAACGCCTGCACCAAGCTGATGTTCAGCCAGGCGGCAATCAGCGGCACACACACCAGGATCAACCCACCTTCAAACATCAAGGCATGCAGCACGCGGGTCCAGCCGTTGCTGGCCAGTTGCAGGCGCGCCTTGAGGCGGTCGAACAGGCCGTTGAAAATCACGTTCCAGGCCAGCGCCAACAGGCTGATCGCCAGGGTGACCATGCCCATCTCCAAGGCAGGCTTGTCCATGATCCACGCCAGCAACGGGGTGCAGATCAACAACGCCAGGGCTTCGAAACCAATGGCCTGGCAAACGCGTTCAGTAATCGACTTGGTAGGGTTCATGAGCCGGCTCCGTGAGTGACGATGGTTGTCATCATTAGCCTTTGACTCGATACTTCATAACCAATAACCATCGATCAAGGCGATAGTCATGGCTTCTAACGAAGTGCTGCAGGCGTTTGTGCAGGCGGCCACCCAAGGCTCGTTTTCGGCGGCGGCGCGCAAGCTCGGCAAGAGCCAGTCCACCGTCAGCGCGGCCGTGGCGAGCCTGGAGATTGACCTGGATGTGGTGCTGTTCGATCGCAGCAGCCGCAAGCCGACGCTGACGCCGGCGGGCCATGTGTTGCTGCAACGCGCCGAGCAGGTGCTGGAGGCCAGCAGCCGGCTGGAATTGGCGGCGAGCCAGTTGGCCCAGGGGTTGGAGCCGAAGCTGAGTATCGCCATGTCCGATACCTACCAGTCCGACCGTTTCGAAGTCGCCCTCAGCGCCTTTGAACAGCGCTACCCGGACCTGGAGCTGGAATGCCTGATCGCCGAGTGCGAAGACCTGATCGCCCTGGTCCAAAGCGGCCGCGCGCAGATTGCGTTTATTGAACACCAGGAAGAGTATCCGCCTGACCTGACCCGCGCGCCCGTGGACGAACGCACCGAAATCGCCCTGTTCGTGTCACCGAAGCATCCGCTGGCGGGCCTCGATACCCTCACTGCGCACGCCCTGCAACAGCACCGCGAATTGCGCCTGGCAAGCATCATCAACCCGAACGAAACCCGCGCCAACGGCCGTGTCTGGTCGGCCCCCAGTTACCTGATGCTGTTGGAGATGGCGCAGTTGGGTTTCGGCTGGGCCCCGATTCCGCGCTGGCTGGTGGAACGCTTTGGTGGCGGGAAACTGGTCGAACTCAAGGCACGCGGTTGGCCGCGTTCGGTGGCGGTGGATGCACTGTGGTCACGGCACCATCCGCCAGGGCCGGCGGGGAGTTGGTTGCTGGGGAAGATGTTGGAGTGATTTTTTTCAGACAATTGAGATTAATGTGTGGGGCCCCCGATGACGGTCGGTCAGTCACCTAATGCAGCGACTGACACCCTGCTATCGGGGCATAGGTATCTACACAACTCTTAAAGGCTGACACATAACTCTGTGGTGAGCGGGCTTGCCCCGCGCTGGGCTGCGAAGCGGCCCCAATAAGGTCACCGCAGAGTGCCAGAATCAATCGAGGTGAAGGTTTTGGGGCTGCTTCGCAACCCAGCGCGGGGCAAGCCCGCTCACCACAGAAGCCTAATTGCCATAGATTCCGTATTCACTGGAAGTTGTGTAGATACCCATGCTCATCGGGGGCAAGCCCCCTCCCACATTTTTGATCTTCATTGCTTGGGGAGATTGAGTTCGGCCAGGCGGTGTTTGAGGAAGCGTTTTTCCGGGATCTGCTGGGTCAGCGACAAGGCTTTTTCGTAGGCTGCCCGGGCCTCTTCCACCCGCCCCAATTGCCGGCAAAACTCGCCCCGCGCCGAATGCGCCAGGTGGTAATCCAGCAACTCGCCGCGCGCCAGAATACCTTCCACCAACTGCAACCCCGCCAACGGCCCTTCGCCCATGGCCACCGCCACGGCGCGGTTCAACTCGATCACCGGCGACGGCGCGGCACTGAGCAACACATCGTAGAGCCCGATAATCTGCAGCCAATCCGTTTCCCCGGCGCTGGGTGCCTCGGCATGTACCGCCGCAATCGCCGCCTGCAGGCAATACGGACCAAAACCCCGCTGGGTCAGTGCCCGTTCCACCAGCGCGCAACCTTCAGCCATCAGCGACGCGTCCCACCGCGAACGATCCTGTTCATCCAACAACACCAGCTCGCCGCTGGCCGAGGTGCGCGCCGCGCGGCGGGATTCGTGCAACAGCATCAGCGCCAGCAGGCCCATCACTTCCGGTTCCGGCAGCAATTCCAGGAGCAGGCGGCCGAGGCGAATCGCTTCGCGGGTCAGGTCCTCGCGCGTGAGGTCCGCGCCCATGGACGCCGAATAGCCTTCGTTGAAGACCAGGTAAATCACGCGCAGCACGCTGTCCAGGCGCTCGGGCAGCTCGGCAAGTGACGGCACTTGATAAGGGATTTTGGCCTCGCGAATCTTGCCCTTGGCCCGCACGATGCGTTGGGCGATGGTGGTCGGGGTGGCCAGAAAGGCGCGGGCGATTTCTTCGGTGGTGAGGTCGCAGATCTCACGCAAGGTCAGCGCCGCCTGGGCGTCGGCCGCCAACGCTGGGTGGCAGCAGGTGAAGATCAGGCGCAGGCGGTCGTCTTCCACGTCCTCAACGCTCCAGTCAGCGGCTTCCAGGGCGTCGGCCTGCGCCTGCAATAACGGGGTAAAGCGGGCCTGTCGGCGTAAACGGTCGATGGCCTTGAAGCGTCCGGTCGACACCAGCCAGGCCCGTGGGTTGTCCGGCACGCCCTCTTGCGGCCAGCGCTCGACCGCGACGAAGAACGCCTCGTGCAAGGCTTCTTCGGCGAGGTCGAAATCCCCCAGCAGGCGGATCAGGGTGGCGAGGACGCGCCGGGACTCACTGCGGTAGATCGCCTCGATGGGAGGCGTCAATCGCGCATGCCCTGGGTCACCAGCGTCACCAGGCGGTCCAGGCTCTGACCCCAGCCGTCGTGAAAGCCCATGGCTTCGTGGGCCTGCTTGTCTTCGGCGCTCCAGTGCATGGCGCGAGCGGTGTAGAGGGTCTTGCTACCCTCGACTTCCTGCAGCGTCACTTCGGCGGTCATGAACGGTTTGCCCGAAGGGATCCAGCCCGGCGTATAGGCGTCGGTAAACACCAGGCGCCGAGGGGCGACAATCTCCAGGAACACGCCTTGGGTCGGGTACTCGCTGCCATCCGGCGCGCGCATCAGGGTGCGAAACAGCCCTCCGACCCACAGGTTCATTTCGCACTCGGGGGTGGTCATGCCATGGGGGCCCCACCATTGTTGCAACAACGCGGGTTCGGTCCAGGCGCGGAACACCCGGCTGCGCGGCGCATCGATCACGCGGCTGATGGACAGTTCAAATTCGGCAGGTTGCGTAGGCATGGCTAAACCTCCTCAAGTCTTATGGTTGTTGTGCTCAGAGATTCAATTGGCGAACGGGGCGCACTTCCACACTGCCGACCCGGGCGGCCGGAATGCCACCGGCCACCTGGATCGCTTCATTCAAGTCGCGCGCCTCGATCAGGTAGAACCCGGCGAGCTGTTCCTTGGTTTCGGCAAACGGCCCGTCGGTGATCGACACCTTGCCATTGCGCATGCGCACCGTGGTGGCGGTGGTTACCGACTCCAGCGGCTCGGCGGCGAGCATACGGCCACTTTTTTGGATGGACTGCGCATAGGCAAGACACTCCGGGTCTGCGGGGCTGTCCGGCGAGGTGTGCAGCACCTGTTCGTTGCTGTAGATCAGGCAGAGGTATTTCATGTGCGTCTCCGTCTTCGGACTATTGACTATAGTTCGCGGCGCTCAAGGTTTCAGGTCGAACAATGCCGTGCCACTTGCCATGTCGAACGGCGCCGACCAGTGCTCATGCACCACCTTCCAGTCACCGTTGAAGCGTTGGTAGCCGGCGGTCACCCGCATCCAGCAGGCCTTCACTTCACCGTCCGGTCCGGCGCCGCCGCAGTGGGCGAGCCAGTGGGCGAATGCGCTGTCCTGGGACTCGACGATACGCAGTTCGTGGAACTCGAAAATGCCCGGGCCGGGGCAGTGCTCCATGCAGGCCTCCCAGTGCGCACGGTAGGCTGCCTTGCCTTTGAACTGCAGGGCGGTCACGGCGTCGAACGAGACGATATCGTCGGCGTAATAGCTGACAATTTTATCGATATTCCGGGAAAGCACGGCTTGCTTCCATTGCTCGATCAGGGTGTTGATAGCGGTACTCATGGCGATACTCCTTCGGGTTGGAAAATCACGGAAGACACCCTTAGTCGAACGGCCCTCGGGCAAATCGACAGCCCGTTGAAAAATAATGTCGTCCAGCACAAACCCGATAGACTGCGCCCTTCCTTGCCGCTGTTCGGACACGCCGATGCAAACCCGCCTTGTCGCCTACGAAACGCTGAATACCGTGCAACAACAGCATGTCAGCGCCATCGAAGTTCACCCTGAACAGCTGCCGTTTTGCGGCGACATGTATTGCGCCCTCAATTCGCTCCTGGCCAAGCCCAGCCCCGGCGTCAAAGGCTTTGCCCTGCTGGCCGACGACAGTCCGGTAGCCTTCCTCCTGCTTAAACGCCCGCCCTGCCTGCCCCACTGGGCCGATGAACACAGCGCAACGCTGCATGCGTTGCAGGTGGATCGGCAGCAGCAAGGGCGTGGATTCGGCAAGGCCTGTTTGCAAGCCTTGCCGGCGGCGGCATTGCAGGCGTGGCCGCAGATCAAGGCGCTGGAGTTGTCGGTGGACACGCACAATGTGGCGGCGATGGGGTTGTATCTGGGCGCAGGATGGGTGGACAGCGGGGAGGCGTATAAGGGGCGGGGTGGGTATGAGCGGAGGTTGAGGTGGGTGTTGGGTCGAAGCGGTCTTGACTTACTTTAAATGTAACGTATACATAACTTCCAATTAAAAAGTAATGAATATATGACATGGACACTTCGGTTATCACTCAGCGACTGGGCAGCCAAATTCGCGCCATGCGACTTAACCGTGGCTATAAACAAGCGGATCTGGCGAAACTTGCAGGGGTTACCCGGCAGAAGCTGATAGAAGTCGAACAAGGCAGCCTCTCGGTCTCAATGAATGCCTATGCCCGAGTGATCGCCGCCTTGGGCAGCGAATTCAAATTAGTGCCTGTGACCATGCCGACCCTGGAGGAACTGGAGGACTTGTTCAATGATTAGCCCCCATTTACGCGTTCATACCCCTCAAGGTAAAAGCGGCAGCGTGTTGATGAGTGCCAACGACTATTTGTTCCGCTACGGCGAAAACCTGCGGGCACAAACCGCAGTCAGCCTGACGATGCCCGTTCGCGCCGAAGAATATCGCCGCCGAGAACTTCACCCCATCTTCCAGATGAACCTGCCGGAAGGCTACGTTCTGGAGCAATTGCGCAATCGCCTCGCCAAGACGGTCAAGGTCGATCCGATGTTGTTGCTGGCACTCTCGGGCAGCAGTGCACCGATTGGTAGGGTGTTCGTGTCTTCGGATCAAGTAAACGACCTGATCCTGCGCAACAGCCCTCCCTCCAGCGGAGAAAACCTCAACGAAATTCTCGCCTGGGACGGCGCGGAGGATCTGTTCCTGGAACTGGTGGATCGCTACATCCTGCGAGCAGGTATTTCTGGCGTGCAGCCCAAAGTACTGGTGCCGGAAAAACCGCAGGCATCCGCGCAGAAATTCACGTCGAAAACCAACGACCTGATTATCAAAAGCGGGCGCGATGAGTTTCCGGGGTTGGCCATCAATGAGTACCTGTGCATGTCCATCGCCCGGGATGCAGGCTTGCCGGTGCCACCTTTTTACCTGTCGCAGAATCATAAGCTGTTCATCATGCGGCGCTTTGATCGGGACGAGCAGCTCAACCCGCTGGGTTTCGAAGACATGACCACCTTGATGGGTCTCTCTGCGGAGCAGAAGTACACCAAGAGTTACGCAGCGATCGCCAAGGCCGTACGCGTGTTCTGCGCCCCAGAACATCAACGCAGCTCGCTCGATCAATTGTTCGACAGCGTGGCACTGAGCTGCATAGTGGGTAATGGCGACGCTCACTTGAAGAACTTCGGCGTGCTCTATAGCGACCCGCTGAAATCGGATACCCGGCTGGCACCGGTATACGACATTGTGAACACCACCGCCTATCTCCCTGAGGACTCACTGGCACTTGACCTGTCCGGCAACAAATCATTGTTTGCTGCACGCCTGGGCATCCTGGAATTTGCAAGAACCTGCGAAATTGAAAATCCCGAAGCGCGCATTCAGGCACTCCTTCAAACCCTGGAAGCCGTGCTCAAGCGCGAAGACGATTACTGCCGGTTGGCCCCTGATGTAGCGAAAGCCATACGTCAATCTGCGCAGGGCTATCAACTCAGCTTTGGTGGCTGAACGTCCTGTGGTTGCGGCGAGACAAGCGTTCAGCCAGTGGGTTACTTGTGTTCCACGGGCAACCAGACCTCCACCGTCCCCGTCCCCTTGCGCCCATCAAAATCCGCGCTGTACCGCTCGAAATCCGCCCCCGCCACCTTGTAGCCCGAGTGCGGCAACCACTCGAACATGATGCGCTCGTAGGTCTGCTCCAGTGCCTGCACCGGGCCATAGTGCGGGAACACGGCGTAGTGGTGAGCAGGCAGTTCGACGCACTCGAAGTTGCTCGGCACATCGCTTTGGGACGGTACTTCCACCCCGGCCATGTAATCGAATTCACCGTGGCTGGGGTTATGGCAAACGCCGTAGGTCACTCCGCCGACGCGTTTCTTGATGTGTTTTACGCTTTCGTCGAACACACTCCACAACTTGGGGATATCCCCCACGGTAGCCTTCGAATAACGCCCTTGCACCCCGGCGATCACCAGGGCCTTGCCGTCTTCCATGCGTGGCTCTAACGGTTGTTTTGTCTGCTGGTCCATCTGAACAGTCTCCTTCTTATGAGGGAACAAACCCGTATCGAGTATAGGGGCATATCCTTGCAGTACTCCATGCAGAAAATTTCCCGACACATCTGGACAACTGGCCATCATCGACCGTATTGTCTGCCCCGCAGGCCACCGCAGTGGCCGACGTCGCTCGGACGGTTCCGGGCGCTTACGTACTCTCGAGGCAACAATGGCAGACCTTGGTTCGCCGCGCCGCTTTGCGCGCATAGATCGACTCCCCCCTTACGTTTTCAATATCACTGCCGAGCTGAAGATGGCTGCGCGTCGGCGCGGCGAAGACATCATCGACTTGAGCATGGGTAACCCCGACGGCGCCACGCCTCCCCATATCGTGGAGAAGATGGTTACCGTCGCCCAGCGTGAAGACACCCACGGCTATTCCACCTCCAAAGGCATTCCACGTCTGCGCCGGGCAATTTCGCGCTGGTACAAGGATCGCTACGCAGTCGACATCGACCCCGAGACCGAAGCCATCGTGACCATCGGTTCCAAGGAAGGCCTGGCGCATCTGATGCTGGCCACCCTGGACCAGGGCGACACGGTGCTGGTGCCCAACCCGAGCTACCCGATTCATATCTACGGTGCCGTGATTGCCGGCGCCCAGGTGCGTTCGGTGCCGCTGGTGCCTGGCGTGGACTTCTTCGCCGAACTGGAACGGGCGATCCGTGGGTCGATCCCCAAGCCGAAGATGATGATCCTCGGCTTCCCGTCCAACCCGACCGCGCAGTGCGTGGAGCTGGATTTCTTCGAACGGGTGATCGCCCTGGCCAAGCAGTACGACGTGCTGGTGGTGCATGACCTGGCCTACGCCGACATTGTCTACGACGGCTGGAAAGCCCCGTCGATCATGCAGGTGCCGGGCGCCAAGGACATTGCGGTGGAGTTTTTCACCCTGTCCAAGAGCTACAACATGGCCGGCTGGCGCATCGGTTTCATGGTGGGCAACCCGGAACTGGTCAATGCCCTGGCGCGGATCAAGAGCTACCACGACTATGGCACCTTCACCCCGCTGCAAGTGGCGGCGATCGCCGCACTGGAAGGCGACCAACAGTGCGTGAAGGACATCGCCGAGCAGTACCGCCAGCGCCGCAATGTGCTGGTCAAGGGCCTGCATGAGCTGGGCTGGATGGTGGAGAACCCCAAGGCGTCGATGTACGTCTGGGCGAAGATTCCCGAGGCGTATGCCGCCATGGGTTCACTGGAATTCGCCAAGAAGCTGCTGCTGGAAGCGAAGGTCTGTGTGTCGCCGGGGATTGGGTTTGGCGAGTATGGGGATGATCATGTGCGCTTCGCGCTGATCGAGAACCAGGACCGGATTCGCCAGGCGGTGCGCGGGATTCGCGGGATGTTCCGGGCGGATGGGCTGGTTGCTAAAGCCTGACCCGATCCACCTGAACAAATGTGGTCAAACTGTGGGAGGGGCTTGCCCCCTCCCATAGTTGATTGGGTTTTCACCCTTGTCTTGTAGCGTGTCTGTTAGACCACCAACGACAGCAACATGATAAAGATCAGTGCCACAACGGACAGGATGGTTTCCATCGCCGTCCAGGTCTTGAAGGTCTCGGCCACGGTCATGTTGAAGTACTGCTTCACCAGCCAGAACCCCGCATCGTTGACGTGCGACAGGATCAACGAACCCGCCCCCGTCGCCAACACCAGCAGCTCACGGTTAACTCCGGGAATCATCCCCACCACCGGCACTACGATGCCCGCGCCGGTAATGGTCGCCACGGTGGCCGAACCGGTCGCCACACGAATCACCGCCGCCACCAGCCACGCCAGCAGGATCGGGTTGATCTGTGCGTTTACCGCCATGTGGCCGATCACGTCACCCACGCCGCTGGTCACCAGCATCTGCTTGAAGCCACCACCGGCACCGATGATCAGGATGATCGCGGCGGTCGGCGCAAGGCTGGCGTCGAGCAGCTTGAGGATCTGCTTGGAATGGATGCCCTGGCGGCTGCCAAAGGTGTACAGCGACAGCAGCAACGCCAGCAGCAAGGCGGTGATCGGGTGACCGATCATGTCCATCCAGTTGCGCACCACGTTGCCTTCGGCAAAGGCGATGTCGGCGAAGGTTTTGAGCAGCATCAGGAACACCGGCAGCAGCACGGTGACCAGGGTGATACTGAAGCTCGGCAGGTTTTTGTTCTCAGGCTCGCGGGCCAGTTGATCGACCAGTTCCTGGGACGGGTTGCCCGGAATGTACTTGGCGATAAACGTACCGAAGATCGGGCCAGCGATGATGGCCGTCGGCAGCGCGACGATCAGGCCGTACAGGATGGTCTTGCCGATGTCGGCGCCAAACACACCGATGGCCAGCAGCGGGCCCGGGTGCGGCGGCACCAGGCCGTGGACTGCCGAGAGGCCGGCGAGCAGCGGGATGCCGATCTTGATCAGCGACACGCCGGTGCGGCGCGCAACGATAAACACCAGCGGGATCAGCAGTACAAAGCCGATCTCGAAGAACAACGGAATGCCCACCAGGAATGCGGCGAACATCATGGCCCACTGGACCTTGTCCTTGCCAAAGGCGCGGATCAGGGTCTGGGCGATCTGATCGGCACCGCCGGATTCGGCCATCATCTTGCCGAGCATGGTGCCCAGCGCGAGGATGATGCCGACAAAGCCAAGCACCCCGCCGAAACCGTCCTGGAACGCCTTGATGATCTTGTCCACCGGCATGCCCGAGGTCAGGCCAAGGAAGCCGGCCGCGATGATCAGCGCAATAAATGGGTGAACCTTGAAGCGGGTGATCAAGACGATCAGCCCGATGATGGTAACGACTGCATCTAACAGCAGGTACGACTCGTGGGACATGCCAAACATGGGGGGTCTCTCCTGTTTGTTGTTGTTATTAAAGCGGGTGTTGAATTTCCTGCCGGGGATAGCGCTATCTTTTCCGGCAAAAAATCAGTTGGATGGTTCAAAACCGTGTGTCAGCCACCAGGCGTTGGTCTGCCTGGCCAACTCCTCGACGCTGTCTTCGCTGGCGTTGAGGGCCAGGGTCAGCGGCTCGCCCTTGGGCGATTCAAGGGTGGCGAACTGGCTGTCGATGAGGCTGGCCGGCATGAAATGGCCGGGGCGATGGGACACGCGGTCGGCGGCGACTTCGCGGGTCAACTCCAGGAATACAAAACCCAGGCCCGGCGCGGCTTCGCGCAGGTGGTCGCGGTATTTCTTTTTCAGCGCGGAGCAGGTGAGTACCGGATGTTCACCGGCTTTGAGCGAACGGCGCAGTTCATCGCACAGGATGTCGAGCCAACCGGCGCGGTCGTCGTCGTTGAGGGGATGGCCGGCGCTCATCTTTTCGATGTTCGCGGCGGGGTGAAAGCTGTCGCCTTCAATGGCGGTGGCACCGTTCAGGCGGCACAGGGCCTCGCTGACGCTGGTCTTGCCACAGCCGGCAACACCCATGATGACCAGGGCGGTAACAGGTTGACTCATGGAACACCTCAAGACGCAGATAGCGCTACCTTTGCACGCCGTGAGGCGAGTGCAAAAACAGGCTTTTCCCGCGCCGTCTTGTCATTTTTATGGAGTGACGCGTGCATCCGCTCCAATCATTTGAACCGGATCAGGCAACCCATAGTTCAATAATTTGCAGCCTTTTGGAGACAGCGCTACCTTAGTGCCTCGATTTTTGTTTGGCAAGCCGCCTGATGACCTCCAAGAACGATAAAAATACCCGCACCACCGGTCGCCCTACCCTCAACGAAGTTGCCCGCCTGGCCGGCGTCAGCCCGATTACCGCCTCCCGCGCGTTGCGCGGCATCAGCACCGTGGCCATCGAACTGGTGGAAAAAGTCCAGCACGCCGCTGCCGAACTCAACTACGTGGTCAACCCCGCCGCCCGTGCCCTGGCTTCGGCCCAGAGCCATTCGGTGGTAGTCCTGGTGCCGTCGTTGTCCAACCTGCTGTTTATCGAAACCCTCGAAGCCATCCACCAGGTGCTGCGGCCCAAGGGCTTTGAAGTGCTGATCGGCAACTCCCACTATTCGCGCGACGAAGAGGAAAACCTGCTGCGCAACTACATGGCCTATCAGCCACGCGGGTTGCTGCTGACCGGCTTCGATCGCACCGAAAGCGCCCGACGGATGGTCGAGGCCAGCAATGTGCCGTGTGTGTACATGATGGACCTGGACCCCAATGCCGGCGTGAACTGCGTGGGCTTCTCGCAGCTGGCGGCGGGTGAAACCGCGGCCGCACATTTGATCTCCCGTGGGCGCAAGCGCCTGGCGTATATCGGCGCGCAACTGGACCAACGCACCCTGCTGCGTGGCGAAGGCTTTCGCCGTGCGCTGCAACAGGCGGGCCTGTACGACCCGGCGCTGGAACTGCTGACACCACGCCCTTCCTCGGTGGGCCTGGGCGGCGAACTGTTCCTGCAACTGCTGGCCGCCCATCCGGATGTGGATGCGATCTTCTTCGGCAACGACGACCTGGCACAGGGCGCGCTGCTGGAAGCCTTGCGCCACGGCATCAAAGTGCCAGAACGTGTCGCGGTGCTGGGTTTCAACGACTTGCCGGCGTCGTCCTTCATGGTGCCGCGCCTGAGCAGCATCAGTACCCCCAGGGAAGCGATCGGGCGGCGGGCGGCGGAGCATTTGTTGACGATCATGGCGGGCAACAGGATCGCCAAGCCGGTGGTGGATATGGGGTTTGAGTTGCAGGTTCGCGAGAGCACGTAGTCCCACATTTTAACCCCGCCCGCTCGGAGGCATCGCCGTAGCTTCTCCCTCCTGCTAGATTGGCTGTTCTCCATCGCAAGGAAAGCACCATGGCACATTCACTGAAAATCCTGGGTCGCACGTCCTCCATCAACGTGCGCAAAGTGCTCTGGACCTGCCAGGAACTGGGCATCGACTACGTGCGCGAAGACTGGGGCATCGGCTTCCAGCCCACCCAGTCCGCCGAATTCCTCGCCCTGAACCCCAATGCCCAGATACCCGTGCTGATCGACGACCACGGCGTGCTGTGGGAGTCCAATACCATCTGCCGCTACCTGGTGGGGCTTTACCAGCGCCACGACCTGCTGCCCATCGAGCCCGCCCCACGCGCCCGGGTCGAGCAGTGGATCGACTGGCAGGCCGTCGAGCTCAACCGTGCCTGGGGCGATGCCTTCACCGCCCTGGTACGCAATAACCCGGACGGCCTGGACGCGGCGCAGATTGAAGCCGCCGTGCAACGATGGAACGACAAGATGGGCATCCTCGAGCAACAACTGAGCAAAACCGGCGCCTTTGTTGCCGGCGATGAATTCACCCTCGCCGACATCCTGATCGGCCTCTCGGTGCACCGCTGGCAGATGACGCCCATGGCGCGCCCGGCCTACCCCGCCATTGCCGCCTACTACCAGCGCCTCGGCCAGCACCAGGGTTTCCAGCTCTTCGCCCTCGACGGGCATAACTAAGGACATGCACGTGAAAGGACTCAACGTACTGCTCACCGGCGCCTGCGGCAGAATCGGCAAGACGTTTTTCGAAGCCTCGAGAGACCGCTACCGTTTCACCCTCACCGACCGCATCGCGCCTGATTTCGACCTGGGCGAACACCGCTTCGTGCACGCCGACCTCAGCGACAAAGCCAGCCTCGCCAGCTTGCTCGAAGGCATCGATGTGATCGTGCACCTGTCGGGCATCCCCCACGCCAGCGCCACGTTCGACGAATTGCTGCCGAACAATATCCTCGCCACCACCTACCTGTTCGAAGCCGCTGTGGCGGCGGGTGTACAGCGCCTGGTGTTCGCCAGCAGCGCGCAAACCATCGAAGGCTACCCGGTAGACCGGCAGATCAGCCCAGGCATGCAGGTGATGCCGGCCAACCTGTATGGCGTGAGCAAATGCTACGGCGAAGCGCTGTGTGGCTACTACGCGGCGAAAACCCCGCTGTCGACGATTGCCCTGCGCATCGGCGCGTTCGAATTCGTTGAAACCCACGACCTGAACAACGCCCGCGACCTCAGCGCCTGGCTCAGCCCGCGGGATGCCGTGCAGCTGCTGCAGCGTGCAGTGGAGGCCGAGGGCGTGAAACACCTGATCGCCCATGGCATTTCCAATAACCGTTTCAAGCGCCTGGACCTGAGCGAAACCACACGGGTGTTGGGTTACCATCCGCTGGACGATGCATTTCAGGCCTTCGATATCCCCATCACTGACTGAGTTTTTCCCGCCATGCCTGCACTCCCTGCTACAGACGGCATCGACCCGATCCGCGCCGCCCATATCAGCGCGCGTATCGACCGCCTGCCCGCCGTCGCCACGGTCTGGCGCCTGGTGGCGCTGCTGTCGATCGGCGGTTTTTTCGAGCTGTATGACTTGTTCCAGACCGCCTACATCAGCCCCGGCCTGATCAGTGACGGGATTTTCCACACCGGCAGCGAGGGCGTGTTTGGCTTCTCCGACCAGGCGGCGTTCGCCTCGGCGACCTTCCTCGGCCTGTTCCTCGGCGCCAGCCTGCTCAGCCCCATCGCCGACCGCTTCGGGCGCCGGGCGATCTTCACCTTTGCCTTGATCTGGTACACCGTCGCTACGGTGTTGATGGGCATTCAGACGTCCGCGCTGGGCATCATCGGCATGCGTTTCCTGGTGGGCATCGGCCTGGGCATCGAGCTGGTGACCATCGACGCCTACCTATCGGAACTGGTGCCCAAGCGCATGCGCAGTTCGGCGTTCGCCTTTGCGTTTTTCATCCAGTTCCTGTCGGTGCCGGCCGTGGCATTGATGTCATGGTGGCTGGTGCCCCAGGCGCCGTTCGGGGTGTCGGGCTGGCGCTGGGTGGTGCTGAGCAGTGCGGTGTTTGCGCTGTTTATCTGGCAACTGCGCAAGCGCCTGCCGGAATCACCGCGCTGGCTGGCGCAGAAAGGCCGCTTCGAAGAAGCCGGCAGGATCATGGACACCCTGGAGGCACGCTGCCGGAAAGACCATGGCAAACCCCTGGATGAACCCGAACCCGAAACCGTCAGCGTGCAAGGCAGCGGCCGTTTTGCCGACATCTGGCAACCGCCATACCGCCGCCGCGCGTTGATGCTGATTGTGTTCCATGTGTTCCAGGCCATCGGCTTCTTTGGTTTCGGCAACTGGTTGCCGGCGCTGCTTTCGGGCCAGGGTGTCAGCGTGACCCACAGCTTGCTGTACGCCTTTATCATCACCCTCGCCTACCCGCTGGGGCCGTTGCTGTTTGTGAAGGTGGCCAACCGCTTCGAAAACAAATGGCAGATCGTCGGCTCCGCCATGGGTGCGGTGATCTTCGGCAGCCTGTTCGCCCTGCAAACCACGGCGGTGGGGCTGGTAATCTGCGGGGTGATGATCACCTTCTGCAACGCCTGGCTGAGCTTCAGTTACCACTCCTACCAGAGCGAGCTGTTCCCGACCAATATCCGCGCGCGGGCGGTGGGGTTCTGCTATTCGTTCAGCCGCTTGTCGACGGTGTTCAGCAGCCTGTTGATCGGTTTTATCCTCGAACACCTGGGCACACCCGGTGTGTTGGCGTTTATTGCCAGCAGCATGCTGATCGTGATGATCACCATCAGTTGGTTCGGCCCGCGTACGCGCAACCTGGCCTTGGAAAATATCGCCCATTGACGGCAACGGTTGGCCGCCTGCGGGACAATGTTTGCCGCGGCGGCCAGGCCAAATCCAGTCAAACCGGGGTTATCGGACCCGGCATGTTATTTGCTCCCGCTATGGCACCGAACATTTTCCCAGGTAACCGATCATGCTGGTTAACAACAACCCCCAAGCCGTGTCGACCCTTCAAAAGATCACGCGTCCCGACATGGACCCTGCCAACGCCGCCGCCAGCACGCTGTACAGCGGCGCCCTGCAAGCGGCGCAGCAAAGCGTGACCCTGCCGGCCGCGCAGAAGGATCTGGACAAGGCGGGCGATCGCATCGACGAAGCTTTCGCCAAGACCCGCGTGCAGTTGCAGGCCAGCACAGCGGCCACCACGGTGACGACGGATGTCCCCGCCACCAGCTCCGCCCGCACAGACTTCACCGATTACATGAGCAAAACCCCGGCCGAGCGTATCCGTGAGCAATTGCTCAAGGAACAAGGGTTGACCGAGGCGGATGTGCAGAACATGTCACAGGAAAAGCAGGACGCCATTTCCAAGCAAGTGGCCGAACGTTTGAAGCAGCAGCAAGAGCAGCAGGTAGCGGCGAAGACCACTGACCCGCAGGCGCAGGCAGTGAAGGAAACCCTGGCGGCGATCTAAGTCACAGGTGGGACGCCGAGCGTCCCTGGCGGCATTCCCACGCGGGTGCGTGGGAATGATCATTAACTCAGTGACCGAACAGGCCTGTCTCGGTTTTCTTGGCTTTCTTGTCGGCGCGTTTTTCGTCGGCGGTCTTTGCCGGTTTCTTCTTCGCGGCTTTCTTTGAATCCATACCTTTGGCCATGATGCATGCTCCACTTACAGGGGATGTAACACTGGGTATACCACCTATTGCCGCACAGAAGGCGCTTATAATCCCCGGCCCTTGATTATGTTGCCCAAACACCATGCCCGAACTGCACATCGCCCCCCTGGCTGAGCCGCTATGGCCGCTGCTGAACAAGTTTTATCGCCGTCATGACTCACCGATGAAGGCACTCAAGGGCGGGCGTTTGTGGGTAGCGCGCGACAGCGAGATTGTCGCCGGTCTGTGCCTGACACCCGTGATCGGCGGACAGTGGTTGACCGGCGTGTTTGTCGACCCGGCGTATCGCGGCCAGGGGTTGGCGGGGCGATTGATAGCCGCGGCGGCGGCCGAGGTGCAAGGCACGCTGTGGTTGTTGTGCCATCCGGACCTGGAGGGTTTGTATCAGCGCATGGGTTTCACCCAGGACACGCTATTGCCGCAATCCCTCAGCGAGCGACTGGTGCGCTACAAACGTAACAAACCGATGATCGCGATGGGCTTAGATCGTTTAGTGAGGTCGTCCTCGGATAATGTGTGATCGCCCCGCATGGGCCCCATGCTAGCCTCGGCGACACAGTGGCCCACTTTTCGGATGATCATGAAAGCGACCTTTGCAGCGCTGTCCCTTACCGCCCTCCTCGTTCCCACGTTCAGCCAGGCCGCCGACGCACCGATCAGCGCCCAGCAATACGCCAGCGTGTTGGCCGGCAGCTGGCGCGACCCGGCCAACAGCGCCCGCGACGGCTATCGCCACCCGCAGCAGACCTTGGAATTCTTTGGCCTGCGCGCCAGGCAGACCGTGATCGAAATTACCCCAGGGGGCGGTTGGTACAGCGAACTGCTGGCACCGTTGCTCAAGGAGCACGGGCATTACATCGCCGCCGTACAAGCGCCGAGCAGCAGCGCCTATGCACGCACGTCCGAAGAGAATCTGAAAAACAAATTCGCCGCCGACCCTACGCGCTATGCCAAGGCAGACGTGGTCGAGTTCGACCCCAAGGCACCGGTGTTCGGCAAACCTGCTTCGGCTGACGCCGTGCTGACGTTCCGCAATGTGCATAACTGGGTGCTGGCCGATACCGCCGAGGCCACGTTCCACGCGTTCTACACGGTGTTGAAACCGGGTGGCGTGCTGGGTGTGGAAGATCACCGGGCCAAGGACGGGGCCGAGCTGGAGGCGATCAAGGACAGCGGTTACCTGACCACCGCCCAGGTGGTGAAACTGGCCACCGACGCGGGGTTCAAGCTGGTAGGCCAGAGCGAGGTCAACGCCAACCCGAAGGACACCAAGGATTATCCCGCCGGCGTGTGGACGTTGCCGCCGACGTTGAAATTGGGGGAGCAGGACAAGGCAAAATATGTGTCGATTGGCGAGTCAGACCGGATGACGTTGCGGTTCGTCAAACCGGCCAAATAACCTGGTCCCGCCCACATTTTGTTCTCAACGGGTCGGCGATTACTCGTCAGCGGTTGGGTCCATGTCGGGAAACATCACTTCAATAAAGCCGAACTTGCTGAAGTCGGTAATGCGCGAGGGGTACAGCCGGCCGATCAGGTGATCGCATTCATGCTGCACCACCCGCGCGTGGAAGCCATCGGCAAAACGTACGATCGGCTCGCCCTTCGGATCAAACCCCTCGTAGCGAATCTGCTGGTAACGGTCCACCGCACCACGCAGTCCGGGCACCGACAGGCAGCCTTCATAGCCTTCTTCCAGCACCGGGCTGAGCGGCGTGATCAACGGGTTGATCAGGATGGTCTGCGGCACCGGCGGCGCATCCGGGTAGCGCTCGCTGGCTTCGAACCCAAAGATCACCAGTTGCAGGTCGACGCCAATCTGCGGCGCGGCCAGGCCGACGCCGCCCACGTGCTCCATGGTCTGGAACATGTCGTCGATCAATTGCCACAGCTCGGGGCTGTCGAACATTTCCGGCGGTACCGGCGGGGCGATACGCAGCAGGCGTTCATCGCCCATTTTCAGGATTTCACGGATCATCGATCAGACTTCATCGGTAGTGGGTTTGGAGTGGTCGCGGCCGAGGCCGGAGACATGTTGTTTTTCGTGCGCGGGCGCGGGCTCATCGAAATCCTTTGCGCCTGGCTCCTTGCCTTCGGCCGACATGTGCTCGATCACGGCATTCATCTCCGCCCCCAGCAACAGCACGGCGGCGGAAATGTAGAAGTACAGGAGCAACACGATGATCGCACCGATGCTGCCATACATGGCGTTGTAGTCGGCGAAGGTTTTGACGTAGTAGCCAAAACCGAGGGAGGCGACGATCCACACCACCACCGCGAGCACCGAACCCGGGGTAATAAAGCGAAACTTCTGCTCGACGTCCGGCATCACGTAATACATGAGGGCCACGGCAAACATCAGCAGGATCACGATCAGCGGCCATCGCACGATGGTCCACAAGGTCACCACGAATTCCTGCATGCCGATCTGGCCGGCCAGCCATTCCATCACCTGTGGGCCGAGCACCATCAGCGCGGCGGCGGCCAGCAGCATGCCGGCGATGCCGATGGTGTAGAAAACCGACAGCGGGAAACGCTTCCAGATCGGCCGGCCTTCCACGACGTCGTACGCGGCGTTCATGGCGCTCATCATCAGGCGCACGCCAGCGGAGGCGGTCCAGAGGGCAATCACGATACCCACCGAGAGCAGGCCACCCTTGGATTGCTGCAACTGGTCGATCACCGGGTTGACCTGCTCCAGGGCCTGGGGCGGCAACACCAGCTCCGATTGCAGGCGCAGCCAGGTGAAAAAGTCCGGCAGGTGCAGGAAACCGATCAGGGCGATAAGGAACAGCAGGAAGGGAAATAACGAAAACAGCATCTGGTAGGCCAGTGCCGAGGCGTAGGTGGACATCTCGTCATCGACGAATTCCTTGACGGTGCGCACCAGCACTGTGTGGAGCTTGAGACCATCGAGAACCGGAAAAATCATAGCGTCTCCTTTCGCCGCAAAAAGGGGGTCGTGGGCGACTCAGGGGCCGTTTTCTACATCAAGGTAGCCTATTTGGCGACCTTGAAACAATTTCGAAACTTTAATCACTGCATGTGACATAAAAACGGCCATCCGTGGATGGCCGTCGGGCTACACGATGGCAGTCTTACTTGGTCGCTTTTTTCACCGCGTCCTTGGTGTCGCCCACGGCTTTTTCAACCTGGCCTTTCTTTTCCTGCACGACGCCTTCAGCGCGCAGTTTGTCGTTGCCGGTGACTTTGCCGACGCCTTGCTTGATGTTACCGACGGCTTCGTCTTTCAAACCTTTTGCCTTATCCGCTGTGCTGCCCATGGTATTTCTCCGAAAGAACAATCAAAGGGTTTTGGTCATTACGTAGAGATTGACCCAAGGCCGTTCGGCAGAGTTTCAATTATTTTTCGGTGAACATTTCATCGCCAACGACAGGTTTGGCTTTATGTTTTGCAGCCAACCCACGAGAATGCCCGGCACATTCAGGCTCCAACGCTGAATAACAGATCCCGTAGGAAGGTTATGAAACTCAATAAAGCACAGGCCATCGCCCGCAGAAACCAGGAACTGGGCGGTGCCGTACTCGGCGTCAATAACTGCCACTTCACCGACCTGGACCGCAAACGCAACATCTGGTGGTTCGATCTGCCGGTGGGGCGTATTGCCGTCGGCCAGTACGAGTGGATTCACCTGTTGATGCACAACGCCGAGACCGACCAGCTGCTGCACCTGAAGGTGCCGACCGTGTTCCTGCGTGAAAAGCTCGAGGGACTGGTGGTGCGCAACGCAGGCAAGCGCAAGCCGGAGATTACCCTGGAGCTGAGCGCGGATAAGGATTCGTTCTTGAAGGATGTGCGGCCGGCGGGTGCGGGTGTCAGCTTCGCGCAGTTCGCCGTGTAAGAACGCGGTCAAAAAAATGTGGGAGGGGACAAGCCCCTCCCACATTTGGATCGGATTACTTTTTAAGACCGAGTTTCTTCAACTCTTCATCGCGCAATTCGCGGCGCAGGATCTTGCCCACGTTGGTGGTCGGCAACGCATCGCGGAACTCCACGGCCTTTGGCACTTTGTAGCCGGTGACATTGGCGCGCATATGCTCCATGACCTGCTCCTTGGTCAGGGTGGCGCCCGGCTTGACCACGATGAAGAGCTTGATGTGTTCGCCGGACTTTTCATCCGGCACACCGATGGCCGCGCACTGCAGCACGCCCGGCAGGCCCGCCAGCACGTCTTCCAGCTCGTTGGGATACACGTTGAAACCGGAGACCAGGATCATGTCTTTCTTGCGATCGACGATGCGCATGTAGCCATCCGGCTGGATGATCGCGATGTCGCCGGTCTTCAGCCAGCCTTCGCTGTCGAGCATCTCGGCGGTGGCGTCTTCGCGCTGCCAGTAGCCCTTCATCACCTGCGGGCCCTTGACGCACAGTTCGCCGACTTCACCCAGGGCCAGCTCGACGCCGTCGTCGGTGATGACCTTGCACAGGGTCGACGGCACCGGAATGCCGATGGTACCGATCTGGATATGCTGGATCGGGTTCACCGTGGCCACCGGGCTGGTTTCGGTCATGCCGTAGCCTTCGCAGATGCCGCAACCGGTCACGGCTTTCCAACGCTCGGCCGCCGCCAGTTGCAGGGCCATGCCGCCCGACAGGGTGACTTTCAGCGCGGAGAAGTCCAGCTTGCGGAAGGCTTCGTTGTTGCACAGCGCCACGAACAGAGTGTTCAGGCCGACAAAGCCGCTGAACTTCCACTTCGACAGTTCCTTGACCATCGCCGGCAGGTCGCGCGGGTTGCTGATCAGGATGTTGTGGTTGCCGATCAGCATCATCGCCATGCAATGAAAGGTGAATGCATAGATGTGGTACAGCGGCAGCGGCGTGATCAGGATCTCGCAACCTTCATTGAGGTTGGAGCCCATCAGCGCCTTGCATTGCAACATGTTGGCGACCAGGTTGCGGTGGGTGAGCATCGCGCCCTTGGCCACGCCGGTGGTGCCACCGGTGTATTGCAATACGGCCACATCGCCGCTGGCCGGGCAGACTTCGTTGACCGCTTGCCCCTGGCCCTTGGCGAGTACGTCGTTGAACTTGATCGCCTTGGGCAAGTGATAGGCCGGGACCATTTTCTTCACGTACTTGATGACGCTGTTGATCAGCAGGCGCTTGAGCGGCGGCAACAGGTCGGCGACTTCGGTGACGATCACATGCTTGACGGCGGTCTTGGGCACGACCTTTTCCGCCAGGTGGGCCATGTTGGCCAGGCAGACCAGCGCCTTGGCGCCGGAATCATTGAATTGGTGTTCCATTTCCCGCGCGGTGTACAGCGGGTTGGTGTTGACCACGATCAGGCCGGCACGGATGGCACCGAACACGGCGACCGGGTATTGCAGGACATTGGGCAACTGCACGGCAATGCGATCGCCGGGCTTCAAGTCGGTATGCTGTTGCAGGTACGCGGCGAAGGCGCCGGACAGTTCGTACAATTCACCGTAGGTGATCGTCTTGCCCAGGTTGCTGAAGGCCGGTTTGTTGGCGAAGCGCTGGCAGGACTGCTTCAATACCGCCTGAATATTCGGATACTCGTCTGGATTGATTTCTGCAGCAATCCCGGCGGGGTACTTATCCTTCCAAAAGTCTTCGTGCATGGAAGCCCACTCCTCAGCGACGCGAATTCATCATCGCATTTGATGCGATTATTATTGGTGTATGTTTTTTTTGGTGAATCTGGCGCTTTCAAGCAGGCCTAGACGTCACAAAGCGCGCCGAGAGTAGCAGCTTTGCCAAGGGCCGACTAGAGCCTAAAGAGGGCCCCGCAGTCATAATCACGACTGTCCTACAATATTTGGTCACACTTTAAACAGAAGTGAAATACCTTGAGGAAAGGCTCTGGAATAAGGCCTTCAGGACGACGCACGACAAATGTGGGAGGGGGCAAGTCGAATCGTCGCACCGCCCCTCCCACATTTTTACCGCATCTCACATCAGGCGATGTCGCGTAGTTCCCTGCGCAGGATCTTCCCTACCGGCGTCATCGGTAACGAGTCGCGCAACACAATGTGCTTGGGCACCTTGTAACCCGTGAAGTTGGTCTTGCAGTACGCCTTCAACTCCTCAAGGCTCACCCCTTCTGCACGCGCCACCACGAACAGCTTCACCGCCTCCCCCGTGCGCTCGTCCGGCACGCCGATCACCGCGCAGTTGGCCACGGCCGGATGGGCCATCACCACGTCCTCGATTTCGTTGGGGTATACATTGAAACCCGAGACGATGATCAAATCCTTCTTGCGGTCGACAATGCGCACAAACCCATCTTCGTCGATCACCGCGATGTCACCGGTCTTCAGCCAGCCTTCGGCGTCCAGAGCCTCAGCAGTGGCCGCCGGTTGCTGCCAGTAGCCCTTCATCACCTGCGGGCCCTTGATGCACAACTCACCGCGCTCGCCCAGGGGCAGCTCGGTGCCTTCGTCATCAATTACCTTCATCGCCGTGGCGGGCACCGGGATGCCCACGGTCCCCAGGCGTGATTTCTTGCCGTAGGGGTTGGTGCTGGCCACCGGCGAAGTTTCCGTCAGGCCATAGCCCTCGCCGATCGAGCAGCCGGTGATCTGCTCCCAGCGTTCGGCCGTAGCCTTGATCAGGGCCGTACCGCCGGAGTTGGTGAGCTTGAGGTGGGAGAAATCCAGGTTCTTGAACTCCGGGTGGTCCATCAACGCCACAAACAGCGTGTTGAGCCCCAGCAGCCCGGTAAAGCGCCACTTTTTCAGCTCCTTGATAAACCCACCGATGTCCCTGGGGTTGGTGATCAGTACGTTGTGGTTACCCGAGACCATCATGCACATGCAGTTCGCGGTGAAGGCATAGATATGGTACAGCGGCAGCGGCGCGATCATCACCTCCTGCCCTTCCTTGATCAGCGGGTGGCCGTCGTCGCCCACCTGGGACATGCACGCGCGCGCCTGTTGCATGTTCGCCACCAGGTTGCCATGGGTGAGCATCGCGCCCTTGGCCAGGCCGGTGGTGCCGCCGGTGTATTGCAGCACGGCAATATCGTCCAGGTTCACCGGATGGCGCGTCACGCCGAGGCCCGCGCCCATGCGCAGGGCGCGCTTGAACGACACCGCACGCGGCAGGTGGTAGGCCGGGACCATCTTCTTGACCTTGTCGACCACGGTGTTGACCAGCCAGCCTCTGGCAGCGGGCATGAAGTCGCCCATCCTGGCTTCGATCAGGTAGTCGATCTCGGTGTCGGTGCACACGTCCTGCACCCGCGAACCGAACAGGTTGAGGTAGACCAGGGCACGCACGCCGGCGTCCTTGAACTGGTGGCGCATCTCGCGCGGGGTGTAGAGCGGGTTGGTGTTGACCACGATCAGCCCGGCGCGCAGTGCGCCGAACACGGCGATCGGGTAGTGCAGCACGTTGGGCATCTGTACGGCGATGCGCTCGCCGGGCTTGAGGTCGGTGTGCTGCTGCAGGTAGCCGGCGAACGCCGCACTCTGGCGCTCAAGCTCGGCGTAGGTCAGGGTGACGCCCATGTTGCTGAATGCCGGACGGTCGGCAAAGGCCTTGCACGAGCGCTCGAAGACTTCGATTACCGACTTGTAGGCCGACAGGTCGATGTCATTGGGAACGCCCGCCGCGCGTTTGTCATTCCAGAAATCAGGTTGCATTATTCTTGTCCCCTTACCTGAAGGTGTCCGGCCGCTTTTATAGAAAGCGGAGCTTGGGGGACGTTAGCAGCTATGGCCAAACAGGCAAATACAGCAAATTGCGTCATTGATTGTATGAATCTTGTCCCTGATGCGCAGGCAGATACCCCGTCGCCTGACAGATGAGCTATACACTGCAACAACGTCGAGCAGACCTTGAGCAGACCTTGAGAAAGGGAACCCCATGAACCACAGCACCTTCTGGCTGACCGCGAATGACCGCAGCCGCCTGTACGTCAATCATTGGATGCCCGACGGCCCGGCCAAGGCGGTGGTCATGCTGTCCCACGGCATGGCGGAGCACAGCGGGCGCTATGCGCGGCTGGCCGAAGCCTTGTGCAGTGCAGGCTATGGCGTGTATGCGCCGGACCAGCGTGGCCACGGCCGCACCGCCGACGAAGGTACGCTGGGCCTGTATGCCGAAAAGGATGGCTGGAACAAAGTGGTCGGCGACCTGGCCAGCCTCAACCAGCACATCGGCCAGCAGCAGCCGGGGCTGCCGATCATTTTGCTGGGCCACAGCATGGGCAGCTATATCGCCCAGGCCTACCTGCTGCACCACAGCGCCAGCCTGCATGGAGCGATTCTCAGCGGTTCGAATTTCCAGCCCGTGGCGCTGTACCGCGCCGCACGGCTGATCGCTCGCGCCGAACGCCTGCGCCAGGGTGTGCGCGGGCGCAGTGCGTTGATCGAGTTCCTGTCGTTCGGCTCGTTCAACAAGGCATTCAAGCCCACTCGCACCGCGTTCGACTGGCTCAGCCGTGACCCGAACGAAGTCGACAAATACATCAACGATCCACTCTGCGGCTTCCGCTGTACCAACCAACTATGGATCGATCTGCTCGGCGGCTTGCAGCAAATCAGCAAAGCGTCCAATCTCGCCCAGATCGATCCGGGCCTGCCGATCCTGGTGATGGGCGGCGAATGTGATCCGGTCAGTGAGGGCAAGCGTCTCAAAAGCCTGGCCCATGCCCTGCGTGAGGCCGGCAGCCAGCACCTGCAACTGAATATCTACCCGCAGGCGCGTCACGAAGTGTTCAACGAAACCAATCGCGACGAAGTCACCGCCGATGTGCTGACGTGGCTCGACCAGGCCCTGACCTTGCGCAGGCCGGCCCACTGCGAATAAATTTACGTTTAAAATCAGATAGTTAAATTACCGATTAGCCACAGGATGCACCTTTAGATGACCCAGGTAACCAACACCCCGTACGAAGCCCTTGAAGTCGGCCAGACCGCCAGCTACAGCAAGACCGTCGAAGAGCGTGATATCCAGCTGTTTGCCGCCATGTCCGGCGACCACAACCCGGTACACCTGGATGCCGAATACGCCAAGGCGACCATGTTCAAGGAGCGTATCGCCCACGGTATGTTCAGCGGCGCCCTGATCAGCGCGGCCGTTGCGTGTGAGCTGCCCGGGCCGGGCACTATCTATATCGGCCAGCAGATGAGCTTCCAGAAGCCGGTGAAAATCGGCGATACCCTGACCGTGCGCCTGGAAATCCTCGAGAAGCTGCCGAAGTTTCGCGTACGCATTGCCACCCGTGTGTTCAACCAGCGCGATGAGCTGGTCGTGGATGGCGAGGCGGAAATTCTTGCACCACGCAAGCAGCAGGTCGTGACCTTGACCGAGTTGCCGCCGATCAGCATCGGCTGAGTACGGTTTTCAAGGCCAACACCCTGCAAATGTGGGAGGGGGCTGCCCCCGATGGCGGTGTGTCAGTGATTGAAATATCGACTGATCCACCGCTATCGGGAGCAAGCCCCCTCCCACATGTCTTACACAGCAGCGCTTAGGAGCGCTTACGACTGAGCGCGAGCCTGGTTACGCAGGGCTTTTACCTGGTCGTGATTGCGTTGCACGCCGTGGTACTGACGCTCAACCAGGTCACGAATGCCCAGCAGGTTGTGCTTGTTGATCTTCTCGATGGCTTCTTTATAAGCCTTCAGTGCGTGATCTTCGCCGCGCTCGGCTTCGTTCAGCACAGCCTCTTCGTCCTTACCGGTCACCATCGACTTCACGTCGACCCAGCCACGGTGCAGGGCGCCGGCTACGCTGCCGGAGTCTTCCGGATCACCGCCCAGGGCACGCACGGCGGTCTTCAATTCGGCGGCGGCGGTAGCGCAGTCAGCGGAGCGCTTGGCAAACAGCGCCTTGAGTTCCGGATGCTTGATGTCTTCTGCGCATTCCTTGAAGCCTTTCTGGCCGTCGATGCTGGTCTCGATCAGGTCGTTCAGTACGGAGATCGATTCTTTGTTGATGTCAGTCATTTTTCAATTCCTTAGGCAGGTGAAGAAGGGTTGCCTTAATGATTGCAGCGCTCGTGCCAGGTTTTGAAAAATTACTTTTATATTTATTTTCAATGACTTAAAAATATTTGAACCATCTGTATGTGCGTTATTTGCATGATCTGTCATTTGGCCTTCATGCAGAATGCCTGTATTTTCGAAGACCTCGTCTTATTCACACGAAGCCCATGAATCCCGAAAAACTCGAACTGCTGATCACCCGCGAAATGCCCTTCGGCAAGTACAAGGGCCGGATCATCGCCGACCTGCCGGGTCCCTACCTCAACTGGTTCGCCCGCGAAGGCTTTCCCCACGGCGAACTGGGTGGGTTGCTGGCATTGATGCAGGAAATCGACCACAACGGCTTGTCTGAATTGTTGGAACCGCTGCGCGTTAAACACGGCAAACCCGCCCCCCGCCATTAAGAGACTCGCCATGCCAAGGAATGCTGACAACGAACCTCACTGGCAGGCCATCGCCCAGCGCTATGCGCTGGAGCCCGGCCCGATCAACCTGGAGAACGGCTACTTCGGGCGTATGAGCCGCGAGGTGCAGGCGCAGTACCTGGAGCATGTGGCGTTTATCAACCGCAGCAACTCGCTGTATGTGCGCCAGCGCTTCGAGCAAGGTGAAAACGTCGAGATCCGTCGCCAACTCGCAGGCCTGATCGACGTCGACCCCGAGGCAGTCGCCTTTACCCGCAACGCCACCGAAGCCTTGCAGTCGCTGATCCGCAACTACAACCGCCTGCAACCCGGCGATCAGGTGCTGATCAGCGACCTGGAGTACGACACGGTCAAAGGCGCGATGCGCTGGTTGGCGGGGGTTCGCGGTGTGGAGGTGATAGAACTGTCCCACACCCACCCGGCCAGTTTCGACAGCCTGATGCAGACCTATCGCGATGCGTTCGCCCAATACCCGCGCCTGAAGCTCATGGCACTGACCCATGTGACCCACCGCACCGGCCTGGTGATGCCCGTAGAGGCCATCGCCAAGGCTGCGCGTGAGCATGCCATCGACGTGATCCTCGACGGCGCCCATGCACTGGGCCAGATCGAGTTCAACCTCGCCGAACTGGGCATTGCGTTCGCCGGCTTCAACCTGCACAAATGGATCGGCGCGCCGCTGACCCTGGGGTTTCTCTATATCGCCCCCGAACGCCTGGCAGATATTGATCCGGACATGGGCGAGTTCCACTACCCCGCCACCGACGTGCGGGCACGTACGTCGTACAGCACGCCGAACTTTCCGGCACTGATGACCTTGCCGCTGGTACTGCAAGAACATCGCGCGCTGGGTGGCGCGGCGGCCAAGGGCGCGCGGATCAATTACCTGCGGGATTTATGGGTGAGACAGGTGCGACCGTTGCCGGGGATCGAGGTGCTGACGCCGGATGATCCACGGCTGTATTGCGGGATTACGGCGTTCAAGTTCAGCGGGCGGGATCAGCAGGTGATGGTGGATCGCATGCTCAAGGACTATGGGCTGTTCACTACTACGCGCACCGGTGCGGCGTTTGGTACCTGTATCCGCGTGACACCGGGGTTGGTGACGTCGGCGGAGGACATCAATGTCCTGGTCAATGCCATTACCGAGCTAAGCAGAGATTAAAGGTGGGCCTCAGGTTTTTACCGGCAAAAAAAAAGCGGTACACCGACCAAGTGCACCGCAAAAATGCCGTTAAGCACAGCAACAACGATTCGATGAATCAGATCAATCCAGCAGCGCCAGCGCCTGCGCGGTGACTTCCTGGATGCGGGCCCAGTCGCCGTTCTTGACCCACTCCGGGTCAAGCATCCAGCTGCCGCCCACGCACATCACGTTTTTCAACGCCATGTAGCTTTTGATATTGGCCGGGCCGACGCCGCCGGTCGGGCAGAATTTCACTTCGCCGAACGGGCCGCCCAAGGCCTTGATCGCGGCGACACCACCGCTGACTTCGGCCGGGAACAGCTTGAAGCGACGGTAGCCCAGGCCGTAGCCTTCCATGATGCCGGAGGCGTTGCTGATGCCTGGCAGCAGCGGGATCGGGCTGTGCACCGAGGCTTCCAGCAGGTCACGGGTGATGCCGGGGGTGACGATAAATTGCGAACCGGCGACTTCCGCCGCTTCAAGCATGTGGCGGTCGAGTACGGTGCCGGCGCCGGTGCACAGTTCAGGCCGCTGCTCACGCAGCACCTGAATGGCCTTGAGGCCGAACTCGGAACGCAAGGTCACTTCCAATGCGGTCAAACCACCGGCTGCCAGGGCATCGGCCAGCGGCAGGATGTCCTGCTCGCGGGCAATGGTGATCACCGGCAGGATCCGCGCCTTGGCGCAGAGGCTGTCGATCAGGGCAACTTTATCCGCCATGGACACGGTCGGTTGAGGGCTTTTCATAGCGGCTGATCCTTGGCTCATGGGCACCAGTAAATCTCTAAAGTAGGTTGCAAAAACGCGCGAATCGGCATGGCAGCAACGTCGTCACTGGCCAGCGCGGCGCTCAAGGTGGTCAATTTCGAACTGCCGGAAATCGACAGCGCGGTGTAGTGGGCCGTGGCCAGCAATGCGCGACTCATGGTCAGGCGCTGGTGCGGCACGGTCGGCGCCAGCATCGGCCAGCAACGGCGGGTACCGTCGGCCTGCAGTGCAGCGGCGAGGTTCGGGCTGTTGGGAAACAGCGATGCGGTGTGGCCGTCATCGCCCATGCCCAGCACCAGCACATCAATGGCCGGCAACTCGGCCAGCAGGCGATCGGCCTGCTCGGCAGCGTCTTCAAGGTTGGCGGCGGCGCTGTACAGGCTGAGGAACCTGGCCTTGGCCGCCGGGCCTTGCAACAGGTGCTGCTTCAACAGGCCGGCATTGCTGTCGGCGTGTTCCACCGGCACCCAGCGCTCATCGGCCAGGGTGATGGTGACCTTGGACCAGTCCAGGCCTTGCTTGGCCAGGTTCTGGAAAAACGCCACGGGGCTGCGGCCACCGGACACCACCAGGGTCGCTTCGCCACGGGCACTGATGGCCGCGCGCAGTTGTTCGGCCACGTCGTTGGCCAGGCCGTCCGCCAGCAGCACAGGCGTGCGGTACTCGTGGGCAGTCACGCCCCGAGGCAGTTTCAATTCAGATATCGCCATACCAAGACCTCCCATCCCGCGTGATCAGTGCAATCGAGCTCATCGGCCCCCAGGACCCCGCCGCATACGGCTTGGGCGCATCACCGGATTTTTTCCACCCGGCGATCAACTGGTCACACCACTTCCACGCGGCTTCGATTTCATCTTTGCGAACAAACAGGTTCTGATTGCCGCGCATCACTTCCAGCAGCAAACGCTCGTAGGCATCGGGGATGCGCGCGCTGCGATAGGTGTCGGAAAAATTCAATTGCAGTGGCCCGCTGCGCAGTTGCATGCCCTTGTCCAGGCCCTGCTCCTTGGTCATCACGCGCAGGGAAATACCTTCGTCCGGCTGCAGGCGGATGATCAGCTTGTTGCTGATCTGCAGGCGCTGTTCGGGGGCGAAGATGTAGTGGGACGGTTCCTTGAAATGGATGACGATCTGCGACAGCTTCTGCGGCATGCGCTTGCCGGTGCGCAGGTAGAACGGCACCCCGGCCCAACGCCAGTTACGAATATCGGCGCGCAGGGCGACGAAGGTTTCGGTGTCGCTCTGGGTGTTGGAGTTCTCTTCTTCCAGGTAACCGGGCACCGGCTTGCCGGCGCTGTAGCCGGCGATGTACTGGCCACGCACCACTTGAGTGGTAAGGCCATCCGGGCTGATCGGCGCCAGGGCCTTGAGCACCTTGACCTTCTCGTCACGGATGCTGTCGGCGGACAGGTCGGCCGGCGGGTCCATGGCGATCAGGCAAAGCAGTTGCAGCAGGTGGTTCTGGATCATGTCGCGCAGCTGGCCGGCCTTGTCGAAATAGCCCCAACGGCCTTCGATACCGACCTGCTCGGCCACGGTGATTTCCACGTGGGAGATGTAGTTCTGGTTCCACTGGGTTTCGAACAGACTGTTGGCGAAACGCAGGGCGATCAGGTTCTGGACGGTCTCTTTGCCCAGGTAGTGGTCGATACGGTAGGTGCGGTTTTCCGGGAAGAACTGCGCCACGGCGTCGTTGACCTTGCGCGAGGATTCCAGGTCCGAACCGATGGGTTTCTCCAGCACGACGCGGGTGTTTTCCGCCAGGCCGACCTTGGACAGGTTCTCGCAGATCGCACCGTACACCGCCGCAGGCGTGGCGAAGTAGGCAATCAGGCGTTGCTCGGTGCCGGCCTTTTCCGCCAGGGCCACGTAGTCATCGGCTTTCATGAAGTCGACGTGGACATAGGTCAGGCGCGCCAGGAAGCGCTGGGCGATGCTCTCGTCCAGTTCCTTGCCGACGTATTTACGCAATTCTTTTTCGATATGGGCCAGGTGTTGCTGCTCGGAACCGGCTTCCCGGGCCAGGGCCAGGATACGGGTATCGTCGTGCAGCAGCCCGGCGCCATCGAGTTGATAGAGGGCAGGAAATAACTTGCGCAGCGCCAGATCACCCAAGGCGCCAAACAGGGCAAAGGTGCAGGGTTCTACGGTTATCGAAGGCATGATGTTTGTTCTTTTATCAAGTTAAGCTACAAATACCTTTTTTCAAGGCATCACTCAAGGAAAAATGTAGTAATAACCACAACATTTTCCGGAAATACGCATTCCGAGTGGTGGTGTTCAGCTACCCTCAGTAGGATAGGCCACCGCAAAAGGCCACTCGTCGATTGGTTGCCACCCTTTATTTGCATCGTCGCCCGAAGGAAAGACTGAATGGACCGCGTGCGAAATCTTCTGGAACAGATCCGGAACCGCCTCGAAGAATTGAACAAGGCTGAGAAAAAAGTGGCCGAGGTCATCCTGCTCAACCCGCAGCAGGCGACCCGCTTCTCCATCGCAGCCCTTGCCCAGGCCGCCTCGGTCAGTGAACCGACGGTCAACCGTTTCTGCCGTTCGTTCGGCGTCAGCGGTTACCCTGAACTTAAATTGCAGTTGGCGCAAAGCCTGGCCAGTGGCGCAGCGTATGTCAGCCGCGCCGTGGAGGCCGATGATAACCCCGAGGCCTACACCCAGAAGATCTTTGGCAGCGCCATCGCCTCACTGGATGCCGCCTGCCAGGCCCTGGACCCGGCCCTGATCAGCAAGGCCGTGGACCTGTTGATCCAGGCGCGGCAGATCCACTTCTTCGGCCTGGGCGCTTCAGCGCCGGTGGCCATGGACGCGCTGCACAAGTTTTTCCGCTTCAACCTGGCGGTCACCGCCCACGCCGACGTGCTGATGCAACGCATGATCGCCTCGGTGGCCCACACGGGCGAGCTGTTCGTGATTATTTCCTACACCGGGCGCACCCGTGAGCTGGTGGAAGTGGCGCGTATCGCCCGGGAAAACGGTGCGTCGGTGCTGGGCGTAACCGCCGAGAACTCGCCGCTGGCCAAGGCCAGTACCGTAAGCCTGAACATTCCACTGCCCGAAGACACCGACATCTATATGCCGATGACCTCACGGATCATTCAGTTGACGGTGCTGGATGTGCTGGCGACCGGTATGACCTTGCGCCGTGGAGTGGATTTCCAGCCGCATTTGCGCAAGATCAAAGAGAGCTTGAATGACAGCCGGTATCCGGTGGGGGATGAGTTCAACTAAGCCCCTGCCACCGTAGCAGCTGCCGAGCGCAAGCGAGGCTGCGTCGGCTGCGACTCGGGCTTGAATCGGCAGCGCGCCTGACGCAGCCTCGCTTGCGCTCGGCAGCTGCTACGGTTTTGCGCAGTGTCGGATAAGACGGTATCTACGACAATGTGCTAGGCGCCTGCCCGCGCCTGCAAACTGAGATGCGCCCTCTCCCCCGGCGCCAGACTCGCCCCGGCCATCGCCGACTCCACGCACACAAACCCCGACGCTTCGTTGAAGCTCACCCCCAGCAGCGGCCGGCTGCCGGGATGCCATACGACGGTGTCGGCGCTGTCGCCGGTATCAATGCACAATTCACGCTGCCAGGCGTGATCCTTGAGGTGCAGTTCGCCATCGTGCTGGAACACCCGCTGGCAGCCGCCATCAACCCTTAGTTCGCCTTCCTGCTGGCACGCCTGGCGATTGAGCTGGTCGTAACCGTGCGCGCCGTCGAGCCCAGACAGCGCTATCTCATCGACGTGACCAATACGCCAGTAAGCGTGCAAAGCATGGCTCAACTGGCACGGCAACTCGTCCTGGTGCTCGGTGCTCAGGCGCAATTCCAGGGTGTCGCCCAGGTGCGCGTGCAGGTCGACCTGCCAGTCGCACAGCTGCAATTGCCAGTGCAGGCGCACGCCGTCGTCGTCGCTGCTGCTGTCGAGCAGTTTCCAGTCGATCAACCGCGCCCAACCATGGGACGGCCACGCGTTTTCGCACGGATGGCGGCCATACCACGGCCAGCACACCGGCACGCCGCCACGGATGGCGCCGACTTGCGGCCACTTGGCCGCACACCACAGCCAGGGTTTCTGGCCACGGGGCTGAAAGTGCAACAGTTGCGCGCCCTGGCGACTGAACACCGCCTGGCACAGCGGATGGTCGATCACCAACACGTCGCGCATCTGAAAGCGCTCCCAGGCGAACACCGGACGCTCGCGCAGGGATTTGAAAAAGCGTTGCAGCGGTTGCTCATGCATGTGCCACGGTCCCAAATATCACAGTGCCACCCAAAAAAAAGCGGATAGCCATGGCTACCCGCAAAATGCGCACAGAGAGAAGGAGCTTATCGCAACAGCGTTAGAACGTAGACTGAATTTTCAGGCCCGCCACCAGCGCGTTGTCGACTTTATCCACGCCGCCCGGTTGGACAACGTATTGCAGGTTGGGACGCACGGTCAGCCAGTTGGTGACGTGGAAACCGTAGTTGATTTCGAAGTTGTACTCGGTTTCGCGGATCGGCGAGAACAGCGGGTTGTCGTAGTCGGCCACGCCGTTGGCGGCATTCAGCAGTTCGGCGTTTTTCTTCACGTCATCGTTGACGTGCAGACGCGCAGCACCAATACCGACGTCATCTTTCGGACGCGCGTCGAATGGGCCTTTGTACACCAGCATCAACGACTGGTAGTTGTCGACCAGGTTGGTTTCCTTGTCGTGGAAGGTCGCGTTGGCGGCGATGTTCAAGCCACGGGAAGCGTCGCCGTTGTGGGTGGTGAGTTGCTGCTGGGCAACGAACCAGTAGCCTTTTTTGCTGCTGCGGGTACGGTAGGCCGCACCGGTGGTGGCAGCATCGTTGCCATTGACGTCTTCACGAACGTCAGCAGCATCGGCGGCGCTCTTGTAGTAACCCACACGGTATTCGCCCGGCAGGTTATTCACCTTCGGCGACCAGACCAATTCCACCGGAATCACGGTGCCCTTGGTGCCGCTGCCGCTGAGCTTGAAGCCGTTGCCGTGCTCCAGCTGCGACGGGTTCTGGTTGTACGCACCGATTTGCGCATACAGCTCAGGCGTGATGTTGTACTTCACGCGGATCGCGGCCTGGCTGACCGGCCAGTTGTACCAGGTGTTTACATAGTTGCCGACCTGGGAGCCACAGAACGACAGGTTCTGGAAGTCGCACGGGAAGGTATTGAAGTCTTCGCCTTCACCGAAGTAACCGAGCTTCACGTCCAGCTTGTTGTCGAACATCTGGTGCTGAATCCAGAACTGGGTCAGACGCACCATGTGGCCACGACCGTAGACTTCCATGGACGAGCTCAGCGTGCCGGCACGCGGGTCGCCAATGCGGTCGTTGGAGATGTTCTGGCCATTACGGTTAGTCAGCTGGATCTTGGCCTGGGTGTTATCCCAGCCCCACAGCTTTTGCAGGTCCAGCGCCACGCCCAACCCGAACTGGTCGGAGTAACGGCCGGTCCTGTCGTCGTTGTAGCCGCCGCGCAGGTTGGCGCCCATTTCCCCTACGTAGTCAGCCTTGATGTCGATACCTTGCTCGATCAGCTTGGTACGCTCGCCGCCCCAATCACCGGTCATCCACTTGGAGTCGGCACTGAATGCATCGGCCGCCATCGCATTGGCGGACAGTACAAGAGCTGCTGCTGCTGACAGTTGGCAGATCAGCCGAGTGTTGTTGTGTTGCTTTTTCATCCCTACATCCTCGTCTTTATTGTTATTAAACTGTTTTTATCTAACGCGGGTTACTTTTTTTCATCTAAAACAACAACTTATCTACTTCAGCGACCTTTGAATTGGGCCACGTTGTCCGCATGCCCCTGTGCGGGCAATGAAGAAGCAGTGCCGAGGCGCTCGCCCGTGTTGGCGTCGAACAGCAATACCTTGGATGGATCGAATTGCAGTGTCAGGGTCTCGCCCACCTGCGGCGCCACATCAGCCGCCAAACGGCAGCAGACCTTGGTGTCATTGAGCTGCACAAACACCAGTGTGTCCGGGCCGGTCGGCTCGGTGACCTGGACCTCGGCACGAATGCTCGATGAACCATTACCCTCACCCGCCGCCAACACGATCTGCTCCGGGCGCAGGCCCAGGATCACATCACGGTCTTCCAGGCCGGCGTCGTTCATACCCAGCGGCAATTCGCATCGCGCCTGGCCGCTGTCGAGCAGCGCCACCAACTTCCCGTCCTTGCGTTTTAGACGCATAGGAACGAAGTTCATCGGTGGTGAACCGATAAAGCTTGCCACAAATAGGTTAGCAGGGTCGTTGTAAATTTCTTTCGGCGTGCCGAATTGTTGGATGATGCCGTCCTTCATCACCGCCACCTTATCGCCCAGGGTCATCGCTTCGATCTGGTCGTGGGTCACGTAGACCGTGGTGGTCTTGAGGCGCTGGTGCATCAGCTTCATTTCGGTACGCATCTCGACGCGCAGCTTGGCATCGAGGTTCGACAGCGGTTCGTCGAACAGGTAGATCTTCGGCCGACGCGCCAGGGCCCGGCCCATGGCCACGCGCTGTTGCTGGCCGCCGGAGAGCTGGCCCGGCTTGCGGTTGAGCAGGTGTTCGATCTGCAGCAGCTTGGCCACGCGCGCCACTTCGGCGTCGATGTCGGCCTGGGGCATCTTGCGGATCTTGAGGCCGAACTCGATGTTCTCGCGCACGCTCATGGTCGGGTACAGCGCGTAGGACTGGAACACCATGGCGATGTCACGGTCCTTGGGGCTCATGCCGCTGACGTCCTGGTCGCCGATCATGATCGCGCCGCCGGTGATGGTCTCCAGGCCGGCGATGCAGTTCATCAGCGTGGACTTACCGCAACCCGAAGGGCCGACCAGGATCAGGAACTCTCCCTCTTTGATCGACAGTTCGATGTTCTTCAAGGTGTCGGGCAGGCCGGCGCCATAGGTCTTGTTTACATTGCGAAGTTCAAGCGTAGCCATGATTACCCCTTGACCGCGCCGGCCGTCAGGCCGCGCACGAAATACTTGCCTGCGATCACATAGACCAGCAGGGTCGGCAGCCCGGCGATCATCGCCGCCGCCATATCCACGTTATATTCCTTGGCCCCGGTGCTGGTGTTGACCAGGTTGTTCAGCGCCACCGTGATGGGCTGGGAGTCGCCACTGGAGAACACCACACCGAACAGGAAGTCATTCCAGATCTGGGTGAACTGCCAGATCAGGCAGACCATGATGATCGGCGTGGACATCGGCAGAATGATCTGGCGGAAGATGGTGAAGAAACCGGCACCGTCCAGGCGTGCCGCCTTGATCAACGCATCCGGGATGCTCACGTAGTAGTTACGGAAGAACAGCGTGGTGAACGCCAGGCCGTACACCACGTGCACAAACACCAGGCCGGTGGTGGTGCTGGCCAGGCCCATCTTGCCGAGGGTGAACGACGCGGGCAGCAGCACGGTCTGGAACGGCAGGAAGCAGCCGAACAACAGCAAGCCGAAGAACAGCTGCGAACCACGGAAGCGCCAGAACGACAGCACATAACCGTTCAACGCACCGATGGCGGTGGAAATCAGCACGGCCGGCACGGTGATCTTGAGCGAGTTCCAGAAGTAGCCATCCACGGTGGCCCATGCCTTGACCCAGCCGATGCCGCTGACCACGGTCGGCCAGCTCAACAGGTTGCCGGTGCTGATGTCTTCCGGGGTCTTGAAGCTGGTGAGCAACATCACCACCAGCGGTACCAGGTACAGCAATACAGCGAGGATCAACACCGCGTAGATCGCGATGCGGCTCAGGCTGATGGCAGGTTTGGCAGCGAGACTAGTCATTACGTTTGGTCCTCAGCTCGGAGTAGAGGTAAGGCACGATGATCGCGAGGATCGCACCGAGCATCAGGATTGCACTGGCCGAGCCCATGCCCATCTGGCCACGGCTGAAGGTGAACGAGTACATGAACATGGCGGGCAGGTCGGACGAATAGCCCGGGCCACCGGCCGTCATGGCCGCCACCAGGTCGAAGCTCTTGATCGCAATGTGCGCCAGGATCATCACCGCACTGAAGAACACCGGACGCAGGCTCGGCAGCACCACGCTCCAGTAGATGCGCGGCAGGCTTGCGCCGTCGATCTGGGCGGCACGGATGATCGACTGATCAACGCCACGCAGGCCGGCGAGGAACATCGCCATGATGAAACCGGAGGCTTGCCACACGGCGGCAATCACCAGGCAGTAGACCACGCGGTCCGGGTCGATCAGCCAGTCGAGACGGAAGCCTTCCCAGCCCCAGTCACGCAGGAGTTTGTCCAGGCCCATGCCCGGGTTGAGCAGCCATTTCCAGGCGGTACCGGTGACGATCATCGAGAGCGCCATCGGGTACAGGTAAATGGTGCGGATAAAACCTTCGCGGCGGATTTTCTGGTCGAGGAAAATCGCCAGGGTCACGCCGATCACCAAGGTGATGCCGATAAACATCCCGCCGAACAGCGCCAGGTTCTTGCTCGCCACCCACCAGCGGTCGTTGTCGAACAACCGCTCGTATTGCGCAAGACCCGCCCATTTGTAGCTTGGCAGGAACGTAGAGGTGGTGAACGAGAGCACAAACGTCCACAGGATGTAGCCGTAGAAACCCACCAACACGATGAACATGCTGGGCGCCAGCACCAGTTTGGGTAGCCAGCGCTGCAGTGCATCGAACGGCGAGGCTTTGCTGAACACAGCAACAGAACTCATGGGGAAATCCAATACAGGGAAAAAGGACTACAGAAGCACGCCTTGTGAGGGGTCAGGGATCCCCCTCACAAGGTCAACCGTTACTTGGCAGACTTGATCGCAGCGCCGAGTTTCTTGGCGGTGTCGGCCGGGTCGGCTTTCGGGTCGTTGATGTAGTTGGTCACGACATCGAAGAACGCACCTTGCACCGCCAGGGTGGTGGCCATGTTGTGCGCCATGCTTGGCTGCAGGCCGCCGGTCTTGGCGTCAGCCAGGAAGTCCTTGGCGGCGGTCTGGGCGCAGGAGTCGAAACCGTAGGAGTCCATTTTGTTCAGCATGTCGTTGCGAACAGGGATCGAGCCCTTGTTGATGCTGAACACCTTCTGGAAGTTTTCACCCAGCACGACTTTGGCGATGTCCTGCTGGCCAGCGGCAGTGCCTTTGTCTTTCTGCTTGAACACCGCCAGGGAGTCGATGTTGTAGGTGAAGGCTTTGTCGGTGCCCGGGAAGGCTACGCACTCGTAGTCTTTGCCGGCGACTTTCTTGGCGGCAGTCCATTCGGACTTGGCCCAGTCACCCATGATCTGCATACCGGCCTTGCCGTTGATGACCTTGCCTGCTTCGAGGTTCCAGTCCTGGCCTTTGCCGTCGACGTCCATGTAGGTCGCGACTTTCTTCAGCTCGGTCAGGGACTTGACCATTTCCGGGCCGGTCAGCGCAGCATTATCCAGGTCGACCAGGGCTTTCTTGTAGCCATCGGCGCCCATTACCGACAGGACCACCGCTTCGAACACGGTGCTGTCCTGCCAAGGCTGGCCACCGTGGGCAAGCGGGATAAAGCCCGCAGCCTTGAGCTTGTCGCCGGCGGCGTAGAATTCTTCGAGGGTGGTTGGGTTCTTGGTGATACCGGCTTTCTTGAAGACTTCCGGGTTGATCCACAGCCAGTTCACGCGGTGGATGTTGACCGGTACGGCAACGTAGTCGCCGTCGTACTTCACGGTGTCGGAGACTTTCTTGTCGAGCAGGGAATCCCATTTTTCGTCTTTGGCGACGGACTTCAGGACGTCGGTGTCGAGCAGGCCGGTAGAGGCCCACTCCTGGATGTCGGGGCCTTTGATCTGGGCAACGCCTGGCGGGTTGCCGGCGACCGCGCGGCTTTTCAGCACGGTCATGGCCGTGGCGCCACCACCACCTGCGACGGCGCCGTCTTTCCAGGTGAAGCCGTCTTTCTCGACTTGGGCCTTCAGGACATCTACAGCCGCTTTTTCGCCACCCGAGGTCCACCAATGCACAACTTCAACCGTCCCTTTGGAGTCGGCGGCAAATGCACTGAGGGGAAACAACGAGGCAACGGAAATAGCTACGGCGAGGCGATTAATCGCGTTCATCTGAATACCTTTTCTTGTTGTTATGCATGCAAGTCTGGAGCTTGCGCTGCACGGAGTTTAAACATGGTTTTTTCGAGCACAGGTAACAAAGGGATGCACAAATGTCACCACTTGGTGACATAACATCCAGCGCCTAAAGCGCTGGCCATGCTCGGTGCCAGGGGCAGTGCAGGCAGCACGACCGCTTGCCAGGCATGGTACAGGTCCGGTTTACCGCCCCAGATGGTGCTGCTGGGCTGGTTGTGCGGGCTGAGTTCGTGGTGCCAGCTGCCGTGGAGGCGGTCGATGAAATGGGTGTCGCAAAACTCCCAGAAACGCCGGTACCAGGTTTCGTAATGCAGCTCACCCGTGCGTTTGAGCAAGGCCTGGGCAGCGGCGCTGGCTTCGGCGTGGGTCCAGTGCAGACGCTCGCGCACGACCGGGCGGTGGTTCCAGTCCAGGGTGTAGACGATACCGGGGGCGCCATCCACGGCCCAGGCATAGTCGCAGGCGCTGGCAAACAGGCCCTTGGCGGCGCTCAGCAGCCAGTCCGGCGTGGCCAGCCCGGCCTGCAGGCGCGCGGCTTCCAGGTTCAGCACCAGCCGCGCCCACTCAAAGCCATGGCCAGGGGTGATGCCATACGGGCGGAAGCCATCGGCGGGGTTGTCTTCGTTGTAATCGAGCAGGGGTTTCCATTGCGCGTCGAAATGCTCGATCACCATGAACTGGTTGGCGGCGGCGTGGGTATGAATCACTCGCTCGACGATGCGCAGGGCGCGATCCAGCCAACGTGTGTCGGCGGTGACATCGGCCAGGGCCAGGAAGGCTTCGGTGGCGTGCATGTTGCTGTTGGCGCCGCGATAGGCTTCGACGCCGCTCCAGTCCCGGGCGAAGGATTCGAGCATCACGCCCTCCTCTTCGCTCCAGAAGAACTGGTCGATGATATGGATGGCGTCGTTCAGCAGATTTTGCGCACCGGGCGCGCCTGCCACCACGGCCGAGCTGGCGGCCAGGGCGACAAAGGCATGCAGGTAGGCCGCCTTGCCGCTGTTGCCGTCCAGGGCCTGGGGCACGGCGAACCAGCCACCGTGTTCGCTGTCACGCAAAGGTCCGCCCAGGGCCGCAACACCGTGCGCCACCAATTCGGCATAACCCGGCAAGCCCATGGCATGGGCCATGGCGAAGCTGTGGGTCATGCGCGCGGTATTCATGGTTTCGGCGCGAGCATCGGCCGGCAACTGGCCTCTGTCGCCGAGGTTGCCAAAACCCTCAGGCAGACGGGAGGCCTTGGCGAAGGCCAGCAGGCGCTGCCCTTCGGCGGCGAGCCAGTCGTGATGGGCAGGTGCATTCAGCCAACTGCTGGCAGGCAGTGGTCGCGTGGTCATGGGTGGCCCTTATTATTGTTTGTGGGATGACCGGAGTCTAAACAAGGGCAAGGTGGGGGCAAGTAACGAAGGGGATGGGAAATGTCACCAGATGGTGACATTCAAGCCGCTAGGCGGCCTGTGGCAAGCAAGCTTGCCACAGGCCCGATATTACTGGCCGAGCGGCGTTGCTGCCGCCGGCGCATTCAGGCGCTGATTCAGGTTCTGCACCTGGCTCTGCAAGGTGGTGATATTGCGGGTGGTCTGGATGCGGAACACGTCGAACTCCTTGTTGGTCGGCGCATCGCTGTTGGCCGGCTGGCTGTCCTGGGCGCTTTTGAGTACCACGAGGTCCTGCTCAAGACGGGCGATGGCTGCGCTCGGGTTACCTTGCTTTTTCAAGGCAGCCACATCAGCAACCAATTCCTTTATCTCGGTATCGCGCTTGCCGGCATCGCCCTGCGCTGCCTTCAGGGTGGCCACTGCATCGGTCAAGGCTTGCACCTGGCCCTGCAGCTTGGCATTGGCGCTCGACAGCTCAGTGGTGCTGGCAGTCATTTGCGCCAGGCGCTTGTCCAACTCGGTGGCCTGGCCGGCAACGCCGAGTTGCTGCTTGCCCTGCTCCAGCAACTGGGTTTCCAGCTGTTTGATCTGCAGTTTCAGTGCTTCGCTGCCGTTGTTCACGTTGGCTTCACTGGCTACGACCTTGCCGGAAATGTCCTGCAGGCGCCCTGCCGCTTCTTCGCTGATGCGCGCAAAGCTTTCCTGGGTGGCTACCAACTGCTGGCCCATCAGGGAAATCTGCTGGAAGCTCCACCAGGCCAGGCCGGCGAAGGCGATCAGCAGCGCGCCGATCAATGCCCACAGCGGGCCGGTGCTGGCGCCCTTGACCTTGACCACGGGCGTGTTGCGCGAACGCACCGAGGTGGCCGGGGAAGGTTCGAAATCATCGTCATCCCCAAGATCGGCCCGCAGGCTGGGAATGTTGTCGAAATCGTCTTTGGCATCGTTACGCATGAATCAACCCTGAATCGGTGAGTTAGCTGGCTGGAAAGCCGAGCGACGGGAGTATAAACCCCAACCCCATCGCGTTGATCGACCCGGAACCTGGAATTCGGTTCCCGATGTGTTGCCTGTTGTGACCTTATTTGAACCCGGGATCCTGGGCCTTCCACCAACTGCAGAACTCGTCGAGGGCAGTCCACAGGCTGACCTTGGGCTCGTAATCCAGATAATGCCTGGCCCGGCTGATGTCGAGGGTGAAATCTTTGTTCATTACCTGCATGCCCAGGCGCGATAACGCCGGCTCCGGACGACCGGGCCACATTGCGCAAAAGGCTTCGTTAAGCGCCGCCACGCTGTAAGACAAGCCGTAGGAGCGGTAACGGGTCACCTGGGGCAGCTCCATTTGGCGCATCACGTAATTGACCACATCCCACACCGGCACCGGCGTGCCGTTGCTGATGTTGTAGGCCTTGCCCAGGGCCGAACCGGTGGCCAGCAAGCTGCTGAGCAGCGCTTCGTTGAGGTTGTGCACACTGGTGAAGTCGACCTTGTTGAGACCGTCGCCGACGATAGCCAGGCGGTTCTTGCGCTGCATCTTCAACAGGCGCGGGAAAATACTCATGTCACCGGCACCGGTGACGAAACGCGGGCGCAGGGCCAGCACCTCGAGGCCGAACTCCTGGGCGCCGAACACTTTCTGTTCGGCCAGGTACTTCGTGGCCGCATAGGGATGCTTGAAGCGCTTGGGGACTTGCTCTTCGGTCAACCCGCGGTGATCGCGCCCGTCGAAGTAGATCGACGGCGACGACAGGTGCACCAGACGGCCCACGCGCTGCTTGAGGCAGGCTTCCACGACGTTTTCAGTCACCAGCACGTTGCCTTGATGGAAGTCCTGGTACCTCCCCCACAAGCCCACGGCGCCTGCACAATGCACCACGGCTTCGACATCGCGGCACAGGTCGCGCACCAGGTCGGCATCACTCAAGTCACCCTGGATAAACTCGGCACCGCGTCGAACCAGGTGCTCCACACCCTCGGCGCGCCGCCCGTTGACCCGCACGTCCAGGCCCTGCTCCAGGGCGAAACGCGCAAAGCGCCCGCCGATGAAGCCGCTTGCGCCGGTGACCAGAATCTTCATGTATTACCCCGTGTTCTTTCATTTTTCATCGCAGTTGCCTTGACGACCGCCATCAGTCCAACGGCACCAACCATTGTCCGCAGGCTTGGGCCAGGTGGTCGGTCAACAGGCCCAACAGCTGCCCGCCGCTGCGCCAATGATGCCAGTACAACGGTACATCGATGGGCTTATCTGGCATCAACTCGACCAACACGCCCTTTTCCAGTTGGTCGCGCACCTGCAACTCAGGCACCAGCCCCCAGCCGAGCCCGGCTTCCGCCAGGCGGATAAAGCCTTCGGACGATGGGCATAAATGGTGTTCGAAACCGCCGTCCACGCCCAGAGACGCCAGGTAGCGGTGCTGCAGGAAATCATCCGGGCCGAACACCAGTGCCGGTGTGCGCGCCAGTTGCTCGGCACGCACACCTTGGGGGAAATGCCGTGCAACAAATGCAGGGCTGGCCAACGCCCGATAACGCATGGCGCCGAGCAACAGGCTGCGGGCTCCGGCCACCGGGCGCTCGCTGGCGCAGATACAGGCGGCTACTTCCCCGGCGCGCATGCGCTTGAGTCCCACCGTCTGGTCTTCTACGACCAGATCCAGCAGCAAATGCTGCTCGGCACAGAAGTCGCTGACCGCCTCGGCCCACCAAGTGGCCAGGCTGTCGGCATTCAGGGCGATGCGCAGGCGTTCAGGCATGCCTTCTTCGTCCAGCGCCGGCACCTGGCTTTGCAGGTCGCGCTCCAGCAGCCGCACCTGCTGCACATGGTTAAGCAAACGCCGACCTATATCGGTGGGCGCCGGCGGCGTAACCCGCACCAGCACCGGCTGGCCGATGCGTGCTTCCAATAACTTGATGCGCTGGGAAATCGCCGATTGCGACAGCCCCAATACCTGGGCACCGCGCTCGAAGCCGGCCTGTTCCACCACCGCCGCCAGGGCGGAAAGCAATTTATAGTCGAACATCAGTTTCTCTAATGAGCGATCAGCAATATTGGTTTTTCTTATACAGCCTGGACCACGAGAATAGCCAGCATCGCTTCTCTCTTTAAAAGGAACCTTCACCATGGCTGGCGAAACCGCCCTGGCAACCCTGCTGCGCAGCATGAGCCCGCAGCTCAATGACGGTGACTACGTGTTCTGCACCCTGCCTGACCATCGTATCCCGGCCGGTTGCGAGGCCATCGGCAGCTTTCGCGAGCAGGAAGGCCTGACCCTGATCCTGGAGCGCCGGCAGGCGGAACAGGCCGGGCTGGCGTTCGACTACATCGCCGCGTGGATCACCCTGAATGTGCATTCAGCGCTGCAAGCCGTGGGCCTGACGGCCGCCTTCGCCAGCGCACTCGGCAAAGCCGGGATCAGTTGCAACGTGATCGCCGGCTACTACCACGACCACCTGTTCGTCGGCCGTGCGGATGCCGAGCGAGCCATGGACGTATTGCGGCAACTGGCAGCGACTTCGGAGTAATGGTTATGTGGCAAAGCTATCTGAACGGATTATTGGTGGCCCTGGGGCTGATCATGGCCATCGGCACGCAAAACGCATTTGTATTGGCGCAAAGCCTGCGCCGTGAACATCACCTGCCGGTGGCGGCGTTGTGCGTGGTGTGCGACGCCTTGCTCGTGGCCGCCGGGGTATTCGGCCTGGCGACGGTGCTGGCACAAAACCCGCTGCTGCTGGAGATTGCCCGCTGGGGCGGCGCCGCGTTCCTGCTGTGGTACGGCACCCTGGCGCTGCGCCGGGCGTTTTCGACACAGGGCCTGGAGCAAGGGGGCGACCTCAAGGTCCGCTCATTGCGCGCCGTATTGCTCAGCGCCTTGGCGGTCACGTTGCTCAATCCTCATGTGTACCTGGACACGGTGCTGCTGATCGGCTCACTGGGCGCGCAACAAACCGAACCCGGCGCCTACGTGGCCGGGGCCGCGAGTGCATCGTTGCTGTGGTTCGCCACCCTGGCGCTCGGCGCGGCCTGGCTGGCGCCATGGCTGGCACGCCCGGCGACATGGCGCCTGTTGGACCTGTTGGTAGCGGCGATGATGTTCAGCGTGGCCTATCAATTGATCAGCGCCTGATGAATATTCCAAAACGCTCTGGAACCTCTATCCCACACAGTTGTTGCGTGGTTTTGCCGCACCCCCGGTGCTATGATCCGGACCCTGCGCCGCAAAGAGTACAAACTCCCCGGCGCTTGTTTGGCCGCCCGTGATCGGCCTTGCGCTCACCGCAACTGACCTGATTAGGAGAATCATCATGGCTTTCGAATTGCCGCCGCTGCCCTACGCACACGATGCCCTGCAGCCGCACATCTCCAAGGAAACCTTGGAATACCACCACGACAAGCACCACAACACCTATGTCGTGAACCTGAACAACCTGGTGCCAGGCACCGAGTTCGAAGGCAAGACCCTGGAAGAAATCGTCAAATCTTCTTCGGGCGGCATCTTCAACAACGCCGCTCAGGTCTGGAACCACACCTTCTACTGGAACTGCCTGGCACCAAACGCCGGCGGCCAACCCACCGGCGCGCTGGCTGAAGCCATCAACGCCGCGTTCGGTTCGTTCGACAAGTTCAAGGAAGAATTCACCAAGACGTCCGTCGGCACCTTCGGTTCCGGTTGGGGCTGGCTGGTGAAAAAGGCTGACGGTTCCCTGGCCCTGGCCAGCACCATCGGCGCCGGCAACCCGCTGACCAGCGGCGACACCCCGCTGCTGACCTGCGACGTGTGGGAACACGCCTACTACATCGACTACCGCAACGTACGTCCAAAGTATGTGGAAGCGTTCTGGAACCTGGTCAACTGGAAGTTCGTCGCTGAGCAGTTCGAAGGCAAGACCTTCACTGCCTAAGCAACCCTTGCAGTAGAAAGAGCCCGGCGATTGCCGGGCTTTTTTGTGGGTGCAGCATAGGCAAGCCAGAAATACTGGAACCCACCAATAGGATTCACCACACAAGGGGTAGGAGGAATAAACCTCTTAATCACGTGTGAGGAATTACGATGGATCCTATGTCGGCGGCAACGGGCGCAATCCCAATGATAACGGGACTTCTTGATAAGGGTATGGATCTGGCCAAAGGAGTAATGGACATGACAAACGAGGAAATCGACATAGCCGGTGGCGGCGAAAAGATCGGCGGGGAAGGACAACAACCACAGGGTCCGGTTAATTACTAACACCGCCGGCTCGCAGAAGGCGGACCGGCTCCGCCTTCTCTCCAGTCAATATTTGTACCGCATGCTGATTCTTTATCCACGTCTGCCAGGCACCGATCTGCGTTGGTACCTCTCAATGCTGGTCAGCCAAAACGTCAATTGAGCTTATGCCCCAATGTCCCTTTGACTGCCAACCTCAGATTGCCAATACTCATGGCATATTGAAGGCCACCCGCATGAGACAAGGAATGCCCCTTTGAAGCTGGAACTCAAAAACAGCTTGTCGGTGAAGTTGCTACGGGTCGTGCTGCTGTCGGCGTTGATCGTGGGCGTGACGCTGAGCGTGGCGCAGATCGTTTTCGATGCCTACAAGACGCGCCAGGCCGTGGCCGGTGATGCCCAGCGCATCCTCGACATGTTTCGCGACCCCTCGACCCAGGCCGTCTATAGCCTGGACCGCGAGATGGGCATGCAGGTGATAGAGGGGCTGTTCCAGGACGAGGCGGTGCGCATGGCCTCCATCGGCCATCCCAACGAAACCATGCTGGCAGAAAAAAGCCGTGCCTTGCAGCACTCCCCCAGCCGCTGGCTCACCGACCTGATTCTTGGCCGGGAACGCACCTTCACCACTGCCTTGGTCGGCAAAGGCCCCTACAGCGAATATTACGGTGACCTGAGCATTACCCTCGACACCGCCACGTACGGCCAGGGCTTTATTGTCAGTTCGGTGATCATCTTCATTTCCGGCGTGTTACGCGCCTTGGCCATGGGCCTGGTGTTGTACCTGGTTTACCACTGGCTGCTGACCAAGCCGCTGTCGCGGATTATCGAACACCTGACATCGATCAACCCGGACCGCCCCAGCGAGCACAAGATCCCGCAACTCAAGGGCCACGAGCGCAACGAGTTGGGGTTGTGGATCAACACCGCCAACCAGTTGCTCGAATCCATCGAGCGCAACACCCACCTGCGCCATGAGGCGGAATCCAGCCTGCTGCGCATGGCCCAGTACGATTTCCTCACCGGCCTGCCCAACCGCCAGAAACTGCAGGAGCAACTGGACAAGATCCTCATCGACGCCGGTCGCCGCCAGCGCCGGGTGGCGGTGCTGTGCGTGGGACTGGATGACTTCAAAAGCGTCAACGAGCAGTTTACCTACCAGGCCGGCGACAAATTGCTGCTGGCCCTGGCCGACCGTCTGCGCGCCCACAGCGGTCGCCTCGGCGCCCTCGCCCGCCTGGGGGGCGACCAGTTCGCGCTGGTACAGGCCGATATCGACCAGCCCTACGAAGCGGCCGAACTGGCGCAAAGTATCCTCGACGACCTGGAGGCGGAGTTCGCCCTCGACCACGAGGAAATTCGCCTGCGCGCCACCATCGGCATCACCTTGTTTCCCGAAGATGGCGACAGCACCGAGAAGCTGCTGCAAAAAGCCGAACAGACCATGACCCTGGCCAAGAGCCGCTCTCGCAACCGCTATCAGTTCTATATCGCCAGCGTCGACAGCGAAATGCGCCGCCGCCGCGAGCTGGAAAAAGACCTGCGCGATGCCCTCAGCCGCGACCAGTTCCACCTGGTCTACCAGCCGCAGATCAGCTATCGCGACCAGCGTGTGGTAGGCGTGGAAGCCCTGATCCGTTGGCAGCACCCGGAACACGGGCTGGTGCCGCCGGACCTGTTCATCCCGCTGGCAGAACAGAACGGCACCATTATTCCGATTGGCGAATGGGTACTGGACCAGGCCTGTCGACAATTGCGCGAATGGCATGACCTGGGCTTCACCGAACTGCGCATGGCGGTCAACCTGTCCACCGTGCAGTTGCACCACACCGAGCTGCCACGGGTGGTCAACAACCTGATGCAGATCTACCGCCTGCCGCCGCGCAGCCTGGAGCTGGAAGTCACCGAAACCGGCCTGATGGAAGACATCAGCACCGCCGCCCAACACCTGTTGAGCCTGCGCCGCTCCGGGGCATTGATCGCGATTGATGACTTCGGCACCGGCTATTCCTCCTTGAGCTATTTGAAAAGCCTGCCCCTGGACAAGATCAAGATCGACAAAAGCTTCGTCCAGGACCTGCTGGACGACGATGACGACGCCACCATCGTTCGCGCCATTATCCAACTGGGCAAAAGCCTGGGCATGCAGGTCATCGCGGAAGGCGTGGAAACCGCGGAGCAGGAGGCCTACATCATCTCCGAGGGTTGCCATGAAGGTCAGGGTTACTACTACAGTAAACCCCTGCCGGCCCGGGAGTTGGCGGCTTTTTTGAAGCAGGCGGAGCGCAATGGCGCGGCCATTCTCTGAGCGGGCAAAACGATACTGAATATTTCCCGCGTATAACCCTTTACACAAAATGCAAATCTTTCGCATTATGTCGCAGTTTTGCGCGACCCCCGCGCGCCCATCAACAACCGAAGCAGGATGTTCGCCATGATTCGTATGCCCCTGGCCACCGCCAGTCTGCTGGCCATTGCCATTTCTCTCGCCGGTTGCGGCGAAGGTAAAGACAAGCCCGCAGCAAACCAGGCGCCGACCCCGGCTGCCAGCACCACCGCTCCAGCGGCTGCCACCCCTGCCGGCCAGGTCGATGAAGCGGCCGCCAAGGCCGTGGTTGCGCATTACGCCGACATGGTCTTCGCGGTGTACAGCGATGCCGAGTCCACGGCAAAAACCCTGCAAACCGCAATCGACGCCTTCCTCGCCAAACCAAACGACGAAACCCTGAAAGCCGCCCGGGCCGCCTGGGTTGCCGCGCGCGTTCCGTACCTGCAGAGCGAAGTGTTCCGCTTCGGCAACACCATCATCGATGACTGGGAAGGTCAGGTTAACGCCTGGCCCCTGGACGAAGGCCTGATCGACTACGTCGACAAATCCTACGAACACGCCCTGGGCAACCCGGGCGCTACCGCCAACATCATCGCCAACACCGAAGTCCAGGTCGGCGAAGACAAGGTCGACGTGAAGGACATCACCCCGGAAAAACTCGCCAGCCTCAATGAGCTGGGCGGTTCCGAAGCCAACGTCGCCACCGGCTACCACGCCATCGAATTCCTGCTCTGGGGCCAGGACCTGAACGGCACCGGCCCGGGCGCGGGCAACCGCCCTGCGTCGGACTACCTGACCGGCGACGGCGCAACCGGCGGCCACAACGAGCGCCGCCGCGCCTACCTGACCGCCGTGACCCAACTGCTGGTCAGCGACCTGCAGGAAATGGTCGGCAACTGGAAACCCAACGTCGAAGACAACTACCGCGCCACCCTGGAGGCAGAACCTGCCACCGACGGCCTGCGCAAAATGTTGTTCGGCATGGGCAGCCTGTCCTTGGGCGAGCTGGCCGGTGAGCGCATGAAGGTTTCCCTGGAAGCCAACTCGCCGGAAGACGAACAGGACTGCTTCAGCGACAACACCCACTACTCGCACTTCTACGACGCCAAGGGCATCCGCAACGTCTACCTGGGCGAGTACACCCGCGTCGACGGCACCAAACTGACCGGCGCCAGCCTGTCGTCCCTGGTGGCCAAGGCCGACCCGGCTGCCGATACCGCGCTGAAAGCGGACCTGGCGGCGACCGAAGCGAAGATCCAGGTCATGGTTGATCACGCCAACAAGGGTGAGCACTATGACCAGTTGATCGCGGCCGGTAACGACGCAGGTAACCAGATCGTGCGTGACGCCATCGCCGCCCTGGTCAAGCAGACCGGCTCGATCGAAGCCGCTGCCGGCAAGCTGGGCATCAGCGACCTGAACCCGGATAACGCTGATCACGAATTCTGATCAGCGCGGTGTTGAATGAGGCGGCCTTCGGGTCGCCTTTTTTGTGCACTGTCTTTACCACCGCAAACCCATGTGGGAGGGGGCTTGCTCCCGATAGCGGTGGCTCAGTAGATACTTCCTTCACTGACACACCGACATCGGGAGCAAGCCCCCTCCCACATTTGATCCATGTTGTGCCCAAATCCGCCGGTTTACATGCCCTGCACCCCAGGTAGAATGGCGCCTCTGCCCTATTTCGAGCTTACTTCATGGCGTTGCCGACCCTACGCATCATCGGTTTCATCATCGGCATCTTCCTGATCACCCTTGCGATCGCCATGGTCGTGCCCATGGCCACCCTGGTGATTTTCGAACGGACCAGCGACCTGCCCTCGTTCCTCTGGGCCAGCCTGATCACTTTTGTCGCCGGGCTTGCCCTGGTGATTCCCGGGCGTCCCGAACACGTGCACCTGCGTCCGCGAGACATGTACCTGCTCACGGTCAGCAGTTGGGTGGTGGTATGCGTATTCGCCGCGCTGCCGTTCCTGCTGACCCAGCACATCAGCTACACCGACTCGTTTTTCGAAAGCATGTCCGGCATCACCGCCACCGGCTCCACGGTGCTGAGCGGCCTGGACACCCTGTCCCCCGGCATTTTGATATGGCGCTCGCTGCTGCACTGGCTCGGCGGCATCGGCTTTATCGGCATGGCGGTGGCGATCCTGCCGCTGCTGCGCATCGGTGGCATGCGCCTGTTCCAGACCGAATCCTCGGACCGCTCGGAGAAGGTCATGCCCCGCTCACACATGGTGGCGCGGCTGATCGTGGCGGCCTACGTCGGCATCACCATCCTCGGCAGCCTGGCGTTCTGGTGGGCCGGCATGGGCCTGTTCGATGCGATCAACCATGCGATGTCGGCGATTTCCACCGGTGGGTTCTCCACCTCGGACGAGTCCCTGGCGCACTGGAAACAACCGGCGGTGCACTGGGTGGCGGTGGTGGTGATGATCCTCGGCAGCTTGCCGTTCACCCTGTACGTGGCCACCTTGCGGGGTAATCGCAAGGCATTGATCAAGGATCAGCAAGTACAGGGCCTGCTCGGTTTGTTGCTGGTGACCTGGCTGGTGCTCGGCACCTGGTACTGGTGGACCACCAACCTGCATTGGCTGGATGCCCTGCGCCATGTGGCGTTGAACGTCACGTCGGTAGTGACCACCACCGGTTTTGCACTGGGGGACTACAGCCTGTGGGGCAATTTCTCACTGATGCTGTTTTTCTACCTGGGCTTCATCGGTGGCTGTTCCGGCTCCACGGCGGGCGGGATCAAGATTTTCCGCTTCCAGGTCGCCTATATCCTGCTCAAGGCCAACTTGAACCAGCTGATTCACCCGCGCGCGGTAATCAAGCAGAAGTACAACGGCCACCGTCTCGACGAAGAGATCGTGCGTTCGATCCTGACCTTTTCGTTTTTCTTCGCCATCACCATCTGCGCCATCGCCCTGGCCTTGTCGCTGCTGGGCCTGGACTGGATGACCGCACTCACCGGCGCCGCCAGCACCGTGTCCGGCGTCGGCCCGGGCCTGGGGGAAACCATTGGCCCGGCCGGCAACTTCGCCAGCCTGCCGGATGCGGCCAAGTGGATCCTGTCCCTGGGCATGCTGCTGGGCCGGCTGGAAATCATCACAGTCTTTGTTCTGTGCATTCCGGCGTTCTGGCGTCACTGACCGTCGACGCGTCCTGCAGCCGCGCCCGGTATTCGCCGGGCGTGGCATCAAACCAGCGGCGAAACGCGCGAAAGAAGTTGCTCGGGTCGGCAAAGCCCAGCAGGTAGGCAATCTCCAACAGGGTCATGCGCGGCTGCGCCAGGTATTGCTCGGCCAGTTCGCGGCGGGTGTCGTCGAGCAGGGTCTGGAAACTCGTGCCTTCTTCCTGCAGGCGCCGCTGCAAGGTGCGCTGGGACAGGTGCAGGGTCTTGGCCACCACTTCGCGCTTGGGTTCGCCCTGGGGCAGCAGCCGGCACAGCACCTGCCGCGCCTTGTGGGTCACGCGGCTTTCGGAGAAACGCGCCAGGTACTCACCGGCAAATCGATCGTGCAACAGCGCCATGGCCTCGTTGGCTGTGGGCAGCGGCGCGTCCATGTCGGCGCGCTCAAAGATCAGCGCGTCATACGGCGCATCGAACTCCAGCGGGGCATGGAACGCTTGTTTATAGGGGGCCAGGTCCCCCGGTTGATCGCCCTGCAACAGCACTTTGCGGGGTTGCAGGGTCCGCCCGGTGAGCCAGCCGCACAGCGCCAACGCACAGGCCAGGGAGGCTTCGGCGCTTTGTCGGGTCGGCGGAAGATGATCGCCATGCACCGTGAGAATCAGCGCATAGCCTTCAGGTAATAGTCGAAAACTCAAGTCGGCGCTTTCGGCGATGATCCGCTGGTAACGCACCAAGCGCATGAAGCCTTCGGCCAGGGTGTTGCTGGACATCAAGGCGTAACCGGCCACATGAAACGACGCCGGGCGCACCACCTTGCCCATGTTCAGGCCAATCGCCGGGTTGCCCGACAACTCGACCGCGCGCTGCCACAGGCGGGTCATGGAGTCCTGCGGGAACCGCGCATCGGGGTCACTCAGGGCGGCGTAGTCCAGGCCCAGTTGCTTGAACAAGGCGCGGCAATCCAGGCCGTCCATTTCCAGTGCCTTGACTATCCCCATCGCCCAGCTTGCAGACGTTGTTCGTTCGCTCATGGCGTCTTCTTGAATAAAGCAGGCTCAAAACGGCAGCCAGGAAAGCCAAGGATACTAAAGTGGCATCTATTGTCACTGGCTGTTACCACTGATCACTCTAGACTCAAATAAGCTCCCCGCCGAACATCTGTTCGGCGGCACAACAATCAAAGGGCCGGCCGTAGTGGAAAACCTCAAGCGATTCAACAGCTTTGCCGAGTTTTACCCTTATTACCTGACCGAGCACGGCAACAGCACCTGCCGGCGCCTGCACTTTATCGGCACTACCCTGGTGATCGGCATCCTGGCCTATGCCATCGGCCGAGGCTCACTGGGGCTGTTATTGGCCGTGCCGATTGCCGGCTACAGTTTTGCCTGGATCGGGCATTTCTTCTTCGAAAAGAACCGTCCGGCGACTTTCCAGCACCCGTTCTACAGCTTGCTCGGGGATTTTGTGATGTACCGCGACATGATCCTCGGCAAGGTGCCGTTCTGAACGGTGTGACCTCTTGTCACTTGCGTAAAAACGATAAAAGGTTCGTACACCCGGCGATATAAAAGTCTTTTTGTCATTTACAGTGCTGTATCCTGCCAAGGCTTTTTGAGAGCGCGGAATCACCTGCGATTGAAAAAACAGACTTTGCGAGGAGCGACGACGATGCACGAGATACCTAATCTCCCCTTCCCAAGCCTGCACGAAACTGAGCAGCCAACACCGCAGCAGGCCAGCGCGAAGCAGCCTGAGGCCAAACAAGCAAAACCAGTCGACAGCAAGAGCCAGGACTGACGCCGTACCAGACCGTGTGGAAAGCGGACCTTTGAACGCTTTCCACACTGCCTGAATCACCCCGAGGTACCCGCCATGACAGACACCCTCCCGGACACCGCCGTACTCGACACCGCCCTGCAGATGGTCGACGTGTGGAACCGCCTCAGCGCGGACAAACAAGCCTTGCTGCTCAAGCGCTTCGGCACCCAGGAAAACGCCCTGGCCGCCCTGGTCACCACCCAGTTACTCGCCCCCCTTCAAGCCTGACGTCTTTTTGATCTGACGTTTTTGCGTTTTACCGCCCTGCGCACGCCCAAGCCCCGGTATCATTAGCAGCCTATCTTTACCTGCTGCGACAGTGGACCTCTCCCATGCCAGATACCCAGCGCCCCATGGCGGTCACGCTGCAAGTTGTTTCCATCGTGTTGTTCACCTTTATCGGCTACCTGAATATCGGCATTCCCCTGGCCGTGTTGCCGGGCTATGTCCACAGTGAACTGGGCTACGGCGCGGTGATCGCCGGCCTGGTGATCAGCGTGCAATACCTGGCCACGCTGTTGAGCCGCCCGTATGCAGGCAAAATCATCGACAACCTGGGCAGCAAGCGGGCGGTGCTGATCGGCCTGCTGGGCTGCGGCGCGAGCGGCGTGTTCATGTTGCTTGCGGCGTGGTTTTCAAGCGTGCCGGCCGTCAGCCTGGCCAGCCTGCTCATCGGTCGATTGGTACTGGGCAGCGCAGAAAGCCTGGTGGGCTCAGGCGCCATCGGCTGGGGCATTGGCCGGGTGGGCGCGGCCAATACCGCCAAGGTCATTTCGTGGAACGGTATCGCCAGTTACGGCGCGCTGGCGGTCGGTGCACCGTTGGGCGTGCTGCTGGTGAGGAATTTCGGGCTGTGGAGCATGGGCGTCAGCATTATCCTGCTGGCGGTCGTCGGCCTGTTGCTGGCCTGGAACAAAGTGGCTGCGCCCATCGTCGCCGGCGTGCGCCTGCCGTTCATGAATGTACTGGGCCGGGTGTTGCCCCACGGTTGCGCGCTGGCCCTGGGCTCCATCGGCTTTGGCACCATCGCCACCTTTATCACCCTGTATTACACCACCCAGCATTGGGATAACGCGGTGTGGGCATTGAGCCTGTTCGGCGCCAGCTTTATCGGTGCACGCCTGCTGTTCGGCAACTTGATCAACCGTATCGGCGGCTTTCGCGTGGCAATCGCCTGCCTGTCGGTGGAGATCCTCGGCCTGCTGCTGTTGTGGTTGGCGCCGGATGCCAACCTGGCCCTGGCCGGCGCAGCGTTGAGCGGTTTCGGCTTTTCCCTGGTGTTTCCGGCGCTGGGGGTGGAGGCGGTCAACCTGGTGCCCGCGTCCAGCCGTGGTTCGGCGGTGGGCGCCTATTCGCTGTTTATCGACCTGTCGCTGGGCATTACCGGGCCGCTGGCCGGGGCCGTGGCGGCAGGTTTCGGCTTTGCGTCGATCTTCCTGTTCGCCGCCCTCGCCGCCCTCGGTGGGCTGCTGCTGAGTGTCTACCTGTACCGGCAAGCGCCCAAGGCCCGCGAAGCGCGCGATGCCTAGAAGTCGACCTTGCCGCGCCCGGCCTTGATGCTGCCGCGCTTGGTCTTGGATTCCAGGCGCCGCTTTTTCGAGCCCAGGGTGGGCTTGGTCGGGCGGCGCTTCTTCTCGACCTTGGTGGCAGTGAGGATCAGCTCCACCAGGCGTTCCAGCGCGTCGGCGCGGTTCTGTTCCTGGGTCCGGTACTGCTGGGCCTTGAGCACCAGCACGCCTTCGCTGGTGATACGGCTGTCACGCAGTGCCAGCAGTCGCTCCTTGTAGAACGCCGGCAGCGACGACGCCGGAATATCGAACCGCAGGTGCACCGCGCTCGACACCTTGTTGACGTTCTGCCCTCCGGCGCCCTGGGCGCGGATGGCGGTCAACTCGATTTCGGCATCGGGCAGGTGCACGTTGTTGGAAATAACCAGCATCACTCAATAAACCCTAGGCAACAGACACGCCCAATCAGGACAACAACCTCGACAACAAGGACGCATGACAATGAAAAGACTATTAATCACTTTGCTCGGCACCTTATCACTCATTCAAACGTCACTGTCCTTTGCAGATAACGCCAATGGCAAAAACCTCTATTCACAGCGCTGCGCCATGTGCCACGGGCCAGACCTCAAGGCAACGGGACCGTTGGCCAGGAAAAGCAACCCGCCTACACCTGACCTGACAACCCCAGCCTTCAAAAAACGGCTGGCGGCTTACCCGGGCGTTATTGTGTCGTCGGTCATACTTCGCCCGAATGGAGACCTGATCCCAAAAACGCTGCGCGAGAATGGAGTAAAGGTCCCGCCGCATGCCTGGAACGTTAAGGACTTTCGCGACTTGAATGAATACATGAGCGGTGTGATTTCAAAAAGTTGACGGCTTCAAAATGCAAAAACCCCGCGCCCTATGCAGGATGCGGGGTTTTCCAGGTAGGCGCCTGTTTACTTCAACGCCGCACTCGCGGTGTTCAACGCCGCTTCAGCACTGCGCTTGTTCTTGATCCAATAACACACCGCCATAAACGCCACCCACACCGGGATCGCGTACACCGACACCTGGATCCCCGGAATCATCAGCATGATCACCAGGATAAACACCACGAACGCCAGGCACACATAGTTGCCGTACGGGTACCACAGCGCCTTGAACAACGGCGCCTGGCCGGTGCGGTTCATGTGCTGGCGGAACTTGAAGTGGGAGAAGCTGATCATTGCCCAGTTGATCACCAGCGTGGCCACCACCAGTGACATCAGCAGTTCCAGCGCATGTTGCGGAATGAAGTAGTTCATCAACACCGCCACCAGCGTGACCGCCGCCGAAGCGAGGATCGAACGCACTGGCACGCCGCGCTTGTCGATCTTGGCCAGCGCCCTGGGCGCATCCCCCTGCTCGGCCATGCCCAGCAGCATGCGGCTGTTGCAGTAGGTGCCGCTGTTGTACACCGACAACGCCGCCGTCAACACCACGAAGTTGAGGATATGCGCGGCGGTGTTGCTGCCCAGCATCGAGAACACCTGCACGAACGGGCTGCCACTGTAGGCATCGCCGGAGGCGTTGAGGGTGGCCAGCAGGCTGTCCCATGGTGTCAGCGACAGCAACACCACCAGGGCGCCGATGTAGAAGATCAGGATGCGGTAGATCACCTGGTTGATCGCCTTGGGGATCACAGTGCGTGGCTGGTCGGCTTCGGCGGCGGTAAAGCCGAGCATTTCCAGGCCGCCGAAGGAGAACATGATGATCGCCATGGCCATCACCAAGCCGCTGACGCCATGGGGGAAGAAGCCGCCGTGTTCCCACAGGTTGCTCACCGAGGCTTGCGGGCCGCCGCTGCCACTGACCAGCAGGTAGCTGCCCAGGGCGATCATGCCGACAATGGCGACCACCTTGATGATGGCGAACCAGAACTCCGCTTCACCAAAGACTTTGACGTTGGCCAGGTTGATCAGGTTGATCAGCACGAAGAACGCCGCCGCCGAGACCCAGGTCGGGATCTCCGGCCACCAGTAGTGCACGTATTTGCCGACGGCTGTCAGCTCGGACATGCCCACCAGGATGTACAGGATCCAGCAGTTCCAGCCCGACAGGAAGCCGGCGAAACCGCCCCAGTACTTGTGGGCAAAGTGGCTGAAGGAACCGGCGACCGGCTCTTCGACGATCATTTCGCCGAGCTGGCGCATGATCATGAAGGCAATGAAGCCGCAGATGGCATAACCCAGGATCATCGACGGGCCGGCGGATTTGAGCACGCCGGCCGAGCCCAGGAACAGGCCGGTGCCGATGGCGCCACCAAGGGCGATCAACTGGATATGCCGATTTTTCAGGCCGCGTTTCAGCTCGCCTGAAGAGCAATGGGGTTCACTCATGAAAAGGGTCTCACGCAAGGTTTGATGATGTTGAATGCAGGTTGCTGCCTTGAATTACCGACTCAAGCAGCGCCGCTCAAACCCCAGCGCAGGCACCAGGAATACAGCGTCTTTCTAACGGTCATGCGTCACCTGTTTGTTTTTATCTGTGACGAAATCGAACCCGCCGGGCTCGTGGCCAGGCGGAGTGATCAGGGCGGGTAAACCCTGAGGTCTTGGCCTTTTGCGTGGTTACGCAAGGGGGTCACAGTAAAACGCGGCGCATTGTACACCGCTCGACAGCTTCAAGCCGCACCCGCAGAGCACGTGCGACGATCTGTCAGGTATTCCTTACAGCGGTAAATAGGCCAATCATGCCGCGAGGTACACGTAAATTAATCGTTACAGCATGGAAAATCTGCGTTACAGCTGTAAGTTTTTGAAAAAATGGCGGTAGGAAAATTCATCACCATTAGCGATGCCAGCTCACTGTATTTCCTGAAGAAAAAAAGCCGGCGAAAAAACAGAAGAAAAAATCCAAATGAGACCGTGTCAATAAAATTTTTGCATTACCAAACACTCTCACCTAGGTTCTTTCACTTGCCCAGCGAAGCCCGCTGGCAAGCCGTTCTCAAACAACGTCCTCTAGGAGATACACCATGCAAGCACTGGAAAACGACCTGGAAACCGAACTGCAGCTCGACGATTGGTTTGAAGCGCCGACCCACGAGGCCGCCGTTGAAATGATGCAAGCCGATGCCGTGGTGCCATTTGGCACGGCGATGTGGCCTTTCTGACACCCGGCACGTATTCGGCAGGTGCTGTGCACGGCACCTGCCTCCTTACCCAAGGCACACAAGGACATACGTCATGGACAAGGCCCGCGCCGTTGAACACTTTCTCTACTACCTTGCACACCATCCGGCCCTCAGCGGCCTGAACTGCCCCACTGTGCTGCTGGGCCACACCGAGCGCTACGACGCCATCGCCCAGGCGATCGCCCAGAGCAGCGCCGCCCGTTTCAACTTCCAGGTGCAGCGCCTGGACCTGGCCGACAGCGACAGCCTGGCGCAGGCCATCGAAGCCTGCGACCTGTACCTGTTCCTCTACGATTCCTCCACCCTGCCCAACCCGCGCGCCGAAGGCCCGGACTTCATCCGTGCCCTGCAAGGCGTGATGGCCGAACACTGGAAGAAATCCCTGCTGTTCAAGGATTACGGCGACTACTTCTACGACACTTTCAGCGTCGAGCCGCAGCGCATCGCCGACCTCAACGCCACGCTGATCCGGCGCATGTCCCAAGCCGCTGTGCTGAGCTTTACCGACAAACACGGCTCACGCCTGCAGGCGCCCATGAGCAGCATCAAGAAGTGGACCAATATCAACGGCATCGGCAACCACGACCTGGCCCCCGGCGAAATCGCCACCCACAGCGAGGCCATCAATGGTCAGGTGCGGTTTGTCGGCACCTTTCTCAGCACCATCCCCTTCGCACGCAAGTACGGCGTGCTGCAGTCACCACTGGAACTGTGGATCGAAAACTCGACCATCTGCAGCGTGGCCAGTGACGTGCCGGGGCTGGCCGACGACTTCAATAAATACCTGAATGCCAACCCGTCCAATCGCCGGGTGGAGGAACTGGGGATTGGCACCAATGAAGGGGTGAAGGACCTGTATGCGCGCAATGCCGGGTTCGAGGAGCGCCACTGCGGCTTGCACCTGGGCTTGGGTGGCGGGCAGAAAGGCAGCCATCACCTGGACCTGATCTTTGCCAGTGGGGTGTTGGCGTTGGATGACAAACCCGTCTTTGACGGCACCTTTGCGTTCTGATCACCGACCTTGAAAATGATGGAGATCCAACTGTGGGAGGGGGCTTGCTCCCGATAGCGGTGCGTCAGTCGCCGGATTGGCAAGCTGATACACCGCTATCGGGAGCAAGCCCCCTCCCACATGTTTTACCTCTATTCCAAGGCACACAAACGCCAACCCTAGGGTTGGCGTTTGTGTGCCGCGGTTACATCACTGCGGTTTCTTGCGACCAAAGCCTGGACGTTGACCTGAACCGGCCGGTGCGCCACGGCGCTTGCCCGATGGCTCGTCCGCGACCAGTTTCAGGCCTGGGCGCTTTTTCGGCGCTGGCTTGGCCGGGCGCTTGGTGTTGGCACTGTCGGCTGGGTGATCGGATGCTGGAGCACCGCGACCGGCGTCACCACGGTTGCTGCGACCACCGCTTGGCGCGTCACCACGACCGGCTGGGCGTGGGGTGCGTGGCGCACGTTCGCCTTCCTGGCGCGATGGCGCGGTTGGGCGACGCTCGCCTTCGATGTGCGGTTGACGTGAGATACGCCCCCCGGTAGCCGGTGCATCCAGCGCCGGGCGCAGGGTGCGGGCAACACGTTCGGTGCGGGCCACGGGGCGCGACGATTTACGCTGCATACGATCGAGCTTGTCTTTGCTCTTGGCGTTCATCTGCGGCATGGCGACCGGCGTCAGGCCGACTTCGGCGCTGAGGATGTCGACTTCGTACTGGCTCATTTCGCGCCAGCGGCCCATCGGCAGGTCGGAGTTGAGGAACACCGGGCCAAAACGCACGCGCTTCAGGCGGCTGACCACCAGGCCCTGGGATTCCCACAGGCGACGCACTTCACGGTTACGCCCTTCCATCACCACGCAGTGGTACCAGTGGTTGAAACCTTCACCGCCCGGCGCCTGCTTGATGTCGGTGAACTTGGCCGGGCCGTCTTCCAGCACCACGCCGGCCTTGAGGCGTTCGATCATCTCGTCATCGACTTCACCACGCACACGCACGGCGTATTCGCGGTCCATCTCGTAGGACGGGTGCATCAGGCGGTTGGCCAGTTCACCGTCGGTGGTGAACATCAGCAAGCCGGTGGTGTTGATGTCGAGACGACCGATGTTGATCCAACGACCTTCTTTAGGCTTGGGCATCTTGTCGAACACGGTCGGACGGCCTTCCGGGTCGTCACGGGTGCAGATCTCGCCATCGGGTTTGTTGTACATGATCACGCGGCGCACCGATTCGGCGGCCTCTTCACGCTTGATGACCTTGCCATCAATGGTGATTGCGTCGTGCAGGTCGACGCGCTGGCCCAGGGTGGCCTCGACGCCGTTGACCTTGATGCGCTTCTGGGTGATCCAGGCTTCGACGTCGCGGCGCGAGCCCACGCCGATACGCGCCAGCACCTTTTGCAGCTTTTCGCCTGCAGGGCCGATTTCCTGGCTGTCGTTCTGGTCTTTATCGTTCATCTTAAGCACCTCCCGGTGGGTCGATTCAGGCGTGGCCTGAAGAGTGTTGAAAGCGGGGCTTTGGCCGAATAGGTCGGCAAAGGGTCGCGAATCATACGCCCATGGCGCGCGTTGCGCATCAGAGACTAGTCGATAAGCGCCAGGTCATGGTTTTTTCCGCCGACCGGTGGTGCCCCAGGCCCCGCATTCGACTGCGTCAGTCTTCGAACTGGCGGCGTTCGTTCTCGATGGCTTCGGCCAGGGCCCGGGCTTCGTCTTCTTCGTCGCTCAGGGGCGGTTGTTCGAGGGCGGCGACGGCGGCCAGGAGTTTTTCGCGGGCTTCGGCCACGCCGAGGATATCGTCCTCAGGTTCAGGTTCGACCTCCACGCTCACCTGGGCTTCCGGCTCGGCCACACCATCGCGCAGCAAGTCATCAAAGTCGGTCTTGATGCCCTGCTCCATGTCGTCCAGTTCCAGCAACAACGTGTGGAAACTGGTTTCGTCCTTGGGCTCTTCCGGCTCGGCGGTGGCGTCGGCCAGTTCCTGCAGGCTCGCCGGGACCGGGGCGTCGTCGAAGTCGAGCACCGGCTCGGCTTCCATCTCACGCAATTCGGCCAGGGGCGGCAGGTCGTCGAGGTTTTTCAGGTTGAAATGGTCGAGGAACACCTTGGTGGTGGCGAACATCGCCGGTTTGCCGGGCACGTCGCGGTAGCCGACGATGCGGATCCACTCACGCTCCAGCAGCGTCTTGACGATATGGCTGTTGACCGCCACGCCCCGCACGTCCTCGATTTCGCCACGGGTGATGGGCTGGCGATAGGCGATCAGCGCCATGGTCTCCAGCATCGCCCGTGAATAGCGCTGCGGGCGCTCTTCCCAGAGGCGGCCGACCCACGGGGAAAACTTCTCACGGATCTGCAGGCGATAACCCGACGCCACCTCACGCAGTTCAAAGGCGCGGCCGTCGCAGGATTTGCGCAGGATTTCCAGCGCCTTCTTGAACACCGGCGGTTCAGGGCGCTCGGCTTCCTCAAACAGTTCGAACAGACGCTCCAGGGATTGCGGTTTACCCGAGGCCAGGAGAAAGGCCTCCAGCAACGGGGCCAATTCGCGGGGTTCAGTCAGATTCATCGTTTCAGCTCTTTATTCGGCTCGCGCCCGCACGTGGATAGCCGCAAAAGGCTCATTCTGGACCAGCTCGACCAAGGACTCCTTGACCAGCTCGAGGACCGCCATAAAGGTCACCACCACCCCCAGGCGCCCTTCTTCCGCCGTGAACAGCTCCACAAACGGCACAAACCCGCCGCCCTTGAGGCGTTCGAGCACATCGCTCATACGCTCGCGGGTGGACAGGGCCTCGCGACTGACCTGGTGGTGTTCAAACATATCGCCACGGCGCAGCACCTCGGCCATGGACATCAGCAACTCTTCCAGGCTCACGTCCGGCAGCAGCTTGCGCGCGCGGGCTTCGGGGGCGTCGAGCTTGGGTACCACCACGTCGCGGCCGACGCGGCTCAGGCCGTCGATACCTTCGGCGGCGGCCTTGAAGCGCTCGTATTCCTGCAGCCGGCGGATCAGTTCGGCGCGCGGGTCGTCCTCTTCGGCCTCGACCGTCTCCGCGCGCGGCAACAGCATGCGCGACTTGATCTCGGCGAGCATGGCGGCCATCACCAGGTACTCGGCAGCCAGTTCCAGGCGTACCGACTGCATCAACTCGACATAGCCCATGTACTGGCGGGTGATTTCCGCCACCGGGATGTCGAGGATGTTGATGTTCTGCTTGCGGATCAGGTACAGCAGCAAGTCCAGCGGGCCCTCGAAAGCCTCAAGGAAGACCTCCAGGGCGTCCGGCGGAATGTACAGGTCCAGCGGCATTTCCAGCACCGCCTGGCCGTACACCATGGCAAACGGCAGCTCCTGCTGGGCGCCCGCCTGGCTGTCGACGGTTTCCACGGCTGACATTCAGGCCTCGGCCATAAAGGGCGCAGGATCGCCGCAACCGACACGGATCACTTCAGGTTCGCCGTCGGCCAGGTTGATCACGGTGGAGGCCTTGTTGCCGCCGAAACCGCCGTCGATGATCAGGTCCACCTGTTTTTCCAGCAATTGGCGCATCTCGTACGGGTCTTCCAGGGGCTCGGTGTCGCCGGGCATGATCAGCGACACACTCATCAACGGCTCACCCAGCTCGGCCAGCAACGCCAGGGCGATGGGATGCTCCGGCACCCGCAGGCCGATGGTGCGTTTTTTCGGGTGCAGCAGCAGGCGCGGCACTTCGCGGGTGGCGTTGAGGATAAAAGTGTAGGGCCCTGGCGTGTGGGCCTTGAGCAGGCGGAAGGTGCCGGTGTCGACCTTGGCGAACAGGCCCAGCTGGGACAAGTCGCTACAGATCAGCGCAAAGTTGTGCTTGTCATCCAGCTGGCGCAGGCGTCTGACACGCTCGACTGCGCCCTTGTCACCGATCTGGCAACCGATGGCGTATGACGAATCGGTTGGGTAGATCACCACACCGCCGGCGCGAATGATCTCTACGGCCTGCTTGATCAGGCGCGCCTGGGGGTTTTCCGGATGAATCTGGAAGAATTGACTCACGGGTTCTACCTGTTCAGACGGTGGCAATAATGGGGTCATGCTTGAATCTCCCCCACAACAGCGGCAAATCTTCCGGGACCGCGCGGTACTCGCCGATCTCGGACCAGCCGCCAGGGCCATGAAAGTCACTGCCGGCGCTGACCAGCAGACCAAATTCGCGAGCAAGGATCGACAGGCTGCCCACCTGTTCGGCGGGTTGAAAGCCGTTGACCACTTCGATCGCGTGACCGCCCGCTCCAATATAGTCGCCAATCAGCTTGCGACGCTTGCTGCGGGTGAAATCGTAATGCCAGGGATGCGCCAGGCTGACCCAGGCTCCGGAGGCCCGCAGGGTCTCGACGGTGTCTTCGAGGGTCGGCCAATGTTGCTTCACATCGCCCAACTTGCCGGCGCCCAGCCACTTGCGAAAGGCTTCGGCGCGGTCTTTGACAAAACCCTCACGCACCATCCAGTCGGCAAAGTGCGGACGGGCCGGCGCGTTGCCGCTGTCACCCAGTTCCTGCTGGAGGGCGCGGGCGCCGTCGAGGGCGTTGGGCATGCCTTTGAGGCTGAGTTTTCGGCTTATTTCTTCGGACCGCAGCCAGCGGCCATCGTGCAATTGCGCGATAGCCTCCACCAGCGGCGGCGCTTTTTGATCGAAGCCGTAGCCGAGCACATGAATGGTGGCGCCGCCCCAGGTGCAGGACAATTCCACCCCGTTGACCAGTTGCATGCCCAGGGCATGGGCCGTTGTACGCGCTTCGTCGAGGCCTTCGAGGGTGTCGTGGTCGGTCAACGAGAGGACTCGCACGCCTTTTTCAAACGCACGCGCAACCAGTACCGCGGGCGCCAGGGCGCCGTCGGAGGCCGTGCTGTGGCAGTGCAAATCAACATTCACGGGGGTGTGTAACCTCAAGTCAGCTGGCGCTATCGCAACCAAGGATGTTTGTTATTATGCCGCCACATCCAGCTTCTGGCTCTTACTGTGAAACAATTCATCGACTTCATCCCGCTGTTGCTGTTTTTCATCGTTTACAAACTCGACCCCAGGGTCATCGACCTGGCCGGCCATGAGCTGACTGTCGGCGGCATCTACAGTGCCACCGCCGTGCTCATCATCAGCTCTGTGGTGGTCTACGGCGCCATCTTCATTTCCCAGCGCAAACTGGAAAAAAGCCAGTGGCTGACCCTGGTCGCCTGCCTGGTCTTCGGCAGCCTGACCCTGGCCTTCCACAGCGAAACCTTCCTTAAATGGAAAGCGCCGGTGGTGAACTGGCTGTTCGCCCTGGCATTCATCGGCAGCCACTTCATCGGTGATCGCCTGCTGATCAAGCGGATCATGGGCCACGCACTGACCCTGCCGGAACCGGTGTGGACACGCTTGAACGTGGCCTGGATCGTGTTTTTCATCTTCTGCGGTGCCGCCAACCTGTTCGTGGCGTTTACCTTCCAGGACTACTGGGTCGACTTCAAAGTGTTCGGCAGCCTGGGCATGACCGTGCTGTTCCTGGTCGCCCAGGGCATCTACCTGTCGCGCCACCTGCATGACACCGAGCCTACTACGCCGAAAACCGAGGACTGACATGCTCTACGCCATCATTGCCACCGACGTTGCCAACTCGCTGGAAAAACGCCTGTCCGTGCGCCCGGCCCACGTCGAGCGCCTGAAAGTCCTTCAAGCCGAAGGCCGCATCGTGCTGGCCGGCCCGCACCCGGCCGTGGACAGCAACGACCCGGGCGACGCCGGTTTTACCGGTAGCCTGATCGTCGCCGAGTTCGCCTCGCTGGCCGATGCCCAGGCCTGGGCCAAGGCCGATCCCTATGTCGCCGCAGGGGTCTACGCCGACGTAGTGATCAAACCCTTCAAGCAAGTCCTGCCCTGATCCCGATTGCGCCGAACCTATTGAGTACGGCGCACTCCTAATTGCTCATTATTTTCGGCAACCTGCCGACAACGTTCTGAATATTCGTGTGGAATCAGGAGTTCCGATGCGCTTACGTCAGTTGTGTCTGTTGGCAGTGTTAATGATCGGGGCTACGGCCCACGCTGAAGAAACCTCGAGCACCGGCAGTTCCACGCCCCTGTCCTTGAGCGCCGGCGCCCAGATCACCGAGTTGCAGCAACGCTTGAAAGAAAGCGAGCGGCAGCGTGAAGAACTGAGCAAGCAACTGCAAAGCGCGGATGCCACCCGCGAAAGCGCTCAATTGAGTCGCCTTCGCCAGGAGAACCAACGCCTGGCCCAGCAACTCAAAGATGCACAGGGCGGCGCCTTGACCCGCTGGCTGACCGAGCAGCAACAATGGTTCGTCACGGGTGGGGCCGTCGCACTGATCGCCCTGTTGTGCGGGATCTTCGCCAGCGGTGGGCACCGTCGCCGTCGACAATGGCTAAATTGAGTGAGTCATGAGCGAGCTGTTACTGATAGATGATGACCAGGAGCTCTGCGAGCTGCTGAGCAGTTGGCTGAGCCAGGAAGGTTTCCAGGTGCGCGCCTGCCACGATGGCTTGAGCGCGCGCAAAGCCTTGGCCGACAGCGCCCCGGCGGCGGTGGTACTGGATGTGATGCTGCCCGACGGCAGCGGCCTGGAGCTGCTCAAGCAATTGCGCAACGACCATCCGGAGCTGCCGGTGCTGATGCTTTCGGCGCGGGGCGAACCCCTGGACCGCATCCTCGGCCTGGAATTGGGCGCCGACGACTACCTGGCCAAGCCCTGCGACCCACGCGAACTCACCGCGCGCCTGCGCGCGGTATTGCGCCGCAGCCACCCGGCCGCCGTGTCCAGCCAACTGGAACTGGGCGACCTGTGCTTCAGCCCGGTGCGCGGCGTGGTCAGCATCGATGAGCAGGAATTCACCCTCACCGTCTCCGAAAGCCGCCTGCTGGAAGCATTATTGCGCCAGCCCGGCGAACCACTGGACAAGCAGGAACTGGCGCAGATCGCCCTGGGCCGCAAGCTGACCCTTTACGATCGCAGCCTGGACATGCACGTCAGCAACCTGCGCAAGAAGATCGGCCCTCACCCCGATGGCCGGCCACGGATCGTGGCGTTGCGCAGCCGGGGCTACTATTACAGCCTCTAGAGGCAGCTATAAGTTGCAAGCTACAAGCGGCAAGTGAAAAGCTGTTACTTGCCGCTTGCAGCTAAAAACTTGCAGCTGCCGCCCCCCTTACCAAACCTTTACCCTCTCCTGACGGCGGCTGACCTTGATCTCCGTAATCTACTCACATCCGGACTCACCGGAATAGAGACAGGAGAATCACCATGCGCAAGACCCTTATCGCTTTGATGTTCGCCGCCGCCCTGCCGACCGTTGCCATGGCCGCACTGCCTGAAGGCCCGGGCCCGATGGGCGGCCCTGAAGGGCACATGATGGGTGGCCCGGGCCACGGCGGTGAACACGGTCCGCGTGGCAAAGGCGGCCCCTTCAGCCAACTGGACCTGAGCCGCGAACAGCGCGAGCAGATCGGCAAGCTGATGGGTGACCAATGGCACGCTCGCAAGGACCTGGTCAAAAAGTACCTGGACAAACTCCCGGCCGCCGACCAGAAAGCCATGCAGGATGAAATCGCCGCCGGCAAGCAGAAAACCCAGGCCGATATCCGTGCCGTGCTCAAGCCTGACCAGCAGAAGAAGTTCGACGAGATCGTCAAGAAGCAAGAACAGCGCCGTGCAGAATGGAAGGAATTCCAGGCCTGGAAAGCGCAACAGTCGCAAAAAGCGCAATAATGCACCCGCGTTAACACTCCCAGCCCAGTGGCCACCACCACTGGGCTTTTCCTGTTTGAGGGTTTCCTGTGCGTTCATTGTTCTGGCGCATCCTGGCCAGTTTCTGGCTGGCCATCGCCTTGGTTGCCGGGTTGTCGATCCTGCTTGGGCACATGCTTAACCAGGATGCCTGGATTCTCAGCCGCCACCCCGGCCTCAATAACCTGGCGCAAGAGTGGACCCAGCTCTACGAAACCCAGGGTGAGGATGCTGCCCAGGACCTGCTGCAACAGCGCAAGCGCCAGTACCACATCGACGTGCAAGTGCTCAACGAAAGCGGCGAGCCGGTGGTGCGCGGCACCTTCCCGCGCCGCGCCGCCGCCTTTGAAGCCCGACAGAACGACAGCAAGGAAGGCCATCTGCCCTGGCGACGCCTGACCGCCGAGTACACCAGCGAGAAGACCGGCGACACCTACCTGTTGATCTACCGCATCCCGCACCCGGAACTGGACGAGTGGCACCGCAGCAGCCTGGCATGGCCCTTGAGCGCACTGACGATTGCCCTGGTGGTACTGACCTTGTTCAGCCTGTTCGTCACCTTGTCCATCACCCGCCCACTAAGCCGCCTGCGCGGCGCCGTGCATGACCTCGGCCAGGCCACCTACCAGCAGAACAGCCTGGCGCAACTGGCTAACCGCCGCGATGAGTTCGGCGTACTCGCCACCGACTTCAACCGCATGGGCGCACGCCTGCAAAGCCTGATCGGCAGTCAACGCCAGCTGCTGCGCGACGTGTCCCATGAGCTGCGCTCGCCCCTCGCGCGCCTGCGCATCGCCCTGGCCTTGGCCGAGCGCGCCAGCCCCGAAGAACGGGAAAAACTCTGGCCACGCCTGACCCGCGAATGCGACCGCCTGGAAGCGCTGATCAGCGAGATCCTGGTGCTGGCCCGCGTCGATGCCGACCATGCCAGCGCCGAAGACATCGACCTCATCCCCCTGCTCAAAACCCTGCAAAAGGATGCCCAACTCAGCGCGCCGGACCAGGTGGTGCAACTGAGCACCGACGCAGACCTGCAACTGAAGGGCTGGCCGACCATGATCGAACGGGCTGTGGATAACCTGCTGCGCAATGCCCAGCGCTTCAACCCGCCGGGGCAACCGATCGATTTGCACGCCCAGCGCCAGGGCGAACGTATCCTGATCAGCGTGCGCGACCATGGCCCCGGCGTGGACGCCGAACACCTGAGCCAACTCGGTGAACCGTTCTACCGCGCTCCCGGCCAGACCGCCCAAGGCCACGGCCTGGGCCTGGCGATCGCGCGACGCGCGGCCGAACGCCACGGTGGCAGCCTGATCCTGGCCAATCACCCAGCCGGTGGTTTTATCGCCAGCATCGACCTGCCGTTGGAACCGGGAGTTGTCACGCCGGTGTGATGATCTTCTATAGTGGCCCCTCTCTTACGGAGGGCCTTTGATGACTGACCTGCTGACTCCCATCCAAGCCGCACTCGATCTACCCCACACCCCGCTGACCTTCACCGAGGCTGGCGCCCTGCCCTCGACCTTCGCTGTCACCGAGCTGGCCAGTGCCAGCATCGGCGCCGCCGGGCAGGCCGTCGCCCAGTTGATCCGGCAACGGACCGGGCGCCAGCCCGAGGTGAGTGTGGACCGACGCCTCGCCTCTTTCTGGTTCTCGTCCTCGATCCGCCCGCTGGGCTGGCAAGTGCCACCGTTGTGGGATCCGGTGGCCGGCGATTACGCCAGCGCCGATGGCTGGATTCGCCTGCATACCAACGCGCCTCATCACCGTGCCGCCGCCGAGCGGGTGCTGGGCAAGGTCGCCGACCGCGCCGGGATGGCCGGCAAGGTCGCGGCGTGGAACGCGGCAGAACTGGAACAGGCGATTGTCGACCAAGGTGGCTGCGCCGCGCAGATGCGTGCCTGGCAAGCCTGGCAGCAACATCCGCAGGGGTTGGCGGTGAACGCCGAGGCGCTGGTCCAACGCCAGACCTTCGAAACCACGACCGACAAACCCTGGCACGGTTCGCTGGCACGCCCGCTGGCCGGCCTCAAGGTGCTGGACCTGACCCGCGTATTGGCCGGCCCGGTGGCCAGTCGTTTCCTTGCCGGCCTCGGCGCGGATGTACTGCGCATCGACTCACCCACCTGGAACGAACCCGGTGTAGTCCCGGAAATGACCCTGGGCAAACGCTGCGCGCGCCTGGACCTGAAAACGCCCGAAGGTCGGCGGGTTTTCGAGCGTTTGCTCAGGGACGCCGACATCCTGTTCCACGGATACCGCGCTGACGCCCTGGAGCATCTGGGCTACACCGCCCCCGAACTGCAACACCTCGCCCCAGGCCTGATCGACGTCAGCCTCAACGCCTACGGCTGGAGCGGCCCGTGGCGTAATCGCCGGGGCTTCGACAGCCTGGTGCAGATGAGCAGCGGGATCGCCGAGGCCGGCATGCTCTGGAAACACGCGGATAAACCGGTGCCACTGCCGTTGCAGGCGCTGGATCACGCGACCGGGTATCTGATGGCGGCCAGTGCGATTCAGGCGCTGGGCGAACGGCTGCAGTCGGGGCGCGGTGGTTCGGCGCGGTTGTCGTTGGCACGCACCGCAACGTTACTGGTGCAAGCAGGCCAAGTGCCCGAGCAACCGTCGTTGCGCGAGGAAGAACCAGGGGATCAAGGCCTGGTCGTCGAACAGACCGCCTGGGGCCAGGCCCATCGTCTGCTGCCCCCGCTGACTATCAGCGGTACGCCATTGCAATGGGATTTGCCGGCGGGAGAATTGGGCTCCCACCGGCCTCAATGGTGACTTGACGGCCGCTATCGGCAGCAAGCCCCCCACACTTTGATGGGTGAACATATTCAAAATGTGGGAGGGGGCTTGCTCCCGATGAGGCCAGTACCGTCACCCCATCACAACGACAATACCCCGCTGTACAACCCATACGCCGCCAGCCCTGCACCGGCGATCACGCAGCTGAAAATGCCTTTCTCAACGTGGGTAAACAACGACTGGCCCTGTTCGCGCTTGGCCAGGGCGAACAGGATCACGCCCGGCGCATACAGCAGCGCCGACAGCAGCAGGTATTTAAGGCCCCCGGCGTAGAGCAACCATACGGCGTAACCCAGGGCGATCAACCCCACCAGCAGGTCCTTGATGCGATGGCGGTGGGCACCTTCATAGGTTTCACCACGCCCGCTCAGCAACACCGCGTAAGCCGCCGACCACAGGTAAGGCACGAGGATCATCGACGACGCCAGGTAGATCAGGGTGGTGTAGGTGCTGTGGGAAAACAGCGTGATCACCAGGAAGACCTGGATCATCACATTGGTCAGCCACAAGGCGTTGACCGGCACCTGGCTGGCATTTTCCTTTTTCAGGAAGGCCGGCATGGTCTTGTCATGGGCGGTGGCATAGAGGATCTCGGCACACAGCAGCGCCCAGGACAACAAGGCCCCCAGCAGCGACACGGCCAGGCCGATACTGATCAGCAACGCGCCCCAGGGACCGACGATATGCTCGAGCACACCGGCCAGGGACGGGTTTTGCAGGCCGGCCAGCTCCGCCTGGCTCATGATGCCGAGGGACAACACATTCACCAGCACCAACAGCGCCAGCACGCCGAGAAAGCCGATCACCGTGGCCCGCCCCACGTCCGCGCGCTTCTCGGCCCGCGCCGAATACACACTGGCGCCTTCAATGCCGATAAACACAAATACCGTGACCAGCATCATATTGCGCACCTGGTCCACCACACTGCCCAATTGCGGCTTTTCCAGGCCCCAGATGTCAGCCGTGAAGATATCGGCCTTGAACGCCACGGCGGCGATCACCACGAACATCAGCAGCGGCACCAGCTTGGCCACGGTGGTGATCTGGTTGATGAACGCGGCTTCCTTGATCCCGCGCATCACCAGGAAATGCACGGCCCACAGCAGCAACGATGCGCAGCCGATGGCCACCGGCGTATTGCCTTGGCCGAACACCGGGAAAAAATAGCCGAGGGTGCTGAACAGCAACACGAAATAACCGACATTGCCCATCCACGCGCTGATCCAGTAACCCCAGGCCGACGAAAAACCCATGTAGTCGCCGAAACCCGCCTTGGCGTAGGCGTACACCCCGGAATCCAGTTCCGGCTTGCGATTGGCCAAGGTCTGGAAGACAAACGCCAGGGTCAGCATGCCCACGGCGGTGATCGCCCAACCGATCAACACCGCGCCCACCTCCGCGCGCGCGGCCATGTTCTGCGGCAACGAGAAGATCCCCCCGCCAATCATCGAGCCCACCACCAAGGCAATCAGGGCGCCAAGCCGAAGTTTCTGGGCCGGTTGAGACATGCAGACTCCTGAATAAAATTTGAGCGGACAACCATGCACTCAACTAATTAACTCAGCGAGTGTAGCGTTTATTAAAGACAGCGATAAAACCGCCACGCTCATAACTCAGCGGCATGACAGTTTGCATAGTTTAGGCTTATTTACATTTTAAATACGCCGAATACTTTGTCGCTTCCAAGCTCTTTATTGTCGCCATTGCGAAAAGTTTGCACATTCAGGAAAACGGGCTAGTTTCAAACGTCCATACGCAGCACTAAATGATTGACCAAACCGCAGAGATCGCTCTGGAAAGCGCCTTTGCGCGGAAAACTACTGCCCACGACTTTCCAGTCTAAGTCATTAATTCACAATGGAATGTGCCAATGAAGTGATCTGAGTCAGCTGTTTGATTAGCGCACGGAATTATTCTGTGGTCTCTCTTCTCCTGCATTGGAGTTATGCGATGTCTGAATCTCCCGGAAAACTTCGATTGGGTGCACTGGTTGCACTTGTCGTCGGCTCAATGATTGGCGGCGGGATCTTCTCTCTGCCGCAAAACATGGCCGCCAGTGCCGATGTTGGCGCGGTATTGATCGGTTGGGTAATTACCGCCGTGGGCATGCTGACCCTGGCCTTCGTCTTCCAGACCCTGGCCAATCGCAAACCTGATCTGGACGGCGGCGTCTACGCCTACGCCAAGGCCGGCTTCGGTGACTACATGGGCTTTTCGTCGGCCTGGGGTTACTGGATCAGCGCCTGGCTGGGCAACGTCGGTTACTTCGTCCTCCTGTTCAGCACCCTCGGTTACTTCTTCCCGATCTTTGGCGAAGGCAATACGCCTGCGGCGGTGATTGGCGCGTCGGTCTTGCTGTGGGCCGTGCACTTTCTGGTGCTGCGCGGGATAAAGGAAGCGGCGTTCATCAACCTGGTGACCACCGTCGCCAAGGTGGTGCCGCTGGTGCTGTTCGTGTTGATCGCCGTGTTCGCCTTCAAGCTGGACATCTTCACCGCTGACATCTGGGGCGTGAAGAACCCGGACCTGGGCAGCGTGATGAACCAGGTGCGCAACATGATGCTGGTCACCGTGTGGGTGTTCATCGGTATCGAAGGCGCGAGCATCTTCTCGGCACGCGCCGAAAAACGCAGCGACGTCGGCAAGGCCACCGTGATCGGTTTTATCACCGTGCTGCTGTTCCTGATGCTGGTGAACGTGCTGTCCCTGGGCATCATGACCCAACCGGAGCTGGCCAAGCTGCAGAACCCGTCGATGGCCGCCGTGCTGGAGCATGTGGTGGGCCACTGGGGTGCGGTGCTGATCAGCGTCGGCTTGATCATCTCGTTGCTGGGTGCGCTGCTGTCGTGGGTGCTGCTGTGTGCGGAGATCATGTTCGCCGCCGCCAAGGACCACACCATGCCGGAGTTCCTGCGCAAGGAAAACGCCAACCATGTGCCGGCCAACGCCCTGTGGTTGACCAACGCCATGGTCCAGATATTCCTGGTGATCACGCTGTTTTCCGCCAGTACCTACCTGTCGCTGATCTACCTCGCCACCTCGATGATCCTGGTGCCTTACCTGTGGTCGGCGGCCTACGCGCTGCTGCTGGCGGTACGCGGCGAAACCTACGAAAACGCCCTCAAGGAGCGTAGGAAGGACCTGTTTATCGGCGCGGTCGCACTGATCTACGCGGTCTGGCTGCTCTATGCCGGCGGCACCAAGTACCTGCTGTTGTCCGCCCTGCTCTATGCCCCCGGCGCGATCCTGTTCGCCAAGGCCAAGCATGAACTGGGCAAACCGATTTTCACCAACGTCGAGAAGCTGATTTTCGCCGCAGTCGTCATTGGCGCCCTGGTGGCTGCCTATGGCCTCTACGACGGCTTCCTGACTCTGTAACTGATGTTCACTGGAGGATCTGTAATGACCACGGAAAAAGTGAAGTACGGCGTACATTCCGAAGCCGGCAAACTGCGCAAAGTCATGGTGTGCTCCCCAGGCTTGGCCCACCAGCGGCTGACCCCTAACAACTGCGATGAACTGCTGTTCGATGACGTGCTCTGGGTAGCCCAGGCCAAGCGCGACCATTTCGACTTCGTGACCAAGATGCGCGAACGGGACATCGATGTGCTGGAAATGCACAACCTGCTGACCGATATCGTTGCCAACCCCGAAGCCCTGGACTGGATCCTGGAACGAAAGATCACTTCCAACACCGTGGGCCTGGGCCTGGTCGAGGAAGTCAGCTCCTGGCTGCGCAGCCTTGAGCCGCGCAAGATCGCCGAGTTCCTGATCGGTGGCGTGTCAGCCGATGACCTGCCGAGCAGCTTCGGTGGCAAGACCATCGAGATGTTCCGCGACTTCCTCGGCCACGCCAGTTTTATCCTGCCGCCGCTGCCCAACACCCAGTTCACCCGCGACACCACCTGCTGGATCTACGGCGGCGTGACGCTCAACCCGATGTACTGGCCGGCGCGACGCCAGGAAACCCTGCTGGCGAGCGCCATCTACAAATTCCACCCCGAGTTCACCAACGCGGACTTCCAGATCTGGTACGGCGACCCCGACCAGGAACACGGTGCCGCCACGCTGGAAGGCGGTGACGTCATGCCGATTGGCAATGGCGTGGTGTTGATCGGCATGGGCGAGCGTTCGTCCCACCAGGCCATCGGCCAACTGGCGCGCAACCTGTTCAAGAACAAAGCGGTGGAACGGGTGATCGTTGCCGGTCTGCCGAAGTCCCGCGCGGCGATGCACCTGGACACCGTGTTCAGCTTCTGCGACCGCGACCTGGTGACCATCTTCCCCGAAGTGGTCAACCAGATCGTGCCCTTCACCCTGCGCCCTGACGAAAGCAAACCCCACGGCATCGACATTCAGCGGGAGAAAACCAACTTCCTCGAGACCGTGGCCGCAGCGCTCAACCTCAAGGCCCTGCGCGTGGTCGAGACCGGCGGCAACAGCTTCGCCGCCGAACGCGAGCAGTGGGACGACGGCAACAACGTGGTGGCCGTGGAGCCTGGCGTAGTGATCGGCTACGACCGCAACACCTACACCAACACCCTGCTGCGCAAGGCCGGCGTGGAAGTCATCACCATCAGCGCCGGTGAACTCGGCCGTGGCCGTGGCGGCGGCCACTGCATGACCTGCCCGATCATCCGCGACCCTATCGACTATTAAGGAGATTCCATCATGGCTTTCAATATGCGCAACCGCAGCCTACTGTCGCTGATGCACCACACCACCCGCGAACTGAATTACCTGCTGGATCTGTCCCGCGACCTCAAGCGCGCCAAATACACCGGCACCGAGCGTCCGCACCTGCAAGGCAAGAACATCGCGCTGATCTTCGAAAAAACCTCGACCCGCACCCGGTGCGCCTTCGAAGTGGCGGCCCACGACCAGGGTGCCCACGTCACCTATATCGACCCGGTGTCGTCGCAGATCGGCCACAAAGAAAGCATGAAAGACACCGCCCGCGTACTCGGTCGCATGTTCGACGCCATTGAATACCGTGGCTTCGAGCAGGAAATCGTCGAAGAACTGGCCAAGTTCGCCGGCGTGCCGGTGTTCAACGGCCTCACTGCCGAATTCCACCCGACCCAAATGATCGCCGACACCCTGACCATGCGCGAGCACAGCGACAAGCCGCTGCATGACATCAGCTACGCCTACCTGGGCGACGCGCGCTACAACATGGGTAACTCGCTGCTGATGATCGGCGCCAAGCTCGGCATGGACGTGCGCATCGGCGCGCCGAAAGCCCTGTGGCCCCATGAAGACTTCATCAAACAGTGCCAGGCCTTCGCCGAGGAAAGCGGCGCGCGCATTACCATCACCGAAGACCCGAAAGAAGCCGTCAAGGGCGTGGACTTCATCCACACCGATATCTGGGTGTCCATGGGTGAGCCGGTGGAAGCGTGGGACGAACGCATCGAGCAACTGCTGCCGTACCAGGTCAACGCCAAGATGATGAAAGCCTCGGGCAACCCTCGGGTGAAATTCATGCACTGCCTGCCGGCGTTCCACAACAGCGAAACCAAGGTCGGCAAGGACATCGCCGCACGTTATCCGAACCTGGCCAATGGTGTGGAAGTGACCGAGGAAGTCTTCGAGTCACCGGCCAACATCGCCTTTGAGCAGGCGGAAAACCGCATGCACACCATCAAGGCGATCCTGGTGTCGGCACTCGCGGATATCTAAACCCTGCTGCGATCCCACTGTAGGAGCGAGCTTGCTCGCGAAAAATTCAAGGGCACCGCGTTCATTCAGGATGGGCGCGTTATCGTTGACCTCCTTCGCGAGCAAGCTCGCTCCTACAAAGGATTACGAGCTCTAGAAGGATTGCAATATGCGCATCGTCGTAGCCCTGGGCGGCAACGCCCTCCTGCGCCGTGGTGAACCCATGACCGCAGACAACCAACGCGCCAATATCCGCATCGCCACCGAACAGATCGCCAAGATCCATGCCGGCAACGAACTGGTCATCGCCCACGGCAATGGCCCGCAGGTCGGCCTGCTGTCGTTGCAGGCGGCGGCCTACACCAGCGTTTCGCCGTACCCGCTGGACGTGCTCGGTGCCGAGACCGAAGGCATGATCGGCTACATCATCGAACAGGAACTGGGCAACCTGCTGGACTTCGAAGTGCCGTTCGCCACCCTGCTCACCCAGGTGGAAGTGGACGCCAAGGACCCTGCCTTCCAGAACCCGACCAAGCCCATCGGCCCGGTGTACTCCAAGGCCGAAGCGGAAAAACTCGCCGCCGAGAAAGGCTGGGCCATCGCCCCGGATGGCGATAAATATCGCCGCGTCGTGGCCAGCCCACGGCCCAAACGTATTTTCGAGATTCGCCCGATCAAGTGGCTGCTGGAAAAAAGCGCCATCGTGATCTGCGCCGGTGGTGGCGGTATCCCGACCCTGTACGGTGAAGACGGCAAGCTCAAAGGCATCGAAGCCGTGATCGACAAAGACCTGTGCTCCTCGTTGCTGGCCACGCAACTGGACGCCGATTTGCTGGTGATCGCCACCGACGTCAACGCCGCTTTTATCGACTTCGGCAAGCCGACCCAGAAAGCCATCGGCCAGGCCCACCCCGACGACATGGAAAAACTCGGCTTCGCCGCCGGTTCCATGGGCCCCAAGGTGCAAGCCGCCTGCGAGTTCGCCCGCCAGACTGGCAAAACCGCGGTGATCGGTTCACTCTCCGACATCGAAGCCATCGTCCAGGGCAGCGCCGGCACACGCATCAGCACGGCGACACCTGGCATCACCTATCTGTGAAGTAGAGGAGATACGCCTATGGCCACCTTTGAACCCGGTCACCTGCACGTCGAACGTCACGCGCTGAACAAGGACGACTACAGCTACAACCTGTGTATCGACTACGAAGTCAGCCAGGACCCAAAGGAAGGCAAGGGCATGCTGTTCAAGCTGCACGGCTCGGTGCAGGGCAAGGACCTCAAGGAAGAGTTCTTCTTGCCCAAGGACCAGGCATTCGACTTTGCCCGGCATGCGATGAACATCGCGCAGAAGTATGGGATGCCGAAAATGGCAGTGCTCAATGGCTCGATGCACAAACAGTACGACCTGATGTTCGAGGATGTACGGCATCAACTGGATGTGAAATCCGGGGACCCGATCAAACCTGAACACTTGGAGTAACCCGGTAGGACTGACACAACACTGTGCAAAATGTGGGAGGGGGCTTGCTCCCGATAGCAGGGTGTCAGTCAGCTTATTTTCAGCTGACACACCGCCATCGGGAGCAAGCCCCCTCCCACATTTTGATCTCCATTATTTGTCAGATTTCACCTGTGCCCCGCTCCAAGGCATACTTGCCGCCTCCCACTCTCCAGAACTGCTAAGCGCCCCATGCGTATCCACGTCAGCTTCATCGACCGCGTCGGCATTACCCAGGAAGTCCTGGCCTTGCTCGGTGGGCGCAATCTCAACCTGGATGCGGTGGAAATGGTGCCGCCCAACGTCTATATCGATGCGCCGACCCTCAGCGCCGACGTGCTCGAAGAGCTGCGTGACGCGCTGTTCAGCGTGCACGGCGTACAAGCGGTGACGGTGGTGGACATCCTTCCCGGCCAACGCCGCCACCTGCAACTCGATGCCCTGCTGGCAGCCATGACCGACCCGGTGCTGGCCCTGGACAGCGCGGGCAAGATCCTGCTGGCCAACCCGGCGCTGATCGCGCTGTACGGTCGCGAACCGGCCGGGGAAAGTATCGCCGAGCTGTTCAATGACTCGGCCTTGCTGGACACCTTGCTGGAAAACGGCTTTCGCCTGCCCTTGCGTGAAATCAGCGTCAACGGCCAGACGCTTTTGCTCGACGCCACGCCGATCACCGATGCCGGCGCCCTGCTCACCCTGTACCAACCCAACCGCATCGGCGAACAACTGTCGGCGCTGCACCACGATCATGCCGAAGGCTTTGATGCGCTGCTGGGCGAATCCCCGGTGATCCGCACCCTCAAGGCACGCGCACAACGGGTGGCCGCGCTCGATGCGCCGCTGTTGATCCAGGGCGAAACCGGCACCGGCAAGGAGTTGGTGGCGCGGGCCTGCCATGCCATCAGCGCGCGCCACAGTGCGCCGTTTTTGGCGCTGAACTGCGCGGCGCTGCCGGAGAATCTCGCCGAGAGTGAATTGTTCGGCTACGCCCCCGGCGCCTTTACCGGCGCCCAACGCGGCGGCAAGCCGGGGCTGATGGAGCTGGCCAACCAGGGCACGGTGTTTCTCGATGAAATCGGCGAAATGTCGCCCTATTTGCAAGCCAAGCTGCTGCGTTTTCTCAACGACGGCAGCTTCCGCCGGGTCGGCGGCGACCGCGAAGTGAAGGTCAATGTGCGCATCCTCAGCGCCACCCACCGCGACCTGGAAAAAATGGTCAGCGAAGGTACCTTCCGCGAAGACCTGTTCTACCGCCTCAACGTGCTCAACGTCGAAGTGCCGCCCCTGCGTGAGCGCGGCCAGGACATCCTGCTGTTGGCCCGCTACTTCATGCAACAGGCCTGTGCGCAGATCCAGCGCCCGGTGTGCCGCCTGGCGCCCGGCACCTATCCGGCGCTGTTGGGCAACCGCTGGCCGGGCAATGTGCGCCAGTTGCAGAACGTGATCTTCCGCGCCGCCGCCATCTGCGAAAGCAGCCTGGTGGACATCGGTGACCTGGACATCGCCGGCACCTCCGTGGCCCGCCAGAACGACGGCGAAGTCGATAGCCTGGAACAGGCCGTCGAGGACTTCGAGCGCAGCCTGCTGGAGAAACTCTACGTCAGTTACCCCTCGACCCGGCAGTTGGCCAGCCGCCTGCAAACCTCACACACCGCCATCGCCCACCGCTTGCGCAAGTACGGCATTCCAAACAAGCCCTGACTCGCTGCATGGAATGCATTTCCAAGTTTTGGTCTGAGAACGACATCCGCTGTACTGAAAGCGCTACAGTGGAACGATTTCGCTACAGCCCTGCTTTTTGCGCGCCATGCAAGGCTTTGATCCACATAGGCTTTTTTTCCCCGGCCTGACTGTAGCGAAATCGCTACAGCTAAACCGCATAAGCCTATACCCATATTTATTAACTTATTGATTTATAACGGATTAATAAGGTTGGCCGCGATATTGCTAAGCAACTCCCCATTATTCCAATCCCGCCCACCAGACGATTCTGGCCCTGAGGAGTTTCCATGAGCGAGTTGCGTTTCACTGAAGATCACGAATGGCTGCGCGCCGAAGCTGACGGCAGCGTCACCGTGGGTATCACCGCTTTCGCGCAGAACGCGCTCGGTGATGTGGTTTTCGTGCAACTGCCGGAGTTGCAGGCCTATGACAAGGGCGCTGAAGCGTCCACGGTTGAATCGGTCAAGGCCGCCAGCGGCGTGTACATGCCGTTGGACGGTGAAGTGCTGGAAGTGAACGCCAAGCTCGATGGCAGCCCGGAACTGGTCAACGAAGACCCGCTGGGCGAAGGCTGGTTCTTCCGCTTTAAACCGGCCGATGCCGGTGCGGTAGCTAAACTGTTGGATCAGGACGCGTACGACCGCCTGATCAAAGCCAACGCCGAAGCCTGAGGAGCGCGCCATGACCATCAATCTCAGCACCGCCAATGAGTTCATCGCCCGCCACATCGGCCCGCGCCAGGAAGATGAGCAGCAGATGCTCGCCAGCCTGGGCTTCGATTCCCTGGAAGCCCTGAGCGCCAGCGTGATCCCGGAAAGCATCAAGGGCACCAGCGTGCTCGGCCTGGAAGACGGCCTGGGCGAAGCCGAGGCCCTGGCCAGGATCAAGGCCATTGCCAGCCAGAACCAACTGTTCAAGACCTACATCGGCCAGGGCTACTACAACTGCCATACGCCGTCGCCGATCCTGCGCAACCTCCTGGAAAACCCGGCCTGGTACACCGCCTACACCCCCTACCAGCCAGAAATTTCCCAAGGCCGCCTGGAAGCGCTGCTGAACTTCCAGACCCTGATCAGCGACCTCACCGGCCTGCCGATCGCCAACGCCTCGCTGCTCGATGAAGCCACCGCCGCCGCCGAAGCCATGACCTTCTGCAAGCGCCTGAGCAAGAACAAGGGCAGCAACGCCTTCTTCGCCTCGGTCCACAGCCACCCGCAAACCCTCGACGTACTGCGCACCCGTGCCGAGCCGCTGGGCATCGACGTGGTGGTCGGCGATGAGCGCGAACTGACCGATGTCAGCCGGTTCTTCGGCGCCCTGCTGCAATACCCGGCCAGCAACGGTGACGTGTTCGACTACCGCGCGCTGACCGAGCGTTTCCATACCGCCAACGCCCTGGTGGCCGTGGCTGCCGATCTGTTGGCCCTGACCCTGCTGGCCCCGCCGGGTGAGTTCGGCGCCGATGTGGCAATCGGCAGCGCGCAACGCTTCGGCGTGCCGCTGGGCTTCGGTGGCCCGCACGCGGCGTACTTCTCCACCAAGGATGCGTTCAAGCGCGACATGCCGGGGCGTCTGGTCGGTGTGTCGGTAGACCGCTTCGGCAAGCCGGCCCTGCGCCTGGCCATGCAGACCCGCGAGCAACATATCCGCCGCGAGAAAGCCACCAGCAACATCTGCACCGCGCAAGTGCTGCTCGCCAACATCGCCAGCATGTATGCCGTGTACCACGGGCCCAAGGGCCTGACCCAGATCGCCAAGCGCATTCACCAGCTGACCGCGATGCTCGCCAAGGGCTTGACCGCGCTGGGCCTCAAGGTCGAGCAGGCACACTTCTTCGACACCCTGACCCTGCACACCGGCGCCGACACCGCTGCGCTGCACGACAAGGCCCGCGCCCAGCGCATCAACCTGCGCGTGGTGGACGCCGAGCGGGTTGGCCTTTCGGTCGACGAAACCACTACCCAGGCCGATATCGAAACCCTGTGGACGATCTTTGCCAATGGCAAAGCCCTGCCGGACGTCAACGCCACGGTGGACAGCCGCCTGCCCGCCGCATTGCTGCGCCAGTCGCCGATCCTCAGCCATCCGGTGTTCAACCGTTATCACTCGGAAACCGAGCTGATGCGCTACCTGCGCAAGCTGGCGGACAAGGACCTGGCCCTGGACCGCACCATGATCCCGCTGGGCTCGTGCACCATGAAGCTCAACGCCGCCAGTGAAATGATCCCGGTGACCTGGGCCGAGTTCGGTGCCCTGCACCCGTTCGCCCCGGCCGAGCAAAGCGCCGGCTACCTGCAACTGACCTCCGACCTGGAGGCCATGCTCTGCGCGGCCACCGGGTATGACGCGATCTCCCTGCAGCCGAACGCCGGTTCCCAGGGCGAGTACGCCGGCCTGTTGGCCATCCGTGCCTATCACCAGAGCCGTGGCGAAGCACGTCGCGACATCTGCCTGATCCCATCGTCGGCCCACGGCACCAACCCGGCCACCGCCAACATGGCCGGCATGCGTGTGGTGGTTACCGCCTGCGACGCCCGTGGCAACGTCGACATCGAAGACCTGCGCGCCAAGGCCATCGAGCACCGTGAGCACCTCGCCGCGCTGATGATTACCTACCCGTCCACCCACGGCGTGTTCGAAGAAGGTATCCGCGAAATCTGCGGGATCATCCACGACAACGGCGGCCAGGTGTACATCGACGGCGCCAACATGAACGCGATGGTTGGCCTGTGCGCACCGGGTAAGTTCGGCGGCGACGTGTCCCACCTGAATTTGCACAAGACCTTCTGCATCCCCCACGGCGGTGGCGGCCCGGGCGTTGGCCCGATTGGCGTCAAGTCCCACCTCACGCCCTTCCTGCCCGGCCACGCGGCCATGGCGCGCAAGGAAGGCGCGGTGTGTGCGGCACCGTTCGGCAGTGCAAGCATCCTGCCGATCACCTGGATGTACATCAGCATGATGGGCGGCGCAGGCCTCAAGCGCGCGTCGCAGCTGGCGATCCTGAATGCCAACTACATTTCCCGTCGGCTCGAAGAGCACTACCCCGTGCTGTACACCGGCAGCAACGGCCTGGTGGCGCACGAATGCATCCTCGACCTGCGCCCGCTGAAGGACAGCAGCGGCATCAGCGTGGATGACGTGGCCAAGCGCCTGATCGACTTTGGCTTCCACGCCCCGACCATGTCGTTCCCGGTGGCGGGTACGCTGATGATCGAGCCGACCGAAAGCGAGTCCAAGGAAGAACTGGACCGCTTCTGCGACGCGATGATCGCCATCCGCGAAGAAATCCGCGCGGTGGAAAACGGCACCCTGGACAAGGACGACAACCCGCTGAAAAACGCACCACACACCGCGGCGGAACTGGTTGGCGAATGGAGCCACCCATACAGCCGTGAACAAGCGGTGTACCCGGTCGCTTCGTTGATCGAAGGCAAGTACTGGCCACCGGTTGGCCGGGTTGACAATGTGTTTGGTGATCGCAATCTCGTATGCGCATGCCCTTCAATCGAGAGCTACGCGTAACCTGAGGCTGAACTCAATCAAATGTGGGAGGGGGCTTGCTCCCGATGGCGGTTTTACATTCAACATCTCTGTTGACTGACACACTGCCATCGGGAGCAAGCCCCCTCCCACATTGACCGAGTACCACCCAATACATAACAAGAAACCGGAGAACAACTCATGTCTTTAAGCGTGTTCGACCTGTTCAAGATTGGCATCGGCCCCTCCAGTTCCCACACCGTCGGCCCCATGCGTGCGGCCGCTCGGTTCGTCGAGGGCCTCAAGCGTGACAACCTGCTGAGCGCCACCACCGGCATCAAGGTGGAACTCTATGGCTCCCTCGGCGCCACCGGCAAAGGCCACGGCAGCGACAAGGCCGTGCTGCTGGGCCTGGAAGGCGAACACCCGGACACCGTGAACACCGAAACCGTGGCCGCACGCCTGGCGCAGATGCGCGGCGACGGTCGCTTGAACCTGCTCGGCGAACACAGCATTGCGTTCAACGAGAAAGAACACCTGGCGATGATTCGCAAACCCCTGGCCTACCACCCCAACGGCATGATTTTTCGTGCCTTTGATGCGGCGGGTATCCAGATCCGCAGCCGCGAGTACTACTCGGTGGGCGGCGGTTTTGTGGTGGATGAAGACGCCGCCGGTGCGGACCGGATCGTCGAAGACGCCACCCCACTGACGTTCCCGTTCAAGCATGCCAAGGACTTGCTCGGCCATTGCACCACCTACGGTCTGTCCATCAGCCAGGTGATGCTGACCAATGAAAGTGCCTGGCGCCCGGAAGCGCAAACCCGTGCCGGCCTGTTGAAGATCTGGCAGGTGATGCAGGACTGCGTGGCAGCCGGCTGTCGCAACGAAGGCATCTTGCCCGGCGGCCTGAAGGTCAAGCGTCGTGCCGCCGCCTTGCATCGCCAGTTGTGCAAGAACCCGGAGTCGGCCCTGCGCGACCCGTTGTCGGTGCTGGACTGGGTCAACCTGTACGCCCTGGCCGTCAACGAAGAAAACGCCAACGGCGGGCGCGTGGTCACGGCGCCCACCAACGGCGCGGCCGGGATTGTGCCGGCGGTGCTGCATTACTACATGCGCTTTATCCCCGGCGCGAATGAAGACGGCGTGGTGCGCTTTCTGCTCACCGCCGCCGCCATCGGGATTCTGTACAAGGAAAACGCGTCGATCTCCGGGGCCGAAGTCGGTTGCCAGGGTGAAGTCGGCGTGGCCTGCTCCATGGCCGCTGGCGCGTTGTGCGAAGTATTGGGCGGTACGGTTTCCCAGGTGGAAAACGCCGCCGAGATCGGCATGGAACACAACCTCGGCCTGACCTGCGACCCGATTGGCGGGCTGGTGCAGGTGCCCTGCATCGAGCGCAATGCCATGGGCTCGGTGAAGGCCATCAATGCGGTGCGCATGGCCTTGCGTGGCGACGGGCAACACTTCGTCTCGCTGGACAAGGTCATCCGCACCATGCGCCAGACCGGCGCCGACATGAAAAGCAAATACAAGGAAACCGCCCGTGGCGGTTTAGCGGTCAACATTATCGAGTGCTGACGCCTAAAGGCGCGCCGGCACGTTTTTCAGGAGCTGAACATGTCCACCGAAACCCTGTTGAAAACCCCATTGCACGCCCTGCACCTCGAGCTGGGTGCACGCATGGTGCCCTTCGCCGGCTACGACATGCCGGTGCAATACCCACTGGGCGTGATGAAGGAGCACCTGCACACCCGTGAACAGGCCGGGCTGTTCGACGTGTCCCACATGGGCCAGATCCGCCTGACCGGCGCCAATGCCGCAAAGGCCCTGGAAACCCTGGTGCCGGTCGACATCATCGACCTGCCGGTCGGCATGCAGCGCTACGCCATGTTCACCAATGACCAGGGCGGCATCCTCGACGACCTGATGGTGGCGAACCTGGGTAACGACGAACTGTTCCTGGTAGTCAACGCGGCCTGCAAGGACCAGGACCTGGCGCACCTGCGCCAGCATATCGGCGAGCAGTGCCGCATCGAGCCGCTGTTCGAAGAACGCGCGCTGCTGGCCCTGCAAGGCCCGGCCGCAGTGAAGGTATTGGCGCGCCTGGCCCCGGAAGTCACCCGGATGACCTTCATGCAATTCGCCCCGGTGCGCCTGCTGGGCGTGGACTGCTACGTCAGCCGCTCGGGCTACACCGGTGAAGACGGTTTTGAAATCTCCGTGCCTGCCGCCAGCGCCGAAAGCCTGGCGCGCAGCCTGCTGGCCGAGGACGAAGTGCAGGCCATCGGCCTGGGCGCCCGTGACTCGCTGCGCCTGGAAGCCGGCCTGTGCCTGTACGGCCACGACATGAACACTGAGACCACCCCGATCGAAGCCAGCCTCTTGTGGGCAATCTCCAAGGCCCGACGCACCGACGGTGCGCGTGCCGGTGGCTTCCCGGGTGCCGACCGCATCTTCACCCAGCAGCAAACCGGTGTAAGCCGCAAGCGCGTAGGCCTGCTGCCCCAGGAACGCACACCCGTACGTGAAGGCGCAGAGATCGTCGACGAACACGGCAGCGTGATCGGCAGCGTGTGCAGCGGTGGCTTTGGCCCGAGCCTGGGTGGCCCACTGGCCATGGGTTACCTGGACAGCGCATTCACCGCACTGGACACCGAAGTCTCTGCGTTGGTGCGTGGGAAAAAAGTGCCACTTCGTGTAAGCAAAATGCCATTTGTGCCGCAACGTTACTATCGTGGCTGATTGACTGTTCCTATAAGTAACGCGGTTGCGTTAACGTGCACTAATCTGTAACGCAACCGCCATAAAACAGTGCAGCAACGATAGGCATTATTATAGGAATTAACCTATAACAAGTGACCCATTCTATCGAATAAGTCGGTTCCACATTATTCAACGAAGTGTCATGAGGCCGAGCAAAACCTGGGCTTTTGCCAGGGCTTGTTTTTTCTCCATTAGTTGGCGTAGAGTTTGCCCACTGTGTTTGCATGGGTCGCTTGGAACCTGGACCTGGGCAGTAGCTGAAGTAGTTGTGCTACAACCCGTTCGACGTCTCTTACTTTCCTGCAACCCAGCCCAGTACTCTTTCATGTGAAAGGGGCTGTCATTAATTTTTAGCGTCAAGGAAATAAGAAAATGGCTGATCGTCAGAGCGGTACCGTCAAGTGGTTTAACGACGAGAAAGGGTTTGGTTTTATCACTCCAGAAAGCGGTCCGGATCTGTTCGTGCATTTCCGCGCTATTCAAGGCAACGGCTTCAAAAGCCTGAAGGAAGGCCAGAAGGTCACCTTCGTTGCAGTTCAAGGCCAGAAAGGCATGCAGGCTGACGAAGTACAAGCAGAAGGCTGATCCTTCCTGCGACAAAAAGCCCCTGACATGACATCAGGGGCTTTTTTATGGGCGCTATTCCGTAAAATGATTTTTTTCCTCTGAGAGCCCTGCCATGTCCAAACCCTTGCTGAGTCCCCAAGGCGAGTTCCCCGCCGTTGGCCTGGGCCGTCGCCTGGCAGCGATGTTCTATGACTTCCTGTTGTGCACCGCGCTGCTGATCGTCACCGCGTTTATCTACAAGCTGGTATGGATCGCGTTCGTGGGCGAAGCCAGGATGCGCACCCTCACCGAATCCGGCGCACTGGACGGTGACCCGCTGCTGTCGACGATTCTGTTCTTTGTGCTGTTTGGTTTCTTTGCCAAGTTCTGGACCCATTCCGGGCAAACCCTGGGCATGCAGGTCTGGGGCGTGCGCGTGCAAAACGCCGACGGCTCGCGGATCAGCCTGTGGCAGGCGCTGTTGCGCTTTGTGGTGTCGATTGCGTCATGGTTGTGCGTGGGGCTGGGGTTTGTCTGGTCGTTGTTCGACAAGCACAAACGCAGCTGGCATGACATCTACTCGGATACGCAGTTGGTGCGCATCCCGAAGCAAAAGAAATAATACCCTTCTTATTGGAGATCAAAATGTGGGAAGGGGCTTGCCCCCTCCCACATTTTCAACCGAGCTCGCCTCGATTCAGGCGTTACCGGCCAGCCTCAGGCGCGCAGCCTGGGTGAAATCCAGCATGCGCTTGAGCGGTCGCACGGCGTGAGGAATCACCGACGGCTCGACGAAGATCTCGTTACTGCCCTCACGCAGGCACTGCAGCGTGCGCTCCAGCGTATTCATCGCCATCCACGGGCAGTGTGCGCAACTGCGGCACGCGGCGCCGTTACCGGCCGTGGGCGCTTCGACGAAGACCTTGTCCGGGCACAGCTGCTGCATCTTGTAGAAGATGCCGCGGTCGGTCGCCACGATGAAGGTCTTGTTCGGCAGCCGCTGTGCCGCCGCAATCAATTGGCTGGTGGAGCCCACCGCGTCGGCCAGTTCGATCACCGAGGTCGGCGATTCCGGGTGCACCAGGATCGCTGCGTCCGGGTACAGCGCCTTCATGTCTTCCAACTGCTTGGACTTGAACTCCTCGTGGACGATGCACGCACCGTCCCACAGCAGCATGTCGGCGCCGGTCTGGCGCTGGATGTAGGTACCCAGGTGCTTGTCCGGGCCCCAGATGATGGTCTCGCCGTTGTCCATCAGGCTTTCGACGATTTCCAGCGCACAGCTGGAGGTCACCACCCAATCGGCCCGGGCCTTGACCGCCGCCGAGGTGTTGGCATACACCACCACGGTGCGTTCGGGATGCTGGTCGCAGAACGCCGAAAACTCATCCACCGGACACCCCAGGTCCAGGGAGCAGGTGGCTTCCAGGGTCGGCATGAGGATGCGTTTTTCGGGGGTGAGGATTTTGGCGGTCTCGCCCATGAAACGTACACCGGCGACCAGTACGGTCTTGGCCGGGTGGGCTGCGCCGAAGCGGGCCATTTCCAGGGAGTCGGAGACACAGCCGCCGGTTTCTTCGGCCAGGGCCTGGATCACCGGATCGCAATAGAAGTGGGCAACCAGCACCGCGTCCTGAGCCTTGAGCTCGGCAGCAATGGCGGCACGCAGGCTCGCCTCTTCCTCGGCGCTGAGGGCCTTGGGCTGCTTGGCGTCGAGGTGGGCTTGAACCAGTAGGCGTTCGGAAATGTGCGTCATGTTCGCAAGACCTGCAGGCGCAGTAGCGCGAAAGTCGAGTGTACCACCGGCTCTGGAGCCCTTCGGGCGCCGCCGGACGAAGTGATTGTGTTCATCAAGCACGGGTAAAGGTGAAGCTGCGCAAGGCTACAGAATATCCAATGGTTTCAAAAGCCTAATCTGGCATTCGCGAGTGCGTCCGTCGGGCAAAAAAACGGGAAACCCCGACAGTGGGGTTTCCCGTTTTTTACGACGGCCGTCAGCGTATCAGTGCAGAGGGATCTTCTTGCAACATCACCGATTCATGCATGTTCGCCAGGGCGTCCTTCAAGGTCGACTCTTGCAGCGCGTCCTTGGACTTCTTGCTTTGCGTCGCCGCGTACTCCAGCAGCACCAAATAGTCGCGCTGGACCGAGGCTTGCTTGGGCACAAAGGTCTCGTCGACCAACTTGCCCAACACGTATTTCTGCGTGCGAGTGGACTGGCTGGCCTCTTGCGAAACAGAGGCGTTGGTCAGCAGGCCATCCTTATAGGCGAGGTTGGCCGAACTGCTCGCGTTGTCCTCAACCTGCACATAAAGGTAGTTTTGCGAGTTTTCATCGCGAGTCAGCCCCGGATTTTTACTGCCATCAAGGCCCTTGTGATAACTGGCCGAAAGGCTCGATTGCTGGTCCTGAGTCACGCTGCGGTCCAGTGCGCTGCTGCCGCTGACACGGGTCTTCTGCGACACGCTGTAAGCAAATCTGTCGATTTCAGAGGGGCGTATCGGGTTGGAGGATTCGCTGGCTTGCTTGAGAGAGGCCTTGAAGTCCGCCAGGCCGGTCAGCAGGCCTTGGTCAGTCGGGTTACGGGTCAGCGCGTCAGGAAGGCTTATACCTTGTGGGTAGTTGCTGTTCATGGCGCTGAACGCGTCCTTGAACATCGTCATCAGGTCCGCCTTGGCATTGCCACGCTCCTGCGCCCGGTCAAACTGGGCCAGGTAGCTTTTCAGGGCCTTGGCCTGCTGCTGGGCATTGCCCAGGATCGCAGCGTTTTTCAGGTCTACCGCCACGTTCACTTCGCCGTCCGGACCACTCATGCGCGTGGTGCGGCGCTGGGCGTCGGCGTGGAAGGCCAGGGTCTGGTTCTGACCGTCCAGCGTCTTCACTTTAGCGTTGAGATCAACCGAGGCCAGTACCTTGGGGTCAAACCTGGTCAGGTTACCCAGATCAATTTTAGGCGGCGTTGCGGTAAGGCCATCGATCGCTGATTGGAAGGCGCTGCCCAATTGGCCGACCGCCTTGAGTTCCTCGTCGGTCAGGCTGCCCCCTTCCACCGTTGCCTGCACGCCCAGGCCGTCGCTCTGGCTGGACAGGCTGAAGGTGACGGTCTTGCCGCTGGCGGTCTTGATACTGAGGCTGACCAAGTTGTCGGCGCTGCTGTGCAGCAGCGTCTGGTCGACTTTGATCTCACCAGCATTTTGCGCGCGGTCGGCGCTCGCGTAGAGCACAGACTGAGAAATGTTCGTACCGCTCTTGGCGAACAGCTCCACAAGGCCGGCGCCCAGGCCATTGAAGCGATTGGCTGTCGACAATGAATTGAAATTGGTATTGATCGCCTTGCTGAGGGCGTCCTGGCTGTCGCTCTCCCACGCTCGCACGACCTCCTGGCCAGGCAGTTGGCCGCGACGCGAGTAGGTGTCGGCAAGCGTATCAGACATCACATTGCCCAGGCTGACGACCGAAGAGGGTCGTACAACGGCGGTAGAGGTGGTCTGCGCAAGACCGACGGTGGAAGGTTCAGCAGGCCGGATAACCAATGTATTGACGGAGCTGATAGGCGAAAGCGTAGTCATGACGATCCCTGTCTTGAGTTGAACTGCCTTGATTAAATCCAACCAGCCCGGCACAGGGCAAGCGATAAAAACAGTAATAGCACATTGACTCTCCCCCTGGCAGGAGGGTTTACGCTCCCCGCCGTCAAAAATCACCTCAAGCAAATCCCCGTCAGGGCCACTGCTCATACCCTTCATTTATGCGTTATAGGGAAATAACCTTTGAACAATCCACTGGACTTGGACAGCGTCATCACCACCACCCGCGAAATCCTCGCGCAGCTATTGGTGATGGACCTCGCAGAGGTCGATGAGCACAGCAGCATCGTGGAGGATCTGAATGCCGACTCCCTGGATATCGTCGACCTGAGTTTTCAGCTTGGCCGTAACTATGGCTGCACGCTGCCTAAAACCAGCGTGCTGGACCATGCGGTAGCCGTGTTTGGCGACGTCAGCGAACTGGTCGAAAAAGGCCGTATCACCCAAGCTGGGGTAGCGCTCCTGGAGCAGAGCCTGAGCGCATTTGCACCCGGGCAACTGCGCGCCGGCATGCAGCCGGCGGACGTGTTCGCGGCCACGACGGTGCGTAACTGGGCCGTGCAATGCTACCGGATGTTCGACCACCTGCCCGCGACCTGCCCTGAATGCAATGCCGACCAGGCGCGTCTGAATGAGCGTCGCCAGGTGGTGTGCGGCGGTTGCAGCGCGCGCTTGACGCCGATGGAAGGCGACGACATTTCTCGCCATCTGGTTGAGCAGTTTGCCGCGTCCCGCTTGCCGGAAGCGGTCTAGGAGTTCTGCATGGGGCCGCGAGAGGTTTTAGTCACGGGCTATGGGTTGGTAGCGCCCACGGCACTGGACGCTGCAACGCTGTTTGCGCAGATCGGCGCAAAGCGTTCGTGCATTCGCCAACACCCGGTGTTTGCCGAGTTGGGTTTTGCGGCGAGCGCCGCGGGTTACATTGACCCCGTTCAATGGCAAGCCATCAGCGCACAAGTGGCGACGGGTGACACAACCCTGCCGCGCCAGAGCCTGCTCGCCGAGTTCGTGGCCAGGCAGGCGCTGCAGCAGGCAGGCCTGGTTCGCGCCGACTTCGCCCGCGTGCCCAGCGGCGTGTTCCTCGGCGCCAACAAGCATTGTGTAAGCCGTGACCTGCAAGAGGCCAGCCGTTATATGGACGACGTCGGCAGCGTCGACCTGGATCGCTACCTGGACAACCACACCCTGGTGGGCGGCCCATTCGCTCGTCGGATCGACCAGCAGACGGTGCACATCGCCCGCCTGCTCGGCATTCGCGACCATATCAGCACCCACTCCGATGCCTGCGCGGCCGGCACCATGGCAATCGGCGCCGCGTTTCGCGCCATTGAGCGCGGTGACATCGACCTGGCCCTATGTGGCGCCGTCGAGTTGATGGCCCATGAACTGTCGTATTACAGCTTCGACGGCCTGGGCGCCATTTGCCAACGTGCCGACCTCGCGCCCGAACAACAGAGCCGCCCGTTCATGAACGACCGTTGCGGGTTCGTCCTCAGCGAGGGCGCGGCGATGATCGTGCTGGAGTCCAGGGAACATGCCGAGCGCCGCAAGGCCACGCCAATCGGCCGCGTCCTGGGTTACGCCAACTATTGCGAAGCGCAGAAGATCACCTCCAGCAGCCGCGATGGCAGCCATTACGCCCATTGCATGAAGGCAGCACTCGCCCATGCAGGCCTGGGCTGCGACGCGGTGGATCACGTCAATACCCATGGCACGTCGACCCAGGCCAATGATCGCAGTGAAGCCCTGGCGATTGCGCAGGTATTCGGCACCGGCGTAAGCACGATGACCTTCACAGCCAACAAATCGGCGATCGGCCACTCCCTTGCGGCCAGCGGCGCGATCGAGGCGGTGCTGTCACTGATGAGCCTGCAACAGGGCGTGCTGCTACCCACCCTTAACTATGACCCGGCAAACGCCGAGTTCCCTGAGTTGAATTTCCTGACCGAAACGCAGCGCCAGCCCATCGATGTGGTGCTGTCCAATTCGTTCGGTTTCGGTGGCGTCAACAGTTCGCTGGTTTTGGGAAAAGCATGAGATGAACAGCCTTCAAGCAAAACCCGTCTACCTGATCGCCGCTTCGGTGTTCAACCACGCCGGCACTGAGTGCACCGACTTGCACGGCCCGGTGCAGGCGGCACAACCGCTGGATTTTGCCCCGGACCAGCTGGCGTACCCCGTGAGCGTACCGCGCTTGCCGACCACGGTGTTCGACCGCAAGATTCAACGCAGTGTCGAACCTCAGGGCGCTCGGCTGCTGTACTGCGCCGGGCAGATTGCCGGCCCGTTGAAGGACTTGCAGCTGCCTGGCGAGCGGGTGGCGCTGATGGCTGCCATCCCGGAAGTGGACGGCCCCAGTTCCTGCTGGGAGGCCGTGCAGGCCATCGCCGAGCAACCGGATGCGCTGCTCGCGCAACTGTTTGCCTATACCCCGCCGCTGCACGCCCTGATGATGCTCAACAGCAGCGTCATGGCCTATGTCGCCGAAGCGTTGCACTGCCATGGTCCGATGGGCGGTTTCTGCTCACAGAGTAATGCCGGGGTCGACGCGCTGATCGAGGCCTTCGAACATATCGCCGAGGGGCGTGCCGATGCAGGGGTCGTGGTCAGCAGTAGCCCGAATCTCTCGCCGGCCCTGTACCTGCGCGACACCACCGAACGCCCTCCTCTCGCGACCCCGGACGTTTACGGCGAAGGCGCCGCAGCGCTGTTGCTGACCGCCTGCCCTCCTGCAAACGGTGCACGCGCCCTGCGCATCGCCGGCTTCGCCCGTGGCTACAGCGCCTCGCCCGAACGTTCCCACGCCGTGGCGAGCAAGGTCATCCAACAGACATTAAGCAGAGAAAAACTGGGTTTGCGCGACGTAGCCCATATTGTCGCCGCGCCTGACACCCCATCCCTGGCGCGTCTACTCACAGACACCCAGGCGATTCTCCACAGCTGCCAGCCCATGACCGGCAACCTGGGCGCCAGCGCCCTGCTGACTGAAATTGCCCTGGCCCTTCACGATCAACACGATGGCTACACGCTGCTGCTCAATCACAGCCGTACGGGCCATTGGGGCGCCGTATTACTGGTCAATGAAGCCATGGAGAAACAGGCATGAGTCCACCAAGGATTGTGATCACCGGCCTGGGTGCCGTGACCGGTTTCGGTTTCGAATGGCAAACCATGTGGGCGCAGATGCTGCTCGGTGAGCACTGCATCCGCCCCTGGCAGCCCGAAGGCGTGGCCGACGGCACCTTCCCGGTGCGCTACGCGGCGCCGGTGGACACCCGCCAACTACCGGACTACCTGCAAGGTCACCGCGCCTGGCAGACGCCCCTGGAAAAACGCAGCCAGTTGGGTTGGGTGGCGGCCAGCCAAGCCATCAGCGACAGCGGCCTGAGCCCCGCGCAGTTGCGGGATGCCGCCGTGCTGTGTGCTTCCGGCGCACCGGCGCACAAGATCCAGGACATGCTGCTGACCGTCGCCGATGAGCCGAATGCCCCTCCGGCCTGGCGCTACTTGATGGCCAAGGCTGAGCAGGTCGATGCCGCCCACTCGTTGTGCCAGAGCAACGACCGCCTGGCCCGGGTGATCGCCGACGACATCGGTTGCGAAGGCCCGGTGATCAACATCAGCAGCGCCTGTGCCGGGGCTTCCCAGGCCATCGGCAACGCATTCCAGATGATCCGCCGGGGAGAAGTCGACGTCGCTATCGCTGGCGGCGCCGATTCGGTGCTGAGCCTGGACACCATGACCGCGCTTTACCTATTGGGTGCGGCGAGCAGCGAGCAACGCTGGGGCACCGGGCTTTGCCGCCCGTTCGATCGCCATCGCAGCGGTCTGGTTGCCGGTGAGGGCGCAGGTTTTGTGGTGCTCGAAACCCTCGAGCGGGCACTTGCCCGTGGCGCCGTGCCCTATGCCGAAGTGCTGGGTTTCGGCAGCAGCCTGGACGGCTATAAGGTCACCGCGCCCGACCCGCAAGGGCGAGGCGCCGCCCTGGCGATGCAGACCGCCTTGCACGACGCCGGCATCCGCCCGCAACAGGTGGACCTGATCAACGCCCACGGCACCTCCACCCCGCTCAACGATGCCGCCGAAACCCTGGCGATCAAGTCGGTGTTCGCCCAGGACGAGCACTATCGACGGCTGGCGATGAGCGCCAATAAATCCCAATTCGGCCACTTGATCGCGGCCGCCGGCGCCCCCGAACTCATCGTCACCGCACTGGCCTGCCAACAGGACAGGATTACCCCGACCCTCAACCTGCACAGTGCCGCCGACGACTGTGACCTGGACTACTGCGCCCATCAGACCGTCAACCGCCGGGTCGATGTGGCACTCAGCAATTCATTCGGCTTCGGTGGGCTCAATACCTGCCTGGTGCTGGGCAAATACCAGGAGCACGCGCAATGAGCGGCGTACCGCCCCCCATCGCCATTGCCGGCAGCGGCTGTGTCCTGGCCAGCGGCTGGGGCGTGGACGCCTTCTGGTCGGCGGCCTGTGAGTCGCGCAGCGGGATCAAGCCCTTGCGCTCTTTGCAGTTTCACAGTGAACGGGTCACGGCTTTCGGGCAGATTCACTATGACGATCACCAGCGCAGTCGCCAGGACCTCGCCCAAAATCTGCAACGTTACTGCACGCCCGCCGTCATCTGGGGCGTCAGCGCCGTTCGACAGGCACTGGCCGAAGCCCAACTGACGCCGGGCGCCGACGGCCTGACCTACGGCCTCTATTGCTGCCAGGGTGGCTATACCCACCCGTCACTGGCGTCCTACGGCGAGTTGCTCCACGAATGCCGCCAGGGCGAAGGTGCCGACATGCAGCACCTGGCCCGGCGTATCTTGCACGAGCGGGCACAGGACCCGTTCCTGGTGCTCAAGGGCCTGAGCAATATCCTCCTGGGCGTGGTCAGCCTGGCGCTCAAGCTTGAGTGTGAATGCAACGCCTACATGCAAGGGGTCTCCGGCAACCTGGCGGCCTTGCGTGAAGCGTGCGCCGCGTTGCAGAGCGGACGAATTGACGTGGCGATCATCGTCGGTGCGGGCAGCGAACTCGATGCGCTGGCACTCAGCGCCCTGGTGCAGGCCGGCACGATCAGCGCCGACGGTTCGGACACCCTGCGCGCTTTCGATGCGCACGGCACCGGCGGTATCGCTGGCGAAGGCGCGGCGGCCCTGGTCCTGCGCCGTCGCGAGGATCTGGGCGATGAACCCCAGGTCTGCCTGCAGACAATGACCGCCGACGCCGCGATCGAGCACTTGAACCTGCCAGACCAGCAAGTCGACGTGCTGGTGTGCAGCGGCACCGGCACGCCCGACAAAGACCGACAGTTGAGCCACACACTGGCCCGAACCGGCGCCGCCCACATCACCAGTGGCGTACCGCTGACCGGCCTGCTGAGTGCGGCTCCCAGCCTGGCGGACCTGATCCTGGCCCGCTGCGCCCTGCTCGCCCAGCGTGTGCCACCGATTGCCGGATTAAGCCAACCCGTGGCCGCGCAGTTGCCGTTTGTGCTGGGGGCTCCCTGCTCGACGCGGCTCGACGATGGCCTGGTGCTCAACCGCGACGACAACGGTTTCAGCGCTTGCTACCAATTGAAGTACAGCGAACAGGCCAACAGCGCCTGACGTGTGTGTACCCCCCTCCCTCTTTTAAAGGACATGGCTGTGATGGATTACCGTGATTTTGTTCGCCCCAAGTTTGTCGATCTGCTTCAGGCCCTGGGGCTTGAGTGTGAGTTCAAACGGGCACTGGGCAGCAAATTGTTCTACCGCAACCGCCAGGGTGACGAAGTGACCGTCACCGATTTCCTCGGGGGCTACGGCGCGGCCTTGTTTGGCCATAACGACCCGCAGTTTGTCGAACAGCTCTGCACACTGCTGCGCAATGACGTGCCTTTTAACGCCCAGATGTCGGTCCGCGCCACGGCCGGTACGCTGGGACGCGCGTTGAGCGAAGCCTTCAATCGTGAATTGAAGAACAACGAACCGTACATCTCGACCTTTTCCAACAGCGGTGCCGAAGCAGTAGAAATTGCCGTCAAGCACGCCGAGTTTCACCGCCAGAAAAACCTGCAGCGCCAGTTCGACGAACTGGACTTTACCCTGGCCCAACTGACCTCCAGCGACCGCGCCTACCGCGAAGTGGATGTGACTGACCTCGACTTGCCGGCAGGCCTGCTGCCTGCCCACCTGACCACGGCCACGGTGCGCCAGGTGGTTGAGGCGGTGCGTCAGCACAACCTCGCCGAGCTGCACGTCGAGCCGGTGTTCATCGCGTTGCGCGGCAGTTTTCACGGCAAGTTGGTCAACACGGTACAACTGACCTATGGCCGACAGTATCGCCAGCCGTTCGCGCGCTTCGGCCTGAACGTGGAGTTCATTGACCCCCAGCAACCCCATCAACTCCAGGAGCTGCCGGCGCGCCACACCCGCCATTGGCTGAACGTGCAATGGTGCGGCGATCAACTGCTGGTCAAGCGTGATACGTTCAGCGCAATCACCGCCGTATTGATGGAGCCTATCCAGGGCGAAGGCGGCATCATCGAGTTCGCGGCCGATTTTTATAAAGCCCTGCGCCGCCTGTGCAATGAGCAGCAGTGCCCGCTGATCATCGACGAGGTGCAATCCGGTTTCGGTCGTACCGGCACCTTCCTGGCCAGCAGTCATTTCAATCTGCAAGGCGACTACTACTGCCTGTCCAAGGCTCTGGGTGGTGGCTTGATGAAGATTGCGGCCACCGTGATTCGCAGCAGCCACTATGAGAAAGACTTCAGCTATATCCACAGCTCGACCTTCGCCGAAGACGACGCCTCCTGCCATATCGCCCTGGCGGCGCTCAATCGTCTGTTCGCCGATGACCAGGCGATGCTCAAGGACGTGCACACCAAGGGCGAATACCTCAAGGCCTCGCTGCTTGAGTTGAAGGCGGCCTACCCCGGGGTGATCGCCGACGTGCGAGGTCGCGGGCTGTTGCTCGGCATTGAACTGCACGACCAGAGCACCAACAGCTCGCTGGTACAGGCGTCGGCCCAATACAACGATGCCTTGGGTTACCTGATTGCCGGCTACCTGCTGCAATTCGAAGCCCTGCGCGTGGCGCCGTCGGGCAGCAACTCCAATGTGATCCGCCTGGAACCGCCCGCCTGCATCAGCTTCGCCGAGATCGACGGGCTGATCAAAGCCTTGCAGAAGGTCTGTGACCTGTTGCAACGCGGGGATGCATTCCCGCTGGCCGCCACCATTTGTCATGACTTGATCCCCGCTGTGGCGCCCCGCGACACCGGCTTCCAGGTCACCGCCCATGCCAATGCCCCGCAGGACACCCCCATCGTCGCCCGCGTGGCCTTTATCAATCATTTGATCGATGCCGACATCCTCGGTGATGTCGACCCTTCCCTGGGCCAACTGAGCACCGAGCAAAAACGTGTGTTCATGCAACGCACTGCGCCGGAACGCCGGGCAGCCCCCGTGGGCCCGGTGGTGATCCGCTCGCAATTGGGCATGGCCGTGGAGTTCACGTTGTACCCGCTGTGCATGGACTCCAACGCCATGGCGGACTACATCATCAGCGGCGACCTCGACGTGATTCGCAAAGAAGTCGGCAATCGCATCCTGGATGCCCGCGCCGATGGCTACCGCGTCGCGGGCCTGGGTATGTATACCTCCATCGTGACCAACAACTGCCAGGCCCTGAAAATCCCGGACATGGCGCTGACCTCCGGCAACGCCTTGACCATCGGCATGGGCCTGGAAGCCATCGAGCAAGGCTGCAAGCAACAGGGGCTGGAGCTGCAGGCGCAGACGGCGGCCGTGGTCGGCGCGGCCGGCAACGTGGCGTCGACCTATGCGTCGCTGCTGTCAGCCACGGTCGACCACTTGATCCTGATCGGCAGCGGCCGCGATGGCTCGGTACGCCGCCTGGAAAAAACCGCTCAACTGATCTACGCCGACGCTGCCCGCTCGATTATCAAGGGCACGGCCACCGAGGATCTGCTGGCGCAGCGCCTGCTCAAAATCGACGGTATCCGTGCACTGCTGAGCGAATACGGCAACAGCACACAGCTGGGGTTGCAGGTCTCGCGCCTGGTGCAGGAGCGACTTGGTGCCAACGCGTTCATTACCGTCACCGATGACCTGCATGCCCTCAAGCAGGCGCGCATCGTCCTGTGTGCGGCAAACGCGGCGCAGCCGTTTCTCGACGCCGGGCATTTTGCCGAACACAGCGTGATCTGTGACATCGCCGTGCCGTTGAACGTTGATCAGGCGATCAATAGCCAGCGCAGCGACGTGCTGTACATGCACGGCGGCATCGTGCAGACGCCATTCGACGATGGGTTGGCGCCGAATGTGCGGGCCTACCTGAAACAGGGCCAGTTGTATGCCTGCATGGCCGAGTCTGTGCTCATGGGCCTGGCGGGGATCACCCAGCATTACTCCTACGGCGACATCAGCCGCGAGCAAGTGCAGCAGATTCGTGCCTTGGCGGCGATCCATGGCTTTGGCCTGGCGCAGTTCAAGACCCACAACTCACTCTAAGGAACGGCCATGTCTTCTAAAACAGCGGTAGTCACCGGAGGCAGTCGCGGCATCGGCAAAGCGGTCGTCCTGGCACTGGTCGAGGCCGGCTACCAGGTCGCGTTCAACTACGTGCGTGACGAAGCGGCGGCCCTGGCGGTACGTGATGAAGTCGAAAAGCTCGGTGGCGAATGCTTCACGGCGCAGTGCGACATCAGTGACGCCCACAGCATCAAGGTGTTTTTCGAACAGGTTGAACAGCGCTTCGAGCGCATCGACCTGCTGGTCAATAACGCCGGCATCACGCGCGATGGATTGCTGGCGACACTCTCCACCGAGGCCATCTGCGCGGTGATCCAGACCAACCTGATCGGCACTCTGCTCTGCTGCCAGCAGGTGGTGCCCGGCATGATGCGCCAGCGTCAAGGCTGCATCATCAACCTCAGTTCAGTGGCTGCGCAAAAGCCTGGCAAAGGGCAAAGCAGCTACGCCGCCGCCAAGGGCGGTGTGGAGGCACTGACACGCGCCCTGGCGGTTGAGTTGGCACCGCGCAATATCCGCGTCAACGCGGTCGCACCGGGAATCGTCAGCACCGACATGACCGCCGCCTTGCTCGAAACCCACGAGCAGGAAGTGCAGTCGCGACTGTTGATCAAGCGTTTTGCCGTGCCGGAGGACATTGCCGAAGCCGTGCTGTACCTCGCCGAGCGCGCAACCTATGTGACCGGCGAAGTACTGTCGGTCAACGGCGGGCTGAAAATGCCATGAATACACCCAGAACGTTTTTGATTACCGGCGCCGCCAACGGTATCGGCCGGGCAGTGGCGGAACATTTCGCCAACGACCCGGCCCACCGCTTGATCCTGGTGGACCGTGACGTGGCATCGCTGCAGGACTGGGTCGGCGCCGCAACCTTTGCCGCGAGCGTCGAGACCCATGGCGTCGATATCGCTGACCTTGCCAGCGTGCAGGGGTTATTCAACGACCTGTCGGCGCGCCTCGGTTTTATCGATGTACTGGTCAACAGCGCCGGGGTCTGCAACGAGAATGAACCAGAGGACCTGGACAACTGGCACAAGGTGATTTCCGTCAATCTGAACGGCACCTTTTATGTCACCTCGCTGTGCCTGCCACTGCTGGCGGATCGCGGCCGCATCATCAACTTGTCGTCGATCCTTGGTCGCATCGGCAAGGTCCGCAACACCGCGTACTGTGCCTCCAAGCACGGCATTATCGGCATGACCAAGGCTCTGGCACTGGACCTGGCGCCGCGCCGAATTACCGTGAACGCGATTCTGCCAGCCTGGATCGATACGCCGATGCTGCAGGGCGAGCTGGCAACGCAAGCCAGTATTGCCGGGATCAGCCAGGAGCAAATCCTGCGCAATGCCAAGAAAAAGCTGCCCTTGCGCCGTTTTATCCAGGCCGACGAAGTCGCCGCCATGGTGCGTTACCTGGTCAGCCCTGAGGCCTCCGGGGTCACGGCCCAGAGCCTGATGATCGATGGCGGCGCCGGGTTGGGGATGTAGTCATGAGCACAGCATTGTTCACGCGCAGCCTGTTGCTCGGCCTGGTATCGCTGGCGCCGCGACTGGCCGGTGCAGACCTGTTGCCCGCCCATGCCGATGCGGAAGTAGGACTGGCCAGTGCCTTGCGCCTGCACGGCGACGATCCTGTCACCCAGAAGGCGGCGTATTTCAAGGCCAACCTGGAAGACAACTGGGACAGCGGCTACTACAAGGCCAAGGGCCGGGTGCGCTACGACGCGCGCTATGACGGGCATAACCCTTACAGCCAGGAGGCACGGGATGAATACCGCTTCAGTGCCGACTGGCGACACCTCTACTGGGGCCAGTACCTGGGCGACGGTGAAGTCACCGTAGGTTGGCAGCAAGTGGTCTGGGGCCGCGCCGACGAACTGCGGGTGCTGGACCAGGTCAACCCCATCGACTATCGCGAAGGGGTCACGGCCTTGCTTGAAGACAGCCGCATCGCCGTGCCGATGGTGCGCCTGACCCAGCCCGTGGGCGAGTGGGAAGTGGAAGCCCTGTGGATCACCGACTTCCTGAAAAACCAGGCACCGGCCCAGGGCAGCGAGTTCGACGCACCGCTGTTCGCAGTCCCGGACCCGGACCTGTTCGTGATCGATTCGAAGCCGGACTACAGCGGGCAGAAAGGTTTTTCCTATGGCATGAGCGCCAACGGCAGGATCGGCTCGGTGGACGCCAGTTTTGTCGCCCTCAACGCCCGCCAGCAGGACCCGGTGTATGCGGTCGAAGGCATCGCCGACGATCAGCGCGTGCTCCTGGAGCGCCAGTTCCCACGTTACAGCATGGGCGGCGCAGGCCTGGCGATCGATGCCGGCCACAGCTTCGTGGTGCGCAGCGAGGTGGCCTACTTCGACCGCTGGCACGTCACCAACCCCTACCGCACCCGCGGCAGCAGCCAGAGCCCAATGGTCAAGTCATTGCTGGGGGTCGACTACCTGCTGCGCAACTGGCTGATTTCCGTGCAATGGCAGGAGCAGCAGTTACTGGACTGGCAAATGGGCATGGTGCAGGACAAACGCCAGCCGTTGTTCACCCTGTCCGCCGAGGGCAATCACCTGCGTGACCGCCTCAAGTCCCGCCTGGTCCTGGCCATGTCACCGCCTGCCAAAGACGACGCTTTGCTGCAAGGCATCTTCACCTACACCCCAGTGGACTGGCTGAAGCTGGGCCTGGAGGTGGATGTGTTTTTTGGCAAGGAAGACCGCACTTTTGGCCAGTACCGCCAACGCGATCAACTGCGCGTGTCCGCCGGCTACCTGTTCTGAGCCCTGAACTGATCTCAATAAAACCCTCTTCAAGAAAAGGAAATTCTATGTTGCCGCCCCTCAAGGTCTTGACCGCCAGCCTCCTGATGCTGACCAGCATGGGGGCATTGGCCGCCCCGAACGCCGACGACATCATTCGTCAGGCCCGTGACCGCAATGACGGCAAGAGTTTCATGTCGCAGGTGTCGTTGATCCTGCTCGACAAGCAAGGCAATAGCCGGGTGCGGGAGTTCAGCTACCTGCAAAAGGATTACTCGGACAGTGACAAGTTCACCATGTACTTCTCGGCGCCCAACGATGTGCGCAACGTCGCCTTCCACATCGAAAACCCCCACGAAGCACTGAATGCCGAGGACAGCCAGTGGATGTACCTGCCGGTCAGCCGACAGACCCGTCGGATCTCGACCACCGATAAGCGTGGCGCGTTTATGGGCAGCGATTACTCCTACGCGGACTTGGACAAGATCCGCGCCGAAGACTACCGCCAGACACTGGTGGGCGAGGAGACCATGGGCGGGCGCGAGTGCTACGTCATCGAGCGCACGCCGGTGTCTGCGCAGATTCTCGCCAAGACTGGCTACAACCAGCTCAAGGTGTGGATCGACAAGCAAAACAACCTGGTCATGCGCCAGGATTTCTTCGACGTCAAAGGCGTGATGTTCAAGCAGATGCGTACGCTGAAAGTCGAGACGGTCGATCAAATCGACAGCATCACCCTCAGCGAAACCGAAGACTTCATCGCCGGCACGCGCTCCCAACTGCGGTTCAACCAGTTGCAGTACAACGTCGAACTGGACGATTGGCTGTTCAACCAGACCGCAATCAAGCGCGGCCTGAAAACCGGCGACCTGCCTGAATTTGCCGTATCCGCCCGCTGAATACTGCGCCTGCCTTTCGTGGAACCGATTGAACTATGGAACGATACCTGAACTTCGTTGAGCGCTATGCGCGCACGATTGTATTTGTGCTGGTGGCGATCACGGCCTACTTCACCTATACCCTCGGCTCGCTGATGTCGGACACCAACCCCTACTTACTCAAGGAAAGCCACCCGGCGCGCAAAACCATTATCGACCTGCAGCACGAGTTCACCGGCACCTATGACTCGGTCATGGTGGCCCAGAGCAATGCGCACAGTGTATTTAACACGCAGTCGCTCAACGCGCAGTTCGAAATCTCCCAGGCCCTTCGCCGGCTGATGCTGGCCAATGCCGACGATGAAGTCGAGTTGCGCCGTGTTGTCGGCCAGCACGAAAACGACAGCCGCGCCCAACTGTTGGCCAGCGATATCCTCGGCGGCGGGTTTAACCAAAACGACTATGCCCAAGCCAAAGCCCTGCGCGATCACGCCCGCAACCAGGGCTGGGCAGAACGAGACCAGCAGTTTCTGACGTTCCTGGCGGAGCGGATTAACCCCATCAAGGAAATGGCCTCGATGGCCGACCTGGAAAACATCAGCCTGAGCGCCGATGGCGAACTGTGGATTCACAAGACCCTGCACGGCCTGGACATGGACCCGCAGGTCGTCGAAGCGCAGATCATGGGCAACGAGCAAATGGTCGGCGGGGTGGTCTCCCCTGACAAGAAAGTCGCGGTGGTGGTGGCCGAGCTGGGCACCAAGCAGGACGACGCCCAGGCGCAACTGCGGGCGTACCAGCAGGTACGCCAGATCGTCGCGGACTATCAGAGCAAACATCCGCAATTCACCGATGAAGTGTTTATTGCCGGGACGCCGATCTTCATCGCAGCCCAACAAGAGATCATCGATCACGACCTGGCGCTGCTGTTTCCTATCGTGTTCCTGCTTGTGACTTCCATGCTGGTGTTTTTCTTTCGCAAGCCGCTGGGTGTGTTCCTGCCGCTGTTCAATATCCTCTTCTGCACGATCTGGACGCTGGGGCTGATGGCCTTGTTAAAAGTGCCCATCGACCTGCTCACCAGTGTGCTGCCGGTATTTTTGTTCACCATCTGCTGCGCCGACGCGATACATGTGATGGCTGAGTACTATGAGCAACTCAATGCCGGCAAGACGTACCGCGAGGCCAACCGCGAGACCATGCGCCGCATGGTCGTACCGGTGGTGCTGACCACCGTGACCACCATCGCCACCTTTATGATCTCCACCACCAACAACATCGTCAGCATCCGAAACTTCGGGGTGTTCATGTCCATCGGGCTGACGGCCGCCCTGATCATCTCGCTGCTGTTGATTCCGGCGTGGATTTCCATCTGGGGCAAAGATCAGCCGCCGCGTAAAACCGTGCACAAAGAGTCGATCATCTCGCGCTACCTGGTAGCTTTCTGTGCCCGCCTGATCCGCTGGCGCAAACCGGTGCTGCTGGTCAGCTTGCCGTTGTTGGCACTGATGACGGTGTTTACCTTCATGGTCGATATCGAAGACTCGGGCATCGCCTACTTCAAGAAAGACAGCCCGGTGCGCGTGTCCGATGAGTTCATCAACCGCTCCCGGATCGCGGGCACGTCCCCCGGCTGGATCGCGTTCGACACCAAGACCCCGCGTGGGGCGTTGACCACGGAGACCGTGCAGTTCCTCGACAAGCTCGATCATTTTCTCAAGTCTCAGCCAAACGTCAGTTACACCTATTCGGTGGCGGCTTACGTCAAGCGCATGAACCTGGTGCTCAATGATATGAACCCCGAGTACCTGCGGGTCCCACAGGCCCTGGAGCAGGTGACATCGGTCAACGATGAGGGGCAGGCGGAAACCTTTGAGGTCGACGGTACCTCGCTTATCGAGCAACACATCATGATGTTCGAGAACGGCGGTGGTTCAGACTTGCAGAACGTACTGAATGCCGACTACTCCAAGGCCTTGACGCTCTACACCATGACCTCTTCGGTGGCCAGCGACTACAAGGCCATGCTCGATCGCCTGGACGCCTGGCTGCTGGTAAACAAGCCGGCCAATCTGCAGGTTACCCATGCCGGTACGCCAAAAATATGGACCGGCATATTGGCCGAGATCACCCAGGGCCAGGTCCTGAGCTTCTCGCTCGCGTTGCTGGTGGTCACGCTGATGATGATGTTCTGGCTGAAGTCCGTCCGGCTGGGCATTCTGGGCATGCTGACGCTGCTGACCACGTCGGTGACGGTGTATGGCTTTATGTACCTGTTGGGCATCGAGCTGAATATCGGCACGACGCTGGTGACGTTCCTGGTCGTGGGTGTGGTGGATTACGCGGTGCACCTGCTGTCGCGCATCAAGCTGCTGGTTCAGCAAGGTATCCACGTGGACGAGGCGATCCTGACGGCGATGCACAGTGTCGGGCGTTCGACAGTGGTCAACGTGGTGATTTTCTCGGTGGGCTTCCTTGCCCTGCTGTTTTCCGCCTACAAGCCGGTCATTGACTTGGGAACACTGGTAGCGCTGGCCCTCTTCTCCAGCGGCGTCATGACCATCCTGTTAGTGACCTTGATATCTCCGTGGTTCTTTGCAGCCATTGTGCCCGAGCAGCGCACTGATGAACGCGAGCACCCAGGACGCGAGGGCGCCTTGAGCTAGAGGCTGGAACGGACGACGCCGGCCATAGCCATTGAGTAACCAGGGGTTGCCGGCGTTTCCGAACAGCACACAACGCTTCATGAGGTCATGCAGCACGTTCGTTCAGGCCGTTTTGGAAAGATGTTCAAACTGGCATTGATACTGGGCGTCCTTGAGGCTGCTCTCGAACTGTTCAAGGCCGTCGTAGATACTTTGCAAGCCTTCGATCTGGTTTTTCAGTTCCAGCTTTTTATCCGCAATCGCCTGGTTGGCCAAATCCCACGGCAGCTCCTGGCCCCGGTGATCCTGAAGGATCGCCTGCATTTCCTTGAGCTTGAAGCCCAACTGCTGAGCGCATTTGATAAACGTCAGCAGCTCAACGCTTTGCTGGCTATAGACCCGATACTTCCCTTCGCGCACCGGCGGCGGCAGCAAACCAATGTCTTCATAGTGGCGGATCGTCTTGACTGTCGTGCCCGACAACTGGGCAGCTTTGCCGATATACATGTAAAAGTCCTTTTTTTATGGCGCAGAAGAGGCGCGTACTTTGGCGCGCCGCATCTTCACACATGTCTACGGGGTCGGAAACCCGAAGGTGGCAAAAGGCAGTGTAATTGGCAGGGATAAAGCCGGCATCGCCTGCTGCAAGGCGATGCTGTGCAACGGCTATGTCAGCGGCAAGCAATAGCCTGGGCTTGCTTGAGCCAGGCTTCGCGCTGGGAGTCGCCGGAACCGAGGATCGGCCCGAACGTGAGGGTCTTCAATGGTTTGATGCCGCAGAACTCCAGGGTAGTCTTGCGCATCTGGTGCAGGCCCGGCATGCAGTAGACCCACTTGTAGTACCACGGCGGGGTATCCATCGTGACCAGCAGGTGGGCCGTGCGCCCCTTCAAAAGCTTGTCGGGAAAGGCTTTGCCTTCGCGATACTTGAAGGCAAATCCGGGAAGGAATATTCGATCGAAGAAGCCTTTCATCAGGGCCGGAATTCCGCCCCACCAGATGGGATAGACAAACGCCAGGTGCTCAGCCCACGTGATATCGGCCTGGGCCTTGAGCAGATCGGGCTCCAGCAACTGAACCTGTTTGTAGCCATCGTGCAGCACTGGATCAAACCGCAGTGCATCCAGGCGTAACAGACGCACATCGTGCCCGGCCTCTGTGGCCGCCTTCACATAGGTGTCGGTCAATGCCCCACAGAAACTGTCGGTTGAGGGGTGCCCCAGAATCACCAGTACTCGCTTGCTCATCATCACTTCATCCTGAAAAGTCGAGCGGGCAGGATAGGGTGTGCCCGTAACAGGAGAGTCAACAGGGAGGTTTGCCAAATGCTGGTATAGCTTGGGTGCATTGCGCACCGGCAGGTAAGCACCAAATCGCAGGCAAAAAAAAACCCGGAAATCCTCACTTGCGTGGGCCTTCCGGATTTTCTAAACCGCCAAAAATGGTGGGTCGTGTGGGATTCGAACCTACGACCAATTGGTTAAAAGCCAACTGCTCTACCAACTGAGCTAACGACCCGCTGTGTGGTGGCGCGTATAATACTGATTTCTAAGGATTATTCAACACCTTATTTGAAATAAATCAGAAATAACGCGTCGGGTCCGTAATTCCGGCCATTTGGAAGCCCTCTGCACGCAGCCGGCAGCTGTCGCATTTCCCACAGGCACGGCCGTCATCGTCTGTCTGATAGCAGGAAACTGTCAGCGAGTAATCGACACCGAGTCCTACGCCAGCCTTCACGATAGCGGCCTTGCTCAGGTTTTGCAGCGGTGCCTGGATCCGGAAACCCTGCCCTTCTACCCCGGCTTTTGTCGCCAAATTGGCCATACGCTCGAACAACTCGACGTATTCGGGGCGGCAGTCCGGGTAGCCGTTGTAATCAAGCGCGTTAACCCCGATGAAGATGTCACGGGCACTCAGAACCTCCGCCCAGCCCAGGGCCAGGGACAGGAACACGGTGTTGCGTGCCGGTACGTAGGTAACCGGGATGCCTTGGGTGGGGGCCTCAGGGACGTCGATAGTGCTGTCGGTCAAGGCCGAGCCACCCATGCCGTCGAGGTTCAGGCCAATCACCTTGTGTTCGACCACGCCCAAGTCTCGGGCCACACGGGCGGCTGCATCCAGCTCGGCGCGGTGGCGCTGACCGTAGTCGAAGCTCATGGTGTAACAGCTGTAACCTTCGGCGCGAACCATGGCCACTAGCGTTGCGGAATCGAGGCCACCTGACAGCAGGATGACCGCGCGCTTTTGATCAGTCATCTCAGCGCCCCGGTTCGTCGTTCCACAGGTATTTATGCAGCTGCAATTGCAGGCGTACGGGCAGGTTATCGGCAACCACCCAGTCGGCCAGATCGCGCGCGTTCAGGTCGTGGTGGCTGGGAGAGAACAATACCTCACCGGCACGGCGGTCAAGGCCGTACTGGATCAGCTTGGAATTGGCCCAGTCGTAGTCTTCACGGGAACAAATCACGAACTTGACCTGATCGTTGGGCGTCAGCAGTTCGATGTTCTCGTAGCGGTTGCGGTGCACTTCCTTGGAGCCCGGCGTCTTGAGGTCAACCACTCGGCTGACACGCGGGTCTACAGCGGAAATATCCAGGGCCCCACTGGTTTCCAGGGAGACCTCGTAACCGGCATCACACAGCTGTTTGAGCAAGGGGATGGCATTGGGCTGGGCCAGGGGCTCGCCACCCGTTACACAGACGTAGCGGGGCCGGTAGCCGGCAACCTGCTCCAGGATGTCTTCGAGGGTGCGCACAGTGCCGCCACTGAAGGCGTAGGCGCTGTCACAGTATTGGCAACGCAAGGGGCAACCGGTCAGGCGCACAAAAACCGTGGGCAGGCCAGCGGTTCGCGTTTCACCCTGTAACGAGTAAAAAACTTCGGTGATGCGTAATGTGTCTTGCATAGTCGCCACGGGCGTAACAGCTAAACAGGCTGTCCGCCTCCGTCAGGCACTTCAAGGAACCCCGCCAACGCGTAGGCCCCAGGAAGCGTGTGTCATAAAAGGGCGTGGATTCTAACGAAAAAACCCGCGCCAGGCGCGGGTTTCTTCTAAACGGCTGCATCGCTTACAAGCGTTGCAGATCCCGTTGGGCCAACTGTGCAGCGGAGGTACCCGGATATTGGGCTACGACCTGCTGCAGAATGCCTTTGACCTTGTCGGTATGACCCAGGCGGCGCTCTACGTCAGCGAGTTTATACAGCGAGTCGGGCACCTTGGCGTGCTTGGGGTACAGCTGGCTGACCTTGGCAAATGCCTGGCCCGCCCCCTGCAGATCACCCTTTGCCAGATTCACCTCGCCCAACCAGTATTGGGCGTTGCCCGCGTACTGGCTGTTTGGGTAGCGGCCCAGGAAGGCGGTAAAGGCTTTGCTGGCCTTATCGAAATCCTTGGCCTTGATCAGGTCGAAGGCTGCATCGTAATACAGCTTTTCCTTCGCCGGATCACCCGGTTCACTGCTGGCGGCAGGGGCTTGGCTCGCAGCGGCGGCCCCTGCTGCTGCACCACCGATAGCCGCGCTGGGCGCGCCACCGGCAGAAGAATTATCAGGAGTAGCGGCAGGTGTAACACCGGCTCCTATACGTCGATCAAGATCCTGGTAACGCTCCAGGCCTTCCTGCTTCAGCTGACGCACCTCATTTTGCAGAACTTCAATGGTGCCTTGTTGCTGCGCCAATTGATCCTGCATGCGTTGCAGCTGGTTGAACAGTTCGCCCTGTGCCGAGGGAGCGGACGTAGCCGCCCCCCCAGCATAGGCGCCATTCGTGCCATAACCCGCTGGCGGATAACTGCTCCCGCTATTGTTATAGCCAGAGTTGCTATCTTCCACAGGAACCGCAGCCCACACCGCAAGCGGGGCGAGGCTGAGAGCCAATACAGTTAGAGCACGACGGCACGTTCGCATGACGAATTACTTACGCAGTTCGACGCGACGGTTTTGAGCCCAGGACTGCTCGTCGTGGCCAGTAGCAACTGGACGCTCTTTACCGTAGGAAACCAGTTCCAGTTGGCCTGGAGCAACACCTTGCAGTACCAGGTAGCGCTGAACGGCTTTCGCACGACGCTCGCCCAGTGCCATGTTGTACTCACGAGTACCACGTTCGTCAGTGTTACCTTCCAGAACAACGCGAGCGCCGTTAGCTTTCAGGTCCTTCGCGTGAACGTCCAGAGCGCGCATGGCTTCTGGTTTCAGGTCCGAACTGTCGTATTCGAAGTAGAAAGTGGTGATAGCGCGCAGAGCAGCTTCTTCGCTCAGGGAGCCGTCAACTGCACCAGTGTTAGCGCCGTAACCAGCGTTTGGATCAACAGCTGCGCCTTCACCGGCATTGTCGCCGCCTTTAGACGAGCAACCAACGGCTACGGACAGAGCCAGAGCCAGAGCAGCAAACTTACCAAACTTCAGCATTTCCATCGTGAAACTCCTAATGAACCCCAGTGTGTTAAGTACTTCTTTTTGTAGCGCCGCGTCAGTTCAGGTAAGGGGACCAGGACGGTTCTCTGACTTCGCCTTGTGCGGTAGGAAGCGGGAGCCTTACGCGTCCATTAATGGACACGAGCATCAAGACTCCCCGGCCCTGCTGGCGGGTGGCGTAGATTACCATGGTGCCGTTGGGCGCAACAGTAGCTGACTCATCAAGGTTGGTATCTGTGAGGATTTTTACCGTTCCACGCTGCAAATCCTGGGCCGCAACCCGGAAATTAGTGAAACCATCCTGACGGTGAATCATCACCAACGTCTTTTCATCAGCCGAAAGCTTAGGATTGGCGTTGTAGTTACCGATAAAGGTCACGCGTTCCGCGCCCCCACCGCCAACGCTGGTCTTGTAGATCTGTGGCTTGCCGCCGCGGTCCGAGGTGAAGTAGATGGTCGAACCATCCTTGCCCCAGAACGGTTCGGTGTTGATACCAGGACCGCTGGTCACGCGGCTGATCTGGCGCGAAGCCATGTTCATCACGTAGATGTCCGGGTTGCCGTCCTTGGACAGTACGAATGCCAGGCGCGAACCATCCGGCGACCAGGCCGGTGCACCGTTGAGGCCTTCAAAGTTGGTGATCTGCTCACGACGGCCAGTATCGATGTGCTGGACGAAGATACGCGGACGCTTCTGTTCGAAAGACACGTAGGCAATACGCTTGCCGTCCGGCGCGAAGCGCGGCGACAGGATTGGCTCACGGGATTGCAGCAAGGTCACTGCCCGCGCACCGTCGTAGTCCGAACGCTGCAGGGTGTAGCGAGTGTTGTCTACGGAGAAACGCTCGGCCGTTACATAAAGCAGGCGTGTCGAGAACGCCCCCTTGATACCGGTGAGTTTTTCAAACGACTGGTCCGAGATGTAGTGGGCCATGTCGCGCAGTTGTTCGGCGGTACCCGATACGCTGCCGGTCAGGACCTGCTGCTCAGTGGCCACGTTGAACAAGGTGTACTGGATCTGCAGGCGACCGCCGGCCGGCGTGATGCTGCCGACCATCAGGTACTGCGCGCCCACCGCTTTCCAATCACGGAAGATGACTTCGCTGGCCTGGGTCGGCTGGCTGATCATGTTGCCTTTCGGAATCGGTGCGTAGTAACCGGAATTGCGCAGGTCGTCGCTGACGATCTGGGCCATGTCGTCCGGCAGCACGCTGCCGCCCTGCCAGCCAAACGGCACTACCGCGATCGGGGTGGCCCGATCGCTGCCGCTGGTGACCAGGATGTTCTTTTCATCCGCCGCCGCTATCCCTGCCATACAGCAAATAACGACAAGCATTCCTCGAAGAAGGTTTCTCACAAGGCTAGATCCTCAGGTGTGAATGTCATCTTGAATGAACGATAGGGAGCGAAGTCGCTTGGTTTCATTCCCTGCATCTCGGTCAACCGGCCAATATTCTTGACCGCGGCAACCGCCGAACTGTCGAACGAACCGTCACCACTGGACTTGGCCACACTGACCGAAGTCACCGTACCGTCCGGCAACATGCCGATCTGCAGCACTACTGTCATGCCTTTGCGTGCCGAAGGTGGACGTGTCCAGCCTTCTGCTGCCCGCGCCCGAATCAGGTCGTCGAAACTGCCCGCGACTTCATCACCACGTTCATCGGCCAAGGCTTGCTGACGCTGCGGCGTGTCAGAGAGCAAATCTGCCAAGGCCTGGGCCTTTTTCTCTTCGGCGGATTTACGCGCTGCTTCCTGGGCCTTTTTCTTGCTGGCATCGGCGGCAGCTTTCTTCTTCGCGTCGTCGGCGATTTTCTTCTTCGCCTCGTCTGCTTCAGCTTTTTTCTTGGCGTCTTCGGCGGCTTTCTTCTTCGCGTCTTCGACTATTTTCTTCTTGGCGTCTTCAGCGGCCTTTTTCTTGGCCTCTTCTTCGGCAGCCTTCTTGGCTTCTTCTTCAGATTTCTTCTTGGCTATATCAGCCAATTGTTTCTCTTCAGCTTTTTTAGCTTCGGCAGCTTTCTCGGCTTTCTTGGCTTCATCAGCCTTTTTCGCCTCGTCGGCCTTCTTGGCTTCGTCAGCCTTTTTCGATTCCTCGGCCTTTTGAGCCGCCTCTTCTTTCTTTTGTTCCGCAGCAGCCTTCACCGCTTCCTGCTCGACCTTCTTCTGTTCCATCTGTTCGACTTCAGTCTGGCGCGCAGCCGACTTCTGGGCCTCACCCGCAATCTTCTGATTGGTCTGGGTGGTGGCCTGGCTTTTCGATTTCAGCTGATACAGGGTCGCCTGCACGATCGGCTTGGCTGGCGGCAGGTCCGGGGTCATGGCAAAGCTGACGAACAACATGCCAAAGACCAGGACGTGCAGGGCAATTGCCCAGACGCTAGGCCAGAAGAAGCTTTCCGAGGCGGACGGCTCTCGCTGTTGCTGCATCAGGGCGCCTCGGTAATCAAGCCAACGTTACCGACGCCGGCCTTCTGCAGCCCGCCCATGGCGCCCATGACGGAACCGTAGTCGACCGACTTGTCGCCGCGGATGAACACCTGGGTGTGCTTGCCGCCTTCGTTGCCGGAGCGAATGATCTTGGTCACCGCATCGGTCATCGCCGGCAGGGTCAAGGCCTTGTCCTGTTGCTTCTGGGTGTCGACTTCGCTGCCAAGGTTCCAGTAATAGGTCTTGTCAGCCTTGATCGAAATGGTCAGGACCTGAGTGTTGTTGTCCTGCGGCAAGGCTTCACTGGAAACCTTGGGCAGATCAACCTTCACGCCCTGGTTGAGCATCGGCGCGGTCACCATGAAGATCACCAGCAGCACCAGCATCACGTCGATGTAGGGTACTACGTTCATCTCGGCGACCGGCTTGCGCTTTTTGCGAGCTCGAGCGATTAAAGCCATTGGGAATTACCTGCTTATTCTTCGCTGGTGTGCACTTTACGGTGCAGGATCGCCTGGAACTCATCGGCGAAGGTGTAGTAACGGCTGATCAACGTTTCGCTGGTTGCAGCAAAGCGGTTGTAGGCAATTACTGCGGGGATAGCGGCGAACAGGCCGATCGCGGTGGCGATCAGGGCTTCGGCAATACCCGGGGCCACGGTGGCCAGGGTCGCTTGCTGGGCCTGGGCCAGGCCGCGGAACGAGTTCATGATCCCCCACACCGTACCGAACAGGCCGATGTACGGGCTGACGGAACCGACGGTAGCGAGGAACGGCAGGCTCTGCTCCAGTTTCTCTTCTTCACGGGAAATGGCGACGCGCATGGCACGGGCCACGCCTTCCATGACCGCTTCCGGATCAACACCCGGCTGCTGGCGCAGGCGCGAGAATTCCTTGAAGCCCGCGCGGAAGATCTGCTCGACGCCCGAGTCCGGGTCCGGGTTGCTGCCGGCCTGGCGGTACAGCTTGGACAGGTCGATACCCGACCAGAAGCGCTCTTCAAAGCTCTCCAGGGCACGTCGACCGGCGCGCAGCAGGTTGCTGCGCTGAAAAATCATGACCCAAGAGGTAACCGATGCGGCTACCAGGGTCAGCATCACCAGTTGAACCACGACACTGGCATTGCTGACCAGGCTCCACATGGAGGAATGGTCGACGACGGTAGGTTCCACGCTAAATCTCCTGCTTTGATTGTTTACCCGCGCCGCTCACGGCGGCAAAGGCCGCACGTAGAGTTTCGGGAATGGCCCGAGGTTTCAAACTATTGGTGCGCACACACGCCACCAGGAACTGCCCCTCACAGAGCAGCGTTGCATCCGTTGCCCGCCTGACCTGCTGCTTGAAACGCAGGCTGGCACGGTTCAATTCGATTACTTCAGCGCTGACCAGCAGCTCGTCGTCCAGTCGCGCCGGTGCGTGGTAACGCGCCTCGCTGGAATGCACGACGAATAACAGGTCCTCCCCTGCCAGCTGGGATTGGGCAAAGCCCAGCTCCCGTAGCCGCTCGGTACGAGCCCGCTCCATGAACTTGAGATAATTGACGTAATACACGATGCCGCCGGCATCGGTGTCCTCGTAATAAACGCGACAGCGATGTGCGAACGACTGATCCCCGTTTTGCGCGCGCATACTCTAGTGCTTACTCCTCAGGTTGCCAATCCGGTGGGGCAACTGTTTTTTCATTCTCGAAAAACATATCCAGTGACTGAATGACGACGCCAGCCACTAGGACAGCACAAACATCGAATAAATCGACTGGCGTGAAGCTTTTAATCGTCCACTGCATCAAGGAATTCGTCTACCACGGGCATCTCCCCCAATCGTGACGGAATGTTTAACCCGAAGTGCAGATAGGCATGGCGCGTCACCACCCGCCCCCTTGGCGTACGCATGATATAGCCCTGCTGGATCAGGTACGGCTCCAGCACATCTTCGATGGTATGGCGCTCTTCACTGATGGCCGCCGCCAGGCTGTCGACACCCACCGGGCCGCCGTCGAACTTCTCGATCATGGTCAAGAGCAGGCGTCGATCCTGATGATCGAAGCCGTGCTCGTCCACATCCAGCAGGTTCAAGGCCAGGTCCGCCACGGCCTTGGTGATATGCCCCTTGGCCCGTACTTCGGCAAAGTCACGCACACGACGCAACAAGCGGTTGGCAATCCGTGGCGTGCCCCGGGCCCGACGAGCGATTTCAAACGCGCCCTCCGGGTCCAGGGGCAGGCCGAGAATACTGGCCGAACGGCTGACAATGGTCGCCAGATCGGTAGTGCTATAGAACTCCAGACGTTGAACGATGCCGAAACGGTCTCGCAGCGGGTTGGTCAGCATGCCCGCACGGGTCGTCGCGCCCACCAGCGTGAACGGTGGCAAGTCGAGCTTGATCGAGCGGGCCGCCGGGCCTTCGCCGATCATGATGTCGAGCTGGAAATCTTCCATCGCCGGGTACAGCACTTCCTCGACGATAGGCGAGAGCCGGTGGATCTCGTCGATGAACAGCACGTCATGGGGCTCGAGGTTGGTGAGCAACGCCGCCAAATCACCTGGCCGCTCCAGCACCGGGCCGGAGGTGGACTTGATCGACACGCCCATTTCCTGGGCAATGATGTTGGCCAGGGTGGTTTTACCCAGCCCCGGCGGGCCGAAGATCAAGGTATGGTCCAAGGACTCACTGCGCCCGCGCGCGGCCTGGATAAACAACTCCATCTGCTCGCGCACGGTGGGCTGGCCGATGTAGTCGGCAAGGCTCAAGGGCCGGATGGCGCGGTCCTGGACTTCTTCACGGTCACGAGGCCCGGTGGCCGCGATCAGACGATCAGCTTCAATCACTTAAATCATTCCCTTCAGGGCTCGGCGGATCATGTCTTCGCTGCTCAGGTTCTTGTCCTTGATGGCCGAGACGGCCTTGCTGGCCTCCTGGGGTTTGTAGCCCAGGGAGATCAGCGCACTGACGGCGTCGCTTTCAGCACTCGCGACCTGGCCCGCCGGCATATCCGGCTGGTTCGGCACCAGGGCGAACATGCTCGGCACCACTTCCCAGGCCTTGAAGCGGTCCTTGAGTTCTACCAACAGGCGCTCGGCGGTTTTCTTGCCCACGCCCGGTACCTTGGTCAGCGCTGAGGTGTCCTGGGCCGAAACGGCTCGTACCAGCTCATCCACTTCCAGGCTCGACATCAACGCCAGGGCCAATTTAGGCCCCACGCCATTAAGGCGAATCAGTTCGCGGAAGAAGTCGCGGTCGCGCTTGCCAATGAAACCATAGAGTAGTTGCGCGTCTTCGCGCACCACCAGATGGGTATGCAGCGTTATAGGTTCACCGACCGACGGCAGGCGGTACAGGGTGGTCATGGGCACTTCCAGCTCATACCCCAGCCCGTTTACATCCAGAATCAGGTGCGGCGGCTGTTTCTCAGCCAGGGTGCCGCGCAAGCGTCCAATCACGGTTCAGATCCTTAAAGCTTGGGGTCAGAGCGAGGCCTGACCGGAAATAACGATTGCGCTGATGCTATCAGAGACGCAGGCGCCCGCCACGACTGCGTGCCATGCCCAGGCCGTGAGGCAGCAGGCTGGAGCGCGTGTGTGCATGGCAAATGGCAATGGCCAGGGCGTCGGAGGCATCGATCTGCGGCTTTGAGGTGAGCTTGAGCATGTGCATGACCATCATCTGCACCTGCTCTTTATTGGCCGCACCGGTGCCGACCACGGCCTGCTTGACCTGGGTCGCGGTGTATTCGGCGATTTCCATGCCCTCTTCGGCCCCTGCCACGATGGCGGCGCCACGGGCTTGTCCGAGTTTAAGGGCTGAGTCGGCGTTTTTTGCCATGAACACTTTTTCGATGCCCATGGTGACCGGTCCGTAGGTCTGGATCACTTCACGCACGCCGCGATAGACGATCTGCAGGCGCTCAGCCAACTCGCCTGCGCCGGTACGGATACAGCCCGAAGCGACGTAGACGCAGCCGCGCGGGGTGTGTTGCACCACACCAAAACCGGTGATGCGCGAACCGGGGTCGATACCTAGGATTAAAGTCATAACGCCTGCAGGTCGGATAAACACATTTTTTGATACATCGTAGTTCTAATGTGGGAGGGGGCTTGCTCCCGATGGCGATCGTCCAGTTAGACATAGGCTGACTGATACACCGCCATCGAGAGCAAGCCCCCTCCCACATTTGGATCTACGTCATTCTTCAGCCTAGCTGTTCGGCCACGGATTCCGGGATGTCGGCGTTGGAATACACGTTCTGTACATCATCCAGGTCTTCGAGCATATCGAGCATCTTCAGCACTTTCTGCGCACCGTCCAGGTCCAGCTCGGCACTGGTGGTCGGCAGCATCACGATCTCGGCGTCGGAGCCTTTGAAACCGGCCGCTTCCAGGGCATTACGCACGGCGTAGAAGCCGGCGAACGAGGTAAACACGTCGATGGAGCCATCTTCATTGGTCACCACGTCGTCGGCATCCGCCTCCATCGCCGCTTCCATCAGCGCATCTTCATCCACACCCGGCGCGAAGGAGATCTGCCCCTTGCGTTCGAACAGGTAGGCCACCGAACCGTCAGTCCCCAGGTTGCCGCCACACTTGCTGAACGCATGACGCACGGCGGCGGCAGTACGGTTGCGGTTATCGGTCATGCATTCGACCATCACCGCCACGCCACCCGGGCCGTAGCCTTCGTAGGTCAACTCGACCATGTCGTCGGTGTCGGCAGCGCCGGCCCCACGGGCCACGGCACGGTCGATAATGTCACGACTCATATTGGCGCCGAGGGCCTTGTCCAGGGCCAGGCGCAGACGCGGGTTGGAGCCCGGGTCACCCCCGCCCTGGCGGGCAGCGACCGTCAGCTCACGGATCCACTTGGTAAAAATCTTGCCTTTCTTGGCATCCTGACGCTCTTTGCGGTGCTTGATGTTCGCCCACTTGGAATGGCCAGCCATAACACAACTCCGAAATTCTCTAGAAACCTTATCAACCCCACCCCGGGTGGGATACACCCCTTGTAACGCAAAGGCGCATCCGAAGATGCGCCTTTTTAGACTGCGTAAACCTCAGTGCGCTTTCACGCAGCAGCCTTACTCAGCCTTCGGCGTCTCGCGCAGGCGGATATGCAGCTCGCGCAATGCCTTGGCATCCACCACACCCGGAGCCTGGGTCATGACGTCCGCAGCACTCTGGGTTTTCGGGAACGCGATCACTTCACGGATCGACTGGGCACCGGTCATCAGCATCACCAGGCGGTCGAGGCCGAAAGCCAGGCCACCGTGGGGCGGCGCCCCGTATTTCAAGGCGTCGAGCAGGAAGCCGAACTTCTCTTCCTGTTCCGCTTCGTTGATGCCCAGCAGGCGGAAGACCGCTTGTTGCATCTCTTTGCGGTGGATACGGATCGAACCGCCACCCAGCTCAGTACCGTTCAACACCATGTCATACGCGCGGGACAGCGCGCCTGCCGGGTTGGCTTCCAGCTCTTCGGGCGAGCACTTCGGCGCGGTGAACGGGTGGTGCAAGGCGCTGAAGCTGCCGTCATCGTTCTCTTCGAACATCGGGAAGTCGACGACCCACATCGGTGCCCACTTGCAGGTCAGCAGGTCCAGGTCGTGGCCCAGCTTGATCCGCAGCGCGCCCAGGGCTTCGCTGACGATCTTGGCTTTGTCGGCGCCGAAGAACACGATGTCGCCGTCGACCGCGCCCACGCGATCCAGGATCACATTGAGGTTGGCTTCCGGGATGTTCTTCACGATTGGCGACTGCAGGCCTTCAACACCCTTGGCGCGCTCGTTGACCTTGATATACGCCAGGCCCTTGGCACCGTAGATGCCGACGAACTTGGTGTAGTCGTCGATCTGCTTGCGCGGCATGCTCGCGCCGCCAGGCACGCGCAGGGCGGCGATGCGGCATTTCGGGTCGTTGGCGGGGCCGCTGAACACCTTGAAATCAACTTCGGTGAGCTGGTCGGCCACGTCCACCAGTTCCAGCGGGTTACGCAGGTCTGGCTTGTCCGAACCGTAGCGGCGCATGGCTTCTTCGAAGGTCATGTGCGGGAATTCGCCGAACTCCAGGTCCAGCACTTCCTTGAACAGGTTGCGGATCATCTGCTCGGTGATGCCCATGATCTCTTTTTCATCGAGGAAGCTGGTCTCGATGTCGATCTGGGTGAATTCCGGCTGGCGGTCGGCGCGCAGGTCTTCGTCGCGGAAGCACTTGGCGATCTGGTAGTAACGGTCGAAACCGGCCACCATCAGCAGCTGCTTGAACAGCTGCGGCGACTGCGGCAAGGCGAAGAAACTGCCGGCGTGGGTACGGCTAGGCACCAGGTAGTCACGCGCGCCTTCCGGGGTGGCCCGGGTCAGGATAGGCGTTTCGACGTCAAGGAAGCCGTTCTCGTCGAGGAAGCGGCGGATGCTGGTGGTCATGCGCGAACGCAGGCGCAGCTTCTCGGCCATTTCCGGACGACGCAGATCCAGGAAGCGGTAGCGCAGGCGGGTTTCTTCGCCGACGTCGGAGTATTCGTTCAACGGGAACGGCGGGGTTTCCGATTCGTTCAGTACTTCCAGCTCGTAGCCCAGCACTTCGATCGCACCGGACGCCATGTTCGCGTTCACGGCACCGGCCGGACGCAGGCGAACCTTGCCGGTGATCTTCACGACGTACTCGCTGCGCACACGGTCAGCGGCGGCGAAGCTTTCGGCGCGATCCGGATCGAATACCACCTGGGCCAGGCCATCACGATCACGGATATCGAGGAAGATCACCCCGCCGTGGTCGCGGCGACGGTGAACCCATCCGCAAAGGGTGATTTCCTGACCATCCAGGGTCTCGTTCAGTTGGCCGCAATAGTGGCTGCGCATCATGGTAGTGGTTTCACTTCTCGTAATTCGAAATTCGGTGGAGGCCTGCCTCGTCACCGTACATTAAAGCAGGGGACGGATAATGCAGGAGCCTGCGCATGGAGTTCAACTCAGTCTGCTTTGTCGCCGCCCGCCAGGTTCTTCTTCGAACCGGTCTTGAAATCGGTCTCGTACCAGCCGCTGCCGCTCAGGCGGAAGCCCGGCATGGACAACATCTTCTTGAGCTCGGGTGCCTGGCAGGCCGGGCAATCGACCAGCGGCGCTGCGCTGATCTTCTGGATGGCTTCCAACTGATGTCCACAGGAAGCACATTGATAGTCATACATGGGCATGGCGATGTCTCGGCGGTCGATCGTTACTGTGCCGCGCCCGCTCCTGATAAAGAGCAGAGGGAGAAAGCCCCGGCAGCAGCAAAGCGCGGGATTATATCTGGTAAATCAAGGCAGCGCAGCCGGCTTTCTGCCCGGGGCAGGCCCACCTCGACAGCGGACCTGCCCCGAGGCCTGCCGATTACTCAGGGCTTGGCGAGGCAGCACGGCCCTTTAACAGATGAACCACACACACTACCCTGACCAACCCACTGAAGTTCTTCACTCCTCCATACCGCAAGTGCACTTCCCGATCGACATAGGACAGCAATGCACTGACAGAGCAGGCATTGATCCTGGCTATTTCCGTGAGGATATTCCAATAGATCTGCTCAAGCCGAAGACAAGTGGAAAATCCGTTGAGCCTTACCGATCGGGACAATGGCTTGGCCAGCCCCATATCGAACCCCTTGGCGAAGGGGTCGACGCTTATCTTGTGGAAACCACCGGTTTCCATCACTCCCACATCCACTCCACGTGACATACACCTGACACTCCATTGCCAAACAACAGCCCATGGGTTCTCCCATTGGACAGTGGCCCTATAAGACAGCAGGACGAGGCAGGCAGCCAGAAGACGGGGCGTTGATAGGCGTAGGACAACGCCAGGAAATGCGTGGAAACAAGCAAGTGGCGCCACAACGGCGCCACTGTGGCTGTCGTTTACTGGCTTTCGAGCAGGGAACGCAGCATCCACGCGGTTTTCTCGTGAACCTGCATGCGCTGGGTCAGCAGGTCCGCGGTCGGCTCATCGCTGACCTTGTCGAGCAACGGGAAAATACCACGTGCGGTACGCGTGACCGCCTCCTGGCCCGCCACCAGTTGCTTGATCATCTCTTCTGCGCTGGGAACACCCTCTTCTTCCTTGATGGAGGAAAGGCGGGCATAGATCGAATAGGCGCCCGGTGCCGGGAAACCCAGGGCACGGATACGCTCGGCTATGGCGTCCACCGCCAGCGCCAGTTCGTTGTACTGCTCTTCGAACATCAGGTGCAGCGTACGGAACATGGGGCCCGTGACGTTCCAATGGAAGTTGTGGGTCTTCAGGTACAGTACATAGGTATCGGAAAGCAGCCGTGAAAGCCCATCGACGATGGATTTACGATCTTCTTCACTGATACCGATATCGATTGCCATGTTTATCCCCTTCAATTGACAAGCATTCATTGATCAGGTGCACGACTACTCTAGCAATAGCGCCGCAGAGACGCAGCCCGACACCCTCGGGCGACATGCGGCAAATCGCCCCTGCACGACCTGTCAGCCCGTGCAGTACAAGCCTTTGGGCATGTCGGAAATTTTCTTTAAGGCCGCCAGAAACCCCTGCACATGTCTAGGACAAGCGTTTCACGCAGAAATGCCACGCCCCTTTCAACCGCGGAAAATGCTCGATTTGAGTAGGCACGGCCTTTGCTGTTAAATAGGCAGCGTGTCGCCGTCGTTAATTTCCACGGCAAGCGGCATAGGCTGATACCCGCGCACGTGCCCAACGCCTCCCATTGTTCAGAAGCGAACCGTGCCAGTCAGCTCTTCCTTGTGATCCGTCTTAACGTGAGTTAATCAAAATGTTGAAAATCGTCCACCTGCTAACGGGCGTTGCAGCGTTGCTGCTGTCCTTTATCCCGAGCCTGCAGCCTGAAAGCCTGCCCTACCTGCAACAACACGACGCTCTGTACCTGGCCTTGTTCGGCCTTCTTAACCTGACGCTCGCTCCCGTAATCCCTTACTGGAACAAAGGCACACGTCATCAACTGCAAAACCTGGTCAGCGCGCTGCTGGTACTGACCGTTGTCGTACAAACCCTCACCCTCCTGGCACCTATGCCTGAAGTGGGCGGCCATCCGGCCATCCTGCTCAGCCTGGTGATTGCTGTGGTCGCTATCGTTCTTCACCTGGCCATCAGCTTCTACCGTTCGTCCCCGGCGGCCGCGTCGCAAAACTACGACATGACCAATCGGGATACCGGTACCGTCAAGTGGTTCAACACCTCCAAAGGCTTCGGCTTTATTTCCCGCGATTCGGGCGACGACATCTTCGTCCACTTCCGGGCTATCCGTGGCGAAGGTCATCGCGTCCTGGTGGAAGGCCAGCGCGTGGAGTTCTCCGTGATGAATCGCGACAAAGGCCTGCAAGCCGAAGACGTGATCGCAGCCCTGCCGCGTCGCTGATTCCAGCCGTCGCAGCAAAAAAACCGCGATCCAGCCTTGGCTGGGTCGCGGTTTTTTATTGCACTCGGATTAATAGTGCGGTGGCGGCGCCTCTTCTTCGGACGTCTCGAACTGGCCGCCCATTTCTTCCTGACGCTTGAGCAGCGCGGTCATCTGCAGCTGCAGGCGTTCAACCGCGCGCTGCTGGACGACCAGGATGTCATTGAGGGTCTCGATGGTGTCGTCCTGAAAGGCCAGGCGGCTCTCCAGATCGGTAACGCGGTCTTGCAAGTCCATGGTTCAACCCTGGGTAAAGATAAAGTCGGCAGGCAGCAACGCGTGCAGGCGCACACGAATGGCCGCCACTTGTTCTTCAGTGTACGGCTGGGCCGGATGCTTGCCCCAAACCGGCGCAGGCCACGCGGCGTCATCACGCTTACGTACGATCACATGCACGTGCAATTGGCTGACGACATTGCCCAGCGCACCGATATTCATCTTGTCGGCGCCCAGGCCTTCGTTGAGTAACTGCGCCAGCAACGTAGTTTCCTTCCAGAGGATCTGTTGATCTGCGACATCCAGCTGAAACACTTCGCTGATACCGTTGATGCGTGGCACCAGGATGAACCAGGGGTAATTCGAGTCATTGGACAGCAGCAGGCGGCACAACGGGAAGTCCCCGATCACCAGTGTGTCTTGTTGCAGGCGTTGGTCTAAGGCGAACACCACGGGCACTCCGTTTGGCAGGTCAAGTTCCGGCGCCCAGCATACCTTTGAATGCAGGCGGCTTCACGGCGAATACGGGAGAGCCCCGGCGCATCCGGAGAAAAAAACCGCACCCTTTCGATGCAGGCGAATAATTGAGCTACGCTAACTCGGGCCTCACCGGGATGCACCAAAATGACCCACTTGTGCCTCAAAGAGATCCGCCAACTACCCACTCATGGGGGTGGACCGGTAACGTTTTCCTCGGGCAACGTTTTTTTTGCCCCCCCAACAGCGGTAACACACGGGCGTCAAGCCCAAACCAAACGGCGTAAAAAGCCCGTACTTATGCGGTTTTTACACCGTCGTAACGTTTTTCACGAAAAAATGACATTCAGTTACCAGTTTGGGCGCGCTTGTTGCATTCACCCCCCTATCGTCGACAACGGCACCTGCAGGGAAGTGAGTGTTTCGCGATAAAAAACAGTGGCGTTTCAATGCATACCAAGGAAGACGACAAACTCTGAAAGACGTTTGAAAACAGCATTGAAGTTGTCAGTCCCGTTACATTCGGACTGTGAATTTGCGACATGGAACTAGCAATTTACGACAGCCTCGTAAAGAAGCTGAAAGGAAAGATGGGTAAGTATCGTCAATAGAGTCTGCGTGATATAACTTTGCGCCGACACAAAAAAGAAAGAGCCGCCCAGATAAAAATACAGGTGGGACGGCAGTACTCTTCCTAAAACCAAAGGAGCAAATCACGATGCGCGTGATGAAGTGGAGCATGATCGCCCTGGCTGTTTCAGCAGGCACCTCGCAGTTCGCAATGGCGTCCGCCCAGGACGATTCCAAGGGCTTTATCGAGGACAGTACAGCCAGCATTCTGACGCGGGCCCTGTATTTCAGCCGTGACCGCCGTAACCACGGTGCAGAACAAAGCCGTATCGAAGAAACAGGCCTTGGCTTCCACGGCCTCTTCAGCTCGGGTTACACCCAAGGCACCATCGGTGTCGGTGTCGACGTGATCGGCCTGCTGGGCGTCAAGCTGGACAGCGGCAAAGGCCGTGCCGGCACCGGTCTGTTCCCAGAGGGTTCCGACGGCCGTTCGCAGGATGACTACTCCAAAGGCGGCGCAGCCATCAAGTTCCGTATGTCCAATACGGTCCTGAAGATCGGTGATCAGTACACCACCGCTCCAGTGTTCGCTTCCGATGACAGCCGTTTGCTGCCGGAACTGCCGCAAGGCATCTCCATCACCAGCAACGAAATCAAAGATCTGAAACTGGAAGCCGGTCACTTCACCTCGATCGTTGCCCAGGATCAAACCTACCGCGACAGTATCGCCAGCTCCGAACCAGGCTCGAGCCGTGGCCTGCGAGACGCCAACTTCGTGGGCGGCGTGTACTCCTGGACCCCAGAGTTCACCACCAGCCTCTACTACTCGAAAGTGGAAGACTACTGGAAGAAGATCTACGCCAACGTCAACTGGACCCACGCGCTCAGCGATGACCAGTCCGTGGCTGTCGACTTCAACATCTACGACACCAAGAGCGACGGCGCCGGCCTGGTCCGTGCTGACAAAGACAGCACCACCAAGCTCGACAACCGTGCGTTCAGCCTGCAAGGCGCGTACACCATTGGCGCTCACACCTTCACCCTGGCAGCACAGAAGGTCAGCGGCGACGGCCAGTACGGCTACGGCGTAGACGGCGGCGGCACGATTTTCCTGGCCAACTCCATCGCCCGCTCCGACTTCAACGCTGAAGACGAGAAGTCCTACCAGGCTCGCTATGACCTGAACATGGCGACCTTTGGCATCCCAGGCCTGAGCTTCATGACTCGTTATGTGAAAGGTACCGGCGCCAACACCTCGACCACTAACAATGGTAAAGAGTGGGAACGCGACATCGAAGCCAAATACGTGATCCAGAGCGGTCCAGCCAAAGACCTGAGCCTGCGCGTACGTCAGGCGACCTATCGCTCATCTGATCAGGTTTACTCGGGTTCCCTCGACGAACTGCGTCTGATCGCGCAATACCCGCTGAACATCTTGTAATTGCCGGTTCAATTACAACGATGACTTAAGGCTCCGGCCTTAAACAAAAAAGCCGCTCCCCTGTTTACAAGGGAGCGGCTTTTTCATTGCAGTTTTATTTCAGTAAATAACTAGCAAGCTAACTAACGAGATTCAAGTGACACGTTTAACCTGACCTTTCGGCCAAGTTAAACGCGCTTCTTTCACTTACTTCGGAGCTGCTTCCTGCATCACTCGAATAACGCGCTGCGGAAATGGAATATCAATCCCCGCAGCCTTTAAACGATCACGCGCCAGTTCATTCAACATGAACACTACATCCCAATAATCCGGGGTATTGGTCCAGCAGCGCAGGGAAACAGTGATCGAGCTATCGCCCAAGGTCGACACCACGGCCACCGCAGCAGGATCCGTCAGTACACGCGGATCTTTTGACAGCTCCAGCAGCACTTCACGAGCCTTTTGCAGATCCGCCTCGTAGTCCACACCCACATCAAAGACCACCTTGCGGGTCGGCTGACGGTTGGTGTTGGTGATGATGCCGTTGGACAGGATGCCGTTGGGCACGATGACGGTCTTGTTGTCACCGGTACGCAGCACGGTGTGGAAGATTTGGATGCTATCGACGGTCCCGGAGGTGCCCTGGGCCTCGATCCAGTCACCAATGCGGAACGGGCGGAACAACAGAATCAGCACACCACCGGCAAAGTTCGCCAGGCTGCCTTGCAACGCCAGGCCGATGGCCAGGGTAGCGGCACCGATGGCGGCGACGAACGACGTGGTCGCCACGCCGATCATCGAGGCCACACTGACAATCAGCATGACTTTCAGCGCGATGTTCGCCAGGCTGGTGATGAAGTGCTGCAGCGCCAGGTCCGCGTTACGCATGGCCAGCAGGCGGCCCACGCGGTGGGTCAATACGTTGATCAGCCACCAGCCAATGGCCAGGGTGATCACCGCCAGCAACACCCGGCTGCCGTATTCCATGATCATCGGGATCCATGACTGCGAGGTCTTGATCAAGTGATCCATTTCAGCGTTTAAATCCATGTAGCTTCTCCTGTATGGCGAATGTGCGGCTTATTGCCTGCCTGAAAACGCAAATGAGCCCCGTAGGGCTCAAGAGCAGGCGCTGGCTCTGGGGCGTGGGACGCCGAAAACGCCCGCAGGTTCCCCAATGTGCCATCAGTCGCGGAAGTTATTGAACTGCAGCGGCATGTCGAAGGTCTTGGCGCGCAGGGCGGCAATGGCATCCTGCAGGTCATCACGCTTCTTGCCGGTGACACGAACCTGCTCACCCTGGATGGCCGCCTGGACTTTCAGCTTGGCATCCTTGATATGGGCAACGATCTTCTTTGCCAGCTCCTTGTCGATACCTTCCTTGAGTACGGCTTCCTGCTTCATCAGCTTGCCGGAGGCGTAGGCGTCCTTGATTTCAAGGCACTGCGCGTCGATCTTGCGCTTGACCAAAGACAGCTTGAGGATCTCGATCATCGCTTCCAGCTGGAAATCGGCTTCAGCGGTCAGGTTGACGGTCAGTTCCTTTTCCTTGAATTCGAAGCTGCCCTTGCCTTTCAAGTCATAGCGGCGGTCCAGCTCCTTGACGGCGTTCTCGACGGCGTTGGTGACTTCGTGTTTGTCCAGTTCAGATACCACGTCGAACGAAGGCATGTGATTTCTCCAATATAAGGGGCGGGCTCAGTAGAGATGGAGCGCGCCAGAGCTAAAATGCCGGGGCATTATAGCGGTTCTTTCGTCCCGTTCACTGTGAGCGACCCTACGGAGCAGAAACTGATGTCGACCACCTGGCATATTCTTGGCGCGGGCAGCCTGGGCACACTGTGGGCCACCCGCCTGGCTCGTGCCGGCTTACCCGTCAGGTTGATCCTGCGCGATGCCACGCGCCTGGCCAGCTACCGGGCTTCACCCGGCTTGACCCTGGTGGAACACGGCGTCGCCCATACCTACCCGGTGTTCGCTGAAACGCCCTACAGCCCCGAGCCGATTCATCGCCTGCTGGTAGCGTGCAAGGCCTACGACGCCCAGGGCGCTGTCGCACAACTGCAACACCGCCTCGCACCGGACGCCGAGCTGATCCTGCTGCAGAACGGCCTCGGCAGCCAAGACGCGGTGGCCGCGCAACTGCCCCAGGCGCGCTGCATTTTTGCCTCCAGCACCGAAGGCGCGTTTCGCGACGGTGACTGGCGCGTGGTGTTCGCCGGCCATGGCTACACCTGGCTGGGGGACGCGAGCCACCCTACTCCGCCGCTGTGGCTGGATGACCTGCACGCTGCGGGCATCCCCCACGAATGGAGTACCGACATCCTGACGCGCCTGTGGCGCAAACTGGCGCTCAATTGCGCGATCAACCCGCTGACGGTGCTTTACCAGTGCCGCAATGGCGAACTGCAGAGCCATCAATGTGAAGTCGCGACCCTGTGTGCCGAGCTTGGCGAACTGTTGGAATGCTGCGGCCAACCCGCCGCCGCGCGGGATCTGCACCAGGAAGTGGAACGGGTTATCCAGGCCACGGCCGCCAATTATTCCTCCATGTACCAGGACGTGGCCAACGCCCGCCGCACCGAAATCAGCTACTTGTTGGGCTATGCTTGCCAGGCGGCCGCCCGTCACCAATTGAGCCTGCCCCATGTGCAACAACTGCAAGTGCGCCTGGTCGAGCAGTTACTTGCACGCGGATTGCCCCGCGACTGAGGCACGCGCTACCCTGCCCGCCTGTCTATCACCTGGGAAAACCCTGATGCCGCTGCGCCAGCGTCTAGAAAACCTACCGGTCGGGCAGAAACTGCTGGCCGCCCTGCTGGTGCTGCTGACCACCGTCCTGCTGGTGGCCAACCTGACCTTTATCAGCGCCGCCTACTGGATCTCCCAGGAAAGCATGGCCCCCCAGGCCTTGCAGGCCATCGGCCGGCTGGTATCCAACCCGGCTCTCGCCGCCGAAGCCCTTGAATCCCCGGCCAAGGCCGATGCGCTGCTCAATGAACTGACCAGCTATTCGCCTCTGCGCGCCGCCGCCCTGTACGACGGCGAAGGCAATCGCCTGGCGCAGATGCAACACGGCGATCGCCTGCACCTGCCGGACAACTACCGGCATATCGAAGCCTGGCGCGTGACCGAATTTCGCAGTAACCAGGTCATCACCCTGCCCCGTCCCGGCCAACCGTCCGGCCACCTGCTGCTGGTGGCCAGCAGTGAGCTGCCGGTGGCCTTCTATACCGGCACATTGACGGCGAGCCTGGGCATCCTGATTTTCAGTGTGCTGCTGTGGTTGATCATCGCCCGGCAGATCAAACGCCTGATCACCCGGCCGATCCATGAACTCGAAGAGCTGTCACGCCAGGTCACCCGCGAAGAGAACTACGCCCTGCGTGCCGGCAGGGGCAACCGCGATGAAATCGGCAGCCTCGCCGAAGCCTTCAACACCATGCTGTCGCGCATCGAAGCCCGGGAGCAGCAGCTCAAGCGCGCGCGGGACGACTCCCAGGCGGCCTACGACCAGGCACAAGGCCTGGCCGAAGAGACACGCCACACCAACCGCAAGCTGGAGCTGGAAGTCCAGGTGCGCAGCAAGATCGAGAAAAAGCTCACCGGTTTCCAGAACTACCTCAACAGCATCATCGACTCGATGCCTTCGGCACTGATCGCCCTGGACGAACAGCTCTACGTCACCCAATGGAATCAGGAGGCCACGGCCCTGTCCGGCACGCGCCTGGATGAAGCGCTGAATCAACCGATCTACCTCGCCTTCCAGCCGCTCAAGCCGTACCTGCCGCAGATCAAGGCCACGGTGGAACAACACACGGTGGAACGCATCGAGCGCGTCACCTGGATCAAGGACGACGAACCCAAGCATTACGCCCTGACCTTCTACCCGCTGATGGGCGGTGCCGGGCGCGGTGTAGTGATCCGTATCGACGACATCACCCAGCGCCTGTCACTGGAAGAGATGATGGTGCAGTCGGAAAAAATGCTCTCCGTCGGCGGACTTGCCGCCGGCATGGCCCACGAGATCAACAACCCGCTGGGGGCGATCCTGCATAACGTGCAGAACATTCGCCGGCGCCTGTCCCCCGACTTGCCCAAGAACCTGGAACACGCCGAACAGGTGGGGGTTGAGCTGGACACCGTTAACCGCTACCTGCAAAGCCGCGAAGTGCCGCAACTGCTCGACGGTATCCAGCAGGCGGGGGCACGGGCGGCGAAAATCGTCACCCACATGCTCAGCTTCAGCCGCCGCAGCAACCGGCAGATGGCGCCTTGCGACCTGCCGGCGCTGATCGACCAGGCGGTAGAAATCGCCGGTAACGACTTTGACCTGGCCATTGGCTTCGATTTCAAGGGCCAGGCAATCATCCGTCAGTTCGACCCGCAACTGGGCCCCGTGCCCGGCACGGCCAACGAACTGGAACAGGTGCTGCTCAACCTGCTGAAAAACGCCGCCCAGGCCATTCACCTGCGCGAGGACGACAGCGAACCGGGGCGCATCATCCTGCGCACGCGCCTTAACCCGCCGTGGGCGGAAATCCAGGTGGAAGACAATGGCATCGGCATGAGCGAAAACGTGCGTAAACGCACCTTCGAGCCGTTCTTTACCACCAAGGAAATCGGCCAGGGCACCGGGCTTGGGCTGTCGGTGTCGTACTTCATCATCACCAACAACCACAAGGGCCAGATGGAGGTGCATTCCACCCTCGGCCAAGGCACCTGCTTCACCTTGCGCCTGCCCCTGGCGGGCCAACTGCCACCTTACGAACTCACCCAACTGGAGCACTGACCATGGGCTTTCGCCTGTCGAAGATTTACACCCGCACCGGCGATAAAGGCGAAACCGGCCTCGGCGACGGCCGCCGCGTGCCCAAGGACCATCCCCGGGTGGAAGCCATCGGCGAGGTCGATACGCTGAATAGCCAGTTGGGGTTACTGCTGGCGTATCTCGAAGCCCTCGGCGGGCAGCATCCAGGCTTACAGAACGTGATCGAGGTGCTTACGCCTTGCCAGCATCGATTGTTCGATCTGGGTGGGGAGTTGGCAATGCCGGAGTACAAGGCATTGAACGCGGCGGAAGTGGATCGGCTGGAAGCGGCGATCGATCGCTGGAACGAAGAACTCGGGCCCCTGGAGAATTTCATCTTGCCCGGTGGTTCAGCGCTGATTGCCCAGGCCCATGTGTGCCGCAGCCTGGCGCGCAGTGCCGAGCGGCGCTGTCAGCATTTGAATGCGGTCGAGCCGTTGGAAGGGGTGGGGTTGGCGTATATCAATCGGCTGTCGGATTTGCTGTTTGTGGCGGCGCGGGTGATTGCCAAGCGCCAGGGTGTTGCAGAAGTGTTGTGGCAGGCGGCGGCGAAGCCACACTGATGATGATTCGGTGACTGATAGGGCCTCATCGGGGTGTAGCCCCCTCCCACACTTTGATCACATTCCAAAGTTGGAACCCGGTCGAATGTGGGAGGGGGCTTGCTCCCGATAGGGCCCTTCAGAACAGCATCAAACCTCAGGCCAGAACGCCCGAATTCCTGCGACACCTTGAGCGCCGGCTTCCCACGCCTGCTCCCGCTGCGCAGGCTCAACCCCACCCAACAGAAACACCGGTTTGCTGAACCCACGGATCAACTCTGCCGCCTGCTCCCAGCCCAACGGCTGCGCATCGGGATGGGTCTGGGTCGGCTGCACCGGCGACAGCGTGACAAAATCCACGTCCATCAACTCCGCCAACGCCAGTTCTTCCGCGTTATGGCATGACGCCGCCAACCAGCGATCCTTCGGCAACGGCCGGCCCTTGCTCGCATATTTGCGCAGTTGGGCCGAGGTCATATGCCAGCCGGCCGCCGGGAAGTCCCCGAGCCATTCAAACGGTCCCTTGAGCATCAACTGCGCCTTACCGGCGCACAGGCCCACCGCATCTACCGCAAGGTCGCGGTACTTGGGGTCGTAACCGTTGGGCGCCCGCAGCTGGATCAGCTTGATGCCACCGGCAATAGCCTTCTGGATCCCGCGCAAGAGCGTGGGCGTTTCCAGCTCGCCCGGCGTGATCAGGTAGTCGGCCGGCAAGCGCGCAGCCGCCACGATCGGCGCATTGGCCGCCGGGAACTCATAGTGGGGCAGATCGCGCGGGGCCACCCATTCCAGCGGTTGTCCCTCGGCACCGTGGGGCTCGCCGGTAAAGGCCGAGACTTCCCAGACATCCAGCAACACCTGCTTGTCCGGGTAGTCATGTTGCACCTTGATCAGCGGTCGCGCCGTGGTGACCTGGATACCCAGCTCTTCCTGCAACTCACGGGACAGGGCCGTGGCGACCGACTCATCGGCCTCCACCTTGCCACCGGGAAACTCCCACAGGCCGCCCTGATGCTGGGTATCGGCACGGCGCGCCAGCAGGATCCTGCCGTCGACACCGCGGATCACCGCTGCTGCTACATGCACTCGTTTCACCGCGCTTATCCTCTTCTATCAGGTGCGGTATTCCGCATTGATCTTCACGTACTCGTGGGACAGGTCGGTGGTCCAGATGGTTTCGCTGCACTCACCGCGACCGAGCTCGATGCGGATGGTGATTTCTTCCTGCTGCATCACCGCCGAACCCTGGGCTTCGGTGTAGGTCTCGGCACGGGCGCCACGGCTGGCGATGCATACGTCGCCAAGGAACACGTCGATCTTGCTCACGTCCAGGTCCGGCACGCCGGCACGGCCGACGGCAGCCAGAATACGGCCCCAGTTCGGGTCGGAGGCGAACAGCGCGGTCTTGATCAGCGGCGAGTGGGCCACGGTGTAGCCGACATCCAGGCATTCCTGGTGGTTGGCGCCGCCGTTGACTTCAACGGTCACGAACTTGGTCGCGCCTTCACCGTCACGCACGATGGCCTGGGCCACGTCCATGCACACCTCGAACACCGCCTGCTTCAGCGCCGCGAACAGCGGGCCGCTGGCCTCGGTGATTTCCGGCAGGTTGGCCTGGCCGGTGGCGATCAGCATGCAGCAGTCATTGGTGGACGTATCGCCATCAATGGTGATGCGGTTGAACGACTTGTTGGCGCCGTCCAGGATCAGGCTGTGCAGCACATCGCGGGAAACCTTGGCGTCGGTGGCGATATAGCCAAGCATGGTGGCCATGTTCGGGCGAATCATGCCCGCGCCCTTGCTGATACCGGTCACGGTAACCGTCACACCGTCGTGCACGAACTGGCGGCTCGCGCCTTTTGGCAGGGTGTCGGTGGTCATGATGCCGGTGGCGGCTGCCGCCCAGTTATCCACGGACAGGTCGTCCAGCGCGGCTTGCAGGGCGCCTTCGATTTTTTCGACCGGCAACGGCTCACCGATGACGCCGGTGGAGTATGGCAGCACTTGGCTGGCATCCACGCCGGCCAGTTGGGCCAGCTTGGCACAGGTGCGCGCAGCGGCGACCAGCCCCGGCTCGCCGGTACCGGCGTTGGCATTGCCGGTGTTGGTCAGCAGGTAACGAATCGAGCCGGCAACACGCTGCTTGGCCAGGATCACCGGCGCGGCGCAGAAGGCGTTGAGGGTGAACACGCCCGCAACGGTCGAGCCTTCGGCACAGCGCATCACCACCACATCCTTGCGCCCTGGGCGCTTGATGCCGGCCGAAGCGATACCGAGCTCAAAACCGGCAACCGGGTGCAATGTGGGCAAAGGACCAAGACCAACAGCCATGAATGCGCTCCTTAAAAATAGGTGATGTCTGTGCCGTCGTGATCGACGGTGAAATTAATGGCAAAACGCCGCGACGGCAGGGGCCGGTCGCGGCGCGGGGTGTAGCAGCGTCAGGCAAAAATCTTAGTTGATTTCGCCGTGGCAGTGTTTGTACTTCTTGCCCGAACCGCACCAGCACAGTTCGTTGCGGCCCAGCTTCTGCTCGTTACGAACCGGGGTCTGGGCCAGGGCCACATCGACCTCTTCACCCAACACTTCAGGCGCTTCCAGACCGGGTGCCTCGTCGTGCTGGAACTGCATGCGCGCAGCCAGTGCCTCGGCCTCCTGGCGCAGGCGCGCTTCTTCCTCGATCGGGTCTTCGCGACGCACCTGAACGTGGGACAGCACGCGAATCGAATCGCGCTTGATCGAATCCAGCAACTCGGAGAACAGCGTGAACGACTCGCGCTTGTACTCCTGCTTCGGGTTCTTCTGGGCATAGCCACGCAGGTGGATGCCGTGACGCAGGTGATCCATGGTCGACAGGTGGTCTTTCCACAGGTCGTCCAGCACGCGCAGTACGATTTGCTTCTCGAAGGTGCGCAGTGCTTCGGCACTCGCCTGCTCTTCTTTCTCGTTGTACGCGGCCAGCAGCTCGGTCATGAGCTTCTCGCGCAGGGTTTCCTCGTACAGGTGGTCGTCTTCGTCGAGCCATTGCTGGACCGGCAAGTCGACACCGAAGTCGCTCTTCAACGCAGCTTCCAGACCGGCGACATCCCACTGTTCAGGCAGCGATTGTGGCGGGATATGTGCGCTGACAGTGGCGTTGAGCACGTCCTGACGGAAATCGGCGATGGTTTCGCCAATGTTGTCGGCGGCCAGCAACGTGTTACGCATGTGATAGATCACTTTACGCTGTTCGTTGTTGACGTCATCGAACTCGAGCAGTTGCTTACGAATGTCGAAGTTACGGCCTTCTACCTTGCGCTGGGCCTTCTCGATGGCGTTGGTCACCATGCGGTGCTCGATCGCTTCACCGGACTGCATGCCCAGGGCCTTCATGAAGTTCTTCACCCGATCCGAGGCGAAGATGCGCATCAGGCTGTCTTCCAGGGACAGGTAGAAACGGCTGGAACCGGCGTCACCCTGGCGGCCGGCACGACCGCGCAGCTGGTTGTCGATACGACGGGATTCGTGGCGCTCGGATGCGATCACCTGCAAGCCACCGGATTCCAGCACGGCCTGGTGGCGTTTCTGCCAGTCAGCCTTGATCTGGGCGATCTGCTCAGGGGTCGGATCGTCCAGCGAAGCCACTTCCACTTCCCAGTTGCCGCCCAGCAGGATGTCGGTACCACGACCGGCCATGTTGGTGGCGATGGTCAGCGCACCCGGGCGACCGGCCTGGGCGATGATCTCGGCTTCTTTTTCGTGGAACTTGGCGTTGAGGACCTTGTGCTCGATACCTTCCTTGTTGAGCAGGTTGGACACGTGCTCGGAAGTCTCGATGGTGGCGGTACCTACCAGGATCGGACGACCCTGGGCCATGCCGTCCTTGATATCGTTGATGATCGCCGCGTATTTCTCTTCGGCGGTCAGGAACACCAGGTCGTTGAAATCTTTACGGGCCAGCGGCTTGTTCGGCGGGATGACCACCACCGACAGGCCGTAGATCTGGTGGAATTCGAACGCTTCGGTGTCGGCGGTACCGGTCATGCCGGACAGCTTGTTGTACAGGCGGAAGTAGTTCTGGAAGGTGGTGGACGCCAACGTCTGGCTTTCGGCCTGGATGTTGAGCATTTCCTTGGCTTCGATGGCCTGGTGCAGGCCTTCGGACAGACGACGGCCCGGCATGGTACGGCCGGTGTGTTCGTCGACCAGTACGACCTGGCCATCCTGCACGATGTATTCGACGTTGCGATGGAACAGCTTGTGGGCACGCAGGCCGGCATACACGTGGGTCAGCAGGCCCAGGTTATGGGCCGAGTACAGGCTCTCGCCTTCGGCCAGCAGGCCGATCTGGGTCAGCATGTCTTCGACGAACTGGTGACCGGCTTCGTTGAGTTCGACCTGGCGGGTCTTCTCGTCGATGGTGAAGTGACCTTCTTTGGTCACCACGCCTTCCACTTCCTCGATGTGCTGCTCAAGGCGCGGGATCAACTTGTTGATCTCGGTGTAAAGGCGCGAGCTGTCTTCGGCCTGGCCGGAGATGATCAGCGGGGTACGGGCTTCGTCGATGAGGATGGAGTCGACTTCGTCGATCACGGCAAAGTTGAGTTCGCGCTGGAATTTTTCTTCCATGCTGAACGCCATGTTGTCGCGCAGGTAGTCGAAACCGAATTCGTTGTTGGTACCGTAGGTGATGTCGGCGGCGTAGGCGGCGCGCTTCTCTTCCGGCGGCTGGAACGGCGTTACCACGCCTACGGTCAGGCCGAGGAACTCATACAGCGGGCGCATCCAGTTGGCGTCCCGGCGAGCCAGGTAGTCGTTCACCGTCACAACGTGCACGCCCTTGCCGGACAGTGCGTTGAGGTAAACACCCAGGGTCGCTACCAGGGTCTTGCCTTCACCGGTACGCATTTCGGCAATCATGCCTTCATGCAAGGTCATGCCGCCGATCAACTGGACGTCGAAGTGGCGCATGCCCATGACACGCTTACCGGCTTCACGGGCAACCGCAAAGGCTTCGGGAAGCAGCTTGTCGAGGGTTTCACCTTTGGCTATGCGGGCCTTGAACTCTTCGGTCTTGGCGCGCAATTGCTCGTCCGAAAGGGCAACCATCTGCTCTTCGAAGGCATTGACCAGCTGCACCGTCTTGAGCATGCGTTTGACTTCGCGCTCATTCTTGCTTCCAAAAAGTTTCTTTAACAAAGGCGCAAACATATCGGCAGGTTCTTCCACACATAGGGATGGAGGGCGCACCGTGAGTGGCCCGAGCAGCCCTCACGGCCGCATGCGAACGCGCATTCTACCCGGAATCGTGGGTGAGGAAAGTGGCGTTGTTCCCCGAAGGCGGGCAAGGGGCTGTGAGAGGGCTTGTTTAAAATAAGGGCTTTTGCGCGAACTTCAACCCGTGGAGCTCATTGATTTTGTGGATAAAGCCCCGGCAATGCATTGCCCGGGGCCGCGTAGACGCTTTCTGCTAAGATGGCCGCTCTGTTACTTAAGGTGTCCAATCATGGCATTTCGCCCTCTTACAGCCCGCGCGCCCAGCGTGTTGCTTCGCGAAGCCAAGCCGTTGAAAGCCATCTTTGGCCATGCGCAACGCTTGGGCCATTTGCAACGCCTGCTCGAAAGCCAACTTCAACCGGCCGCCCGTGAGCATTGCCACGTGGCGTCCTGGCGTGAAGGCAACCTGTTGCTGATTGTCACAGATGGTCACTGGGCGACCCGCCTGCGCTATCAGCAAAAACGCCTGCAGCGTCAATTGATGGCATTCGATGAGTTCGCCAGCTTGACGCGCATCCAGTTCAAGGTGCAGCCGCCGACCGTGCAGCAAGGCGCGGCGGGCCACACGATGGACTTGTCGGAGACGGCGGCCGAGACGATTCAGGCCACGGCCGACGGCATCAGCGATCCAGGCTTGCGCGCGGCACTTGAGCGGCTGGCCGCCCATGGCAAGCCCAAACCTTGAACCGCTACTTGCGCTTACTGCCGCCCAGCAAAGACCCCAGCAAACCACGCACCAGTTGGCGCCCCATCTGATTGGCGGCCTGCTGCATCGCGGATTTCAGCGCCTTGCCTGCGGTGGTTCCCAGAAACGCCCCGGCCTTGTCAGTGAAACTGGGCTCCTCGTCGGCCTGCCTGGCCTCTTCGGTCGGTCCAAGCGCCTTGCGCGCCATCAACACTTCATAGGCCGACTCGCGATCAATCGGCTTGTCATAGCGCCCCTGCAAGGGCGAACTGGCCACCAATGCAGCGCGTTCAGCCGAACTGAGCGGCCCGATTCGCGATTGCGGCGGCGCGACCAGTACGCGTTGGACGACTTCCGGCGTACCTTTTTCCTGCAAGGTGCCCACCAATGCCTCACCCGTGCCCAGCTCGGTCAACACCGATAACGCATCAAACGCCGGGTTCGGCCGGAACCCGTCTGCAACCGCTCGCAAGGATTTCTGTTCTTTCGTGGTGAACGCCCGCAGGCCATGCTGGATGCGCAAACCCAGTTGCGCCAGCACGGAGTCCGGCAGGTCGCCCGGCGATTGGGTGACGAAATACACCCCCACGCCCTTGGAACGGATCAGCCGCACCACTTGTTCCAAGCGCTCTTGCAAAGCCTTGGGCGTGTCGGCAAACAACAAATGCGCCTCGTCGAAAAACAGCGCGAGCAACGGTTTGTCGGCGTCGCCGCGCTCGGGCAGTTGCTCGAACAATTCCGCCAACAACCACAACAGGAAGGTCGCGTACACCTTCGGCGCTTCATGCACCAGGCGGCTGGCGTCCAGCAGATGGATACGCCCGCGTCCCTCGCGGGTGGGCTGCAAGATGTCTTCAAGCTGCAGGGCCGGCTCGCCAAACAACGCCTCGGCGCCCTGCTGCTCCAATACTGCCAGACGCCGCAACAGCGCCTGGCTGGAGCCGGTGGTCATCAGCGCCGCATCCTCGCCGAGCAACTCCGGGTGATAACGCAGGTGGTTGAGCAGGGCCTTGAGGTCCTTGAGATCCAGCAGCAACAGGCCTTCGCGATCCGCCACCTTGAACGCCGCGTAAAGGGCCGACTGCTGGCTGTCCGTGAGCTCCAGCAAACTGCCGAGCAACAACGGCCCCATTTCGCTGATGGTGGTGCGCAATGGATGACCGGACTGCCCGTGGATATCCCACAGCGTGACGGGATACGCCTTGGCCGTGTAATTAAGGAACGGCATGCCGGCGATGCGCTCTGCGACTTTGCCCTGAGGGTTGGCGGCGGCACCCAGGCCACAGAGGTCACCTTTGATATCTGCGGCAAATACCGCGACGCCCGCATCACTGAACGCTTCGGCCAGACGTTGCAACGTGACCGTCTTGCCTGTGCCCGTGGCGCCGGCGATCAAACCGTGACGGTTGGCCAGGCGCATGGCCTGGGCAATGGGCTGGCCGTCAAGACCGGCACCGATAAGGAGTTGCGTGGAGTCAGGCATTTCGTCACCCATGGTTAATCTTTAATGTCGCCAGGTCGATAAGACAGATGTGAGACCTACAAAGTCTAAAAAACGCTCAGATAGTTCCTACAGGGACCAACGGAAATATCAACCTTTTTTGACGCTACCCTCCCGCGTGTTCCACAAGGACGCGCTTCGGATATTAAGACCTGAGCGGACCCTTCAAGCTATGAATAAAAATCTGCGTTTCAGCCATAAAATCCTGCTTGCAGCCTCCCTTATCGTCATCGCGGCCTTCGCACTGTTCACCCTCTACAACGACTACCTGCAACGCAATGCCATTCGCGACGACCTTAACAATTACCTGCATGAAATGGGCGATGTCACCGCCAGCAACATTCAGACCTGGCTCACCGGGCGCATTGCGCTGGTGGAAAACGCGGCGCAAAACATCGCCATCAACCCTGAGCCTTCGACCGTTGCCAGCTTGCTGGAACAGAAAGCCCTGACGTCGTCCTTCATGGCTACCTACGTGGGCGATAGCAAAGGGGCCTTCACCATCCGCCCCGACACGAAGATGCCAGATGGCTTCGACCCACGCGTTCGGCCTTGGTACAAGGGCGCCCAAAGCAGCAACGGCTCGACGCTGACCGAACCGTATATCGATGCCGCTACGGGGCAGTTGATCATCTCCATCGCCACCCCCAGCGCTAAAGGCGGCCAGAGCATTGGCGTGGTGGGCGGCGACCTGAGCCTGCAAACCCTGGTGGATAACATCGGCGCGCTGAACTTCGGCGGCATGGGCTACGCGTTCCTGGTCAGCGCCGACGGCAAGGTGCTGGTACACCCGGACAAAAGCCTGGTGATGAAAACCCTGGCCGACATGTATCCAAAAAACACGCCGAAGATCAGCGGCGACTTCAGTGAAGTCCAAGCCAATGGCAAGGACAACATCGTGACCTTCACACCAATCAAGGGCCTGCCGTCGGTGAACTGGTACCTGGGCATTTCGGTGGATAAAGACAAATCCTTCGCCATGCTCAGCGAATTTCGCACCTCGGCGGTGATCGCCACGCTCATTGCGGTGGTGATCATCATTGCCTTGTTGGGCATGCTGATTCGCGTGCTGTTGCAACCGCTGCACCTCATGACCCGTGCCATGCAAGACATCGCCGACGGCGAAGGTGACCTGACTCGCCGCCTGGCCATCCAGAATCACGATGAGTTCGGCACCCTGGGCACTGCATTCAACCGCTTCGTGGAGCGGATTCATACGTCCATCCGCGAAGTGTCCTCGGCCACCCAACAGGTGAATGAAGTCGCACTGCGGGTTGTCAGTGCGTCCAACTCGTCGATGGTCAATTCCGACGAACAGGCCAACCGTACCAACAGCGTTGCCGCCGCGATCAACGAACTGGGCGCCGCCGCACAGGAAATCGCGCGTAACGCCGCACAAGCCTCCAACCAGGCCAGTGACGCACGGCAATTGGCCGAAGACGGTCAACAGGTAGTTGAACGCAATATCAAGGCGATGACTCAGCTGTCTGCAATGATCAGTGCCTCAAGCAGCAATATCGAAGCACTTAACAGCAAGACGGTGAATATCGGCCAGATTCTTGAGGTAATCACCAGTATTTCCCAGCAAACCAACCTGCTGGCACTGAATGCCGCCATCGAAGCCGCACGCGCCGGGGAAGCCGGGCGCGGGTTTGCGGTGGTCGCCGATGAAGTGCGCAACCTGGCCCATCGCACCCAGGAGTCGGCACAGCAGGTACAAAAGATGATCGAGGAACTGCAAATCGGTGCCCGTGACTCGGTCAGCACCATGAGCGACAGCCAGCGCCACAGTCATGACAGCGTGGAAATCGCCAACCTGGCCGGCGAACGCTTGAACAGCGTGACCCAGCGCATTGGCGAGATCGACGGCATGAACCAGTCGGTGGCCACCGCGACCGAAGAGCAGACCTCGGTCGTGGAGTCGATCAACATGGACATCACCGAGATCAACACCCTCAATCAGGAAGGCGTGGAAAACCTGCAATCGACGCTGCGCGCCTGCGCCGACCTGGAACAGCAGGCGGCACGGTTGAAACAGCTGGTGGGCAGCTTCCGGATCTGAACTACCGCAGGAGCCGGTCAGGCTCCTGCACTGTTTTCACGATGAACGCCAACCGAACATCTATCCTTAGCTCAGGTCCACGTTAGGAGAGCAATGGATCGGAGGGATGTTCATCGTGCATATCGCTGACATAACCATGTTCTACGCCCCGACAAGCGGCGGCGTGCGCACTTACCTGGACGCCAAGCACCGACGCCTGGGGCTCAAGCCCGGCATTCGCCATAGCCTGTTGATTCCTGGCGCGCAATGGAGCAACCAGGATGGCATCTTCAAGGTACCGGCTCCCGCGCTGCCCTTCGGCAAAGGCTACCGCTTCCCCCTTCGCCTCGCCCCTTGGCGAAATGTCCTGCACGATTTACAGCCCGATCTGATCGAGGTAGGTGATCCCTATCTCACCGCCTGGGCCGCGCTGGATGCCCGGCGCCAGCTGGATGTGCCGGTGATCGGCTTTTACCACTCCGACTTACCGCTACTGGTGAGCAACCGCATGGGGTCTTGGTTTGCCCCGAACGTTGAAGCCTATGTCAGCAAACTCTATGGAAGTTTCGACCGAGTACTGGCGCCCAGCCAGGTAATGGCCGACAAGCTCATGGGGCTCGGCGTGAAGAATGTGTTCGTCCAACCACTGGGCGTCGACCTGCAAACCTTTACCCCTGACGCCCGCGACCCAGGCCTGCGCGCCGAGCTGGGGATCGGCGCAGACACCCGCCTGCTGATCTTTGCGGGGCGCGGTTCCAAGGAAAAAAACCTGCCGATCCTGCTTCGCTGCATGAAACGGCTGGGGGACGGCTATCACTTGGTGCTGGTGGGCTCCGGCATGCCGACCAGCGTGCCGGCCAATGTCACCGTCATCGAGGGGTTTCGCCCGGCACAGCATGTCGCCCGGCTGATGGCCAGTGCCGATGCCTTGCTGCATGGCGGCGACCAGGAAACCTTTGGCCTGGTCATCCTCGAAGCCATGGCTTGCGGCATACCGGTAATCGCGGTGGCGGCTGGCGCGTTCACGGAGATAGTCGACGAACGCTGCGGCCTGCTGTGCGCGCCAAACAATCCAAGGGCGATGGCCGATACGGTGCGCGAGCTGTTCAACCTCGGCAGCAGGCGCCTGGGCGCTCAGGCTCGGCGTCATGTAGAACAACATTACGCCTGGTATACGGTGGTCGACAGCCTGCTCGGCCACTACCACGCGGTACTGGGCAGTCACAAGCCGATGCCTTCCCATGCATGAGCGCTCGGTATTACTGGTGCTGCACGATGTGGCGCCGCACAACTGGGCCGACTATCGGCCCTTTGTCGAAGCCGTCGATGCCCTGGGTGCCGTACCAATCACATGGTTGGTGGTGCCGGACTTCCATCATCGCGACGCCTTGACTGCCCACGGCGATTTTCAACGCCTGCTGGATCGCCGCGTGATCAAGGGCGATGAACTTGCCTTGCACGGTTACTACCATTGCGATGATCAACCGGCACCGCGCACCCCCAAAGACTGGTTCATGCGCCGCCTCTACACCCATGAGGCTGAGTTCTATCAACTGTCTCAAGCCCAGGCTCTTGATCGTCTTCAGGATGGCATTGAAGTATTCCGGCGTCATGACTGGCCGTTGCACGGCTTCGTCGCACCCGCCTGGTTAATGAGCCAGGGCACTCGCGAGGCCCTGCGCCAACTACCGCTGAGCTACACCAGCAGCCCGCAGCATCTGTATCGACTGCCCGATTTCACGCCGATCGACGCCCCGGGCCTGACCTGGAGTGCGCGCAGTGCATGGCGCCGAGGGGTGTCCAGAGTCATCAGCGATCGTCGCGAACAGCGCTGGCACGCCGCCCCGGTGATTCGCCTGGGCGTGCACCCGGTGGACATGCGCCACGCATTCTCTCGCTGCTATTGGCTTGAAACCGTACAACGCCTACTCAACGCAGGGCGAACACCGCTGACCAAGGCTGCCTGGCTGGCTGAACAGGTGGTCGCTCAAGCACCTCGGCCAGGGGAAACGGGCAATTCATCGGCCTCGTGCAATTGCTCCCACAGCTCGGCTGCTCCCGGAAAGTCCGTACCGTCTTCCGGCTCCAGCGCCTCCGGGTCGTAACGACTCAGGCAGCCCTCACCCAACGTAGCAGGCGCCTTGGACGTGGCTTTATCAAGTGGGTCGGTCATGGCCTGGTCCTGAAAAGTGCGGGGAATGAAAAAGGGCCTGCAGCGATTTAACGCCCAGGCCCTTCTTTGTTCAACCAAGACGCTTGAATCAGAATACGACCGTCTTGTTGCCGTGCACCAGCACGCGGTCTTCCAAGTGATAGCGCAGGCCACGGGCCAGCACCATCTTCTCGACATCACGGCCAAACCGCACCATGTCCTCAATGCTGTCACTGTGGCTGACACGCACCACGTCCTGCTCGATGATCGGACCGGCATCAAGCTCTTCAGTGACGTAATGGCAGGTTGCGCCAATCAACTTCACGCCACGCAGGGAAGCCTGGTGGTAAGGCTTGGCCCCCACGAACGAAGGCAGGAAGCTGTGGTGAATGTTGATCACCTTGCCTGCGTATTCGCGGCACAGCTCAGGCGGCAGGATTTGCATGTAGCGCGCCAGCACAACCACGTCGGCCTCATGCTGCTTGACCAGGCGAGAGACCTCGGCGAATGCCGGCTCCTTGTCCTGCGGGTTGACCGGCACATGGTAATAGGGAATGCCATGCCACTCGACCATGCTGCGCAGGTCGTCATGGTTGGAGATCACGCACGCGATCTCGCAGTCCAGCTCGTCGCTGTGCCAGCGGTGCAGCAAGTCGGCCAGGCAGTGGGATTCGCGGCTGGCCATCAACACCACGCGCTTTTTCTGCTCGGTGTCGGTGATGTGCCAGGTCATCGAAAACTCTTCTGCGATGGGCGCAAATGCCTCGCGGAACGCTTCAAGACCAAAGGGCAGCGTGTCGGCACGGATTTCGTGACGCATGAAGAACCAACCGCTGAGGTTGTCCGAGTGATGGCTCGCCTCGGTGATCCAGCCGTTGTGGGAGGCCAGAAAGTTACTGACTTTGGCAACGATGCCGACCCGGTCCGGGCAAGCAATCACCAGCCGAAAAGTGCGCATTAGGGGGGAACTCCAGAACTTCGCAAAGGCCGCCATTCTAGCGATTGTGCAGAAAAACTGCAGTATTCGATGAGCCTTATTCTGATCCGTTGCCCTGGCCACGTCCCTTAATAGCGCATGGTTTTACCATCGCTATATGAATGAACAGCGCACGCTGCAGCAATTATGCAAATTTCAAGGAGATTATTTTCGGGGTAGCCCCCTACTAATTAACTCGATTGCATAGCGTCTTCACAAACATTCAAAGTAATTCACCTGAATACGCGCTTAAATGTTTACTTGGGGAAACCGCCTGACTATTATTGGACCACTATCCCTGTCAATCAGCGTTCTACATAAGGTAGTCCACATGTCTCTGATCAACGAATACCGTGCCACCGAAGAAGCTATCAAAGAGCTGCAAGCTCGTTTGAAGAACCTGTCCCAAGATGACAAACTGAAAACCGAGCTGGAATTCGAAGGCAAACTGCGCACCCTCATGGGTGAATACTCCAAATCCCTGCGTGACATCATCGCGCTGCTGGATCCAGAGTCGAAAGTTAAAGCACCCCGTGGCGCCGTGAAAACTACCGGTACCAAGCGTGCTCGCAAGGTCAAGCAATACAAGAACCCGCACAACGGCGAAGTGATTGAAACCAAAGGCGGTAACCACAAAACCCTGAAAGAGTGGAAAGCCAAGTGGGGCGGTGACGTGGTTGAAGGCTGGGCTACCCTGCTGGGCTAAGCCTCACCCGGTCTGCGCTTGATACGCGACCCATTAAAAACGCCAGCTTGCTGGCGTTTTTTATTGACCGTCTTTTCTACAAACCGCTATTACCGATTCACACGAGCGGCTAAAGAGTCAGCATATCTCTGCCATTGCTCCAGCACCTGCTGCTGAAACGGCGTCGCACTAACGGCCAACTCCTGCCGAGCGTGATTAAATGCCTCCAAGGTATTCGGCGCACCGAATTCAGGATTTGCCAAACGTTGCTGACAGAAAAGTTTCCAGCGTTGTAGCTCCTCGCTGTTCAGCGTATCGGGGAAGTTACGCGCCCGGTAGCGAAACAATAATTCAGGCAAACGGTGATCATCAAAAGGCCACTGCTGGCTGGCTAATTGCGCAGGCTCAGCCGCCCGGACTTGCTCGCATAAGCGTCGATCACGATCCCCGATAAAACCCTCGTAAAGCTGCTGTTCCGGGTCTGAACTCGGTGCAAAATCTTCCTCGGCGTAAATGACTGCCAACTTATCGCGCCAAAGTGCCTGTGCGTCAGTTAGCCGCAGCGCCCGCGCCTGGCAAATATCCATATCCAATTGCAGGCGTTCACGATCCTCGGCCCGCAGTACGTTCAAGGGCGCGACCACGGGGCAACGGTTGATATGCACCAACTTGAGCGGCACCGGCAGCTCGCCCTCGGCAAGGTCCTCACGACGGGTGTACAGGCGTTGGCGCAAGGCAGCGGCATCCAGGTCCAGCAGCCCCTGGGGATCGAGCCCAAGGTCGCAGACAATCAGCGCATTGCGGTTGCGCGGGTGCCAGGCCAGGGGCAGCACGACCCCCAGGTAATGACGCTCGGCAGAAAAACGTCCGGAGATATGCACCATGGGTTGCAGCAAGCGCACCTGGTCCATCACCCGTTGCTTGCTGCGCAGTTGAAACAGCCAGTCGTACAGCTTGGGCTGCTTCTCGCGCACCAGGCGAGCCAGGGCGATGGTGGCACGCACGTCGGATAACGCATCGTGGGCCTGGCCGTGGTCAATCCCGTTGGCGGCGGTCAGGCGCTCAAGCTTGAGGGTCACGCGCCCGTCCTGCTGGGGCCACTCGATGCCTTCCGGGCGCAGGGCGTAGGCAGTGCGAACCACGTCGATCAGGTCCCAGCGGCTGTTACCGCCCTGCCACTCCCGCGCGTAGGGGTCGAAAAAATTGCGATACAGGCTGTAGCGCGTCATTTCGTCGTCAAACCGCAAGGTGTTGTAACCTGCGCCGCACGTCCCCGGGGCCGCCAGTTCGGCATGTACACGGGTCATGAAATCGGCCTCGGCCAGGCCTTTTTCCGCCAGTGTTACAGGGGTGATGCCGGTAATGGCACAGGCGGCGGGATGGGGCAGGATGTCGTCGCTGGGCTTGCAGTAAAGATTGACCGGCGGGCCGACCTCGTTGAGATCGAGGTCCGTACGAATGCCGGCAACCTGCAGTGGGCGATCGCTGCGCGGGTTGATGCCGGTGGTTTCATAGTCGTACCAGAAAATGGAGGTCACGGGCTATTCCTGTGCTGAAGATCGACGAAGTCTAGGCGTTCAGCCGTGTTTGGGGCCAGCACCAATTCTACTGTACAAACATCCAGCAAAACCTTGAGTAGTTGCTTCCATCACCGACACTGTTAGCATCCGTGTCTCCAGCCGCTCTGCACTGCCAAGGATCGCGATGCCATCAGCCCCATTGGACACCCTCTACCAGATCGAGACCCCGGAGGGCATCGACCTGCCGCTGCGCCCAGCCGGCCTGGTGCCACGGGCGCTGGCATTTGCCTTCGACCTCGGCGCACGTGCAGTGATCATGGGCGTGCTGCTGGTGCCATTGGCGTTGCTCGGCAATATAGGTGTTGGCCTGGGGTCGCTTCTGCTGTTCCTGGTCAGTTGGTGGTACATGGTGCTGTTCGAGGTACTCAACCAGGGCTGCTCACCGGGCAAACAGGTCATGGGCTTGCGGGTCGTGCAGGACGACGGTACCCCCATAGGCTGGTCGGCGTCGCTGATCCGCAACCTCCTGCGGTTTGTCGACATGCTGCCTTTCGGCTACTTTCTCGGCGCAATCAGTTGCCTGCAACATCCTCATTTCAAACGCCTTGGCGACCTGGCCGCTGGCACCTTGGTGGTCTACCGCGAACAGCCTCTGGCACGTCCCCAGGTGCCCCAAGCTGCAGCCCTGCGCTTGCCGTTTGCCCTGGACCTGAGTGAACAGCGAGCGATTCTTGGCTTCGCCGAACGCCAGGGCGAACTGTCCCCTGAACGGGTACACGAACTCGCCTCGATCCTCGCGACGCCGCTGCAGGTGTCCCCGGCCCGCGCCGTGGAGCAACTCAACGGTGTGGCCCGCGGCCTGCTGGGGCCGACATGAAGCAGAGTCTTTTCGAAAGCCGTTACCAACACCAATGGCAAGCTTTTGCCGAACAACTGAAGCAGTTGGAACACGGCAAGGCCAAGGCCAGAGATATGGCCGATTTCCCTCATCAATACCGGCGTCTATGCCAGCTCCTGGCCCTCGCCCAGGAGCGCGGCTACAGCAGTTACCTGGTGGATCCCCTGCAACAACTGGCATTGCGCGGCCATCAACAACTGTATCGCCACCGCAGCCAATTGGCCGCGAACGTGCTGAGTTTCGTCCTGGCCGATTTTCCGCGTCTGGTGCGAGAACAGTGGCGTTTCGTGTTGATTGCCAGCCTGCTGTTCTTTGGCAGCCTGCTGGGCATTGCCCTGCTGGTCTACCTGTTCCCCGACCTGATCTACAGCATTGTCAGCCCCCAGCAGGTGGCAGAGATGCAGGGCATGTATGACCCCGAGGCCAGCCGGCTGGGGCGCGCCGCCGAACGTGCATCGAGCGAAGACTGGATGATGTTTGGCTACTACGTCATGCACAACATCGGTATCGCCTTTCAGACATTTGCCGCCGGCTTGCTGTTCGGCCTGGGCAGTGTGTTTTTCCTGATATTCAACGGGCTGATCATCGGCGCGGTTTCCGGGCACCTGACCGAAATCGGCTATGGGCAGACCTTCTGGTCATTTGTCATCGGCCATGGGGCCTTTGAGTTGACGGCCATAGCACTCGCCGGTGCCGCAGGCTTGCAACTGGGCTGGGCGTTGATCGCCCCGGGGCAACTGACCCGTGGCGAATCCCTGCGGCTCGCAGCGCGCAAGAGTGTGAAATTGCTGTGCGGTGTCATGGTGTTCCTGCTGATCGCAGCATTTATCGAGGCCTACTGGTCTTCCACCACCCAGATCGCCCCTTGGATCAAATACCTGGTGGGTGCTGCACTCTGGCTGCTGGTGGCGGCTTACCTGACCCTTGCCGGACGGACTCGCCATGCGCCTGAGTAATGCCAGCGTGGCGATTCGCCCGCGTACCGCATGGGAGGCCATGGACCTTGGGGTATTAATGGCCCGGGAACATCGCCTGCTATTGATGAGCAGTTGGGCGCTGGTGACCCTGCCGGTTTTTGCCCTGCTTACCGCGTTGCTATGGAAATACCCGTCCACAGCCATGTTCCTGTTCTGGTGGCTCAAACCGGCGTTCGACCGCTTGCCTTTATATATCCTCTCCAAAGCCCTGTTCGGCGAAACACCCAGCCTTAAGCAGGCCGTGCGCGAATGGCCAAGACTGCTTAACCACCAACTGCTGGCCAGCCTGACCTGGCGCCGACTTAGCCTCAGCCGCAGTTTTGTAATGCCGGTCAGCCAGCTCGAAGGCCTGGACGGCCAGGCGCGCCAGAAACGCCTGGGCGTGCTGCTGCAGCGCAATGCAGGAGCCGCGCGCTGGTTGACCACCGTTGGGGTGCACCTGGAAATCGGCCTGTGGTTCGGCTGCATGGCGCTGTTCTATCTATTCATTCCGCAACAGCTTGAACTGGATTGGGATTGGCAACGGCTGGCGCTGGCGACGGGCTCCGAGGGGGTCTGGCTGGAACACTTGAGCAACGCCTTCTACGCCTTGATCCTGGTGTTTTGGGAGCCCATCTATGTTGCCTGTGGTTTCAGCCTTTATCTCAATCGCCGCACCCTGCTGGAGGCGTGGGACCTGGAGCTGGTATTCCGCCGCCTGCGCCAGCGTCTGAGCAGTGTGGCGCCACTGTTAGTGCTGGTGATCGGGCTGACCTTGCTGCCATTCAACCTGCCCGCCATGGCGGATGACGCCAAGCCACTGCCTCCCCAAAGCGCAAGCCAGTCCATCAAGTCGCTGCTGGACAAGCCGCCCTTCAAAAATCCGGAAACCGTCAAACGCTATCGCTTTGGCGAAGAAAAGCCCGTCGTTAAAAACAAGGCACACAGTGACGGCAAACTTCCGGCGTGGCTGCAGGCGCTGCTGGACAACCTCAACAGCAACACGTTCAAGCCTGTCGCCCAAGGCCTGGAAGTGCTGTTATGGAGCCTGCTGATCGGTGGCGTGGCCCTGCTGGCCTGGCGTTATCGGGACTGGTTGCACACCTTTGTCAGCCTGCGCGGGGCACGTACACCCAAAGCAGCGAAACCACCACCCGCGCAATTGTTCGGCCTGGAACTGGGCGCCGAGACCCTGCCCGAGGATATCGCCAGCGCCGCCGAGCAACTCTGGTCTACCCAGCCACGGGAGGCCCTCGGCCTTTTGTATCGTGGCCTGCTGAGCAGGTTGCTGCATGACTTCAACCTTCCCCTTAAAAGTGCTGACACCGAAGGCCAGATCCTGCAACGGGTTCACCAATTGCAGCAGCCGCAGTTGCTGGCCTTCAGTGATGAATTGACGCGGCACTGGCAAAACCTCGCCTATGGCCATCACCTGCCCCCGGTCTCAGTCCAGCAGACATTGTGCAACGATTGGCGTGCCCTGTTCAGTGCGGGAGGCGTCCGATGAACCGGCCATTACTGTGGGTGGGGCTGCTGTTGGCGTGCCTGCTTGGAGCGGGCGGTTTTTACGCATGGAGCAAAGCGATCCCCTATGAAGAAGTGGTGGACCGCGGCCCCTCCCCGGAAGCCCAGGCCAATCCTTACCTGGCAGCCGAACACTTTCTGCGCCTGCAAGGCCTGGCCGTGGAGCGCGCCAATGGCCTGGAACGCCTGGCGAGCCTGCCCGCCAAGGGCAACAGCCTGCTGTTGCTGGGCGAACGCGGCAACATGTCGCCACGCCAGGCAGGGCAACTCCTGGACTGGGCCAGGTCCGGCGGCCATCTACTGGTAGTCGCCGAGGCCCTGTGGGACGACGAAACCGGCAAGAGCGGCGACCTGCTGCTCGATCGCCTGCCTATCCACCAAGTCCTCAGCGATGAACCCGACGCCCCCGCCTCGGCCCCGACCCGCAAAAATAAAGCACCGGACCTGACCAAACTGTATGTCGACAACGACACAGCCCCGGTCTATTTCAGTTTCGACACCGACTTCAATCTCATCGACCCCAAGCACCTGGCACAATTTTCAGCCAATAGCGCGCGGTCGAGCCACTTGATGCAACTCGACCTCGGGCAAGGCCGCGTAACGGTGATCACCGACAGCGAGCTGTGGAAAACGCCGGACATTGGCAAACACGACAATGCCTGGCTGCTGTGGCATCTGACCCAGGGCACTGCCGTAACCTTGTTGTTCAACGGCGACGTAGATGACCTGTTCACCCTGCTGCTGCGTTATTTCCCCCAGGCGTTGGTGGCGCTCATTGCCCTGATTGCCCTGGCACTCTGGCAGGCAGGTATGCGCCAGGGCCCAATCCAGGCGCCCGCCCCCAAGGCACGCCGGCAATTGCAGGAGCATCTGAAAGCCAGCGCCGACTTCCTGCTGCGTCGCAGCGGCCAAGGCACACTGTTGCAGGCCTTGCAGCGCGACATCCTGCGCGCCGCACGGCGGCGTCATCCTGGCTTTGAACATCTCGACAATACGGAACAGGGGCGAGTACTTGCCCACCTGACGCGCCAACCCTCCCACGTCATCAGCCAGGCCCTCGGCCCACTCCCGACGAAACGGCTTTCCAGTGCCGATTTCAGCCGGCAGGTGGCGTGCCTGCAAACCCTCAGGAATGCCCTATGAGCGAATTTCCCAGCGCTAACACCCTGCCCGGCGACCCTCTGCAACGCGCCTGCCAGCAGGCCCAGGCCCTGCGCATTGAACTGCGCAAGGCGGTGATCGGGCAGGATCAGGTAATCGATGATGTACTCACCGCGCTGATCGCCGGCGGCCACGTATTGCTCGAGGGTGTCCCCGGGCTGGGCAAGACCTTGCTGGTACGTGCCCTGGCCCGTTGCTTTGACGGCGAATTCGCGCGGATCCAGTTCACCCCGGACCTGATGCCGAGCGATGTCACCGGCCACGCGGTGTACGACCTGCACACCGAACAGTTCAAGCTGCGCAAGGGGCCCGTATTCACCCACTTGTTGCTGGCCGACGAAATCAACCGCGCTCCGGCCAAGACCCAGGCAGCCCTGCTCGAAGCCATGCAGGAACGGCAAGTCACCCTCGAAGGCGAGGCGCTGCCCATTGGCCAGCCGTTCATGGTACTTGCCACGCAAAATCCCATCGAACAGGAAGGCACCTACCCCCTGCCGGAAGCCGAACTGGACCGTTTCATGCTCAAGGTACGCATGGACTACCCCGATGCGCAGCAGGAACTGGATATGGTGCGCGAAGTGACACGCTCATCACGAGCCGACATGCTGGACGTGCAACCGTTGCGCACCGTGCTGGAGGCCGAGGACGTGCTGCAGCTGCAACGGATCGCCAGTGAACTGCCCCTGGATGAACACGTGCTCGACTATGCCGTGCGCCTGGCGCGAGCAACCCGCAGTTGGCCGGGACTGGCCATAGGCGCCGGCCCGCGAGCCTCCATCGCCCTGGTACGCGGCGCCCGCGCACGGGCCTTGTTACGCGCAGGCGAGTTCGTCACACCGGATGACATCAAGGACTGTGCCCTGGCGGTACTGCGTCATCGGGTACGCCTTGCGCCAGAACTGGATATAGACGGGCTGGAGGTCGACCAGGTGCTCAAGCAGCTGCTGGACCAGATTCCGGCCCCCCGGCAATGACCCGTCCATGAAACCGACCCGTCTGTTATTAGCCTGGCTCAGCGTACTGCTGGGCTTGAGTATCCTGCTGGGCGCTGCGGCCGCCTTGCAGTTCAAGGTACCCGAGACCTTGCACTCAATAACATGGGGCTTGCTCCTGGCGCTGTTGCTGCTGGCCATGCTCGACGCACTGCGACTGCGCCGCCGACCCTCACCACGCGTGCACCGGCAGATGCCCGGCAGCCTGGCGCTGGGGCGCTGGGGCGAAGTCCGCCTGTCCCTGGAACATGACTACCCACAGGCGCTGACAGTGCAGGTGTTCGATCACGTCCCCGACGGGCTGGGCGTGGAAAACCTGCCCCAGTCCATCGAACTGCACCCTGGTGAACGCAGTGAGCTGGGTTATCGTCTGCGCCCCTTGCGGCGTGGGCATTTCGCGTTCAGTCGCTGCGAAATCCACCTGCCCAGTCCCTTGGGGCTCTGGTCTGCACGGCGCTTTATCGAAACCGAGGATGCCACCCGCGTCTATCCGGACTTCGCCCGCCTGTACGGGGCACAACTGCTGGGTGTGGATAACTGGCTGAGCCAACTGGGGGTACGTCAACGGCAACGACGAGGATTGGGACTGGAGTTTCATCAGCTGCGCGAGTTTCGTGAGGGCGACAGCCTGCGACAAATCGATTGGAAAGCGACCGCTCGGCAACGTACCCCCATCGCCCGGGAGTATCAGGACGAGCGCGACCAGCAGATCGTGTTCATGCTCGATTGCGGCCGACGCATGCGCAGCCAGGATGACGAGCTGTCCCATTTCGACCACGCCCTCAATGCCTGCCTGCTGCTCAGTTATGTGGCCCTGCGCCAGGGCGATGCGGTGGGGTTGTGCACCTTTGCCACTGACCAGCCACGCTACCTGGCACCGGTCAAGGGCAGCAGCCAATTGAATCTGTTGCTCAATACGGTCTATGACCTGGACACCAGCCGCCGAACCGCCGACTACCAGGCAGCGGCCAGCCAACTGCTGGCCCGGCAGAAACGTCGGGCATTGGTCATTATTGTCAGCAACCTGCGGGATGAGGACGACGAAGCCCTGCTCTCCGCCGTCAAGCGCATCAGTCGTCAACATCGGGTGCTGGTGGCGAGTATGCGTGAGGAAGTACTCGATCGACTGCGCCAATCCCCCGTACAAACCTTGCCCGAAGCCCTGGCCTACAGCGGCACTGTCGACTACCTCAATACTCGGGATGAATTGCATGACCGCATGAACGCCCACGGCCTGTCGGCGTTGGATACGTTGCCATCAGAAATGGGCGCGGCCCTGGTGACACGCTACCTGGGTTGGAAGAAAGCCGGAGTATTCTAAAAAAGCGCACGACTGCGGCAGGGACAGCAGCACCCCGGCCGCGTCGACAGCGCGCCGCTTCTAGGCCGAAGCCTCCAAGGAATCAAAACTGAAGTACTGCAACAGCACGTTGATCAGTTGCCCATATTCCTCGGGGGCTTCAAGCACGCTGAACCCGGAATCATAGTGCTGCGGGTTGATATCTTCATGGCTCCACAGGCAGGTCGCGGTGATGTCAATGACATGGAACGTGTCGTCAGCCCCGGGTATCTTCAAGCGCAACTCGAAGTCCACATCGACCATCATGGGTAACTGGCTGACCAACATCAGCCCGTCGTCAGAGACGTTACCCAAAAAACCTATGGGTTTGTCGGTGACACGGTTAAACACTTGCAGGAAATACGGTAGTTGATGCCGCTCGATCCGTCGGTCGGTAAACATGGTGAGATCGCCATCCAGTGGCCATGACTCTGGCCGTGCCAGTGATTCGGAACGAGCGCAATTGCTCGCTCTCCCTGGATCTCGGTGTGACAACGGACAACATTTTGTCACTCGACAGCTGCCGAATCCGGGCCCTGCATCCGTTCGAATAGAAACTTGTACAAACGAACGTTGAAAGAATAGCCCAAGACTGGCAACGGGCCAGTTATTAAATGACGAATGCCATTACAAAGAGGCGGGGCGCGGCTGTGCCACGCTCGCACCGGGGTAATGGCCCAGTTGCTGCAAGGTATCCAGCCTCGCGCGGGCACGGTAGGCGTACTCGCTCGACGGGTACTGGTTAATGATGAATTGATAGGTTTGCACGGCGTCGACGAACAGTTTCTGGCGTTCCAGGCATTGCCCGCGCAACATCGAAACTTCCGGTTGTACATAACGCCGTGTACGGCTCTCGCGGTCGACCTGGGATAGCTCCAAGGTGACGCGCTCGCAATCCCCGACCTTGTATGCACGGTAGGCATTGTTCAAATGGTGGTCCATCGACCAACGGGTGCAGCCGACAACACTGACGGCAAGGGCAGCAATGAGCAAAATTCGCATGAAGGTTCTCCTGTCTTGTGCAGTGTATCGACCCCTCGTCAAAAATCTTCAAGGATGTTCATCTATTCAACCGGCGCGAAAACAAGCGAATCGTCGATAAGTAGTGCAAACGAACAATGACTACAACCAAAGAGCATAGTAGCCTTCCTCAGCGCTTGAACTCAGGAGTCTGTGCATGTCCGTCCGTCGTACCAAAATCGTCGCCACCCTTGGCCCGGCAAGCAACTCGCCGGAAGTCCTCGAACAGCTGATTCTGGCTGGTTTGGACGTTGCCCGTCTGAACTTCTCCCACGGCACCCCGGACGAGCACAAGGCTCGCGCCAAGCTGGTGCGTGACCTGGCCGCCAAACATGGCCGCTTCGTCGCACTGCTGGGTGACCTGCAAGGCCCGAAAATCCGTATCGCCAAATTCGCCAACAAGCGTATCGAGCTGAAGATCGGTGACAAATTCACCTTCTCCACCAGCCACCCGCTGACCGAAGGCACCCAGGACGTCGTGGGTATCGACTACCCGGACCTGGTCAAGGATTGCGGCGTCGGTGACGAGCTGCTGCTGGACGACGGTCGCGTGGTGATGCGCGTTGACACCGCGACCCCGACCGAACTGAATTGCACCGTGATCATCGGCGGTCCGCTGTCCGATCACAAAGGCATCAACCGTCGCGGCGGTGGCTTGACCGCCCCAGCCCTGACTGAAAAAGACAAGGCCGACATCAAGCTCGCCGCTGAAATGGAAGTGGACTACCTCGCCGTATCCTTCCCGCGCGACGCTGCCGACATGGAATACGCCCGTAAACTGCGCGACGAAGCCGGCGGTACCGCCTGGCTGGTGGCGAAGATCGAGCGCGCCGAAGCCGTAGCCGATGATGAAACCCTCGACGGCCTGATCAAGGCGTCCGACGCGGTGATGGTTGCCCGTGGCGACCTGGGTGTGGAAATCGGTGACGCCGAACTGATCGGTATCCAGAAGAAGATCATCCTGCACGCACGCCGCCACAACAAAGCGGTGATCGTCGCGACCCAGATGATGGAGTCGATGATCCAGAACCCGATGCCGACCCGCGCCGAAGTGTCCGACGTGGCCAACGCCGTGCTCGACTACACCGACGCCGTGATGCTCTCGGCCGAAAGTGCCGCCGGCCCGTACCCACTGGAAGCCGTGCAGGCCATGGCGCGTATCTGCGTCGGTGCCGAAAAGCACCCGACCAGCAAGACCTCCAGCCACCGCATCGGCAAAGTGTTCGAAAGCTGCGACCAGAGCATTGCCCTGGCCGCCATGTACACCGCCAACCACTTCCCGGGCGTGAAAGCGATCATTGCCTTGACCGAAAGTGGCTATACGCCATTGATCATGTCGCGTATCCGTTCTTCGGTGCCGATCTACGCGTTCTCCCCGCACCGCGAAACCCAGGCCCGTGCGGCCCTGTTCCGTGGCGTGTACACCGTACCGTTCGACCCGGCGTCGTTGCCGCCCCATGAAGTCAGCCAGGCGGCCATCGACGAGCTGATCAAGCGCGGCGTAGTGGAGAAAGGCGACTGGGTCATCCTGACCAAAGGCGACAGCTACCACACCATCGGCGGCACCAACGGCATGAAGATCCTGCACGTTGGCGACCCAATGGTCTGAGTGACAGGCTGAAAAACAAAAGCCCTGCCATGTGAATGGCGGGGCTTTTTGCTTTCCGTGTGGCAGGGAGCATGTCGAATCGTCGCACCCACATGGGGTTAGCGCCTGTCCATAAACCCCGACAACGCCGCAATCGCTTCCGGCGACTTCAAGCGCTGCACAAACAACGCCCCCTCTTCCTCGATCACTTGCCGCAACTGCTCACGGTCCACGCTCTTCATCAACTGCTTGCAGACCTGCACCGCTCCCGGCGCCAGGGTTTCAAAGCGCTCGGCCATTTCCCGCGCCTTGGCCAATGCCGCTTCGCCACTGCCCAACGCTTCGGTGGCAATCCCCCACGCGGCCGCTTGTTCGCCGCTGAAGCCCTCACCCAGCAACAGCAGTTCAGCCGCCTTCGCGTGCCCCAGTAAACGCGGGAGGATCAGGCTCGACCCAAACTCCGGACACAGCCCCAAATTGACGAACGGCATGCGCAACCGGGCATCGCGGCTGATGTACACCAGGTCGCAATGCAGCAGCAGGGTCGTGCCGATCCCCACCGCCGCACCCGCTACGGCTGCGATCACCGGCTTGCGGCAGTTGAGCAGGCTTTTCATAAAGTGAAATGGTGGGCTGTCGAGGTCACCGGGCGGTTGCTCGAGAAAATCGCCTATATCGTTGCCGGCAGTAAAACACTCGCTGCTGCCCTGGATCAGCACGGCATTGACCTGCGGGTCCGCATCGGCCTGCTCCAACGCCTCGGCCAATTGGCTGTACATGGCTCGGGTCAGGGCGTTTTTCTTGTCCGGGCGATTGAGCTGCAGAGTCAGCAGCCCGCGCTCGCGTTGCAGCAGGATGGCGTCGGTCATGGCGAGTCTCACGGCAGTGGAATTCAGCACTCAACCACGGGGCAGGAACACATCGGCCAGCAGTTGATTGCGCGGCAGTCCCGCCAGGAACAGGCGCTTGGAGAAGGCCTCGACGCTGACAGGATGCCCGCAGAGTAAGGCCAGGGTTTGCCGGGAAACAAGCCGCAGTTGCGCCAATGCCTGGGCCGACTCGGCCGCAGTCCACAGCTCCAACGTCAGGTTCGGATGATGCGCAGCCAGTTCGGCCAGGGGTCCGGCCAGGTAATGACCGTCGGCATCATGGGCCAGGTGAATCATACGGATGGCGCCCTGGTGATCCTGGCGCAACGCCTCGCGCAGCACACCCCACAGCGGCCCCAGGCCGGTACCGGAAGCCAGCAGCCACAGCGGCCGGGATTGCCAGTCGGGATCGTATTGCAGCGCGCCGCCACGCAATTCTCCCAGGCGCAGGCGATCACCCACCGACAAGGCTCGCGCGGCATCGCTGAATGCGCCGGGCTGGCGGCAATCGATATGAAACTCCAGGAATGCATCCTCCTGAGGCAGGCTGGCCAGGGAATAAGGCCGTGCCACCTGCCCGGCCCACAACACCAGGTGCTGCCCGGCGCGATACCGCAGTCCACGCTCCGGTTGCAGCCGCAGGCGCAGCACCGAGGCATTCAACCAATCGGCCCCCACCACCTGGGCCGGCAGGCCGTCCCGCAGCGGGTCGAACGCCTCGACCTGCAGATCGCCGATCACCTGGCACTGGCACGCCAGGCGCCAGCCCTCCTGGCGTTGTGCCGGGCTCAAGGCAGCGGGCTGACGGTCCTCGACCTCGCCCTGGCACCGCACCAGGCACGCATGGCAACTGCCGGCACGGCAACTGTAGGGCACGGCCACACCCGCCTGGCTCAAGGCATCCAGCAGGTTGCTGCCGGTGGCTACCGACCAATGGCGTTCGCCGACGTACAGTTCAGGCATGGAAGGACTCAATCACAAGGGGTGCGCACAGGGAATCATGCCTGCGACAGTTTGACCATAGTCGGGTGTATCGGCCACCGTGCCGGGTTATACTGCCGCGCCTTTTTAGCGTCGCGCCTGCACCACTTGGCGTGCCTTGGAAAGGTGGACTCAGCCGACCGATGCACCCCACTGAGCCCACCTTTATTGAATGTTCCCTTATAGAGGAGCGCGACTCATGACCGTGATCAAGCAAGACGACCTGATTCAGAGCGTTGCCGACGCCCTGCAATTCATTTCCTACTACCACCCCGTTGATTTCATCCAGGCGATGCACGAGGCCTACCTGCGCGAAGAATCGCCGGCAGCCCGTGACTCCATCGCGCAGATCCTGATCAACTCGCGCATGTGCGCCACCGGCCATCGCCCGATCTGCCAGGACACCGGTATCGTCACCGTGTTCGTGCGCGTGGGCATGGACGTACGTTGGGATGGCGCCACCATGGGCCTGGACGACATGATCAACGAAGGCGTGCGTCGCGCCTACAACCTGCCGGAAAACGTCCTGCGCGCATCGATCCTGGCCGACCCGGCCGGCGCACGCAAGAACACCAAGGACAACACCCCGGCCGTGATCCACTACTCCATCGTCCCGGGTAACACCGTGGAAGTGGATGTGGCGGCCAAGGGCGGCGGTTCCGAGAACAAGTCGAAAATGGCCATGCTCAACCCGTCCGACTCGATCGTCGACTGGGTGCTCAAGACCGTTCCGACCATGGGCGCCGGCTGGTGCCCACCGGGCATGCTCGGCATCGGCATCGGCGGCACCGCCGAAAAAGCCGCGGTGATGGCCAAGGAAGTGTTGATGGAATCCATCGACATCCACGAGCTGAAAAAGCGCGGCCCGCAAAACCGTATCGAAGAAATGCGCCTGGAGCTGTTCGAGAAGGTCAACCAACTGGGCATCGGCGCCCAGGGCCTGGGTGGCCTGACCACCGTGCTCGACGTGAAGATCATGGACTACCCGACCCACGCCGCTTCGCTGCCGGTGTGCATGATCCCCAACTGCGCCGCCACCCGTCACGCGCACTTCGTGCTCGACGGTTCGGGCCCGGCGTCGCTGGAAGCGCCACCGCTGGACGCCTACCCGGAAATCGTCTGGGAAGCCGGTCCATCGGCCCGTCGCGTCAACCTCGACACCCTGACCCCGGAAGAAGTGCAGAGCTGGAAGCCGGGCGAAACCGTGCTGCTCAACGGCAAGATGCTCACCGGTCGCGACGCCGCGCACAAGCGCATGGTCGAGATGCTGAACAAGGGCGAAAACCTGCCGGTGGACCTCAAGGGTCGCTTTATCTACTACGTCGGCCCGGTTGATCCGGTGCGCGAAGAAGTGGTTGGCCCGGCTGGCCCGACCACCGCGACGCGGATGGACAAGTTCACCCGTCAGATCCTCGAGCAAACCGGCCTGCTGGGCATGATCGGCAAATCCGAGCGTGGCCCTACCGCGATCGAAGCGATCAAGGACCACAAGGCCGTGTACCTGATGGCCGTGGGCGGCGCTGCTTACCTGGTGGCCCAAGCCATCAAGAAGTCGCGTGTGGTTGCCTTCGCCGAACTGGGTATGGAAGCGATCTACGAGTTCGACGTGAAAGACATGCCGGTCACCGTTGCGGTGGACAGCAAGGGCGAATCCGTCCACATCACCGGTCCGGCCATCTGGCAGAAAAAGATCAGTGAAAGCCTGGCGGTAGAAGTGCAGTAAGCACTTTCCCGCAAGGATAAAGGCGACTGCGGCCCATGGCCCGGTCGCTTTTTTATTGCCTGCTGATTCACCTATGGCAAGCGGGTTTATTGTGGTGAGCGGGCTTGCCCCGCTCACCACAATAAACCCACTCTCCCCTTCAGCCACGACAGCCCCTCACCACAAGACCCAAGCCGCTCATGCTATGGTGCACTCCCCTTACCGTGCCTGCCCATCACCGTATGATCGTGATCCCTCGTCCCCTGCGCCTGACCTGCTATTCCCTGCTGATCATCGCCGGTGCGTTGCTGGCCGCTGCCTTGGCCACACGCCATGCCGAACGCCAGGCGTTGGTGGACGATGCGGCACGCGCCAACCAGCAACTGGCGCTGTACGCCAATTCCCTGCACACCCTGATCGAACGCTACCGCGCCCTGCCCGCCGTGCTGGCGCTGGACTCGGAGATGATCAACGCGCTCAAAGGCCCGTTGGACGCCGGCACCCAGGACCTGCTCAACCGCAAGCTCGAACGCATCAACGGTGCGGCGCAGTCCTCCACCCTGGAACTGATGGACCGCACAGGCCTGGCCGTGGCCGCCAGCAACTGGAACTTGCCGAGCAGTTATGTCGGGCACAACTACGGGTTTCGGCCGTATTTCAGCCAGACCAAGAGCCAGGGCACCGGGCGCTTTTACGCAGTCGGCGTGACCACCGGGATCCCGGGGTATTTCCTCTCCAGCGCCGTGCTGGATGAACACGAGCAGTTCCTTGGCGCCATGGTGGTGAAACTGGAATTCCCTGAGCTGGAGCGCGAATGGGCCCAGGGTGATGACCTGTTGCTGGTCAGCGACGCGCGCGGCATCGTGTTTATCGCCAACCAACCGGGCTGGCGTTATCGCAACCTGCACCCGTTGTCGGCCAGCGACCTGGTCGAACTCAAGGCCACCCGCCAATACGACAAGAAACAACTGCAGCCGCTGGACACCCAGACGTTGCAACGCTTCGACGAAAACAGCCACCTGATGCGCGTCAACGGCCCCGAAGGCAACGCCAATTACATCTGGGAGTCCCTGCCGCTGAAAGCCGAGGGCTGGACCCTGCACCTGTTGCGCAAACCCCAGTTCGCCTTTGAGGACCAGCGCAACGCCGGCCTTGCCGCCGCCGGCTCCTGGCTGGCGCTGGTGTTCCTGGTGCTGTTCCTCAGCCAACGCTGGCGCCTGGCCCGTTTGCGCCAGCGCAGCCGCGAAGAACTCGAACAGCTTGTGGAAGAGCGCACCCAGGCCCTGCGCACTGCCCAGGATGGCCTGGTGCAATCGGCGAAGTTAGCGGCGCTGGGGCAGATGTCCGCCGCCCTCGCCCATGAGATCAATCAGCCGCTGACCGCCCAGCGCATGCAGTTGGCGACCCTGCGGTTGCTGCTGGACCACGGTCGGGTGGACGACGCCTACAAGGCCCTGACCCCGCTGGACGATATGCTCACACGCATGGCCGCCCTCACAGGCCATCTCAAGACCTTTGCGCGCAAAAGCCCCAGCGGCCTGCGCGAACGCCTCGACCTGGCCACCGTGGTCGACCAGTCCCTGCACCTGCTCGACGCGCGCCTGCGTGATGAAGCCATCGGCACCGTGCTCGACCTGACCCGCCCCGCCTGGGTACGCGGCGATGCGATCCGCCTCGAACAGGTGCTGATCAACCTGCTGCGCAACGCCCTCGACGCCATGGCCGACAAACCCCGCAAGCGCCTGGAAATCCGCCTGCACGCCGATCAGCAACTGTGGCAACTCACGGTCAGCGACAGCGGCGGCGGGATTGCCGAAGAGCACCTCAACAGCGTGTTCGACCCGTTCTTCACCACCAAGCCGGTGGGCGACGGGCTCGGCTTGGGCCTGGCGGTTTCCTACGCTATCGTGCACGAATTGGGCGGACGCCTGAGCGCCAGTAACCGTGGCGACGGCGCGGTATTTACCCTGACCTTGCCTATCGCGCTGGAGACACCCGACTTATGTTGAACGCGGTGATTGTGGTCGATGACGAAGCCAGCATTCGTACGGCCGTCGAGCAATGGCTGAGCTTGTCGGGGTTCGAGGTGCAGTTGTTCAGCCGCGCCGAAGCCTGCCTGGCGCAACTGCCCAAGGACTTTCCCGGGGTGATCCTGAGCGACGTGCGCATGCCCGGGCTCAGCGGCCTGGAGCTGCTGGCCGAAGTGCAACGCCGTGACGCCGACCTGCCCGTCATCCTGCTGACCGGGCATGGCGATGTACCGATGGCCGTCGAAGCCATGCGCGACGGCGCCTACGACTTTCTGGAAAAACCCTTCAGCCCCGATGCCTTGCTCAACAGCCTGCGCCGCGCGTTGGACAAGCGCGGGCTGATCCTGGAAAACCGCCGCCTGCACCAACAGGCCGATCATCGGGCACAGTTGGAGTCGAGCCTGCTCGGCGTGTCCCGGGGCTTGCAGAACCTGCGCCGGCAGGTACTCGACCTGGCGACCTTGCCGGTCAACGTGCTGATCCGTGGCGAGACCGGCAGCGGCAAGGAGCTGGTCGCCCGCTGCCTGCATGACTTCGGCCCACGCGCGAAAAAACCGTTTGTGGCGCTCAATTGCGCGGCGATTCCCGAGCAACTGTTCGAGGCCGAACTGTTCGGCCACGAAAGCGGCGCCTTCACCGGTGCCCAGGGCAAGCGCATCGGCAAACTGGAGTACGCCCATGGCGGTACGCTGTTCCTCGATGAAATCGAAAGCATGCCCCTGGCCCAGCAAGTGAAGCTGTTACGGGTATTGCAGGATCAGAAGCTGGAACGCCTGGGCTCCAATCAAAGCATTCATGTGGATTTACGCATCATTGCCGCCACCAAGCCGGACCTGCTGGAAGAAGCCCGCGCCGGGCGCTTTCGCGAAGACCTGGCCTATCGGCTGAACGTTGCACAACTGCGCCTGCCGCCTCTGCGCGAGCGCCGCGAAGACATCCCGCTGCTGTTCGATCACTTTGCCCAAAGCGCCGCCGAGCGCCTGGGTCGCAGCGTGGAACCGCTGAGCGGCGCGCAACTGGGGCGCCTGCTCAGCCATGACTGGCCGGGCAATGTGCGCGAACTGGCCAACGTCGCCGAACGCCAGGTGCTGGGCCTTGGCGAACCGGAACCGGAAGGCATCGAAGCCGGGCAATCGCTGGCCGCGCAGCAGGAGGCGTTCGAGGCCCATTGCCTGAAGGCCGCATTGACCCGGCATAAAGGTGATATCAAGGCGGTGCTGGCGGAGTTGCAGCTGCCACGGCGCACCTTCAACGAAAAGATGCAGCGCCATGGGTTGGCCAGGGACATGTTCCTGAAAGATGAATGAGCGAATTTCCGCTCATCCCCCTAAAAAGCATCAGCGACTTTCCGCTCAAAATAAACCCGAGCCCCTTCTAGACCGGGCCTTCATCTACCTGGCACAGCTCCTGCTATAGCCCCAGCCAGGCTGCGCTCGCGCCGCTCCATAAAAACAACTAGATGAAGGATCCTTCAATGGATAACTCCAACACCTTGCCCCAGGGGTCGGCGGCCGCGCCGGCCAAAGAACGCACCACCACCAGCCGCATCAAATCGATCTTCAGCGGATCGGTCGGCAACATGGTCGAGTGGTACGACTGGTACGTCTACGCCGCGTTCTCGCTGTACTTCGCCAAAGCCTTCTTCCCGAAAGGCGATACCACCGCCCAATTGCTCAACACCGCCGCGATCTTCGCCGTGGGCTTCCTGATGCGTCCGATCGGTGGCTGGCTGATGGGCCTGTACGCCGACCGTGCGGGTCGCAAAGCAGCACTGATGGCGTCGGTCCTGCTGATGTGCTTCGGCTCGTTGATCATCGCCCTGAGCCCCGGTTACGAAACCATCGGCGTCGGCGCACCGATCCTGCTGGTGTTCGCCCGCCTGCTGCAAGGCTTGTCGGTCGGTGGCGAATACGGCACCTCGGCCACCTACCTGAGTGAAATGGCCACCAAGGAACGTCGCGGTTTCTTCTCCAGCTTCCAGTACGTGACCCTGATCTCCGGCCAGCTTATCGCCCTGGCAGTACTGATCGTGTTGCAACAAGTGCTCACCACCGAGCAACTGTACGACTGGGGCTGGCGTATCCCATTCGCCATCGGCGCCCTGTGCGCAGTGGTCGCGCTGTACCTGCGTCGCGGCATGGAAGAAACCGAGTCGTTCACCAAGAAGGAAAAAGCCAAGGAAAGCGCCATGCGCACCTTGATGCGCCACCCCAAGGAACTGATGACCGTGGTCGGCCTGACCATGGGCGGCACCCTGGCCTTCTACACCTACACCACCTACATGCAGAAGTACCTGGTGAACACCGTCGGCATGAGCATTTCCGATTCCACCACGATTTCGGCGGCAACGCTGTTCCTGTTCATGTGCCTGCAACCGATCGTCGGTGGGCTGTCGGACAAAGTCGGGCGTCGGCCGATCCTGATCGCCTTCGGCATCCTCGGCACCCTGTTCACCGTACCGATCCTCACCACCCTGCATACTATCCAGACCTGGTGGGGCGCGTTCTTCCTGATCATGGCCGCGCTGATCATCGTCAGCGGCTACACCTCGATCAACGCCGTGGTCAAGGCTGAACTGTTCCCAACCGAAATCCGCGCCCTGGGCGTAGGCCTGCCCTATGCACTGACCGTGTCGATCTTCGGCGGTACCGCTGAATACATCGCGCTGTGGTTCAAGAGCATCGGGATGGAAACCGGTTACTACTGGTATGTGACTGCGTGTATTGCGGTGTCGCTGGTGGTCTATGTGACCATGAAGGACACACGCAAGCATTCGCGGATTACCACGGACTAACGGTTGGATGCAGTAACAAATGTGGGAGCGGGCTTGCCCGCTCCCACCTGTTGAATCAGGACACCTCTGCTACCGGGCTCCGGCCATGCCGCCGCTGTGCATACGACGCCCCGGCAATCATCACCACCAGCACCGCCGCCAATACCGCCGATGATCCAATGGTGCCGAAATCCAACCCGCCCTTTTCATGGGGCTTGGTCAGGAAGTCGCCCAGGGTTGCACCAAACGGCCGGGTCAGTACAAACGCCACCCAGAACAACAGCACCGACGAGATTTGGGTGAAGTACTTGAGCGCCAGCACCGCGGCGATGGTCGAACCAATCAACAAGGCGCCACCGGCAAAGCCGAGCCCCGAATCGTCCGCCAGGAAGTCGCCCAACGCAGTGCCCAGGGTGTTGGAGAACAGGATCGCCATCCAGTAGAACAGCTCGCCTCGGAAAGTCTGCACCTTGTTCACGTTCAGCGAGTCACCACTGAGATGCCACATCGCAAAGATGATCATCAGGATCACGATCAGGATCATCGACCCGGTGGCATAGCCCAGGCCCAGAGTGCGGTCCATGAAATCCGACATGGTGGTGCCGGCGGTGCTGGTGGACAGGATCACGATCCAGTACAGCACCGGGTTGTAGGTTTTCGACCAGAGTTGTGTCACCAGAGTGACCAGGAACACGCTGATGAGGATCATCGAGCTGATGGCGTAACCGACGTTCAGGGTCATCGACAACAAGTCCCCGGCGGTTTCGCCCAGGGTGGTTGCGCAGATTTTCATGACCCAGAACGCCAGGGTGATCTGAGGAAGTTTATTCATGCGGTAGAAGGCTCCGAGGCTCAGTCTTATAGGGGGTATCGACCTTGGGCGCAGACTGAACGGGCCGCTGTGAAAAATAGGTGGCCGCTGAATGAAAATTCCATAGGGCCGATGGAAATTCGTCGCCGTGGATTGCACTATGACGGCCTCCCAGAACCCCGCAGCAGGAACCCGGCCATGTCTGACGCTATCCACTTCTACGAACCGGCCAACGGCCATGGCCTGCCACATGACCCGTTCAATGCCATTGTCGGGCCACGGCCGATTGGCTGGATTTCATCTCACGACAGCAACGGCCGCCTGAACCTGGCGCCCTACAGTTTCTTCAATGCGTTCAACTACATTCCGCCGATCATTGGGTTTTCCAGCGTCGGGCGCAAAGACAGCCTGAACAACATCGAACAGACCGGCGAGTTTGTGTGGAACCTGGCCACCCGCCCGCTGGCCGAGCAGATGAACCAGAGCTGCGCGGCCGTCTCGCCGGAGGTGAATGAGTTCGAGTTGTCCGGCCTGACACCGGTGGCGTCGAAAATCGTCGGCGTGCCGCGAGTGGGCGAGAGCCCGGTGTCGTTCGAGTGCAAGGTGACGCAGATCATCCAGCTGCAACGCGCCGACCAGCAGTTGGTGCCAAGCTGGCTGGTGCTGGGCGAGGTGGTCGCGGTGCACATTGCCAAGTGGCTGCTCAAGGATGGGGTGTACGACACCGCAGCCGCGGAGCCGATCTTGCGTGGCGGTGGCCCGGCGGATTACTTCCAGTTGGGCCCGGAGGCGTTGTTCAAGATGTATCGCCCAGGCGCCAGCAAACCCTGACTGAAATACACCAAAAAAGTGGGAGGGGGCTTGCCCTAATGCCAGTCAGTTAAGGCTTTTTGTAGGAGCGAGCTTGCTCGCGAAAAACTCACAGGCGCCGCGTTCATTCAGGAAGCACGCGTTATCGTTGACGTTTTTCGCGAGCAAGCTCGCTCCTACAGGAGGCGATGTACGCTTAACTGACTGGCATTAGGGCTTGCCCCCGATGGCAATGGCACATCCAACATCGTTGTTGACTGACACACTGCTATCGGGAGCAAGCCCCCTCCCACATTAGAGGGTCGGCGTTGTTCAGCTCGCGGCGCTCGCCCAGGTCAGTTGACCCTCTTCATCCACATCGATCAGCCGCTCGAGCTGCACGGTGGCTGCATCATCGGCGTCGGAGGCGGTCTTGAAGGTCTGTCCATCCAGGATCTTGTGAAACTGCGGTGCGCCCATGCCATCCAGCGCCTTGACGGCGACGGCGGCGCTGTAGCCCCCTTCACCTGGTACTACGGCGGATACGGCTTCGTGGTGGGCAAATTGTTTACGTGCCATGTTGCAGGTCCTGGCCAATGGAAAAGTTGGCCATTCTAACCATTAACCGGCCAGTTGCAGGTACTCGCCGTAGGCATTGGCGGCAGAGGCATCGGTGAAGGTCTGGAAGTCCATGCTGCGCACGACCATGTCGTTCAACAGCTCGGTGAAGATCATCAGGGCCGGCGAGTTGAAGTAGGCGCTCATCGCCTGCTCGCTGCTCCAGAAACCCGAGATCAACCAGACATCGGGATCGACCTGGGAATGCTGCAACGAAAATTGCAGGCAACCCTGAGCCTGACGGCCCGGTTCGATCAAACTGCTCAAGCGTGCACCCAGTTCGGTGCTGCACCCGGTGCGGGCGCGGATAAAGGCCATATGGCTCGCGGGAATGGGGGTGGACATGTTCGACTCTCCCGTTGAGAAGTGATGCTCGGCAAGCACTGTGAGGGTGTGTTGCCACAGGATCAAAGATAACGGCGCGGGTGCGGGCGCGGTTAGTCAATTCCTGCTGGCTTATTGCACAATCCTGCGAGAAGCGTAGAGAGGACGTAGGGACCGCCGGTTCGATTCCACAGGCAAACGCCTTGTTTCAGGGACATGACAGCCCGAGAACTTGCCTGATTCACGACACGTCGCAGGATCAGGCAAGGATTGTGCAGAATCGACCTAACACTGTTTGAAAAGCCGCCGCTAAGCTGAGCCCATCAAAAAAGCATGCAGAGGACGCCTTATGCCGTCGCCCGAACATCAGTCCATGCCCCTCGACGCCGAGACGGAAAAACAGCGCGCCGAGCTGGCGAGCATCGTGCATCGTCATACCTGGGAAGACGGCTCCTATGGCACGGCGATTACGTCACTGTTCCTGAACCGCCACAACACGCCGCGTGACTTCATGCCGGTACTGGTGGAGCCGGCGTTGTGCATCCTCGCCAACGGCAGCAAGGAAGTGCGCCTGGCCGACGAAATCTTTGCCTACGACCCGCTCAATTACCTGGTGTTCTCGGTGGCGATGCCGGTGGCCGGGCGAATCATCGATGCCACGCCGGAAGATCCGAACCTGTCAGTGCGCATCAATATCGACCCGGCGCAGCTCACCGCCTTGATCGCCGAGGCCGGCCCCATGGGCGTGCCCACGCGCCCGACATCGCGCGGGATGTATGTGGACCGCATCGACCCCCAGTTGCTCGACGCCGTGCTGCGCCTGGCGCGCCTGCTGGATACGCCCAAAGACATTGCCATGCTGGCGCCGCTGATCAACCGTGAAATCCTCTACCGCCTGCTGCGAGGTCCCCAGGGTTATCGCCTGTATGAAATTGCAGTGGCCAACAGCCAGAGCCATCGCGTCAGCCAGGCGATCAAGTGGCTCAATGGCAACTACGAACAACCGCTGCGCATCGATGACCTGGCCAAGGAAGTGAACCTCAGCGTCTCGACCCTGCATCACCGTTTCAAGGCGATTACGGCCATGAGCCCGCTGCAGTACCAGAAGCAGCTGCGTTTGCAGGAAGCACGTCGACTGATGATTGCCGAAGGGCTGGAAGCGTCGGCGGCGGGGTATCGGGTGGGGTATGAAAGCCCGTCGCAGTTCAGCCGGGAGTACAGCCGGTTGTTTGGGGCACCGCCGCTGAGGGATTTGGCACGACTGCGCCAAAGCGTCTGACACACAGACGATCAAAATGTGGGAAGAGGCTTGCCCCCTCCCCTATTTGTCCAATGGTGTTTTTCAGTCCAGGGTCCGGGGCAGTTGCAGGGTGACCCGCAAGCCCCCCTCACGCAAATTCTGCAAACTCACTTCACCGCCATGGCTATGGGCAATATTGCGCGCAATACCCAAGCCCAAACCGTAACCCTGCTGCTGACCGGCCAGGCGAAAATGCGGTTCGAAGACCTGTTCCAAACGCTGTTCCGGCACGCCAGGGCCTTCGTCGTCGACGTGCAGGATGAACTCCGCGCCATCGTCCTCAATACGCAAATGGGCGTTCTGCCCGTACTTCAAGGCATTGTCGATCAGGTTGCCGATGCAGCGCTTGAGCGCCAGCGGCTTGCCCGGGTACGCCGCCACTGCTGCGCCGTCCAGGGTGACCCGGCCGTTGCCGTTGGGCGCCACATAAGGCTCCACCAGGCATTCGAGCACATGGTTGAGGTCGACTGGCTGGATGTTCTCGTGGATATCGGTGTCTTTTACACATTGCAGCGCGCCCTTGACCAGCAACTCCAACTCATCCAGGTCACGGCCGAACTTGGTTTGCAGGTTCTCGTCTTCGAGCAATTCCACGCGCAGGCGCAGGCGGGTAATCGGTGTGCGCAGGTCGTGGGAAATCGCGCTGAACAATTGGCTGCGCTCCGTGAGGTAACGGCTGATGCGTTCGCGCATCGCATTGAACGCGCGGCCCACTTCCACCACTTCACTGCCGCCGCCTTCGGCTACCGGTTCCACATCGGCGCCCAGGGACATGTCACGCGCCGCCCGCGCCAGGCGCTTGAGCGGCCGGCTTTGCCAGTGCACCAGCAGGCCGATGAACAGCAGCAAAAAGCCGCTGGTCAGCACGATAAACCACACCTGCTGGGACGGCAGGCCCTGTTCTTCCAGGCTGGTGTAGGGCTCGGGCAACAGCGAAGCGATGTACAGCCATTCGCCGGGGGCGAGTTCGATCTGGGTCACCAATACCGGCGGGTTGACGGGTTCCAGGGTCAGCGCGTAATGGGCCCAGGAGCGCGGCAACTCATCCAGTTTCAACCCGGCGTTGAAGATGCGCAGGTCTTCGGCGCTGACGAACTCCACCGAGATAGGCACGTCGGCGCCCAGGGTCTGGCGCAGGACTTCATCCACGGCCACCAGCACCGCCTGCTTGCGCGGGGTTTGCGGCAACACTTGCATGTCGAGTGGCCGATCATTGAGGGTCACGACAAAACGGGTACCACCCATGCTGCGCAACTGGTCAAGGACCAACGGCCGATAGGCCACCGGCAACGAACGGAAATAACTCACGCTGGCGGTCATCGAGTGCGCGAGGCTACGGGCGCTGGTGACCAGGCCTTCGAGCTGGGTGGCGCGCAACTGCGAGACCCAGATCACGCTGGACAGCGCCTGGGCGAACAGCACCGCGAGCAAGGTCAGCAGCAACATGCGCCCCAGCAGGGAGCGCGGTACCGGGAAGCGCCGGCGGCGTTCGCTCAGCGGCTCAGTGGGCATTGCCGGCAACCACGCTGGCTGCCAGTTGATAACCGCTGCCGCGCACGGTGCGGATCAGCCTCGGGGGTTTTTCGGTGTCGCGCAGGCGTTGACGCAGGCGGCTGACAGCCATGTCGACGATCCGGTCCAGCGGCATCAGGTCGCGGCCACGGGTGGCGTTGCCGATGGTGTCGCGGTCGAGAATCTGCTGCGGGTGATCGAGAAACAGCTTGAGCAGGGCAAAGTCGGCACCGGAGAGGATCACCTCTTCGCCATCCACGTGGAACAGCCGATGACTGATCATGTCCAGGCGCCATTCGTCGAACACCAGCACATCGCCATTGCCGCTGCGCTCCTGGCCGAACTGGCAGCGGCGCAGCAAGGCCTTGATCCGCGCCTGCAACTCGCGGGGGCTGAACGGCTTGCCGATATAGTCGTCGGCCCCCAGTTCCAGGCCGATCACGCGGTCGGCTTCGTCGGAACTGGCGGTGAGCATGATGATCGGCACCTGCGCCTGGCGCGGGTGCTGGCGAATCCAGCGGCAGAGGCTGAAACCGTCTTCGTCCGGCAGCATCACATCGAGGATGACCAAGTCGCATGGCGCCTCGTTCATCGCCTGGCGGAACCCCGCGCCATCCGGCACGCCACGCACCTGGAAACCGGCGCGACTGAGGTAGGTCTGCAGCAATTCGCGGATTTCCTGGTCGTCGTCGACGAGGAGAATCGATTTACTGATTACGCTCACGGGGTCCTCCTTGTTGTTATAGGTGGTGCGGGTCAGGCAAACGCCTGTTCCAATGCGACGCCAGCCCCGGTCAACCCGGAATACGGCGCAGTCACCAGCCACACCGGGATGCCCTTGAAGTAGTCGCTCATGCAGCCTTTGTCACTGAAGCTCCTGGCAAAACCGCTGTTGATGAAGAAGTCGGCAAACCGCGGAATCACCCCACCCACGATATACACACCACCGCGCCCACCAGTGGTCAGCACATTGTTGCCGGCTACCCGGCCCAGCCAGATGCTGAATTGATCCAACACTTCCATGGCCACCGGATCGCCCGCCAGGCCCGCCGCCGTGATGGCTTCAGGGGTGTCGAGCACCGGTGTGTGGCCATCGACCGCACAAATCGCCCGGTACAGCCGCGGCAGACCGCCACCGCTCAAGGCGGTTTCGGCGCTGACGTGGCCGATCTCGGTGTAGATATGCTGCCACAGCTGGGTTTCCCGCGGGCTGCTCAGGGGCAGGTCGACGTGGCCGCCCTCCCCCGGTAACGCCGCGTAACGACCTGCACCGAGGTCCAGCAGGGTACCGACACCCAGGCCGGTGCCCGGACCGATCACCACCGCCGGGCGCAACGGTTCCGGCGTGCCAGGGCAGACCACGCGGAATTCGTCGGGTTTAAGACGCGTCATGCCCAGGGCCATGGCCGAGAAGTCATTGACCAGCAGCAGCTCATCCACCTGCAAGGCCTGGCAAAACGCAGTCTTGCTCAAGCGCCAGTGATTGTTGGTGAATTTAAATTCATCCCCGCTCACCGGCCCGGCGACCGACAGGCACACCGCACCGATGTCGCCGATTTGCAGGCCTTCTTCCTTGAGGTAGACCTTGATCGCATCCTCAGGGCTTTGGTGATCAGCCGTGGCATGCACCCGGATCGAATGCAGTGCCTGATCTCGCCACAACGCAAAACGGGCGTTGGTACCCCCGATGTCACCGACCAGCGCTAGCTTCACTTAAGCGTCTCCAAGGCACAGGTAAAGGCGCTGGCGCCCTGCTCTGCGGAGCTTGCGGCCAAGCGCATAAATGCAAACAGCTCGCGACCGGCCCCCACGTTATTGCCCAACAGGCCCGTGGCAGGCGTGCGCGCTGCAAATTCTTCGGCGTCCACCTTAAGCTCCAAGGTGCCCTTCACGCCATCCACGCGAATGATATCGCCATCTTTGACCCGTGCCAGTGGCCCGCCGCTCTGGGCTTCGGGGTTGACGTGAATCGCGGCGGGGATCTTACCCGACGCGCCGGACATACGCCCGTCTGTCACCAGTGCGACCTTGAAACCACGGTCCTGCAGCACGCCGAGGAACGGCGTCATCTTGTGCAGTTCCGGCATGCCGTTGGAGCGCGGGCCCTGGAAGCGCATCACGGCGACAAAATCCTTTTCCAACTGGCCGGCCTTGAACGCATCAGCCAGGTCCTGCTGGTCCTGGAACACCACCGCCGGCGCTTCGACGATCTGATGCTCAGGCGCTACGGCAGAGACTTTCATGACTCCGCGGCCGAGATTGCCTTCCATCACACGCAGGCCGCCTTCCGGCGAGAACGCGCGCGCCACCGGGCGCAGGATGGTTTCGTCGAGGCTTTCGATCGGGCCATCGCGCCATACCAGCTCGCCGTCGACCAGGAATGGTTCCTGGACATAACGGCTCAGGCCCTTGCCGGCCACGGTGTTGACGTCGTCGTGAAGCAGGCCGGCTTCAAGCAGCTCGCGGATCAGGAACGACATGCCGCCCGCTGCCTGGAAGTGGTTGATGTCGGCCTTGCCGTTTGGATACACGTGGGACAGGGTCGGCACCACCTCGGAGAGGTCGGCCATGTCGTCCCAGGTGAGGATGATGCCCGCCGACATGGCGATGGCCGGCATGTGCAGGGTGTGGTTGGTGGAACCGCCCGTCGCGTTGAGCGCAACGATGGCGTTGACGATGGATTTCTCATCGACGATCTCGCCGATCGGCGTGAAGTTGCCGTTGGCCTTGGTCAAGCGCGTGACCTGGTGCGCGGCTTCGCGGGTCAGGGCGTCACGCAGCGGCGTGTACGGGTTGACGAACGAGGCACCCGGCAAATGCAGGCCCATCACTTCCATCAGCAGTTGATTGGTGTTGGCGGTGCCGTAGAAGGTGCAGGTGCCGGGGCTGTGGTAGGACTTCATCTCCGATTCCAGCAGCTCTTCGCGAGTGGCCTTGCCTTCGGCGTAGCGCTGGCGCACATCGGCCTTCTGCTTGTTGGAGATGCCCGACGGCATCGGCCCGCCCGGTACGAAAATCATCGGCAGATGGCCGTAGCGCAGCGCGCCCATCATCAGGCCGGGCACGATCTTGTCGCAGATGCCCAGCATCAGCGCCGCGTCGAACATGTTGTGGGACAGCGCTACCGCCGTGGACATGGCGATGACTTCACGGCTGAGCAGGCTCAGTTCCATGCCGGGCTCGCCCTGGGTCACGCCGTCGCACATGGCCGGGGTGCCGCCGGCGAACTGGCCGACCGAGCCGACTTCGCGTAGGGCTTTCTTTATTTGTTCCGGGAAATGTTCGTACGGCTGGTGCGCCGAGAGCATGTCGTTATATGACGAAACAATTGCCACGTTGGCGGCGTTCATCATGCGCAGGCTGTTTTTATCTTCGGTGCCGCAACCGGCCACGCCATGGGCGAAGTTGGCGCATTGCAGCTTGCCGCGCATCGGACCGTCGCTGGCTGCGCCGCGAATGAGCGCAAGGTAAGCCTCACGAGTGGCGCGGCTGCGGGCGATAAGCCGTTCGGTGACCTCAAGGACGCGGGGATGCATGTGTAGAACTCCAGGCTAACGGATGTGGCGACCTGAGTGTCTATGCTGATCAAACGCCCGCAGCTCATGGGATGGCAGAGAGTCGTTTGGATCATCGGACCAGTTGATTCAGGTCACTCGTTGTAGATTGAACAAAATATTGCCACTAAAAAGGCTTGTTTTCTATTTTTATGCGAATAATCTTGTAATTCTTACAACAAATCGACGACAGGCACTTTCCAATGACTCTTCGTATCGCAATCAATGGTTTTGGCCGTATCGGCCGTAATGTCCTGCGCGCACTGTATACCCAAGGCTATCGCCAGGATTTGCAGATCGTCGCCATCAATGATTTGGGCGACAGCTCGATCAATGCCCACCTGCTCAAATACGACACCGTGCACGGCACTTTCGATGCAGAGGTCGCCCACGATCAGGAAAGCCTGACCGTCAATGGTGACCGGATTGCCGTCAGTGCCATTCGCAACCCGGCCGACCTGCCGTGGGCGGCGCACAAGGTCGACGTGGTGTTCGAATGCACCGGTCTGTTCACCGACCGTGACAAGGCTGCCGCCCATATTACCGCTGGTGCACGCAAGGTGATCATCTCCGCCCCGGCCAAAGGCGCGGACGCGACCGTGGTCTACGGCGTGAACCACGACATCCTGCGTCAATCCCACCAGATCATCTCCAACGCGTCGTGCACCACCAACTGCCTGGCGCCGGTCGCCCAGGTGCTGCACCGCGAATTGGGTATCGAAAGCGGCTTGATGACCACGATTCATGCCTATACCAACGACCAGAACCTGACCGACGTCTACCACACCGACCCGTACCGCGCGCGTTCGGCCACCCAGAACATGATCCCAAGCAAGACCGGCGCCGCCGAAGCGGTGGGCCTGGTGCTGCCGGAGCTGGCAGGCAAGCTGACCGGCATGGCCGTGCGTGTACCGGTGATCAACGTGTCGCTGGTGGACCTCACCGTGCAGTTGAAGAAAGACGCCACTGCCGACGAAGTCAACGCACTGCTCAAGGAAGCCAGCCAACACTCGAAGATCCTCGGCTATAACACCCTGCCGCTGGTCTCCAGTGACTTCAACCATAACCCGCTGTCGTCGATCTTCGATGCCAACCACACCAAGGTCAGCGGCAAGTTGCTGAAAGTGCTGGCCTGGTATGACAACGAGTGGGGCTTCTCGAACCGCATGCTGGATAACTGCCTGGCTTTGTGTAACGCCGAATAACGCCCTTTGTGGAATGGCTTTTGTGGGAGGGGGCTTGCTCCCGATGACGGGGTATCAGTGATGAATGCATCGACTGACACACTGCATCGGGAGCAAGCCCCCTCCCACACTGGCCCCATGTAGGCTCACAGAAATAGCCACTTGCCATTTGAGTTGATGATAAGCATTATCATTAACTGCAAATCGGTCTGGTATCACTGTGAGCCAATCTCGCTTCAACCAAGTCTTTCTCACCCAACGGGTGATTCTGCTACGCACCTTGCAGCGGATGGTGAATAACCACAGCACCGCCGAGGACCTGTTGCAGGAAACCTACCTGCGCGTCACCCGGGCCCTCAGCGAGCGGCCGATCGATCACCTCGAACCCTTCGTCTACCAGACCGCGCGCAACCTGGCGCTGGATCATCTGCGTTCGCGCAGGGTTCAGGCGCGCACCCTGCAGGAAGATGTGCCACTGGACATCCTGCAAAGCGTCGCCGCCCCCATCAGCACCCCCGAAGACGCCACCCAGGCCGAGCAATTGCTTGAGCACCTGAGCATCAGCCTCGGCCAGTTGAGCGCGCGCCAGCAGCAGATTTTCATCCTCAGCCGCCTGCACGGTTGCAGCTACCAGGAGATCGCCGATCAGTTGGACGTGTCCTTGAGCACCGTGCAAAAGGAACTGAAATTGATCATGGCCATTTGTGTAGGTGTGGCCGAAAGACTGGATCGGCCTTAAGCTTCAGCCGACGAAATTGTCGACCCAAGCTGTAGGAAAGATGAATAAAACGTGGCGAAGACCCGAGGAACACCGTGACGGACCCGAATAAACTGCGCCCCCATGAGCTGGCTCATGAGGTGTTGCAAGACACGGCTATGGACCAGGCCCTCGACTGGCTGATCGTCTTGCAGTGCCCAGCGCCCGGGCAGCGGGCCGAGTTCGAAGCCTGGCTGGCCCAAGACCCCGCCCACGTCCACGCCTTCGGCAAGGCCCAGGCCGCCTGGGGTGGCGCGCCGGTACACAGCGCCGCCGTCGCCCTGGCCGCGCCGCGCAAACCCAGGGGCTGGCGCCGGATCAAGCCGCACTGGAAACCGCTGGCCACCGCCGCCGTGCTGTTGATCGGCCTGTTCAGCTTCAGCAACCTGCCGGTACGCCTGCAAGCCGACCATCTCACGGTGGTGGGCGAACGCCAGCGCCTGCAATTGGACGATGGCTCGAAAGTGTTGCTGAACACCAATTCGGCGTTTTCCAGCAGCATCAAGGACCACCAGCGCATCGTCCGCCTGTACCAGGGCGAAGCCTTTTTCGAAATCATGCCCGGCCATGGCCTGCCCCTGGAAATCGACGCCGGCCCCGTGCGCGCCAGCGTGCGTGATACCGCCTTCGCCGTGCGCTACCTCAACGGCGAAGCCCAGGTGCAGGTGCAGCGCGGCGATGTCGACCTGAGCAACACCTTCGACGATGCCCGCGTGCGCCTGAGTGCCGGCGAAAGCATCCGCATCGGGCCCAAGGGCTTTGGCCAACCGGCCCGGCTGGATGCCAGCAAGGACCTGGCCTGGGTGCAAGGCCGGCTGATTTTCGAAAACTGCCCGATGAGCGAAGTGCTCGCCGAGCTGCGTCGCTACTACCCCGGCTGGATCGTCAACACCAACGACAAGCTCGCCAGCGTTGCCGTCACCGGCAACTACCGCCTCGACCAACCCCTGGATGTGGTGCGCTCCCTGGCCCACATCACCTCAGCCACATTGTCGGAATACCCCGCGCTGGTGATTTTGAACTAAATGAGAATTATTTTTACTCGATAGCCTTCGGCGGTACGTCTCGTCTTAGCCAATGCAACTGATTCCTATTTGGTTCGGTTCGCAACTATAAGATTCGTACCTTCCGGAGCGCTCTCGATGTCCTCTCGTTTCAACCGCCGGTCCTCCTCCCCCGTGCTGTCCTTGCTGACCGCCGCCATCCTGCTGGCCGGTTCGCCAGTGATGGCCGCCACTGCCGCCGAACCTGCCGCCCGCAACCACGGCAACTACAGCTTCAGCATCGAGCAACAGCCACTGGTTTCGGCGCTGAACGCCTTTACCAGCGTGACCGGCTGGCAAGTCGGCCTGCCCGCCGAGCTGGGCCAGGGTGTGTCGTCCCCTGGGGTGCGCGGCGCCCTGTCGCCGGAGAAAGCCCTGGACCGGCTGTTGGTGGGGACCAACCTGAGCTACCGCAAGCTGGGCAACAACAACATCGTCCTGGAAAAGCGCACGGCGGGCAGCACCCTCAACCTGCAACAGGTGACCATCAGCGCCACCCGTAACGCGCAGGATGTGAACAGCGTACCCAGCACCGTCAGCGTGCATGATCGCGAAGAACTGGACCGCCAGAACGTCAACACCATCCGTGATCTGGTGCGCTACGAGCCGGGCGTCTCGGTCGGCGGCGCTGGCACCCGTGCCGGCAATGCCGGGTTCAACATCCGCGGGATCGACGGCGACCGCATCCTCACCCAGGTGGACGGTGTGGAAGTGCCCGACAACTTCTTCAACGGCCCCTACGCCAAGACCCGCCGCAACTACGTCGACCCGGAGATCGTCAAGCGCGTCGAGATCCTGCGCGGCCCGGCCTCGGCCCTCTACGGCAGCAGCGCCATCGGCGGTGCCGTGAGTTACTTCACCCTCGACCCGGACGACATCATCAAGCCCGGCCAGGACGTCGGCGCACGCCTGAAGACCGGCTACAGTTCCGCCGACGAAAGCTGGCTGACCTCCGGCACCGTCGCCGGCCGCGTGCAGGACTTCGATGGCTTGCTGCACCTGAGCCAGCGCAATGGCCATGAGACCGAATCCTACGACGGCAACAACGCCACCGGCCTGGCCCGTACCGGCGCCAACCCCGAGGACGCGCGCACCACCAACATCCTGGCCAAGCTCGGCTGGAACTATGGCGATGACAACCGCCTGGGCCTGACCTATGAGAAGTACAAGGATGATCGCGACGTCAACCTGAAGAACGCGGTGGGCGGCCCGTTCATCGGCGGCCGAGGCTTCAACCTGTACCGTGATCGCCGTGGTAACGACACCATTACCCGCGAACGTTTCGGCCTGGAAAACAGCTTCGCCCTTGAGTCGCCGATTGCCGACCGGATCAAGACCAGCCTCAACTACCAGATCGCCAAGACCGACCAGACCACTGCCGAGATCTATCAGTCAGGTCGTCGTGTCCTGCGTACCCGCGACACGCTGTACCAGGAAAAACAGTGGATTTTCGATGCTCAGTTGGACAAAGCGTTCAGCCTCGGTGAAACCGATCACCAAGTGACCTACGGCACCACCCTCAAGCAGCAGAAAGTCACCGGCTCGCGCGAGGGCGGCGCGACCTGTGTGGCCGTCGGCAGTGGCTGCACCGCCATCGGCGCGCCCAGCCCGATTGCCACTGACAGCGTGAAAAAGTCCAGCGACTTCCCCGACCCGACCATCAACACGTATTCGCTGTTCGCACAGGACCAGATCAGCTGGGACAAATGGACCTTCCTGCCCGCCGTGCGCTACGACTACACCCAGCTCAAACCCAAGCTGACCCAGGCGTTCCTCAACACCGTCAACCCGACAGGCGCGGACCCGGTGAGCGACAAGGAAAAAACCTGGCACCGTGTGACACCCAAGTTCGGCCTGACTTACGCCCTGACGGATCAATACACCTGGTTCGGCCAATATGCCGAAGGTTTCCGTACGCCATCCGCCAAGGCGTTGTACGGCCGCTTTGAAAACCTCAACCTGGGCTACACCGTCGAACCCAACCCCGACCTCAAGCCAGAAACCAGCAAGGGCATCGAAACCGGGATTCGCGGCAAATTTGACGAGGGATCCTTTGAAATCGCCGTGTTTTACAACAAGTACCGCGACTTTATCGATGAGGACAACGCCGTCGTCGGCGGCACGGTCGAACAGTTCCAGGCCATCAATATCAAGCGCGCCACCATCAAAGGGGCCGAAGCCAAAGGGCGCCTGAACCTGGATGCATTCGGCGCCCCGCAGGGCCTCTACACCCAGGGTTCGGTGTCCTATGCCTACGGTCGTAACGACGATAACGGCGAGCCGCTGAACAGCGTCAACCCGCTCAAGGGCGTGTTTGGCCTGGGCTACGACCAGGACAACTACGGTGGTCTGTTGAGCTGGACCCTGGTGAAAAAGCAGGATCGCGTCGACAGCAGTACCTTCCACGCGCCGGACGGCGACACCAGCGGGCCCTTCAAGACTCCGGGCTTCGGTGTTGTCGACCTGACCGCCTTCTACAAAGTCACCCAGGACGTGACCATCAACGGCGGCCTCTACAACCTCACCGACAAGAAGTACTGGAACTGGGATGACGTACGCAGCTACGACAGTGTCGGCGAAGCCGCGGTGACCGGACCGGCCAACCTCGACCGCCTGACCCAGCCGGGCCGCAACGTTGCGATCAACCTGATCTGGGACATCTGACGACACCCGACTCACCTCGTCGAAATTTCAGCGGCGAGGTGAGGATTTTTTACTGTGCCGCGTCTTCTTGTTCGTCTAGTTGATAACAGCTCTCTTTAAGGGCCATAAGGCGCTCCCCCTTCTCAAGGACTTTTTCATGACCGCTTCTTCTACCGCAGAACGCCCAAGCCTGCGCTCCCAGCGCCTGAACCAGATCACCAACGAGCCGCATACCAAGCTGGATGCGCTGGTCAAGGCCCACGCCCCGTTTGAAACCCAGGCCAACTTCGCGCGTTTCGTGGTCGCGCAGTACCTGTTCCAGTCGGAGCTGGTGGCCCTGTACAACGATGCCGAACTGATCAAGATCGTGCCTGACCTGGCCGAACGCTGCCGCGCCGAGGCCGCCAGGCTGGATCTGGCAGACCTGGATACAGAAGTGCCAGCACCGGTCCCCGGCGCGCTGAAGAACCCAAGCAAGGCCGAGGCCCTGGGCTGGTTGTTCGTGTCCGAAGGTTCCAAGCTGGGCGCTGCGTTCCTGATCAAGCGCGCCGTAGGCCTGGGCCTGAGCGAAACCTTCGGTGCCCGCCACCTGGGTGAGCCGGCCGGTGGTCGCGCCGAAGGCTGGAAAAGCTTCACTCGCACCCTGGATGCGTTGCAATTGAGCGCCGAGGAAGAAGCCGCAGCGGAAAAAGGCGCGGTGGATGCGTTTGTACGCTTCACCGTGTTGCTGGAACAGGCGTACGCTAGCGCCCCTGAACTGGCCTGATCGCCCACATTGAAATGCAATCAACTGTGGGAGGGGGCTTGCACCCCGATGGCGGAGGGTCAGGTACCTATTTGTTGGCTGATGCACCGTTATCGGGAGCAAGCCCCCTCCCACATTTAAACCGCATTTCAATGCCGACTCTTTTGTTATCCCCTACTTTGCACACACCATGACCCGCAAACCCCAATCCACCTCGAAAATCGCACAGATCCTCTTCGGCCTGCTGGCCTACGTCAGCCTGGGCATCGGGCTGGTGGCGATTGTGGTGCCGGGTTTGCCCACCACCGAGTTCATCCTCCTGGCCGCCTGGGCCGCGACCAAAAGCTCACCGCGCCTCAGTGCCTGGCTGGAAAACCACCGCCTGTTCGGACCGATCCTGTTCAACTGGCGCAACGGCAGGATCATCGCGCGCCGGGCCAAAGTCAGTGCCACCGTGAGCATGCTGCTGTGCGCCATCCTGATGCTGGTGATGCTCGACCACGGCTGGCCGATCTACCTGGCGATTGCCGGGATGAGCCTGGGCAACCTGTGGATCTGGTCACGCCCGGAACGGCTCGCACAGCCCGTGTGACGCCGGCTGTAGCCGCTTTCCTACCGCCCATCGCCTATCTCTCATGAATTGATTTGTTACGCCGATGTTTCAGACATAGCGCTGAATGGACTTGGCCTTGGATTGCATGCATTTCCACACGCCCATTCGCGAGTGAACCTATGTTCGACACCCTCTCCATACGTTTGAAAATCGTGCTGCTGTCCGGGCTATGTCTGCTGGGCGTAATAGCGTTGATCATCAGCATCAACCTTTACGAAACCAACCAGAACGACCATCTGATCAGCGATTCAAGCTCGCGAATGCTCACCAGCAGCGTGCAGAACCTGCTGCAAGCCAAGGCAGCGGAGCAAGCCGTGCTGCTGCGGAAAACCTTTGGTGAAAATCTTACCGTGATCACCGCCATCGCCGATCAGGTCAAAGACCTGCGCAACCTGGCCACCAAGCGCTCGCTGGACCCCGGCGCCTTGCGTGAAGAACTCAACCAGAGCCTGAAAACCACCTTCGAACGCAACAGCAAAGTGCTCGGCATCTGGCTGGCGTTCGAGCCCAATGGCCTGGACGGCAAGGACAGCGAGTTCGCCAATGACAAGACCCGCGCGTCCAATGAAAAAGGCCGCTTCTCCAGCTACTGGAACCGCGTCGGTGGTGAACCCTTGAACACCATCATGCTCGAGGAAGACCTGACCAAGACCACCCTCAACCTCAGCGGAACGCCCTATAACATTTGGTACACCTGCCCCCGGGACACCCGAAGCACCTGCCTGCTGGACCCATATGAAGACACGGTGACCGGCACACCGGTACTGATGACCACCATCTCCTTGCCGATGATCGTGGACGGGAAAGTCATTGGCGTGGTCGGTGTCGATATCGCCCTCAACACCCTGCAAGCCAGCACGGACGCCGCGCAAAAAGAGCTGTTCGACGGTGCGGCACACCTTGAGATCATTTCCAGCAACGGCCTGATTGCGGCCTACAGTGGCGAACCCGCCAAGGTTGGAAAAAACCTGGTCGACACCCTCGGTGCAGAAGGCAAGGAGATCGTGCAACTGCTCGCCAGTGGCAGCTATGTCAACCGCGAACAAGGCGACACCATCCGCGCGGTTTACCCGGTCAAGCCCATTGCCGATGCCAAAGCCTGGGGCGTAGTGATCAAACTGCCCAAACACGTGATGCTTGCCGACAGCACGAAACTTCAAGGCGTGCTCGACGCAGCCCAGGCCAGCGGCACCCTCAAGGCCTTGCTGGTCGGCGCCGCCGCCGGCCTGCTCGGCTTGCTGCTGATCTGGCTCACCGCCACCGGCGTGACCCGCCCGATCAACAGCGTGGCCGCCATGCTCAAGGACATCGCCAGCGGCGACGGCGATCTCACCCAGCGCCTGGCCTATGCCAAGAAAGATGAACTGGGCGAGTTGGTGAACTGGTTCAACCGCTTCCTCGATAAGCTGCAACCGACCATCGCGCAGATCAAGCAAAGCATCACCGAAGCCCGTGGCACGGCTGACCAGTCCTCGGCCATCGCACGCCAGACCAGCGAAGGCATGCAGGTGCAGTTCCGCGAAATCGACCAGGTGGCCACGGCGTCCAACGAAATGAGCGCCACCGCCCATGACGTCGCCAACAGCGCCTCCAATGCCGCCAGCGCGGCACGCGGCGCCGATCAGTCGGCCCGTGAAGGCATGTCGATCATCGAGCAGAGCACCCGCGACATCACCACCCTCGCCGAAGAAGTCAGCAAAGCGGTGGGCGAAGTCGAAGCCCTGGCGGTCAATAGCGAGCAGATCGGTTCAGTCCTGGAAGTGATCCGCAGCATTGCCGAGCAAACCAACCTGCTGGCGCTCAACGCGGCGATCGAAGCCGCACGCGCCGGGGAAAGCGGCCGGGGGTTTGCGGTGGTGGCAGACGAAGTGCGCAACCTGGCCAAGCGCACCCAGGATTCCGTGGAGGAAATCCGCCTGGTGATCGAACGCATCCAGAGCGGCACCCGTGGCGTGGTGGCAACCATGCACTCGAGCCAGAGCCAGGCCCAGAGTAACGCCGGGCAGATCCATCAAGCCGCGCAGGCCCTGGGCAAGATCAGTGATGCGGTGACGGTGATCAGCGACATGAACCTGCAAATCGCCAGCGCCGCCGAGCAGCAAAGCGCCGTGGCCGAAGAGGTCAACCGCAACGTCTCGGCGATCCGCACCGTGACCGAAACCCTCACCGGCCAGGCCACCGAATCGGCGGCCATCAGCAGCCAGCTCAATGCGTTGGCCAGCCAGCAGATGAAACTCATGGATCAATTCAAGGTGTAAGACACACCAATGGTCAAATGTGGGAGGGGGCAAGCCCCCTCCCACATTTTGATCGCCTACTGCTTAGAGACCCGTCCAGGCCTTCACAAACGCCGCCACATCTTCCTTCGGCGCCGTACGCGGCGGGTTCTGCGGTGTACCCAAATAAAGGAAGCCAATCACGTCCTCATCCGCCGTCAGCCCCAGGCCTTTGGCCACGTGGGCCGAATAGGACAACTCACCCGTGCGCCACACCGCACCAATCCCCTGGGCATAGGCCGCCAGCAGAATGCCGTGGGCCGCGCAGGCGGCTGCCAACAGTTGTTCAGACTTGGGCACCTTGAAGTGCTCCTGCAGGCGGGCAATCACCACCACCACCAGCGGTGCACGCAGCGGGCCGTTCTGGGCCTTTTCGATGACAGCCTGGGGAGCATCGGCGTCCTGCAAACGGGCGGCTTCGGCCAACAGCGTGCCCATCTGCTCACGGGCGGCACCTTCCACGGTAAGGAAACGCCAAGGGCGCAGTTGGCCGTGGTCGGGCGCACGCATGGCTGCGGCGAACAGCACATCGCGCTGCTCCTGGGTCGGTGCCGGTTCCAGCAAACGCGGCACGGAAACACGGTTGAGCAAAGCGTCGAGAGCCTGCATTGGCCACCTCCAGAAAAAAATGTGCGGTCATTCTAGCGGGAATGAATCGGGATGCCACCAAACGATAATTGCTCTTATTCAATCCGCCCCGCCCTGTTAGACTTTGCGACCTTATTTCCAGCCTTCGTCCGGGAAACTCGATGTTTCGTTCGCTTTTTCGCCTGTGCGCAGCGTTGATGGCCTTGAGCCTGGCCGCCTGCGACGACGCCCCACGCTTCACCAAGGCCGAGCCGGGTGAATCGCGAGCGGGCGGCGCGACGACGGTGAACAAGCGCGACCAGAATGCGTTTTCCCTGCCCTCGGCCAACCTGTCGCCCACGCGCCGCCTGGATTTCAGCGTGGGCAACAGCTTCTTTCGCAGCCCCTGGGTGATCGCGCCGTCCACCACCACCGCCCGGGATGGCCTGGGCCCGCTGTTCAATACCAACGCCTGCCAGAACTGCCATATCAAGGACGGCCGTGGCCACCCGCCGCTGCCCGACGCGGCCAATGCGGTGTCGATGCTGGTGCGCCTGTCGATTCCCCTGTCTACCCAGGACCAGGCGCCCTACGCCAAGCTCATCGAGCAAGCCGGGGTGGTGCCCGAGCCCGTCTACGGCGGGCAACTGCAGGACATGGCGGTGCCCGGCGTGCCGCCGGAAGGCAAGGTGCGCGTCGACTACACGCCGGTCAACGTCACCTTCAAGGACGGCACCGTCATCGAGCTGCGCAAACCCGACCTGCAAATCACCCAGCTCGGCTATGGCCCGATGCATCCAGATACACGCTTCTCCGCACGCATCGCCCCGCCGATGATCGGCCTGGGCCTGCTCGAAGCCATCAGCGACGCAGACATCCTGCGCAATACCGACCCGAAGACCGCCGACAAGGAAGCCCTCGTCGGCCGCGCAAATCGGGTCTGGGATGACGCCGAGCAAAAAACCGTACTCGGGCGTTTTGGCTGGAAAGCCGGGCAACCCAATCTCAATCAACAAAATGTTCACGCGTTCTCTGGTGATATGGGCCTCACCACCTCCCTGAGACCCTTCGATGACTGCACCGACGCCCAAGTCGCCTGCAAACAGGCACCCAACGGCAATGGCCCCGATGGCGAGCCGGAAGTCAGCGACAACATCCTGCGCCTGGTGCTGTTCTACACCCGTAACCTGGCCGTGCCCGTGCGCCGCGACGTCGACACGCCGCAGGTGCTGGCCGGGAAAAACCTGTTCTACCAGGCCGGTTGCCAGGGTTGCCATAAACCGACGTTCACCACCGCTGCGAATGCCGCCGAACCCGAGTTGGCCAACCAGGTGATTCGCCCCTACAGCGACCTGCTGTTGCACGACATGGGCCCAGGCCTGGCCGACAACCGCACGGAATTCAAGGCCGGTGGCCGCGACTGGCGCACGCCGCCGTTGTGGGGCATCGGCCTGACGCAGACCGTCAGTGGTCATACCCAGTTCCTGCATGACGGCCGCGCCCGCAACCTGCTCGAAGCCGTGTTGTGGCACGGCGGCGAAGCACAAGCGGCGCAGCAGCATGTGTTGTCCTTCAATGCCGAGCAGCGCGCTGCGTTGCTGGCGTTCCTGAATTCTTTATAAGCTTCGCCCCAATTACAGAAGGGAGCTCGACATGTTCCGTCCCAAGTTGTTGTTCACCAGCCTGGCCGCCCTCGCCCTGGGCGCCTGCTCGCCACAAGACCCGCAAGCCGTGACCTCGGCGGCGATCGCCAAGCAGGTGATCCTGCCGACCTACAGCCGCTGGGTCGAAGCCGACCGCCAGTTGGCCGTCAGCGCCCTGGCCTACTGCCAGGGCAAAGAAAGCCTGGACACCGCCCGCGCCGACTTCCTCCACGCGCAAAAAGCCTGGGCCGAGTTGCAGCCGCTGCTGATCGGCCCGCTGGCCGAGGGCAACCGCTCGTGGCAGGTGCAGTTCTGGCCGGACAAGAAGAACCTGGTGGGCCGCCAGGTCGAGCAACTGGTCGCCGCCCAGCCGCAGATCGACGGTGCCGCACTGGCCAAGTCCAGCGTGGTGGTGCAGGGCCTGTCGGCCTACGAATACATCCTCTACGACGCCAGGACCGACATCGCCGACGATGCGCAGAAAGCCCGTTACTGTCCGCTGCTGGTGGCCATTGGTGAGCGCCAGAAAGCCCTGGCCGAAGAGATCCTGGCCAGCTGGAACAGCACCGACGGCATGCTCGCGCAGATGAGCAAGTTTCCGAACCAGCGCTACGCTGATTCCCACGAAGCCATCGCCGATCTGCTGCGCGTACAAGTGACCGCACTGGACACCCTGAAGAAAAAACTCGGCACGCCCATGGGCCGCCAGACCAAGGGCATCCCGCAGCCGTTCCAGGCCGATGCATGGCGCAGCCAGTCGTCCCTGCAAAGCCTGGAAGCCAGCCTCGCCGCCGCCCAGACCGTGTGGGTGGGCGTGGACAACAAGGGCCTGCGTGGTTTGCTGCCGGCGGATCAGAAGCCATTGGCCGACAAGATCGACGCGGCCTATGCCGCCGCGCTGAAACTGTTCGCCAGCAACCAGCGCACCCTCAACGAACTGTTGAACGATGACGCCGGACGCCAGCAGCTCAACGACATCTACGACAGCCTCAACGTCGTCCACCGCCTGCACGAAGGCGAGCTGGCCAAGGCGCTGGGGATCCAACTGGGCTTCAATGCCAACGACGGTGACTGATGATGCTCAGGCGACAGGCTTTGGCGATCGGCAGCGTGCTGCTCAGCGCACTCACGTTGGGTGGCTGGACGCTGTTCAAAGGGAAAGACAGGGGCCCGCTGCTGCTGTCGGCGCGCGATGATGCAGACGGCAAGCACTATGCCGTGGGCTTTCAGCTGGACGGCAAGCAGGTGTTTGCCACCCAGGTCGGCCAGCGCTGCCACGACATCATCAACCACCCGACACTGCCGATTGCGCTGTTTGTTGCCCGCCGCCCAGGCACCGAGAGTTACCTGATCGACCTGCGTAACGGCGCGCTGTTGCAAACCCTCACCTCGAACGCCAACCGCCACTTCTATGGCCATGCGGTCATCCACAAGAGCGGCGATTGGCTGTACGCCACCGAGAACGACACGTCCGACCCCGGCCGTGGCCTGCTCGGTGTGTACAAGTTCGAAGGCGAGCGCCTGGTGCACAGCGGCGAGATCTCCACCCATGGCATCGGCCCGCACCAGGTGTCATGGATGCCCGACGGCGAAACCCTGGTGGTGGCCAACGGCGGCATTCGCACCGAAGCCGAAAGCCGCGTGGAGATGAACCTCAACGCCATGGAACCGAGCCTGGTGCTGATGCACCGTGACGGCACGCTGATCAGCAAGGAAACCCTCGGCCAGCAGATGAACAGCGTGCGCCATATGGGCATCGCCAGCGATGGCACCCTTCTCACCGGCCAGCAGTTCATGGGACCGTCCCAGGAGCGCTCCGAGTTGCTGGCGATCAAGCGCCCGGGCCAGCCGTTCGTGGCGTTCCCGGTGGCCGATGAGCAGTTGCAGGCCATGGGGCATTACACCGCCAGCGTCGCCGTGCACAGCGAGTTGCGCCTGGTGGCGTTGACCGCACCCCGTGGTAACCGCTTCTTTATCTGGGACATGGACACCGCCGAGCTGCGCCTGGATGGACCGTTGCCCGATTGCGCAGGCGTCGGCGCAGTGGCGGACGGGTTTGTCGTCACTTCGGGCCAGGGCCGTTGCCGCTACTACGATTGCCGCCAGAAACAGCTGGTCGCCAAACCGTTGGAATTACCGGCGGGGCTCTGGGATAACCACCTGCATCTGATCTGACCTGCGTAGATACCGTCTATCCAACACCGCCCCCCCGTAGCAGCTGTCGAGCCTTGGCGAGGCTGCGTCGGCCGCGACTCGAGCCTGAATCGGCAGCGCGCCTGACGCAGCCTCGCTTGCGCTCGGCAGCTGCTACGGATTTGCGCGGTGTTGGATAAGACGGTATCTACGGATTTGCGATAAGACGGTATCTACGGGGGTGAGGCTCTTGTAGCAGCCGCGTTGCGAGTAAGGTTGGAAGATCACGTAAAAAAAAAGGGCCTCGCATCGCAAGGCCCTTCTTCGGGGGTTTGAATCGTTTCAACTCTGCGGCCTCATCCCTTGGGACATCCCAAACATGAACAACAGCAACTCATGATCAGGCTTGACCGCCGCACTCGCCTTGGCGACGCGGGGCAACAGGCATTGCCCGCCACCTTGCACCGCACTGAGCACCTGTGTGCGAGGTTGCTCCCATGCGGCCAGGGCCAGGGCCGCAATGCCCATCGCCCCGACCAGGAACAAACCTCGTGCTATTTCTAGCTTCATTTGGTTAAACCCTTGATAGCGCTGCCAAACGCCGTCTGGTAAAAGTAGCTGAGTTTTTCCCAGTCGGTGCTGTTCCACGACGAATGGCGACGCAACTGCAACATGTCATGGGAGGCTGCCCGATAAGCGGTCAAGCGCTGGCGGCATTTCTCGAAGTCCAGCAGCGCCACTTCCACCTGGGCCGAGTCGCCCTCGCCCGTCACCCGCACGAAAATATGCTTGATGTACAGGCAACCGTGCTGCCAGCGGCCCTTGTGCATGCGGGCCAGGGTGGCAGCCAACTCCTTGAGCAAGCGCTCGTGCACCTGCTCGCCATACTCTTCGCGACCACCGGCGGCGTACCAGTTTTCAATTTCGTCGAAGCCGTCTAGGGCGGCGGTTACCAGCAGCGCCTTCCAGTGGTGCTCGGGGTCACGACGCGCCTCACAAAAGACCATTTCGGGCACGCGAACATCCAGCAGTCGCAGGCCCCTGAGGGCATCACGCTCGCGCAGCACCGTGGGGCGTCCGAACGGGTGCAGCCAACTGCGGTAGATATGGCCCGTCTGGCGCTTGCTGTAGAGCAAACGGCCATTGGCAGTCATTACACGCTGTACACCACTTTCACCGCCACGCCGGCGATTGGGCTCTTCGACCCATTCGCCTTGCTGACGCCAGAAATAATCGAAGCGTTCTTCGGGAGCTACGTGACTGCCTGCTACGCACTCAACTGCCATCCTGTTACCTCTTGCGCAATACATACACCCGCCACATGGCGTACAGCGGTATGAAGTCCAGGGATTCCTGAACACGGAATCCGGCTTGCTCGAACTCTGCTTCAACAGTAGCAGCCGGTAACACAAATCTGTTCTGGTAACCTTCCTGCTCACCTGTCTTGCGACGCTTTCCTTCCAGACGCTTGCGTTTCCAGGCTTTGAAATTGCCATCGACCCACAGCGAAATGATCACGCTGTCACGGGTAACCCGCTGAAACTCCCGCAGAATTGCCTGACGGTGCGCCGGATCACCAATGTGGTGGAGCAGGCGCATACAGAAAATGCTGTCGACTGAGTTATCCGGCAAATCGATATCGAAGGCAGATGTCTGCAAGGGTCGTACCCTTTTCACCACTTCTGCGGGCTGGGCGGCCATCGCGACCTTCAACATGGAGGCCGAATTGTCGGCGCCGATGATCACACGGTTGGGTTTTTCCGCCAGCAGCGGCCAGAAACGCCCGGCGCCACACGGCAGGTCCAGCACCAGGCCAGGCTCGCCGGCCATCGCCAACGCGCCACGGGCCAGTTGCTCGTCGCGTTTGTGGGACAACCGGCGAGCCAGATTGTCCTGATGCTTGAGCAAATATTCGTGGGCGTGCTGATCGTCGTACTTTTCGGAAAATTCGAGCTTGATCGGGGTAGGCATCAACGGATCTCCAGTTGCTGATGCCTACAACCTTAAGCAGCGTCCTGTGATCAACAGGTCAACCCCTTGTGAAAAACTTGTCCTGTCCAATCTCATATATTTCAAGACTTTACAGATACAAGCAATATCATGGGGCCATCTTCGCCGAATTACGGGGATCTCTGGCAGGATAACGGCAGCGGGAACGTTCAGGCGTTGACCTGACTCAACTGGACATGAAAGCGACAGCCATTGGGCTCCACGGTGCTGAGGGTAACGCTCCAGCCCTGGTTCTCGCAGATGCGCTGGACCAGTGACAAACCCAACCCCAGACCCTCGCCGCGCTTCTCACTGCCGCGGACGAACGGCTCGAACATCGCTTCGCGCTTGTCTTCGGGAATGCCGACGCCGCTGTCTTCCACCACAAACCCGGTCGGCTCCAGGGTCAGCCGGATGAAGCCGCTTTCGGTGTAATGCAGGGCATTGCGCAACAGGTTGCCCATCACGGCATGCAGGAAGGTCGCGTTGTAGCGCGTATCCAGCGGGTCGCCCGGCTGGTAGATCAACTCCAGGCCCTTGTGTTCGATGGGCTCGCGCCAGATGCCGAGCAGATCATCAGCGACCTGGGACAGATTGGCCCTAGGCGACATGCTCCCGTCATCATGCTGAGCCCGGGCCAGCATCAGGAAGGTTTGCACCAGTTCGCGCATTTCTTCGCAGGCCCGGGCGATTCGCTCGACCTGGTTACGCCCACGCTGATCGATAGCCGGGTTTTCCAGCAACAGTTCGCAGGAACTGGCCAGCACCATCAAAGGCGTGCGCAGTTCGTGGCTGACATCGCTGGTGAACAACTGCTCGCGGGACAACGCCTGGCGCAGGCGCCCCAGCGTGGCGTCGAAGGCCACCGCCAGCTCACCCACTTCGTCGGCCGCGTAGTCCGGTGCCAGGGGAGGCGCCAGGCCCAGCAACTGGTCGCGGTGCCGCACCTGGCGAGCCAGGCGCACCACCGGCGCCATCACTTTACGGGCCAGCACCCAGCCGAGGAATACCGCCAGCGCCAGGCTGAGCACGAAGCCCACCAGCACCACGGCAAACAGCACGCGCTCGCGCTCTTCGAAATCGCTTTGATCCTGCAGCAGCACATAGCGCCGACCGTCGACCACTTCTACCATGGCGTGGTACGACAACGCCTCACGAAACACCTCATGAAACCCTGGTTCCAGATGCCGCAGGTCCTTGGGCAATTCAAAATCCCCGGGGCCACCGCTGAAGTAAAATAGCTGGTCGGGCTCGGGCCGGTGCCGCCAGTCCTCGACGGTGTCCATCAGCAGCAGGCGCTGCAGGTCACCGCCCAAGCCTGCCGAGATCAACTTCTCTTCCACCAGGTGCACGGTGGCGACGATGCCCATGGCGAAGGCCCCCGCCACCAACGCACTCATCAAGGCAAAGGCGATGATGATCCGCTGGGCAAGGCTTTGCTTAAACTCCATCACGGCCCTCGGCCAAGCGGTAACCCACACCATGCACGGTTTGCAGCAACGGCTTGGCGAACGGCTTATCGATCACCTGGCGCAACTGGTGGACATGGCTGCGCAGGCTGTCGCTGTCCGGGCAGTCATCGCCCCACAGCGCCTCTTCCAGCACTTCCCGACGCAATACGTGGGGACTTTTCTGCATCAAGACCGCGAGCAGCTTCAGGCCGACCGGGTTGAGCTTGAGCAGGCGCCCTTCGCGGGTCACTTCCAGGGTATCGAGGTCGTAATTCAGATCAGCCACTTGCAGGGCGCGGCGACCGCCACCTTGGGCACGGCGCAGCACCGCTTCGATGCGCGCAGCCAGTTCCGACAGGGCAAACGGTTTGAGCAAATAGTCATCGGCGCCGGACTTGAAGCCCTGCAGCCGGTCATCCAACTGGTCGCGAGCGGTGAGCATGATCACCGGCGTGTCACGGCGCGCGTCCTCACGCAGGCGTTTGCACAAGGTGTAGCCATCGATGCCAGGCAGCATGATGTCGAGCACGATCAAGTCGTAATGCTCGGTCGCGGCCAGGTGCAGGCCCGACAAACCGTCCTGCGCACAGTCCACGGTGTAGCCTTTTAGCCCCAGGTAGTCGGCCAGGTTGGCCAGAATATCGCGGTTGTCTTCAACCAGTAGAATTCGCATGGGCAGTGTCTCCGTACGCGGTAACGGCCGTGTTGGCTCGCGCAGCTTAAGGCCAAGTGTGGCTCAGGGATAGAGCGGAAAGGCGTGCCAATATAGGTTTTCAACCGATTCAGCCTACCAACGAGTTTTTCACTATAGCTTCACAAACTGACTACAGTGTCAGGCAGAAGATCGCCCCCCATTGATATAAGGAACATGGACATGGGGTTGCTCAAGACGGCGCCAATGCGCTATTTGCTGTTGGTAACCGGTGCCTGGCTGGTTATTTTCCTGCTCACTCGTGGCGTGCTGCTCATCACCCATTTGGATGAAGTCGGCGGCAACCTGTTGCCGGTGTTTGGCGTGGGCCTGCTGTACGACCTGGGTTTCCTGGCGTATGCGGCACTGCCGCTGGGTTTGTATTTGCTGCTGTGCCCGCCCGTGCTGTGGCGCCGTCGCGGTCACCGCTGGTTCCTGCAGGCCGTGCTCACCGTCAGCCTGTTCGCCATGCTATTTACCTCGGTGGCCGAGTGGCTGTTCTGGGATGAATTCGGCGTGCGCTTCAACTTCATTGCCGTCGATTACCTGGTGTACTCCGACGAGGTGTTGAACAACCTGCTCGAGTCCTACCCGATCGGCAAACTGCTGAGCCTGCTCGCCATGCTGGCGATTGTCTTGAGCCTGGCCTTGCGCAAGCCGTTCAATGCGGCGATGAGCGCCCCACTGCCGCCGATGCGCGGTCGCCTGGTGAATGCCCTGGCCCTGTTGGTGATTGCTGGCCTCAGCCTGCAACTGGTCAGCCAGGACAGCCCGCGAGCCCAGGGCGGCAACGCCTACAAGAACGAACTGGCCAGCAATGGTCCGTATCAGTTTTTCGCCGCATTCCGTAACAACGAACTGGATTACCCACAGTTCTACAAAACCCTGCCGACTGAGGTTATCGCCACGCAACTGCGTACAGAGCTGAGCGAACCCAACGCCCGCTTTATCGGCCAGGACTCGCTGGATATCCGCCGCGCCATCACCAATCCGGGCACGCCGCGCAAACCCAATGTCGTGCTGGTGACCATCGAAAGTTTCAGCGCCAAGTACATGGGCAGCAACGGCGACGAGCGCAACCTCACGCCTAACCTGGATGCGCTGCGTAAACAGAGCCTGTATTTCAATAATTTCTATGCCACCGGCACTCGCACCGACCGTGGCCTGGAGGCGATCACCCTGGCGATTCCACCCACGCCCGGGCGCTCGATCGTCAAGCGCATCGGTCGTGAAAGCGGCTTCGCCAGCCTGGGGCAACAGCTCACGGCCGTCGGTTACGACAGCGTGTTTGTGTACGGCGGGCGCGGGTACTTCGATAACATGAACGCGTTTTTCAGCGGCAACGGTTATCGCGTCGTGGACCAGAGCAGCGTGCCCGAGTCAGAAATCTCGTTCAAGAACGCCTGGGGCATGGCTGACGAGGACCTGTATAACCAAACCCTGAAACTGGCCGACATCGACTACGCCAAGCAGCAGCCCTTTTTGCTGCAACTGATGACCACTTCCAACCACCGCCCCTACACCTACCCGGATGGGCGTATCGACATCAAATCCGGGAATGGCCGCGACGGCGCGGTGAAATACACCGACCACGCCATCGGCCAATTCCTGGAAGCCGCCCGCCAAAAACCCTGGTTCGATAACACGATCTTCATCTTCGTCGCCGACCACACCGCCGGCAGCGCAGGCAAGGAAGACCTGCCCATCACCAACTACCAGATTCCGCTGTTCATCTATGCGCCCAAGCTGATCGACGCACGGGAAAGCGCACAACTGGCCAGCCAGATCGACCTGGCGCCCACGCTGCTGGGCCTGCTCAACCTGAGCTACGAATCCACCTTCTTTGGTCGCAACCTACTGCAAGACAACCCACTGCCACCTCGGGTGGTGCTCGGCAACTACCAGCACCTTGGCCTGTTCGACGGCAAGGACCTGGCCATTCTCAGCCCACGCCTGGGCCTGCGCCGCCACGACCAGGCCCTGGGTGAGAGCCAGGAGTTGCGGGTCGGCAGCGATGACCCGTTGATCCAGCGGGCGATCACCTACTACCAGGCCGCCAGCTATGACTTCAAACAACAGTTACTGAGCTGGAGAGCGCCCAAGGAAGAGGCCCCGGCACTGAGCACGCGCTAACCAAAACGCCCCGCACAGGTCAGTACGGGACGTTTTTCACCAGGGTCCACCATGGGAACCACCCCCGCCGTCCCCGTCTCCAAACCTCTCAACCTATGGCTCTGCCTGGGCATCCCCGGCGGCGCTGCGCTCCTATTGCTGCTGCTGGAGCTGACCTCGCTGGACATGAACCTCGCCAAGCTGTTCTACAACGGCGCGGAGGGCGGCTTCATCGGGCGTTACAGTTTCTTCCTCGAAGACATCCTGCATGATCGTGCCAAACAGTTGGTCATCCTGTTCTCGGTCCTGGCGATCCTGGGATTTGCCGGCACGTTTATCCTCCGGCGGCTCAAACCCTATCGGCGTGAACTGGGCTGCCTGGTGCTGTCCCTTGGGCTGGCGACCGCGTTTGTCGCTCCGCTGAAAACCATCACCGGCGTCCAGTGCCCGTGGAGCGTCCAGGAATTCGGCGGTCAGGAAACCTACAGCAAATTGCTGAGCCCTCGCCCGCCCACCGATAAACCCGGGCGCTGCTGGCCAGGCGGTCATGCCGCCACCGGGTTCGCCTTGTTTGCCCTGTTTTTTGCACTGCGTGACCGGCAGCCACGGATGGCGCGCAGCGCATTCATCTTCGCCGTCGGCTTGGGCAGCGTTTTTTCCGTCAGCCGTATGATGCAAGGCGCGCACTTCTTTTCCCATAACGTGTGGACGGCAATTTTCTCCTGGCTGATCTGCCTGGGGCTGTATTGCCTGTTGCTGTACCGGCCCTCCAAGCGCGCGGCGCCCACCTGAGCCCAAGCCGCCGCCCACAAAAAAGCCCCACCTGCATTACTGCAGGCGGGGCTTTTTCAGTACAGGGGTAAGGCTGGCTTACATCATGCCGCCCATGCCACCCATGCCGCCCATGTCTGGCATACCGCCGCCAGCCGAGCCTTCAGCCTTTGGCTTGTCAGCGATTGCAGCTTCGGTGGTCAGGATCAGACCACCGATGGAGGCTGCGGCCTGCAGCGCGGAACGAGTCACCTTGGTAGGGTCCAGGATGCCCATTTCGATCATGTCGCCATAGACGCCAGTCGCAGCGTTGTAACCGTAGTTACCTTTGCCGTTCTTGACTTCGTTGACCACAACACTTGGCTCGTCGCCGGAGTTGGCAGCGATCTGACGCAGCGGTGCTTCAACCGCACGACGCAGCACAGCGATACCGACGTTCTGGTCAGCGTTGTCGCCGGCCAGGTTGGTCAGGGCTTCCAGGGCACGGATCAGCGCGACGCCACCGCCAGGTACCACGCCTTCTTCGACGGCTGCGCGGGTTGCGTGCAGGGCGTCTTCAACGCGGGCTTTCTTCTCTTTCATTTCAACTTCGGAACCCGCGCCAACCTTGATCACTGCAACGCCGCCGGACAGCTTGGCCAGGCGCTCTTGCAGTTTTTCACGGTCGTAGTCCGAGGACGTCTCGGCAACCTGGGCACGGATCTGAGTGATGCGCGATTGGATGTCGCCGTCAACGCCAGCACCGTCAACGATGATGGTGTTTTCCTTGGAGATGGTCACGCGCTTGGCGCTACCCAGGTTTTCCAGGGTGGCGCTTTCCAGGCTCAGGCCGATCTCTTCGGAGATAACGGTACCGCCGGTCAGGACGGCGATGTCCTGCAGCATGGCCTTGCGACGGTCGCCGAAGCCTGGAGCCTTGACGGCTGCGACTTTAACGATGCCACGCATGTTGTTCACAACCAGGGTCGCCAGGGCTTCGCCTTCAACGTCTTCGGAAACGATCAGCAGTGGGCGGCCGGCTTTGGCAACGGCTTCCAGCACTGGCAGCATTTCGCGGATGTTGGAAATCTTCTTGTCGACCAGCAGGATCAGCGGGCTGTCCAGCTCGGCAACCATGGTTTCCGGCTTGTTGACGAAGTACGGGGACAGGTAGCCACGGTCGAACTGCATGCCTTCGACAACCGACAGTTCGTTTTCCAGGCCAGTGCCTTCTTCAACGGTGATCACGCCTTCTTTACCGACTTTTTCCATGGCTTCGGCAATGATGTCGCCGATGGAGCTGTCGGAGTTGGCGGAGATGGTGCCTACCTGGGCGATAGCCTTGGTGTCGGCGCAAGGCTTGGACAGGTTTTTCAGCTCAGCGACGATGGCGATGGTGGCCTTGTCGATGCCGCGCTTGAGGTCCATCGGGTTCATGCCGGCAGCAACGGCCTTGTAGCCTTCGTTGACGATCGCCTGAGCCAGAACGGTGGCGGTGGTAGTACCGTCGCCTGCGTCATCGTTGGCACGGGAGGCAACGTCTTTGACCAGCTGCGCGCCCATGTTTTCGAAACGGTCTTCCAGTTCGATTTCTTTGGCGACGGAAACGCCGTCCTTGGTGATGGTCGGAGCGCCGAAGCTCTTCTCGATGATCACGTTACGGCCTTTCGGGCCCAGGGTCGCTTTTACTGCGTCAGCCAGGATGTTGACACCGGTGAGCATTTTCTTACGGGCGGAATCGCCGAATTTAACTTCTTTAGCAGCCATGATCGATATTCCTTAAATACTTTGTAGTAACGGGAAAATGAGCGGGGAAATCAGTCTTCCAGAACGGCGAGAATCTCGTTCTCAGCCATAACCAGCAGGTCTTCGCCGTCGACTTTCACAGTGTTGCTGCCGGAGTAAGGGCCAAATACAACCTTGTCACCGACTTTAACGGCCAGCGCACGTACGTCACCGTTTTCCAGAGTCTTGCCTGGGCCTGCAGCGACGATCACACCGTGGTTGGCTTTTTCAGCAGCCGAACCTGGCAGAACGATACCGCCAGCGGTTTTCTTTTCTTCTTCGCTGCGACGGATTACGACGCGGTCGTGCAGAGGACGAAGCTTGCTCATTGTCGATCTCTCCTAATTGTGTTTTTCATCGGCCGGTATCGATACCGGCGGGTTGTATTCCGGCAGTGCCGGTCGCGGTTCGCTGGGCGAAACACGGAAGTCTGTCCGGTGTCGCCACCAGAAACCTTGCGGTGACCGTTACATAAGGGCGCATAAGCTTATTACAAGGGGCCGGCGATGATTTTTTTTGCGTCTGCCGGCCTATAAAAGCAACACGGCACCCGAAGGTGCCGTGCCAGTGAAGCGGTTATTTGCTGTCGCGGTGTTCGAACTCGCCTTCGATCACGTCGCCTTCTCGCCCCAACGGTTGGCGCGGAGCCGGGCCGCCACGGGGTTGCAGGTCGTCGGCGAACGCACGTTGGCGAATAGCGGCCTCTTCGGCGCGCTGGCGCATCTTGCCCGCCAGCAATTTGCGGGTGAACGGCAGCAGCATCACCAGGCCCACTACGTCGCTGATAAAGCCCGGGAGGATCAACAGGCCGCCCGCCAACGCCATCATCAGGCCTTCGAGCATGGTCTGGGCCGGCAGTTCGCCGCGGTTCAGGCTCTCACGGGCACGCAGCGCCGTGGCCAGGCCGGCGACGCGCAGCACCAGGACGCCGAGCATCGAGCCGAGAATGATCAGCAACAGGGCCGGGAAAAACCCGATCGCACCGCTGACTTGAACGAATACGAACAGCTCCAACACCGGGAACAGCAGAAAGAGCAATAAAAAAGGGCGCATCAAAAGGTTCCTCAACGCAAGAATGCCTTGCCAGTCCACCTTAGATGACGTCGCCGTTTCGTGAATTCAAGCTTCAGCGACGGCTTTTTTCGGCCAGACCTCGGCGTGGGCCAATGAAACCAGGGCTTCACGTACTTGTGTCGGCGTGTTGCAAGACGCCGCAAACGGCAGCCAGTGCAAAGCCTGGCCGATGCGCAGATGCAGGCCTTCGCTGTCGATGCCGGCCAATTGCGCAGGTTCGAAAGCAGGCAAGCCGGCCAACTCGACGTAATGGGCAATGGCCTTGGTGTGGTCGCTGTTCATGTGCTCGATCATGCTGCGCTCGGCCTTGCCCGCGAAGGGGTTGGCCAGGGTCAATTGGTCGATCCAGTGAATCGCGCCAAACCCGCCGATATAACGGTGACGCACCGGCTTGAGCACCCAGAAATCGAAATCGTGGGCCTGGTGGTAGTTGGCCGAATCGGGGAAGTAGCGGTAATAGCGCTCGGCCGCTGCTTCGATGGCGACCGGGTCCTCGAGTTTCTCGGCTTCGGCCAGGTAGGTCAGGCGCCCCACGGCCTGCACATCATCCGCTTCACGCTCGCCGACCAGCAGCGAACACTTGGGATCTTTTTGCAGGTTATGGGTGTGCTGGGCGATACGGCTGATCAGAATCAGCGGGCGGCCCTGCTCGTCGAGGCAATACGGCACGACCGAGCCGAACGGAAAGCCGGGCATGGCCTTGGACAGTGTGGAGAGAGCCCCACGGTATTCCTTGAGCAACAGCTCTCGGGCGTTCTTGGCAACCTGCGTGCTCAACGTATGACTCCTCGGGTATTCGGCCGCCCATAGCGTATGGGAATGGATCTCAACACAAGGTAATCAATCTACGCGCCGGTTGCCAGCGGCTCGATTACCAGGCGACGCCGAAGCCTGCGGTATAGCGGGTCTTGCTCAGGCTGCTTTCCGAATCGCCGCTGATCACGTCGCGCTCGGCCTTGAGGTTGAGCGACGCCCACTCGGTGACTTTATAGCGCAGGCCCATTTCCGCATCCAGGGAGTACTCGGCCGGGCCGTCGATAGGCTTGCCCACCTCGCCATTGGTGAAGAACTCAACGGTCTTGCCCACCAGGTAGCGGTTGTAGTTCCACTTCATGGCCAAGGAATAGAAGTTGTCCTTGCCGCCATCGGCGTACTCGTAATCGGTGCGGTTGACCAGCGAGCCGAGGGAGAACGCCCCCAGTTCGTCGTCCCAGAACTGGTAGCCCGGGCCGGTACCGACGGTACGTTGGCGCGCCAGGTCTTCAACCTTGTCGCGCTTGTAGGTCAGGCGCCCCTGCCAGAACCAGTGCTCGGTGATGAAGCGGTCTAGGTCATACTCCAGCGCCCAGTTGTCGGTGGTGGTGACGTCGTCCTGGAACTCGCGGTTGTACTCGCCCTGCCCGGTATGGCGCCATTGGCCATGGCGCGCGGTGGTCTTGAAGTCGATGTCGTAGTCATTGGTGTCTTTTTCGGCGCGCTTGTAGTCCAGCGCCATGTCGACATTGCCCTTCCACATCAGGTCTTCGATCACCGGCTTGGGCTTGATGATCTGCTGGATACTTGCCAGCTCGACGGTCTTGGGCGCCTCGCCATTGGCCAGCACCACCTTGCCATCGTCCGCCGCCTGCAGGGACTTGGCCTTCTCGCCGGTGTAGGCGTCCTGCTTGACCAGCAACTCCTGGTCGCTCTCCAGGGTTTTCACCTGCTTCCAGTCCACCGGAATGGCGCCGGCGTAGTCGGTCTGGATCAGCAGCTTGCCACCGTCGAAGACCTTGATCTTGCCGGTCAGGCGATCACCGTTTTTTAACCAGACGGTATCGGCCAGCAGGGGCGTGGAGGCACTGAAGACAGCGAGGCACAGCAGGGTTCTGGACAACATAAGCGGATGGGGAGCTCAAGGTTGGCGAAAAGGGGCGATTATCGTGTTAGATAGCTAGGACTGACTCAAGGATTTGTGTTGAGTTCAATTCTCAACAGCATACTTACAGACGTTTCTTACAAAAGACCGAAGATCCCAACGGATATGCCCACAGTCAATCAGCCTGCCGATGCCCCACAAACCCCCGCCGAAATGCGCCGCACCGCGCTGTACCTGACCCTGGCGCAAGTCCCCGCCGGTTGCGTGGTGAGCTACGGCGAACTGGCGCAACTGGCCGGGCTGGGACGCGCCGCGCGCTGGGTGGGTCGTACCTTGAGCCAACTTCCCGAGGGCACCACATTGCCCTGGCATCGCGTGCTGGGTGCCGGTGGTCGGATAAGTCTGCCGGTGGGCAGCGCCTCAGGCGACGAGCAACGGGCGCGCTTGCGTGACGAGGGCGTCACGGTGCGCAACAATCGCGTGGATATTCAGCGCCATGGCTGGCGCCCGGTAGAGCACAGCGGTTAGAGTGCGCGCTTTGTTTCCGTGAATCTGAGGCAGACTCCAGCCCATGCCCCGTAAAACCTGGCGCGCCGCGCTCGCCGCCTATGCCAGCCCCTCGACGTTAGTGCTGTTGTTGCTCGGCTTTGCCGCCGGCTTGCCTTACATGTTGGTGTTCTCGACGCTTTCGGTGTGGCTGCGTGAGGCCGGTGTGGCCCGCGAGACCATCGGCTATGCGAGCCTGATCGGTTTGGCGTACGCCTTCAAATGGGTCTGGTCGCCGCTGCTCGACCAATGGCGCCTGCCACTGCTCGGTAAACTCGGACGTCGTCGCTCCTGGCTGGTGCTTGCACAGTCGCTGGTGATCCTCGGATTGATCGGCATGGGCTTCTGCGACCCGCAGAAACACCTGTCCTGGCTGATCGCCATTGCCGTCGTGGTGGCCTTCGCTTCCGCCACCCAGGACATCGCGGTCGACGCCTATCGCCTGGAGATCGCCGACGACAGCCGCCAGGCCGCCCTGGCCGCCAGCTATATGTCCGGCTACCGCATCGCCGCCCTGCTGGCCACGGCCGGTGCGCTGTTCTTTGCCGAAGGCTTCGGCTCCACCGGCTTCAACTATAAGCACTCGGCCTGGACCGGCACCTATGTGCTGTTCGGCGTGCTGATGATCCCGGCGCTGCTGACCACGCTGTTCATGCGCGAACCGAATGTACCGCTGCGCACCCAGTTGCAGGCCGGGCGCTACAGCTTCGTGCATCAACTGGTGTCGGTGTTCGTGCTGATCGTGTTGCTGGTGTCCGTACCGGCGATGTTCACCCAGCTGTTCAACACCGACTTCGCCAGCGTGCTGTTCCAGGGCGTCAGCCTGTGGGACTTGCTGATGGACGACCGCGCGTTCCTGCGCGCCATTCTCTATATCATTCTCACCACACTGTGCCTGTCGGCCATGGGCCGACGGGGCCTGGCGCCGGTGCTCACGCCGGTCAACGACTTTATCCTGCGCTACCGCTGGCAGGCATTGCTGCTGCTGGGGCTGATCGCCACCTATCGCATGTCCGACACAGTGATGGGCGTGATGGCCAACGTGTTCTACATCGACCAGGGCTTTACCAAGGATCAGATCGCCGGGGTCAGCAAGATCTTCGGCCTGATCATGACCCTGCTCGGCGCCGGCATGGGCGGCCTGCTGATCGTGCGCTTCGGCATCCTGCCGATCCTGTTTATCGGCGGCGTGACGTCGGCGGGGACCAACCTGCTGTTCGTGATGCTCGCCGACATGGGCCCCGACCTGCAGATGCTGATCTTCACCATCTCCCTGGATAACTTCAGCTCGGGCCTGGCCACGTCGGCATTCGTGGCCTACCTGTCGAGCCTGACCAACCTCAAGTTTTCCGCCACCCAATATGCGCTGCTCAGCTCGATCATGCTGTTGTTGCCTCGCCTGATCGGTGGGTATTCGGGGGTGATGGTGGAGAAGTTCGGGTACCACAACTTCTTCCTGATCACCTGCATGCTGGGCGTGCCGACATTGCTGCTGATTGCGTTGCACTGGTATCAGGAGAATCGGCGGATTCGGTTGAATCCGCCGGTAGAGGACTGATTCTGGGGGCCCTTTAAAAGCCAGACCGCGGCGCCCCCATCGCGAGCAAGCTCTGCGCCTACAGACAGCCCTGCATTCTGATGCCTGTACGGCGGCAGTTTGCGCCCGTACAATCCCAAGTCATTTCAAGTCCAAGCAACCGACAACGGCCTACCATGCGTACCAGTCAATATTTGCTCGCCACACAGAAAGAAACGCCTTCCGATGCGGTCGTGATCAGCCACCAGCTGATGCTGCGCGCCGGCATGATCCGCAAACTGGCCTCGGGCCTGTACACCTGGCTGCCCATGGGCTTGAAGGTGATGCGCAAGGTCGAAGCCATCGTTCGCGAAGAAATGAACGCCGCCGGCTCTCTCGAAGTGTTGATGCCGAGCACCCAACCGGCCGAGCTGTGGCAGGAATCCGGGCGCTGGGAAGAGTACGGCCCTGAGTTGCTGCGCTTCAAGGACCGTCATGGCCGCGACTTCTGCGCCGGCCCGACCCATGAAGAAGTGATCACCGACCTGATGCGCAACGAGTTGAGCAGCTATAAACAGCTGCCTCTGAACCTGTATCAGATCCAGACCAAATTCCGCGATGAAATCCGCCCACGCTTCGGTTTGATGCGCGGCCGCGAATTCATCATGAAGGACGCCTATTCGTTCCACGCCGACCAGGCATCGCTGCAGGCCACCTACGACCGCATGCACCAGGCCTACTGCAATGTGTTCACGCGCCTGGGCCTGAAGTTCCGGGCGGTTGAAGCGGACAATGGCTCCATCGGCGGTGCCGGCTCCCACGAATTCCACGTGCTGGCCGAGTCCGGCGAAGACGATATCGCGTTCAGCAACGGTTCCGACTACGCGGCGAACATCGAGAAAGCCGAAGCCGTGCCACGGGAAACCTCCCGTCCAGCCCCGGCTGAAGAACTGCGCCTGGTGGATACGCCAGAGACCAAGACCATCGCGGCCCTGGTGGAGAAATTCAATCTGCCGATTGAAAAGACCATCAAGACCCTGATCGTGCACGCCGAAGAAGAAGGCAAGCTGATCGCCCTGGTGATCCGTGGCGACCACGAACTCAACGAAATCAAGGCCGCCCAGCAACCTGGCGTGGCCAGCCCGCTGGTCATGGCCAGCGATGCCGAACTGCGCGACGCCATCGGCGCCGGTGCCGGTTCCCTCGGCCCGCTGAACCTGCCGCTGCCGATCATCATCGACCGCTCGGTCGAGTTGATGAGCGACTTCGGTATCGGCGCGAACATCGACGACAAGCACTACTTCGGCGTGAACTGGGAGCGTGACCTGCCGGTGCCGACCGTGGCCGACCTGCGCAACGTCGTTGCTGGCGACCCAAGCCCGGACGGCAAGGGCACCCTGGAAATCAAGCGCGGCATCGAAGTCGGGCACATCTTCCAGCTGGGCAACAAGTACAGCAAGGCGATGAAGTGCGAAGTGCTGGGCGAGAACGGCAAGCCGATTACCCTCGACATGGGCTGCTACGGCATTGGCGTTTCCCGCGTGGTTGCCGCTGCCATCGAGCAGAACAACGACGAGAAAGGCATTATCTGGAGTGACGCCCTCGCGCCTTTCCAGGTGGCCCTGGTACCACTGCGTTACGAAACCGAGCAAGTACGCGAAGCCACCGACAAACTGTATGCCGAACTGACGGCCGCTGGTTTTGAAGTGCTGCTGGATGACCGCGACAAGAAAACCAGCCCGGGCATCAAGTTCGCCGACATGGAGCTGATTGGCATCCCGCACCGGATCGTGGTCAGTGACCGCGGCCTGGCCGATGGCAATCTGGAATACAAGAGCCGGACCGAAGCCGAAGCCCAACCCTTGCCGGTGGCTGACGTGCTGTCTTTCCTCCAGGCGCGTATTCGTCGCTGAAAACCAGATCAAGAGACGTCATGTTCAAGCGAAACACCAGAGCCCTGGGGGGCGCCGCCTTGTGCGGCGCCCTGCTGGTCAGCGGCTGCGCCAATCAGATGTCGCAACGCAGTGAGCACGAGGAGCGGGTCGAGCGTAAGTTGCTCGACCACAGCCTGCAGATCGATGTAGGCGAACCCAAAGTGCTGGAACTGCCGCAACGCCGGGTTCGCATTCACGAGCAAAAGACCTTTGAGGTCACCGAATTCGAAGTTACCCGTCGTTACGATCGCTACACGCCTTACCAGCCCTGGCGCAAACTCTATGAGATGCCCCTGGGTGCAGTGGCTTTGGTCGCGGGTGCGGGCGCCAACGTGGCGAACATCTTCGCCCTCGGCAACCTGCCGACCAGCATGACCCACGACTGGCTGACCTACGGCGTGGACGGTCTCAACCCGTTCATGAATGTGCAATCCCATGGGCGCGCGCAACAGAACCTGGCGGGTATCGATGAAGTCCAGCGCGACAAACGCGTGGAGTATTCGAGCCTGCCCTGGAGCGAGCGCCCGGTCCAGGTCACCGCCGGCAAACAGACCCATGAGCTGACCACCGACCGCAACGGCGTGCTGCGCCTGAACCTGTTGGACAGCCCGTTTGCCGAGCAGGACCTGAACCGCGTCACGACCTTGAAGATCAGCGTGGAAGATGGCCAGGACGACGTGCACTCGGACTCGACCCTGGCGATCAGCAGCACCCTGCGCGGCAAGTTGCTGGAAGCCCACGGCCTGATCTACGACGACCTGGAAGACGATGAAGTCAGCCAGTGGGTGCACCGGGTCAAGCGCCTGTCGGAGCTGGGCCTGGAGGAAGAAGCCAGCGAACTGGAACAAAGCCTGATCGAACTGACCCGCAATGATCCCGAGTTGCAGCAGGAATTCCTGCAGGCGTTGACCAAGGATGCAGGGCGGTTGGTGGCGGATCCCGGAGCACGCTGAGGCTTCGAAAACGCTATCGATCCAAATGTGGGAGGGGGTTTGCTCCCTCCCACATTTGTTTCCGGTTTCTACCAAGAGAACTCTAACTGTTCGTTCCCGCCACTCAGGTCCAGCAACCGCACACCAATCCCCAACAACCGCACCGGTTTCCCACCGCGATTGAACGCCTGGGTCATCAACTGTTGATAACTCTCCAGATCCCGCGCCGCGCCCGCCTGCTCCAACGTTGTCTGGGTAAAGTCATGAAACTTCACCTTAACGAACGGCTTGCCCGCCTTGTAGCTGCTGTCGATACGCGCCATGCGCCCTGCCAGGGTCTCCATCAGTTCGGGCAGTTTCGCCAGGCAGCTTGAGAGATCCGGCAGGTCCACATCGTAGGTATTTTCCACACTGATGGACTGCCGCCGGCTGTCGTTCTGCACCACACGTTCATCTATCCCACGGGCCAGGCTCCACAAGCGCTCGCCAAAGCTGCCGAACTCACGTACCAGCGCCAGCTTGTTCCATTCGCGCAATTGCAGGCAGTCTTCGATGCCCAGGCGCGCCAGCTTGTCTGCCGTCACCTTGCCCACGCCGTGCAACTTGCTTACCCGCAGTTGGGAGACAAAGTCCTCGACCTGATCCGGGGTGATGACAAACAGGCCGTTGGGCTTTTTCCAATCGCTGGCGATCTTGGCCAAGAACTTGTTCGGCGCCACGCCGGCGGACACGGTGATGTGCAATTGGTTGGAGACCCGGCGCCGAATGTCCTGGGCGATGCGCGTGGCGCTGCCGCCAAAGTGCGGGCTATCGGAGACATCCAGGTAGGCCTCGTCCAGCGACAGGGGCTCGATCAAGTCGGTGTAGTCGCGAAAGATCGTCTGGATTTCCTTCGACGCCTCCTTATAGGCATCCATGCGCGGCTTGACGATGGTCAGGTCCGGGCAGAGCTTCAGGGCATGTCGCGACGACATGGCGGAACGCACCCCATACGCTCGCGCTTCGTAGTTGCATGTAGCGATCACGCCCCTTCGATCTGCCGACCCACCTACTGCCAGGGGCTTTTGCGCCAGGCTCGGGTCATCGCGCATCTCAATGGCGGCGTAGAAGCAATCACAGTCAACGTGGATGATTTTGCGCTGCGTCATAAGTAGAAAGGCGGGTTTAATCCAACGGGTGGCCAGTATCGCATCCACCCCTGTATATAGCACCAGTAGTTTGAATCTTCCGATTGAGTGGTAGGAAATTTCCTAGATGAATTTATTTTCTCAATCGAAATTAGCCTTCCAATAGAGCTGAAACCCTTGGCCCTACTGGCCCGCACGCCTCAAATGGCCCCGCATGGAGACCTAACCGATTGAACCACAAGCGCTTTTCTTCGATTCACAGGTTGACACACTCGTGATCCTCTGTAGAATGCCGACACACAGACGCGGGATGGAGCAGTCTGGTAGCTCGTCGGGCTCATAACCCGAAGGTCGTCGGTTCAAATCCGGCTCCCGCAACCAAACATCAAAAAAGGCTACTCGAAAGAGTGGCCTTTTTTGTTGTGGCTGTCCCGTCCTGGGCTGCGAAGCAGCCCCACACAAGATAGTGTGCACTTCACCACGGACTGCTCCGCAGCCCGGCGCGGGGCAAGCCCGCTCACTACAAAAAGCGTTTTCAATCGCGAACTTAGGTTACATGTCAGCTATTTCACACTTATTTGACCCATCGGCTCATTAACGGTTGACACCTCGCCATCTGGCTGTAGAATGCCGCCCACAGACGCGGGATGGAGCAGTCTGGTAGCTCGTCGGGCTCATAACCCGAAGGTCGTCGGTTCAAATCCGGCTCCCGCAACCAAACATCAAAAAAGGCTACTCGAAAGAGTGGCCTTTTTTGTATCCGATGAAAAAGTTCTTCTGAAACAATGGCATGGCATCTTTCATGAAACCGTACACGGTTTGTAGAGTCCATCTCATTGCACGCTATGCTTACGCCTCTACGACCAATGGCCGCAGTCGCCGCCCCCGGTGATCCGCGTTAATATTTGTAATTATTTTGTCCATAGGGATTGGTAACTTGGCTGGATACCTCCATCCTGTCGCGCACAATCCACGAGGTGATTGATGCGCGCCAACTCGTCTGAACCACAAGACACCGTCACAGCAGAACAACCTATCGCCCCCACCCGCTTGCGCTGGCTGGATCTGTTGAGCAAATACCGGCAACCCATCGGGCTGGCCGTGACCTTGTTGCTGTTCGCAATCGCCCTGATCGCCTGTCGGCACCTGCTATTGGAGCTGGACCTCTACGCTCTCCACGACTCGATCCTGGAAGTCCCCAAACCCGCATTGCTCGGTGCGTTCGCCGCCGCCGTCGCCGGGTTTGTCATTCTGCTGGGCTATGAATTTTCCGGCGCACGCTATGCCGGGGTGAACCTGCCGGCCAAGACCTTGGCCCTTGGCGGCTTTACTGCCTTTGCGATCGGCAATGCCATTGGCCTGTCGATGCTCTCGGGCGGCTCGGTACGCTACCGTTTATATGCACGCCATGGCATCGGGGCTTCGGAAGTCGCCCACATGACCGTGTTCGCCAGCCTGGCACTGGGCTGCGCCCTGCCCCCGCTGGCTGCATTGGCCACGCTGAGCAACTTGCCGGCAGCGTCGACCTACCTGCATTTGCCACAAACGGTGCTCGGCGGCGTTGCCGGCGCAGTGCTGTTGCTGTCGGCCATGTTGTGCATCGGCATCTATCGCCGCCGCCTGCCGGAACAACCCTACCCGGACAACCTGCTGGTAAAAGCCGGGCGTCGGACCCTGCGTCTGCCCGGTCGCCGCCTGACATTCCTGCAACTGATCATCACCGCACTGGACGTTGCCGCTGCCGCCACCGTCCTTTATATGCTGCTGCCGGAAGCACCGCCTTTCGGCCCGTTCCTGCTCGTGTACCTGCTGGCGCTGGCCGCTGGTGTGCTCAGCCATGTGCCAGGGGGCGTGGGCGTATTTGAAGCCATCCTGCTCGCCGCATTCGCCGACAAGCTCGGTGCCGCGCCATTGGCTGCCGCCCTACTGCTGTACCGCATGATCTACGTGGTCCTGCCGCTGCTGATCGCCTGCGTATTCCTGCTGGTCAACGAAGCGCAGCGCCTGTTCCAGACTCAGCAAAGCCTGCGGGTAGCCTCGGGTTTGGCGGCGCCGGTGCTGGCCGTACTGGTTTTTTTGTCCGGCGTGGTCCTGCTGTTTTCCGGCGCCACGCCAGAAATCGACTCACGCCTGGAAAACATCGGCTTCCTGATCCCCCACCGCCTGATTGACGCCTCGCACTTCGGTGCCAGCCTGATCGGCGTGCTGTGCCTGTTGCTGGCCCAGGGCCTGCGTCGACGCCTGTCGGCTGCGTGGATGCTGACCATGGTGCTGCTGCTGGTGGGCGCCCTGCTCTCGCTGCTCAAGGGGTTCGATTGGGAAGAAGCCAGCCTGATGACCATGACGGCGATACTGCTGGCGATCTTCCGCCGCTCGTTCTATCGCGCCAGCCGCCTGACCGAGCTGCCTTTCTCACCGCTGTATCTGGTGGCCAGCGTCTGTGTGCTGGGGGCTTCTATCTGGCTGCTGCTGTTCGCGTATCAAGATGTACCGTACAGCCATCAACTGTGGTGGCAGTTCACCCTCGATGCCAATGCCCCGCGCGGCCTGCGCTCGCTGCTGGGCGCCGCCGTGCTGCTGGTCATCGTCTCGCTGACCTGGCTGCTGCGCACCGCACGCCCGGTGATCCACCTGCCGACACCCGAGGAACTGGAACGCGCCAGCAAGATCCTGATGGCATCGTCGCAACCCGACGGCGGCCTGGCGCTGACCGGCGACAAGGCGCTGCTGTTCCACCCGAATGACGAAGCGTTCCTGATGTATGCCCGTCGCGGCCGCAGCCTGGTGGCCTTGTATGACCCGATCGGTCCGACCCAGCCACGTGCCGAAATGATCTGGCAGTTCCGCGACCTGTGCGACATCCATCATGCGCGCCCGGTGTTCTATCAGGTACGCGCCGAGAACCTGCCCTATTACATGGACATCGGCCTCACCGCGATCAAGCTGGGCGAGGAAGCCCGCGTCGACCTGAAACGCTTTGACCTGGAAGCCAAGGGCAAAGAGATGAAGGACCTGCGCTACACCTGGAACCGTGGCACCCGGGACGGCCTGTCCCTGGAGATCTTTGAACCCGGCACGGCACCGATGGATGAATTAAAAGTCATCTCGGACGCCTGGCTTACCGGTAAGAATGTGCGGGAAAAAGGCTTTTCCCTCGGACGCTTCAGCGACGACTACCTCAAGCACTTTCGTATCGCGATCATTCGCTTCGAAGGCCGCCCGGTGGCCTTCGCCAACCTGCTCGAGACCTACAACCACGACCTGGCCAGTCTCGACCTGATGCGCGCCCACCCGGATGCGCCCAAGTTGACCATGGAATTCATGATGGTCGGCCTGATTCAACACTATAAGAGTCACGGCTACGCCCGCTTCAGCCTCGGCATGGTGCCATTGTCGGGCCTGCAACCGCGACGCGGCGCGCCACTGACCCAGCGCCTGGGCTCGATGGTGTTCCGTCGCGGCGAGCAACTGTATAACTTCCAAGGCTTGCGCCGCTTCAAAGACAAGTTCCAGCCTGACTGGGAACCCCGTTACATGGCCGTGCCCGCAGGACTTGACCCGCTGGTGGCACTGGCCGATACCGCCGCCCTGATCGCGGGCGGCTTGACTGGATTGGTGAAACGCTGATGATTCGACGCTCCTGGCGGTATGTATTGGCCTTTGTAGTGCTGCTCGCCCTGGTCCTGGGTGGCGGCTTTTGGTTCTGGAACCGCCCTGCCCCGCAGCCGACCCTGGAGCAACTGCCCCAGGCCGACGGCTCGGTGATGACCCGCGTGACCCCGGCCGGCACCCCGAAAGCCCGCGTCGCGGTGGCGGTGATGGCTGACGAAACACTGACCAATAGCCAGTTGATTACCCTGAGCCAGGGCGGCAAGGCGCAGATCGTCCAGGTGATCCTGCCAAAGGATGACTGCAAGCTCCAGGAACAAGCGCTGCAAAGCGCCCTGGGCCAGCTCAAGGGCCCCGCGACCCTGGTCAGCGGCATCGGCCCTGGCGCCGCCCTCGCCTGGCGCTGGCTGGCCACTCAGAGCGACGACAAGGCCAACGCCATCTCCGTCGGCTTCGCGTTGGTGCAGGAAGGGTGCAAGGACCCACTGCCGAAAACCGCCGCACACGGTAATTGGCTGGTGGCCTGGAACGACAACCCTGACGATGAAAGCGCCAGTTTCGTACGTGACACCCCGCGCGCCACTACCAGTATCAGCGACTACGACATTCACTATCCGCAAGTGCTGAACAACGAACTGCGCAAGCAACTGGTGGGTTCGGACAACGGCGGCCTGGCGATTCCCGTGGTGGAAGTGCCGGCTGGCCAGGCCAAGGACACCGTGACGTTGTTCCTTTCCGGTGATGGCGGCTGGCGTGACCTCGACCGCGACGTGGCCGGCGAAATGGCCAAGATCGGCTACCCGGTGGTCGGCATCGACACCCTGCGCTACTACTGGCAGCACAAGACCCCGGAACAAAGCGCCAAGGACCTCACCGAGCTGATGCAGCACTACCGGCAGAAGTGGGGCACCAAGCGCTTTGTACTGACCGGTTACTCGTTCGGTGCCGACGTACTGCCGGCGATCTACAACCGCCTGCCGGAAAACGAACAACAGCGTGTGGACGTCATCATCCTGCTGGCCTTCGCCCGCACCGGCAGCTTTGAAATCGAAGTGGAAGGCTGGCTGGGCAACGCCGGCAAAGAAGCTGCGACCGGCCCGGAAATGGCCAAGCTGCCGGCTGACAAGGTGGTGTGCATCTACGGTGCCGAAGAAGTCGACGAGAGTGGCTGCACCGACAAGACCGCCGTGGGCGAGGCGGTGAAACTGCCGGGCGGGCATCACTTCGATGAGAACTATCCGGCACTGGCCAAGCGGTTGGTGGATATCATCGTCAAACACCAGGCCAAGGACAAAGCCGAGTAATCTCAGGCTGTAGGCGATAAAAAATGTGGGGGGGGCTTGCCCCCGATGACGGTGGGTCAGCTAGAGGTAAGCTGACTGAAACACCGCTATCGGGGCAAGCCCCCCTCCCACAGTTGTTTGTGGTGTCAGTGAGATTTAACGCGGTTCGATATGCGCGATCATCAATTGCACGGTTTCATTGCCACGAAACTCGTTCACATCCAGCTTGTAGGCCAACTCCACCCAACGCACGGTCGGGTTCGGCCAGACTTCCCGGTCGACGCCGAAGGCAATGCCATCGAGCTTCACCGACCCGCATTCGCTCTTGAGCACCACTTTCAGGTGCCGCTCCCCTACTACCCGCTGCTCGACCAGTTGGAACACGCCATGGAACAACGGCTCGGGAAAGTGCTGCCCCCACGGCCCGGCGTGGCGCAATGCGCGCGCCAGTTCCAGGTGAAACTCTTCCACCGCCAGGGTGCCATCGGACAGCAGGCGCCCGGTGAGGTCTTCTTCGCGCAGCTGCCGACGCACTTCGGCGTCAAAGGCCTCGGCAAACAGTGGGAAGTTTTCCTCGGGCAAGGTCAACCCCGCCGCCATGGCGTGGCCGCCATATTTGCTGATCAGGTTGGGGTGCTGGCTCGCGACCACCGCCAGGGCATCGCGGATGTGGAAGCCTTGCACAGAGCGCCCTGAGCCCTTGAGCAGCCCATCGCCTGCATCGGCGAAGGCAATGGTGGGGCGGAAGTACCGCTCCTTCATGCGCGACGCAAGAATGCCGATCACACCTTGGTGCCAGTCCGGATCAAACAGGCACAAGCCGTAGGGCATTGAGTCCACCGGCAAGTCCTTGAGCTGAGCCAGGGCTTCGCGCTGCATGCCCTGCTCGATGGATTTGCGGTCCTGGTTCATGCCGTCCAGTTGTGCGGCCATTTCCCGTGCCGCGGCGAAATCCGTGGTGAGCAGGCATTCGATGCCCAGGCTCATATCGTCCAGGCGCCCGGCGGCGTTCAAGCGTGGCCCGAGGATAAAGCCGAGGTCGGTGGAGGTGATGCGCGCTGCATCCCGCTTGGCCACTTCGAGGATCGCCTTGATCCCCGGCCGTGCGCGACCGGCACGAATACGCTCCAGGCCCTGATGCACGAGGATGCGATTATTGGCGTCCAGGGGAACCACGTCGGCGACGCTGCCCAGGGCGACCAGGTCGAGCAGCTCGCCAATGTTGGGTTGAGGCTTGTTTTCATACCAGCCCAAACTGCGCAAACGCGCGCGCAGGGCCATCAGTACGTAGAAGATCACGCCCACGCCGGCCAGGGCCTTGCTCGGGAACTCACAGCCCGGCTGGTTCGGGTTGACGATGGCATCCGCCGCCGGCAGCTCATCACCAGGCAAGTGGTGATCGGTCACCAATACCTGCAACCCCGCCGCTTTCGCCGCCGCCACGCCTTCGACACTGGAGATGCCATTGTCCACGGTGATCAGCAACTGCGGCTCGCGCTGCAGGGCCACAGCGACGATTTCCGGGGTCAGCCCATAGCCGTATTCGAAGCGGTTGGGCACCAGGTAATCGACATGGGCCGCACCGAGCAAACGCAGGCCCAGGGTACCTACGGTGCTGGCGGTGGCACCATCGGCGTCGAAGTCACCGACGATGAGGATGCGCTGGCGCTGCTCCAATGCCGTCACCAGCAAGTCCACCGCCGCGTCGATGCCCTTGAGCTGCTGATAGGGAATCAACCGCGCCAGGCTCTTGTCCAGCTCGGCCTCGGACTGCACGCCACGAGCGGCGTAGAGACGGGTCAATAGCGGTGGCAATTCACCCAGGAAGGGCAAGACGGCGGGCAACGGGCGGGGATCGATACGCATGGGACGTTGGGGAGTTCTCTGTAGGGGGATTTTAGCTACAAGCTTCAAGCTTCAAGCTTCAAGCTTGAGGCTTGCAGCTCCAATTCAACCGCGTTCGCCGACCAGCCATTGCAGTTGCACTTCGTGCTGGCCACGGTCGTCGGTGACGAAGATCGTGCCTTCACTGATCATCACGTCCCACTTGATCACGCGGGGCATGTCCTTGGCCAGGACCTCCAGAATCTCCTGGGGCACTGCTGCGATGTGTACATTCTTCAGGTTGTTCGCCACCGGCACCACTTTGCCCTCCCAAACGCGCAAGCTGCCGTATGCCAGCAGGCTGGTGCGCTCGGTGCGGCGCGAGCACCAGGTCAGGCGGTCGGCATCCGGCTGGCCGACTTCGATCCAATGCAAAACCCGATCATCCAGGCTTTTTTCCCACAGGGCTGGCTCGTCTACATCTGACAGGCCACGACCGAACGCCAACTGTTCGTTGTAAAAAAGGGCGTAGGCCAGCAGACGCACGGTCATGCGTTCTTCAGTTTCCGAGGGGTGGCGAGCGATGGTCTGCTTGACGCTCTCGTACACCGAACGGTCGAGGTCGGTGAGGTTGAGTTCGAATTTGTAGGTCGTGGACGGCTGGGCCATGAACGGGCTTCTAGAGACAGGGAAAGGCGGCCAGTCTAACCGATGGCGAGGCCATTCAACGAATCCTGCGCTGCATCATCCTTATCCCTGGCCTGCTCGCCTATGTTAAAAGGCTTCACATCACCGTTCTGCGCAGACAAGGATCCCCATGTCGTTTAATGCCAAACCGCTTGCCGGCCTGAAAGTCATCGAACTCGGCACCCTGATCGCCGGGCCCTTCGCCTCACGCATTTGTGCTGAATTCGGTGCCGAGGTGGTCAAGGTCGAATCCCCGGACGGCGGCGACCCGTTGCGCAAATGGCGCAAGCTGTATGAAGGCACCTCGTTATGGTGGTTTGTGCAGGCGCGCAACAAAAAGTCCCTGACGTTGAACCTCAAGCACCCGGACGGGCTGGCGATTCTCAAGCAACTGCTGGCAGACGCCGACATCCTGATCGAAAACTTCCGTCCCGGCGTACTGGAGAAGCTTGGCCTGAGCTGGGAAACCCTGCATGGGCTGAATCCGAAACTGGTGATGGTGCGCCTCTCGGGTTTTGGCCAGACCGGGCCGATGAAAGACCAGCCCGGGTTTGGCGCAGTGGGCGAGTCCATGGGCGGGCTGCGCTATATCACCGGTTTCGAAGATCGCCCGCCGGTGCGCACCGGAATCTCCATTGGTGACTCCATCGCCGCGCTGTGGGCGGTCATCGGCGCCTTGATGGCGCTGCGTCATCGCGAGGTTAACGGCGGTGTGGGCCAGGTGGTCGATGTGGCGCTGTATGAAGCCATCTTCGCCATGATGGAAAGCATGATCCCCGAGTTCGACGTATTCGGGTTTATTCGCGAACGTACCGGCAACATCATGCCAGGCATCACGCCGTCGTCGATCCACACCAGCGCGGACGGCAAGCACGTACAGATCGGTGCCAACGGCGATGCCATCTTCAAACGCTTCATGAGTGCCATCGGCCGGGAAGACCTGGCGAACGATCCACAACTGGCCAGCAATGACGGGCGCGATAGCCGTCGCGATGAACTCTATGGCGTGATTGATCGCTGGGTGAACTCGCTGCCGCTGGAGCAGGTGGTGGAGCAACTCAACAAGGCTGAAGTGCCCGCCAGCCGTATCTACAGCGCCGAGGACATGCTGGGCGACCCGCAATTCCTCGCGCGCGAGATGTTCCTCAAGGCCCGGCTTCCCGGCGGCAAGGACTTCAAGATGCCGGGCATCGTGCCCAAGCTGTCGGACACACCGGGCAGTTGCGAATGGGTGGGGCCGCAACTGGGTGAACACAACGGCGTGGTGTTGGGCGAGCTGGGATACGACGCCGCCGCCATTGTCCGCCTGCGTGAGCAAGGTGCAATCTGATGCCCCACGGCTGCAAACACTGGCTCATTGCGCTGTACCTGGCCGCCATGCTGGCCGGCGGCTGGCCCGTACCGGCGAGCGCAGAGGGCACGTTGATCTGGTTATTGCGCGACTTGCCGCCGCTGACCATCTTCGAAGGGCCAGGCAAAGGCCAGGGTGCCCTGGACCAGTTGCTGCCGATACTGATCGGACACTTGCCGGAATATCGCCACCAGGTAATGCACGTCAATCGCGCGCGCGGCATGCAGATGCTGCGCGAACCCACGCTCACCTGCGATCCATCCTTGCTGTGGACGGCCGAGCGGGCCAGGTACATCGTATTTTCCAGGCAGGCGTTTGTGGTCGCCAGTAATGGCATCACGATCCGACGCAGCCAGCAGGGCGCCCTGGCGGCGTTTATCGTAGACGGCCAATTTGACCTGCAGGCCTTCTTCGACGCCCCTAAGGCAAGGGTAGGCGCGATCGCGGAACGCAGCTACGGCGCCGTTATCGATGAGCGACTGAAACAGGCCGACACACACAAACTGGCACTGCACTACGGCAACGATGCCCTTGGCAGCTTGCTGCAGATGCAGCGCCTGGGCCGGCTGGAGGCAGTGCTGGGCTATTGGCCGGAAATCCGCTACCACGCGATGCAACAGGGGATCGCAGCCGACGACCTCAGCTTCTACCCCATCAAGGGCACAGCGCCTTACCAGCGCACGCATATCGGCTGCTCGGATACACCTGAGGGGCGCGAAGCCATGGAACGGATCAACCAGGTTCTGCCCAGCCTCCCGCTGGCACGAGTACAACAGTCCTATGCCGCCTGGCTGGACCCTGTCATGCGTGAACATTACCTGCGAGACAACCCGAGCTTTTTCCAGGACTCGCCAGCGCCGTGACAAATCCCAGGCAAAAAGAAACCCCGAAGAGTGGGGAGACACTTCGGGGTTAAACGTGGCCTACAAAGACCAGTACAACAAGGCACAAACACCGGAGCACAATGTTTGCTCTTGCTGTTACGAAATCTGACCGGCCATGACGTGGGAAGTTTCCATCTATAAACAATTCTTCATGCAACGGCAGCGCTGCGGGTCTGGGCGGCGTTGCGCAAGGCCGCGATGACCGAGGGTTCCAGGCGTCCTTCAGCGATCTTGAGATCACGCAGCAGGCAATCCACCACATCCACCAATAGGCGCTTATCGAGCAATTGCGCCCGGTCGACTTCACGCTCGACCATGATCGCACCGGCGGGGTTCTTCACGGTTACCAGGCACTCTTCCTGCACACCTGCGGTGGTCAACGTCACCTGATAAGGGCTCAGTGCCTCTTCGAGCAATAGGCTGATACTTTCCATCTCGATCACCACTCAATAGTTCGCAAACATTCTTGTAAACGGGAGCTGCATCTATCCTAAGTGACTGGTTGTGACGTAGGAAAGTTCGCTTTTTCGTTTATGCGGGGTTGTCGGGGGATGACGTTTCCAGCATGCGCTTGCAACATGACAGGCAAAAAACGGCGGCACATAAATGCTTACGCAATGGGCTGCTGTTTTGGGCTTCCCCTGCCGCGCAGGCCATGGGTGAATCCTATACTCGATGAGCGCTGATCACAGTGCCACGTGGGTAAAGCGTATGCCAAAGGCCCTTATTGCGAAGGAGGAATGCGATGGTGGAAAACGATGAGCGACTGGCGACGATGGAGAAAATGCATGCCGATGTAAGGCGCATTTACGCAGAAATATCACGCATGCAGGCTGAGCAAGATAAGCTCAGATCGGAATCCCTGAAAATAAACTGTGAAACTTTCTGGTACCCCATGGGCGTAGCAATGGCCGTGGTCGCAACGATTGCTTCGATTACTGGAGTAGCGATTAAGTTGCTCTTGTAAACGGCACGCTGTCGGGCCTGCCAGAAACAAAAAACGCCGCTGACCCAAGGAAGGGAAAGCGGCGTTTTTGTCTTGGTGACCTGCCTTACAAAGGCTTGCCACGATTGCCATGCTGGCTGACAAACGCCTGCATCGCCTTCAAGTCATTCGGCAGCACCGTGCAACGCTCTTCACGCTCGAACAGGTCTGTCAGGTGCACCGGCAGTTCCAGCGCCTTGCCGACACCCGCCTTCTCCACCGCTTCCGGGAATTTCACTGGATGGGCGGTGCCGAGGATCACCATCGGGATATCCAGGCTACGACGGCATTCGCGGGCGGCCTTCACCCCAATGGCGGTGTGCGGGTCGAGCAGCTCGCCGGTCTGGGCGTAGACCTCGGCGATGGTTTCACAGGTCTGCGCGTCGTCCACGGCCAGGGAGTCGAACAGCTTGCGGGTTTCGGTCCAGCGCTCTTCATCAACGCTGAAACCGCCGCCGCTCTTGAAGGTGTCCATCAAGCCGGCGATGGCTGCGCCGTTGCGACCGTGCATGTCGAACAGCAGGCGTTCGAAGTTCGACGACACCATGATGTCCATGGACGGCGACAAGGTGGCGTGCAGGGTTTCCTTGACGTATTGGTTGCCGCTCATGAAGCGGTGCAGGATGTCGTTACGGTTGGTGGCGACGATCAACTGGTTGACCGGCAGGCCCATGTTACGGGCCAGGTAGCCGGCGAAGATGTCGCCGAAATTGCCGGTCGGCACCGAGAACGACACCGAGCGCGCCGGGCCACCCAACTGCAGCGAGGCGTGGAAGTAGTAGACGATCTGGGCCATGATCCGCGCCCAGTTGATCGAGTTCACCGCCACCAGGCGTGTGCCTTTGAGGAAGTCCTGGTCGGCGAAGCTGTTCTTGACCATTTCCTGGCAGTCGTCGAAGTTGCCTTCGATGGCGATGTTATGGATGTTCTCGCCGAAGATGGTGGTCATCTGGCGGCGCTGTACTTCCGAGACACGCTTGTGCGGGTGCAGGATGAAGATGTCGACGTTTTCGCAGTGCTTGCAGCCTTCGATGGCGGCCGAACCGGTATCACCCGAGGTGGCGCCGATGATCACCACGCGCTCGCCGCGTTTCTCCAGCACGTAGTCCAGCAGGCGACCCAGCAGTTGCAGGGCGAAGTCTTTGAACGCCAGGGTCGGGCCATGGAACAGCTCGAGCACCCATTCGTTGCTGTTGAGCTGGCGCAGAGGCGCGATGGCGCTGTGGGAAAACACGCCGTAGGTCTCTTCCAGAATCTTTTTGAAATCCGCATCGGGGATGCTGCCGGTGACGAACGGGCGCATCACCCGGAACGCCAGCTCGTGGTACGGCAGGCCGGCCCACGAAGCGATTTCTTCCTGGGTAAAGCGTGGCAGGTTTTCCGGCACGTACAGGCCGCCGTCAGTGGCAAGGCCTGCCAGCAAGACGTCTTCGAAATTCAGGGCCGGTGCCTGGCCGCGGGTGCTGATGTAGCGCATAAAAGCAAACCTTTGGTTTGAGCTTCAAGCTTCAAGCTACAAGCGGCAAGTTAAAGCTGATCGGCTTTTACTTGCAGCTTGCAGCCAATAGCTTGCAGCTGGATTAATTCAAATGTTCGACGCGAATCCGTACTACCGGCCCAACCACACCCTGGAGAGCTTCCAGGGACTGGATGGCATCGTTGATGTGCTGCTCGAGCACCCGGTGGGTCAGCAGGATCATCGGCACCTGGCCGTTCTGCTCCTCGACTTCCTTCTGCATGATCGACTCGATGTTGATACCGCGCTCCGACAGGATGCTGGCCACCTGGGCCAACACGCCCGGGTGATCCTTGGCCTGGATGCGCAGGTAGTAGGCGCTTTCGCATGCCTCGATCGGCAGGATCGGGTGGGCCGACAGCGAATCCGGCTGGAAGGCCAGGTGCGGCACGCGGTTTTCCGGGTCGCTGGTCATGGCGCGCACCACGTCCACGAGGTCGGCGATCACCGACGAAGCGGTCGGCTCCATGCCGGCACCGGCGCCGTAGAACAGCGTGGAACCAGCGGCATCACCGTTGACCATCACGGCGTTCATCACCCCATTGACGTTGGCGATCAAGCGGTCGGCCGGGATCAGCGTCGGGTGCACACGCAACTCGATACCCGCCGGGGTGCTGCGCGCGACACCGAGGTGCTTGATGCGGTAGCCCAGGGCTTCGGCGTAGTTCACGTCGGCAGTGGTCAGCTTGGTGATGCCTTCGGTGTAGGCCTTGTCGAACTGCAGCGGGATACCAAAGGCGATGGACGCCAGGATGGTCAGCTTGTGCGCCGCGTCGATGCCTTCCACGTCGAATGTCGGGTCGGCTTCGGCATACCCCAGGGCCTGGGCTTCGGCCAGTACGTCTTCGAAGGTACGGCCCTTCTCGCGCATTTCGGTGAGGATGAAGTTACCGGTGCCGTTGATGATGCCGGCCACCCAGTTGATGCGGTTGGCGGACAGGCCTTCACGGATCGCCTTGATCACCGGGATACCGCCGGCAACCGCGGCTTCGAACGCCACGATCACGCCTTTCTCGCGGGCCTTGGCGAAGATCTCGTTGCCGTGTACGGCGATCAGCGCCTTGTTGGCGGTGACCACGTGCTTGCCGTTTTCGATCGCCTTGAGCACCAGCTCGCGAGCCACGGTGTAACCGCCCACCAGCTCGATGACGATATCGATTTCAGGGTTGGTGGCCACGGCGAAGACATCGTTGGTAATCGCAATACCGGTCGTTTGGAACTGAGGCTTTGGCGAACGCGTGGCAATTTGCGCCACTTCAATCCCACGCCCTGCACGGCGGGAAATTTCTTCAGCATTACGCTGAAGTACGTTGAAGGTGCCGCCACCGACGGTCCCTAACCCACAGATGCCTACTTTGACCGGTTTCACTGAAGAACTCCCCATGAAACGGCCGACGCTAGGTCGGCCGTGAAAAACAGCCACACAACTGCGGCTTTCAATTAATGGCCCGTCGACTTATCCACGAGCCATGATCGCCAAAGGTTCGACGATGCTGGTTTATTTGGCACCCAGCGCCAGTTTGGCAACTTGTGGTGCCGGCTGGTAGCCCGGAATCACCTGGCCGTCAGCCAAAACGATGGCCGGTGTACCGTTGACGCCGATGGACTGGCCCAGGGCAAATTGCTTCGACACCGGGTTGGCGCACTTGGCGGCCTTGATTTCCTTGCCATCGACCATCTTGTCCATGGCCGCTTTCTTGTCGGCCGAGCACCATACGGCCTGCAACTGCTCGTCGCCTGGCGAACCCAGGCCCTGGCGCGGGAACGCTACGTAGCGGACTTCCACACCCAGCTTGTTCAGCGCAGGCACTTCGGCATGCAACTTGTGGCAGTACGGGCAGGTGGTGTCGGTGAACACGGTGATATGGGTCTTGGTCTCGCCGATAGCCGGGTAAACCACGGTTTCAGCCACCGGGATGCCGTTGATCAGCTTGGACACGCCCAGGCGCTCGGCTTTCTCGGTCAGGTTGACCGGCTTGCCGTCCTTGAGCTGGAACAGGTAGCCCTGGACGATGTACTGACCGTCTGCACTGGCGTACAGCACGCGGCTGCCCTTGAGCTTGACTTCATACAGGCCGGCCATGGGGCTGGCACTGATGCTTTCGATCGGGGTGTCGAGTTGCAGGTTGGCCAGGCTCTTGCGGATGGTCTGCTCGGCAGCGTCATCGGCGACGGCAAAGGTGGAAACCAACGCAATGGCTGCGGCGGCAATAATCTGGGTCAAGCGCATGGAAACTCCTGAAGGCAGATGCAGGGACGGGTGCAGGCGCGCCAATACGGAAACACGGGTGCGGGCGGTCCCCTTTGCTAACCGGCAAAGCCTACCACAGTTGGGCCGCAGGGCAGCCCGTGGAGGAATAAATTGGCGCTTTTCAGCCTCGCGGGTGGTGCTTGGCATGCATATCCTGCAAGCGCGCACGCGCCACATGGGTGTAGATCTGGGTGGTGGATAAGTCGCTGTGCCCGAGCAGCATTTGCACCACGCGCAAATCCGCACCGTGGTTGAGCAAATGGGTGGCGAATGCATGGCGCAAAGTGTGGGGCGACAGGCTCTTGCCGATCCCCGCGACCTTGGCCTGGTGTTTGATGCGATGCCAGAACGTCTGGCGGGTCATCTGTTCGCCGCGTTGGCTGGGAAACAGCACATCGCTGGGCCGCCCGCCAAGCAGCTCGCTACGGGCATCGCGCATGTAGCGCTCGACCCACATAATCGCTTCCTCCCCCATCGGCACCAGCCGCTCCTTGCTGCCCTTGCCCATTACCCGCAGCACCCCCTGGCGCAGATTGACTTGCTCCAGAGTCAGGCTGATCAGCTCCGTGACCCGCAGGCCACAGGCATACAACACTTCCAGCATGGCGCGGTCACGCTGGCCGATGGCTTCGCTGAGGTCGGGCGCAGCGAGCAAGGCATCGACGTCGGCTTCCGACAGGGATTTGGGCAAGGGCCTGCCCAGTTGCGGCATATCGATTTGCAGGGTCGGATCGAGGGTAATCAGTTTCTCCCTGAGCAAATAGCGATAAAAGCCACGCACACCGGAGAGAAATCGTGCAGTGGAACGGGGTTTGTAGTTCTGCTCCAGACGCCAGGCCAGGTGATCGAGGATCAGCTCGCGGCCGGCATTGATCAGTTCCAGGTGTTTCTCCTGCAGCCAGCCGTTGAACAGCGCCAGGTCGCTGCGGTAGGCCTGGCGGGTGTTATCTGACAGGCCTTTTTCCAGCCATAGGGCATCGAGGAAACGGTCGATCAGGGGGTGGTCGATGGCGGGCATAGGGACTCGAACAGAAAAATGGCGGAATCAGGTAGATCCTATCCCGGACCTCAAATCGCGGGCACAAAAAAGCAGCCCGTAGGCTGCTTTTTTCTGCATCGGGAAGCTGGACTTAAGCCAGTTTTTCCTTGATGCGAGCTGCTTTACCGGACAGGTCACGCAGGTAGTACAGCTTGGCTTTACGTACGTCACCGCGACGCTTGACGGCCATGCTGTCGATTTGCGGGCTGTAGGTCTGGAAAGTACGCTCTACGCCAACACCGTTGGAGATTTTACGAACAGTGAAAGCACTGTTCACACCACGGTTACGCTTGGCGATTACCACGCCTTCGAACGCTTGCAGACGCGAACGGTCGCCTTCCTTCACTTTCACCTGGACGACAATAGTGTCGCCCGGGGCAAAGGTAGGGATCTCTTTGGTCATCTGCTCTGCTTCGAGTGCAAGGATGATTTTGTTAGTCATGCTGTGCTCCTAAGGTAAGTCAATGGACCTACCATCGATACGTTGTTAACTATCGTCCCGCGCGAGGATGTATTCCTCGAGCAGCTTCTTCTCTTCTCCAGAAAGCGAGCGGCTTTCCAGAAGATCGGCGCGTCGTTCATAGGTCCGACCAAGGGACTGCTGTAAACGCCAACGCCGGATGTGTGCGTGATTGCCACTTAGCAATACGTCGGGAACACGCTGATCCGCATACACCTCCGGTCGGGTGTAGTGCGGGCAATCCAGCAAACCATCCGTGAAGGAATCTTCCTCCGCGGAGTCCGCATGCCCTAAAGCTCCAGGCAGCAGTCGTGTAACCGCATCTATCAGGACCATCGCCGGCAGCTCGCCGCCAGACAGGACATAGTCCCCAATCGACCACTCTTCATCGACATGAGCCTCAATAAAGCGCTCGTCAATGCCTTCATAGCGACCGGCAATCAGGATTAATGCTTCCTCATTCGCCATGTCGCGTACCGCAGCCTGTTTCAGCTGACGGCCTTGAGGGGACAGGTAAATCACCTTCGCCTTCTCCCCGGCAGCAGCCTTGGCCTCAACCAATGCATCTTCCAAGGGCTTGATCTTCATCACCATGCCCGGGCCACCGCCAAATGGGCGATCGTCCACAGTGTGATGTCGATCCGTCGTGTAGTCTCGCGGGTTCCAACAGGTGAGCTGCAACAGCCCCTGTTTCACCGCCCGACTGGTGATGCCGTACTCGCTGATGGCGGAGAACATCTCGGGAAACAAACTGATCACTTCAATGCGCAAATTAGCCACGCTTAGAAGTCCGCGTCCCATTCCACCTTCATCTCGCCCGCCGCCAGGTCGACAGCCAACACGCATTGCTCGGTATAGGGCAACAGGCGTTCGCGATCATCCAGGCTGCCAGCGCAAGGCTTGACCACCATTACATCATTGGCGCCGGTTTCCAGAAGATGATCGATTTTCCCGAACAATTGCCCGAGTTGATCAATAACCTTCAGACCTTCCAACTGGTACCAGTAGTACTCGCCGTCGGTCAATTCAGGGAACAGGTTGCGCGGCACGCAGATCTCATAACCGGCCAGAAGACGAGCTTCTTCACGATCATCAAGACCCTTGAGCTTTGCGACCAGGAACTTATCGCTCCCGCGTCCACTGACCAGCTCGACCTGTTTCACACTACCTTCGCGCTTGAGCGTCCAGGTCTTGTACTGCAACAGGTTTTCAGTCGGATCAGTAAAGGAATACACCTTCACTTCGCCGCGAACGCCATGAACAGAATAAATCTTGCCGATAACGATCAAATCATCAGCAACAGTTGGCGTCGCGTTCATATTGCTCAGGCTGCGGCCTTAGCCGAGTCCTTCAACAACTTGGCAACACGCTCAGACGGTTGTGCACCAACGCTCAGCCAGTAGGCTACGCGCTCTTGGTTCACGGACAGGCGGACTTCTTGACCACGAGCGATCGGGTTGAAGAAACCTACTTGTTCCTTGTGAGAGCCGTCACGTGGGTTGCGGCTGTCAGTTACGGTCAAGTGGTAAAACGGGCGCTTTTTGGAGCCGCCAAGGGCAAGACGGATTGTTAGCATGTGAACATCGTTCCTGTAGTCGGTGCTGCAAATCTAAATGCACAGCGGGCATAGGTGCCCGAAAGGCCGCATATTCTAAGGAATATCCGGACTTTTGCAAATGTCTTTTTCTGGCGCCTATCAGCGGGCCATTCAGATCTGCTAGAGAGCCGTCGGTTAAAACGGCAGGTCAGCCCCCGCCAACGGCGGGTTTGCTGGAGATCCCACATCCCTGTGGGTCGGAGCAGGAGTGAACTCCCGCTCGAATACTTTACATTTTCGGCATGCCGCCGCCGGGCAACATACCGCCCATGCCGCGCATCATCTTGGCCATTCCGCCCTTGGCGGAGAATTTCTTCATCATCTTCTGCATCTGCTTGTGCTGCTTGATCAAGCGCCCGATGTCCTGCACCTGGGTGCCGGAACCCATGGCGATCCGACGCTTGCGCGAACCGCTGATCAGCTCAGGGTCGCGGCGCTCGGCCGGGGTCATGGAGTTGATGATGGCTTCCATCTGCTTGAACTGCTTCTCTGCCGCGCCCTGGGCATTGCCCATTTGCGCCAGGTTCACACCGCCGATGTTCGGCAGCTTGTCCATCAGGCCGCCAAGGCCGCCCATGCTCTTCATTTGTTGCAGTTGGTCGCGGAAGTCTTCGAGGTCGAAGCCCTTGCCCTTCTTCAACTTTTTAGCAAGCTTATCGGCTTTGTCCTTGTCGAGCGTCGCTTCGGCCTGTTCGATCAGGCTGAGCACGTCACCCATGCCGAGGATACGCGAGGCGATACGCTCAGGGTGGAACGGTTCGAGCGCTTCGCTCTTCTCGCCCATACCGATGAACTTGATCGGCTTGCCGGTGATGGCACGCACCGACAGCGCGGCACCGCCACGGGCGTCGCCGTCGACCTTGGTGAGGATCACGCCGGTCAGCGGCAGCGCGTCGCCGAAGGCCTTGGCGGTATTGGCCGCATCCTGGCCGGTCATGGCGTCGACCACGAAAAGCGTCTCGACCGGGTTGATCGCGGCATGCAGCGCCTTGATCTCGCCCATCATCTCTTCATCGATGTGCAGGCGACCGGCGGTATCGACGATGACCACGTCGATGAACTTGAGCCTTGCTTCTTTAATAGCGGCGTTGGCGATGTCGACCGGCTTCTGGCTCAGGTCGGACGGGAAGAAGGTCACGCCCACTTCGCCCGCGAGCATTTCCAGCTGCTTGATGGCCGCCGGACGGTACACGTCGGCCGATACCACCATCACGGACTTCTTCTTGCGCTCTTTAAGGAAGCGCGCCAGCTTGCCGGCGGTGGTGGTCTTGCCCGCACCTTGCAGGCCGGCCATCAACACGACGGCCGGTGGCACGGCACTGAGGTTCAAATCTTCGTTGGCCGCACCCATCAGGCTTTCGAGTTCGGCCTGGACGATCTTCACAAAGGCCTGGCCCGGCGTCAGGCTGCGGGACACTTCAGTGCCCACTGCGCGCTCTTTGACCGAGTTGACGAAGTCCTTCACCACTGGCAAGGCCACGTCGGCTTCCAGCAACGCCATGCGCACTTCGCGCAGGGTGTCTTTAATATTGTCCTCGGTCAGCTTGGCCTTGCCGGTTACATGGCGCAGCGTCTGCGAGAGACGGTCAGTCAAGTTTTCAAACATGCGCGATCCTTTCAGGCCCTAATCATCGAAATGCATTGGTAGACCGAGGTAATGGCAGCCCAGGCTGTGGTAAATCGCTATTAAACACAGCGCTCGACGAGCCTGCGGCGTGGGCAGATCGCGGATTATAGCGAAGACTGCGTCCATGCACACCCGCTGTCTGGTCCGGGAGTCTTTCGTGGAACGCAGGTGTATGCCAAACTCAGCGCCTTTCGGGCTTGTCTATCAGGATTTATGGTCCCTTGTCACCCAGTTTGCTACCCAGCCTCGCCGCCGCACTCCTTTATGCCGCTGCGACCCTCTATCAGGGCACTCGTCTTGCCCAAGGCACCAAGGCGGACAAACGCCTGCTGGTCGGCCTGGGCGTCCTCGCCCTGCTGGCCCACACCGCGAGCCTGTTCACCCACCTGATGACCCCGGTTGGCCTGGGCCTGGACTTTTTCAGCGCCGCCAGCCTGATCGCTGCAGCAGTCATCGCGCTGACATTGCTGGCCTGCTACCGGATCCCCGTCGAGAACCTGCTGGTCCTGCTCTTTCCCCTGGGCGTGCTGACGGTGCTGCTGGCGCAGTTCGCCCCCACCGGCACCGTACAGGTGATTGACGAAGAGCCCGGCATCCTCGCGCATATCCTGTTGTCGATCCTGGCCTATGGCATGTTCACCATCGCGGTGTTCCAGGCCCTGCTCCTGCTGTTGCAGGACCACCAACTCAAGCACAAGCACCCTTCCGGCCTGATCAAGAACTTCCCACCGCTGCAAACCATGGAAAGCCTGCTGTTCGGTTTCCTGTGGGCCGGCTGGACCCTGCTTTCGCTGTCGCTGATCTCCGGCTGGCTGTTCGTCGAAAACCTGTTTGCCCAGCACCTGGTGCACAAGACCCTGCTGGCCTGCCTGGCCTGGATCGTGTTCAGCGTGCTGCTGTGGGGCCGCAACCGCCTCGGCTGGCGCGGGCATAAAGCGATCCGCTGGACCCTGGCCGGTTTCTGCCTGCTGATGCTGGCCTATTTCGGCAGCAAGCTGGTTCGCGAATACATCCTGCATATCTGACGGGCAGCAATCATGGACAACTTGCCCCTGGGGCCGATGCTCGCGGTAATCGCCTTGCTGGTGTTATGGGCCGGGCTGTTTACCGCCATCGAAGCCGCACAACAGCACCTGCTGGCCCTGCGCCCCGGCACTCGCCAGGGAGACAAAGCGGCCGCCCGCCTGAATTTCCCGCGTCACAGCCTGATCCTGTGCAACAGCCTGTGTCGCGCCGCCGTGGTGATTCTCTGCACCCTGCTGGCGATCTATGCTTGGGCACAGAACGGCCCTTGGCTCGGCTGGCTGATGTCCTGTGCACTCCTGCTGGTGCTGGCCGACTACCTGCCGCGCGCCCTGGCCACCCGTTATCCGCAAGCGATCCTGGGCTTTGGCAATACGCTGCTGGGCGTACCGCTGAAAATCCTCTATCCCCTGGCCTGGCTGCTCAACGGCATCAGCCTGCTGTTATTGCGCCCGTTTGCGCGCAAATCCGGGGTGGTTAAAAAGAGCGATGAACCGCTACCCGACCACGATGACGAACCCGAGCCTGATGCCGACGCCGACCGCACCCCCGGCATGCCTGGCATCCACGCGCTGGACAACATCACGGTCAATGACATCCTGGTGCCACGCAGTGAAGTGGACGGCATCAACCTCGACGACTCGATTGAAGACATCATCGAACAACTGCGCACCTCCCCGCGCACCCGCCTGCCGGTGTTCCACAGTGATATCAACCAGGTCCAGGCCGTGCTCAATACCCGCCAGGTCCAGCACCTGCTGCCCGATGCCAGCCTGACCAAGGACGCATTGCTCGCCGCCTGCCACGAACCCTACTTCGTCCCGGAAAGCACCCCACTGCAACTGCAACTGCTGAACTTCCACAAACAGCAGCGGCGCCTGGGCATGGTCGTGGATGAGTACGGCGAAGTGCTGGGCATCGTCACCCTGGAAGACATCCTCGAAGAAATCGTCGGTGAATTCGAAAGTGAGCAAAGCACCGACAACCCGCACATCGAAGCCCAGACGGACGGCCGCTACATCATTGATGGCGCCGCCTCGATCCGCGAACTGAACAAGAGCCTGGGCTGGCACCTGCCCAGCGACGGCCCAAAGACCCTCAACGGCCTGGTGACCGAAGCGCTGGAAACCATTCCGGATTGCGCGGTGTGCCTTAAGATCGGGCGCTATCGCCTGGAAATCCTCGAGACCGAAGACAACCGCGTAGCGAAAGTGCTGATCTGGCACACCAGCCGAGTGCCTGTCGCCGCGTAGCTCTCCTGACAAACCAAAATCCAATGTGGGAGGGGGCTTGCTCCCGATAGCGGTGTGCCATTCACTGCATTCGGGGACTGACCCACTGCCATCGGGAGCAAGCCCCCTCCCACATTTGGATTTGCAGCGTGTCAGCCCCTTGTTGGATCCACACACCCCTTCCTATAATCCCTGCGGCTTACCCAAGCCCCGCCCGACCGCGTGCTACCCGCACTCCGCGCGTCCAGGCTCCGCTGCATCGTGTCTGACCGGTGTTCGCTCCCATCCCGAGCCGCCCCGCGCACTACCCTGATCCAAGGGGGTTCGACCCAATAATAATCCGCGTCCAAACGCGCAACGACTGTCAGGGATAACTCAATGAGCACCACCTATAACGAGGCTGCGACCGCCGCCCCGACCAACTCGACTGCACGAGTCGCCACCGCGAGCATCGTCGGCACCGCCATCGAGTTCTACGACTTCTATATTTACGCCACCGCCGCAGCCCTGGTGATCGGCCCGGTGTTCTTCCCGCAGACCTCCGGCACTGCGCAGATGCTGGCGTCATTCCTGACCTTTGGCATCGCCTTTATCGCGCGTCCGCTGGGCTCGGCATTGTTTGGCCACTTTGGCGACCGTATCGGCCGAAAATCCACGCTGGTGGCCTCGTTGCTGCTAATGGGCGTGTGCACCACGCTGATCGGTTTGCTGCCCGGCTATGACAGCATCGGGGCCTGGGCGCCGATCCTGTTGTGCGTGCTGCGTTTCGGCCAGGGCCTTGGGTTGGGCGGGGAATGGGGCGGCGCCGCCTTGCTGGCCACCGAGAACGCGCCCAAAGGCAAACGCGCCTGGTTCGGCATGTTTCCGCAACTGGGCCCCTCCATCGGGTTCCTGGCCGCCAACGGCCTGTTCCTGATCCTGGCCATGAGCCTCAACGACGAGCAGTTCCGCAGTTGGGGCTGGCGTATTCCGTTCATCCTCAGCGCGGCGCTGGTGATGGTCGGCCTGTATGCACGCTTGAAACTGCACGAAACTCCGGTGTTCGCCAACGCCGTGGCCAAGGAAAAGCCGGTGAAAGTGCCGCTGGTGGAGTTATTCAGCCAGCATTGGCTGCCGGTGCTGCTGGGCGCCGCGTCGATGGTGGTGTGCTACGCGCTGTTTTACATCACCACTGCGTTTTCCCTGAGCTACGGCGTGTCGACCTTGGGCTACAGCCGCGAGACATTCCTTGGGCTGCTGTGCTTTGCCGTATTGTTCATGGGCCTTGCCACGCCTTTGGCCGCCTTGGCCAGTGATCGCTACGGACGCAGGCCGGTGCTGATCGTCGGCGCAATCCTGGCGATCCTGTCCGGCTTCACCATGGAGCCCCTGCTGACCCACGGTTCGACCTGGGCCGTGGCATTGTTCCTGGCGCTGGAGCTGTTCCTGATGGGCGTAACCTTCGCGCCGATGGGCGCCATGCTGCCGGAACTGTTCCCGACCCGCGTGCGTTATACCGGTGCTTCGGCAGCGTATAACCTGGGTGGGATTGTGGGCGCTTCGGCTGCACCGTTCTTCGCGACCAAGCTGGTGGCGATGGGTGGGCTGAGTTATGTCGGTGGGTATGTGTCGGCGGCAGCGTTGCTCAGCTTGATTGCTGTGCTGTGCCTGAAAGAGACGCGGGATAACGATTTGAACAAGGTCGTCTGATAAACAGCTATCGGGAGCAAGCCCCCTCCCACATTTTGACCGCATTTCTACTGGAACAATGCGATCAAAATGTGGAAGGGGGCTTGCTCCCGATGCTTTAAAGCTCTACCACAACCGCCTGGGAAGCACGGGTCGCCTTGGCCCGAGCCGCTTCAATCGATTCATCCCGCCCCAACGCCACGCCCATGCGGCGCTGGCCATTCACTTCTGGCTTACCAAACAGACGCAACGCCGTGTCCGGCTCGCTCAGTGCAGCGCCGAGGTTGGCAAACGCGGTCTGGGTCGACTGCCCTTCCACTAGAATCACCGCCGACGCCGAAGGCCCGAACTGACGGATCAACGGGATTGGCAAGCCCAGGATGGCACGCGCATGCAGGGCAAACTGCGACAGGTCCTGGGAAATCAACGTCACCAAACCCGTGTCGTGCGGGCGTGGCGACACTTCGCTGAACCACACCTGATCACCCTTGATGAACAGTTCCACGCCAAACAGACCACGGCCACCCAAGGCTTCGGTCACGGCTTTGGCGACGCGCTCGGACTCTGCCAGCGCAACCGGGCTCATGGCCTGTGGCTGCCAGGATTCCTGATAGTCGCCTTTCTCCTGACGGTGGCCGACCGGCGCGCAGAAGGTGGTGCCGCCGATGTGGCGCACGGTCAGGAGGGTGATTTCGTAGTCGAAGTCGATAAAACCTTCGATGATCACTCGGCCCTTGCCTGCACGTCCGCCTTCCTGGGCGTAATCCCAGGCTTTGCGCACGTCGTCAGCGCTGCGCAGCAGGCTCTGGCCCTTGCCCGACGAACTCATCACCGGCTTGACCACGCAGGGGAAACCCAGGTCCTGGACGGCCTTGCTGTAGTCCTCGAAGGTGTCGGCGAAATGGTACGGCGAGGTCGGCAGGTCCAGTTCTTCGGCGGCCAGGCGACGGATGCCTTCACGGTTCATGGTCAGCGACGTGGCGCGCGCAGTCGGGATCACGGTGAAGCCTTCGGCTTCCAGCTCAACCAGCGTCGCGGTGGCGATGGCTTCGATTTCCGGCACGATGAAGTGCGGTTTTTCCGCTTCGATCACCGCACGCAGGGCGGCGCCGTCGAGCATGTTGATCACATGGCTGCGATGGGCAACCTGCATGGCCGGCGCATTGGCGTAGCGATCCACGGCAATCACTTCAACGCCCAGGCGTTGCAGTTCAATCACCACTTCCTTGCCCAGCTCACCGCAGCCACACAGCAAAACGCGGGTCGCGGTTGGCGACAATGGAGTTCCGATTCGGGTCATCTCAGGTCCTCAGGGGAGCGGATCATGGGGAGAAAGGCCGGCATTTTACATGAACTGTAAAAATTGGCCTCAGTTGGCGACGGCCCGCTTGCGGATGCGCCAGGCCATGATCAGCCACACCGCCGTGACCCCGGCGAACTTCGACGCCAAGGCGGTGCCCACCACGGCAGGGGTGAGCGCACCGATCAGGCCGAAGAAGATAAAGGTATCAAGGGGAATGCTGAGCGCCGAACTTATCCACAGGCGGTCGTGGAGCGGGCGCTTGGTGATGCTGAACACCAGCCAGTCAATGCATTCCGACACCGCGAATGCCGTGGCGCTGGCCAGGGCGATGGACGGGTCCGAAGTGATATACGACAACACCAGCGCCGCCAGCATGGCGATGATCGCCCCGTGGCCGAAGCGGGTTTGCACCATGTCGCGCAGAATAAACACCAGGCCGCCCCAGGCCGACCAGATGACGTCCAGGTGCGGGGCAGTGGAGAAGGCGAAGTTGATCAGCACGACGCTGCTGATGTAGGCGATCAGGAAGAGCATGGGGCGAGGGACCTGTGAACAAGGGGCACAGGGTACTTCACATTTTGAAATATGTCGTCTGGGAGGGCCTCATCGGGGACAAGCCCCCCTCCCACATGTTGACCGCATTCTTACAGATCAAACGCGGTCAAGTGTGGGAGGGGCTTGCCCCGATGGCGGTCTATCAGGCACCGGATTTCCCAGAAACCATAAACACCAACCCACTCGCCACCGCCCGCTCATGGCACAACCCCAACACCACCCGGCGCTCGGCGTTGTCCATGCGGCTCCAACGCGTAATCTCATCCACGGTGCGCTGGCAGCCGGTGCAGATATCGTCATCGTCCAGCGCACAAATGCTCACGCACGGCGAGGCGACGGGGCGTTCAATCGGGTTCATTCTTCCTGCTCAACCAGGTCCCGCGCGTAACGCTGGGCGTTATGCACATAGTGCGCGGCGCTGGCTTCCAGCATCCGCTTCTGTGCGTCGGTCAACTCACGCACGACTTTGCCCGGCGAGCCCATCACCAGGGAGCCATCGGGAATTTCCTTGCCTTCGCCGATCAACGCGTTGGCGCCGATGATGCAGTGCTTGCCGATCTTGGCGCCGTTGAGGATCACCGCGTTGATACCGATCAGGCTGTAATCGTCGACCGTGCAGCCATGCAGCATGGCGTTATGGCCGATGGTCACGCCGGTGCCCAGGGTCAGCGGGTAGCCCATATCGGTGTGCATCACGCTGCCGTCCTGGACGTTGCTGTTCTTGCCGATCAGGATCAGCTCGTTGTCGCCACGCAGCACCGCGTTGAACCAGACGTTGGCGCCCTCCTCCAGCTTGACCTTGCCCACCAGCGTGGCATTCGGCGCCACCCAGCTGTGTGGATGGGTCTCGACGCGGGCATCGCCCAGGCGGTATTTCATGCTGTTCCCTCACGGCTGGCCGTTCAAACGACGGCTTAGGTATTGATGAAGCTCTTGGGCGGCTGGTGCAGGCTTATCTGGGCGTCGTCATAAAGCAGATTGATCAACTCGACGATCATGATTGCCGTCAGGCCCCAGATCTTGTATTCGCCGAAGCGATAACTGGGCACGTACCAACTGCGACCCTGGTAATCGATTCGGTGGGTATGTTCGCGTGGATCCTGTCGGAAAAAGTCCAGGGGAACGCTGAAGACGGCAGCGATTTCAGCATCGTTGGCCAGATACTCGACGTAGTCGGGGATCACCCCCACATAGGGCGTGACCCGGATGCCGTGCAGGGAGATCAGCGGGCTCAGTGGGCCGATGACTTCCACCAGGCCGGGGGGCAGGCCGATTTCTTCTTCGGCTTCACGCAGGGCGGTGAAGATCAGGTCCGGGTCTTCGGGGTCGCGGCGCCCGCCGGGAAAGGCCACTTCGCCACCATGGGTCGACAGGCCGCTGGCGCGCAGGGTCAGGATCAGCTCAGGTTCGTCACTGCGGGTAATCGGCACCAGCACCGCGGCCTCGGGGAAGCGCCCGTCGGTTTCCAGCGTGTGGGGGGTGTGATTGCTTACCCGGCGAAGTAGCTCGTCCAGCATGAGTCATCTCGGTCTGTTGGCTACCTTGCATCATGCACCAAAGCGTGCGGGTGCCCAACCCCAAAACCCGGCAGGTGTCGCTAAACGACAACTTGCAGGCCCCCGCCCGCCACGCCAAGATAGGCGCACTTTCCAGGAACCCCAGCATGAATTTCTGTAGCCAGTGCGGTAAACCGGTGACCCAACGCATTCCCGAAGGCGACGGGCGCCTGCGTTTTGTGTGTGATCACTGCTCCACCATCCACTATCAGAACCCCAATATCGTCGCCGGTACCGTGCCAGTGTGGGGCGATAAAGTGCTGCTGTGCCGTCGTGCCATCGAGCCGCGCCTGGGTTACTGGACCCTGCCCGCCGGTTTTATGGAAAACGGCGAGACCGTCGAACAGGCCGCCACGCGCGAAACCCTGGAGGAAGCCTGCGCCCGCGTGCGCAACCTGGCGATCTATACGCTGATCGACGTGCCGCATATCAGCCAGGTGCATATCTTCTACCGCGCCGAACTGGTCGACCTGGACTTCGCCGCCGGCCCCGAAAGCCTCGAAGTGCAGCTGTTCGACGAGGCGGACATCCCTTGGTCCGAGCTGGCTTTCCGCACGGTCGGGCGTACCCTAGAATACTTTTTCGCCGACCGCCGCCAGCAGTCCTTCCCGGTGCGCAGCGAAGCCGTGCCACCTCTTTCTTCAAAGCCCGCCCAATAACCATTCGGCAGCTCGTCGCCACAGGGATACCGTTTTAATGCGTTGGTTGCTTGCTCTGATCTGCCTGTCGTTCGCCACGCTTTCGCCGGCCTCTACCGTGGAAACCCTGGGCGGCAAGACGGTCGAAAAAGTCCTGGTGCTCAAGTCCGCCCACCAATTGCAGTTGATCAACGACGGCAAGCCCCTCAAGACCTATCGGATTTCCCTGGGCAAAAACCCCAAGGGCCACAAGCTGATCGAGGGCGACCGCCGCACCCCGGAAGGCCTGTACTGGATCGACTGGCGCAAGACCAGCGACCGCTACTACCTGTCCATGCACATCTCCTACCCGAATATCAGCGATGCCGCCCGCGCCCGCCGCGAAGGGGTGAAGCCCGGCAGCATGATCATGATCCACGGCACGCCCGACACCGAAGAGTACCCGGAGCAGTGGTTCCACACCCTGGACTGGACCGACGGCTGCATCGGTATGCGCAACGTCGACATGCGCGAAGTCTGGAACCTGGTCAAGGACGGCACGCTGATCGAGATCCGCCCGTAAATCTTCGACCGTTCGTAATTTAATTAAAAATATTTCCCTCCCCCTCCCACGCCTGCCGGTGAATACCAGTTCACCGCGCGGGCTGCGCACTTCTGCGCGCGATAAAGACCTCTCTAATACCACTTGATACCGGGCACCATTAAGGCGCCCTGAAACCGGTACTCGCACCGTTTTGGCAGCATTGACATGGTATTTAAGTGGTATTAGCTTCCGGCCAATACCGGGCGACAACACTCCAATAACCGCATCGGAAACCTCATAGATGAACCCCATCCTGACGCTGCGTCCCGACGACAAACAATCCACGCCGCTGTACCTGCAATTGGCCCGCAACCTGGAAGCGGCGATCCATGCCGGCCAGTGGAAATCCGAACAGGCCCTGCCCTCGGAGCGCGCCCTCAGCGAACAGCTGAGCATTTCGCGGGTGACCGCCCGTAAAGCGCTGGAAGTGTTGTTCTCCCAAGGCCTGATCCGCCGCAGCCAGGGTTCCGGCACCTTTATCACGCCACGCCTGGAGCAGCCGCTGTCACGCCTGTCGGGCTTCAGCGAAATGTTGCGCCTCAAAGGCTTCGTGCCCAGCTCCCAATGGCTGGAGCGCGACATCACGCCGCCGACCCACGAAGAGCTGATACGCCTGTGCCTGTCGCCCACCGACAAAGTGGCGCGCCTCAAACGCCTGCGCAAAGCCGATGACACAGTGATGGCCATCGAGATGACCGCCATGCCCGCCTCGGTGCTGCCGCAGCCGCAAGCCATCGGCAATTCGTTGTACGAATACCTCGAAAGCATCGGCAAGCCCATCGTGCGCGCCCTGCAACACATCCAGGCGATCAATGCCTCGGACGAGTTCGCCAGACTGGTGGGCATCGCCCCCGGCACCGCCATGCTGCTGATGACCCGGGTCGGCTACACCGCCGACAACACGCCGATCGAAATCACCGACACCTACTGCCGCAACGACTACTACGACTTTGTCGCAGAGCTTCGCCGTTATGACTTTGCCGCCGAGTTGCGGCCTTAGAGAACTGCCCATGTCCGAAGACAATATCCTCACGCCCCACGGCTGGATGCGCGGCCGCCTGGTGCACCAGCACGGCAAGGTCATCGCCATCGAGGGCGAACCTTGCGACCCGGCTGAAAACGACTTGCCCTACCTGCTGCCGGGTTTTATCGACCTGCACGTCCACGGCGGCGGCGGTAAAGACATCATGGAAGGCGCCGACGCTTTCGAGACCATCACCCGCACCCACGTGCGCTTTGGTACCACCTCGCTGCTGGCCACCACCATGACTGCACCGGTGGAGGAAATCTCCAGCGTGCTCGGCCAACTCGGCGGCTTTTGCGAGCAACGTCCTAGCGGCAGCGCCCGCGTACTCGGCGTGCACTTGGAAGGCCCTTACATCAACCCAGGCAAACTCGGCGCCCAACCCAACTTCGCCCACACCGCGCTGATGGCGGAAGTGGAAACCTACCTGCGCCTGGCGCCGATCCGCGTGATCACCATCGCGCCGGAAATCGCCGGCCACGATGCGTTGATCCGCGCCCTCAGCGAGCGCGGCGTGCGCATGCAGATCGGCCACACCCTGGGCAGCTATGAAGAAGGCGTCGCCGCCCTCGCCGCCGGCGCCACCAGCTTTACCCATTTGTACAACGCCATGAGCCCGTTGCATCACCGTGAGCCGGGCATCGTCGGCGCCGCGCTGGCCCACGCCAAGTACGCAGAATTGATTCCGGACCTGCTGCATGTGCACCCCGGTGCCATGCGCGTAGCCCTGCGGGCGATCCCGTGCCTGTATTGCGTCACCGATTCCACCGCCGCCGCCGGCATGCCCGATGGCGAATACAAGCTGGGCAGCCACACCGTGACCAAATGCCTAGGCGGTGTACGCCTGGCCGACGGCACCCTGGCCGGCAGTACGCTGACCATGGACCAGGCGCTGCGCAACCTGGTGAAGATCGGCCTGCCGATCAGCGAAGCCTCACAACGCCTGTCGCAATTTCCTGCGGATTACCTGGGCCTGGAAGAACGCGGCCGCCTGCAACCGGGCAGCTTTGCCGACTGCGTACGCCTGGACCGCTCCCTGCACCTCACCGACGTCATGGTCGAAGGAGAAACCATTGTCTTCAAAAATGCTTGAAGAGGCCTTGGCCTCCGCTGACGCCGTCGCGGCACAACTGCAACGCCTGGGCCCACTGCTGGAAGAAGTCGCCGGCCGCCTGCGCCGCCAGCCGCCGCAGGTGGCGATGACCATTGCGCGGGGCAGCTCGGACCACGCCGCCAGCTACTTCGCCTACCTGGCCATGCAGCATGTCGGCATCCCGGTGGCGTCGTTGCCGATGTCGGTGGTGACCTTGTTGCAAGCACCCATGAAAGTCAGCGGCCAGGTAGCGTTCGGTTTCTCCCAGTCGGGGCAAAGCCCGGACCTGGTCAACAGCTTGCGCCTGCTGCGCAAGCGTGGCGCCTTGAGCATCTCGCTGGTCAACGCCGAAGACTCGCCGCTGGAAGCCGCCTGCGAATTCCATGTACCCCTGTGCGCCGGGCCGGAACTCAGCGTGGCCGCGACCAAGAGCTTTATCGCCACCCTCAGCGCCAGCGCGCTGTTGATCGGCCACTGGAACCAGGAGCCCGACTTGCTGCAAGCCTGCCAGGCCCTGCCCGAAGGCCTGCGTGAAGCCGCCGGGCAGGACTGGACGCCCGCCATCGAGGCGCTGCGCGGCTGCCAGCAACTGATGGTGATCGGCCGTGGCGCCGGGTTTGCCATCGCCCAGGAAGCCGCGCTCAAACTCAAGGAAACCTCGGCGATCCAGGCCGAAGCCTTCAGCAGCGCCGAGGTACGCCACGGGCCGATGGCCTTGATCGGCGCGGACTACCCGCTGCTGGTCTTCGCACCACGGGGTGCCGAGCAAGCCGGCTTGTTGAGCCTGGCCGCCGATATGCGCCAACGCGGTGCCCGCGTGCTGCTCGTAGCACCGGACGATATCGCCGAACGCGACTTGACCCTGAGCCGCGCCGAACACCCGAGCCTGGACCCGATCCTGGCGATCCAGAGTTTCTATGTCATGGCGGCCGGCCTGTCCGTCGCCCGAGGCATGGACCCGGACCAGCCGCGCCACCTGAGCAAAGTTACCCGCACTCACTGAGTCGCGCTTTCCTGATGAGTACCGTGCCCATGCCCAACAACAATAATGAACTGACCCTCAACGCCCCCCTCAGCGGGCCGTTACTGGCCCTGGGCAACGTGCCTGACGACGTGTTCGCCAGCGGCGCCCTGGGCGACGGCATGGCGATCGACCCGCTCAACGATTGCCTGCATGCGCCGTGCGATGGCGTGGTCATCCACGTCGCCCGCACCGGCCACGCCTTGACGATACGCGCCGACAACGGCGCCGAAGTGTTGCTGCACATCGGCATCGACACGGTCGAATTGAACGGCGAAGGGTTTGCCCTGCTGGTCAAGGAAGGCGCCCGGGTCAGCAATGGCCAGGCGCTGGTGCGCTTTGACCTGGACCGTATTGCCCGCCAGTGCAAAAGCCTGGTCAGCCTGATCATCCTCACCAATGGCGAACACTTTGAAATGCGCCCGCTGGCCGCGAAAACCGTCAAGCAGGGCGACCCCTTGGTGCAGGTTGTGCCGCGTGCGAACGCAGCGCAGCAAACGGCTGTGGATTACGCCGTCGCCGAAGCCAGCGCCAGCGTGCACGTGACGCACCGTGGCGGCCTGCACGCACGGCCGGCGGCGTTGATTCGCAAGACCGCCCAGGGTTTCAGCAGCCAGGCGCAGGTGCACTTCGGCGCCAGGTCGGCCGCCTGCGACAGCCTGATCGGTCTGATGGGGCTGGGCATTGGCGAAGGCGACGAGGTGCGCGTGACCTGTCGCGGCAAGGACGCCGAAGCCGCGCTGCAGGCGCTGGTCGCGGCCTTGTCCGCCGCCGTCAAGGCTGAACCCCACGCACCGGTCGTCGCCATGCCGCGCCGGGCAACCACGGAAGTTGATGTGTTGCAGGGCGTGTGCGCGGCACCGGGACTGGTCTGCGGGCCGTTGTTTCGGCTGGCGGGTATCGAGTTGCCGTCGGACCCCGGCCATCACGTCACTGACGAACAACTGCAACGCCTGGACGCAGCCCTGGAGCAGGTGCGCGGTGAAATCCGCAGCACCCTGGACCAGGCTCGCCAACGCAAGGCCGTCGAAGAAGAAGAGATCTTCGCCGCCCACCTGGCCCTGCTCGAAGACCCCACCCTGCTGGACGCCGCCACCGAAGCTATCGAACACGGCAGCGCCGCCACCCATGCCTGGCGTGATGCGATCCAGGCGCAGTGCGCGGTATTGCTGGCCCTGGGCAAGCCGCTGTTCGCCGAACGCGCCAACGACCTGCGCGACCTGCAACAACGGGTCCTGCGCGCACTGTTGGGTGAAGCCTGGCATTTCGAATTGCCTGCGGGAGCGATTGTCAGCGCCCATGAACTGACCCCTTCGGATTTGCTGCAACTGAGCGCGCAACAGGCTGCCGGGATCTGCATGGCCGAAGGTGGCGCCACGTCCCATGTCGCCATCCTGGCGCGGGGCAAAGGCTTGCCATGTGTCGTCGCGTTGGGCGCTGAGGTGCTCGATGTGCCGCACGGCCAGCGCGTGGTGCTCGACGCCGGCAACGGCCGCCTGGAACTGGCCCCCAGCGAGGCGCGTCATGCCGAAGTCCACCGGATCCGCGACGCGCAGATACTGCGTCGCCGGCAGCAACAGGCCCAGGCCCAACAACCGGCGCAAACCCGCGATGGCGTGAACATCGAAGTGGCCGCCAATGTCGCCTCCAGCGCCGAGGCCCAGGTGGCCTTTGAAAATGGCGCTGACGGCGTCGGCCTGCTGCGCACCGAATTCCTCTTCGTCGACCGCCGCACGGCGCCGGATGAACAGGAGCAGCGCCAAGCCTATCAAGCTGTGATGGATGCTATGGGCGACAAGTCGGTGATCATCCGCACCATCGATGTGGGCGGCGACAAACAACTCGACTACCTGCCGCTGCCCGTCGAGGCCAACCCGGTCTTGGGCCTGCGCGGTATTCGCCTGGCGCAGGTACGCCCGCAGCTGCTGGATCAGCAACTGCGTGCGCTGCTGCAAGTGTGCCCCTTGGAGCGCTGCCGCATCCTGCTGCCGATGGTCAGCGAAGTCGACGAACTGCTGCACATTCGCCAACGCCTGGATCAATTGTGCGCCGAGCTGGAACTGACCCAGCGCCCGGAGCTGGGGGTGATGATCGAAGTGCCCGCCGCCGCGCTGATGGCCGAGCAGTTGGCCGAGCACGCGGACTTCTTATCCATCGGCACCAATGACCTGTCCCAGTACACCCTGGCGATGGACCGCGACCACGCCGGCCTGGCTGCGCGGGTCGATGCGCTGCATCCGGCATTGCTGCGGCTGATCGCCCAGACCTGCGCCGGCGCGGCCAGGCATGGCCGCTGGGTCGGTGTCTGCGGGGCCTTGGCCAGCGACCCGCTGGCCACGCCGGTACTGGTCGGCCTGGGGGTCAGCGAGCTGTCGGTCAGCCCGCCGCAGATCGGCGAAATCAAGGACCGCGTCCGCCACCTGGAAGCGGCGCAATGCCGGCAACTGAGCCTCGGCCTGCTCGACCTGAGCAGCGCCAGGGCGGTTCGCCAAGCCTGTCAACACCACTGGCCGCTGAGCTGACAACAACAAGAAAAAAGGAGACACGCCATGTACCAACACTTTATTGAAGGCCTGCAACGCCTGGGCCGTGCGCTGATGCTGCCGATCGCGATCTTGCCGATCGCCGGTCTCTTGCTGCGCCTGGGCGACACCGACTTGCTCAACATCGCGGTGATGCACGATGCCGGGCAGGCGATCTTCGCCAACCTGGCGCTGATCTTCGCCATCGGTATTGCCGTGGGTTTTGCCCGTGACAATAACGGCACCGCTGGCCTGGCCGGGGCAATTGGTTACCTGGTGATGATCTCCACGCTCAAGGTGATGGACACTACCATCAACATGGGCATGCTCGCCGGTATCGCCAGCGGCTTGATGGCCGGTGCGCTGTATAACCGCTTCAAGGACATCAAGCTGCCGGAGTACCTGGCGTTCTTCGGCGGGCGGCGGTTTGTGCCGATTGTCACCGGGTTTTCAGCGGTGGCGCTGGGGGTGATTTTTGGCTTGATCTGGCCGCCGATCCAGCACGGGATCAACAGCTTCGGCGTATTGCTGATGGAAAGCGGCAGCCTCGGCGCGTTCGTGTTTGGCGTGTTCAACCGCCTGCTGATCGTCACCGGCCTGCACCATATCCTCAACAACATGGCGTGGTTTGTGTTCGGCAGTTTCACCGACCCGCTGACCGGTGCGGTGGTCACTGGCGACCTGACCCGCTACTTCGCCGGCGACCCCAAGGGCGGCCAGTTCATGACGGGGATGTTCCCGGTGATGCTGTTCGGCCTGCCCGCTGCCTGCCTGGCGATGTACCGCAACGCCCTGCCGGAGCGGCGCAAAGTCATGGGCGGGATCTTCCTGTCGATGGCGCTGACCTCCTTCCTGACCGGCGTGACCGAACCCATCGAATTCGCGTTCATGTTCCTCGCGCCGTTCCTTTACCTGCTGCACGCGCTGCTCACAGGCCTGTCGATGGCCGTCACCAATCTGCTGAACATCCACCTGGGCTTTACCTTCTCCGGTGGGTTTATCGACATGGTGCTGGGCTGGGGCAAGTCCACCAATGGCTGGCTGATGGTGCCGGTGGGCCTGGCCTATGCCGTGATCTACTACAGCGTGTTCAGCTACTGCATCCGTCGCTTCAACCTCAAGACACCGGGCCGGGAAGATATCCAGGCCGCCCCGACCGAAGTCATGACCGACCATCAACGGGCCAGCGCCTACATCCGTGCGCTGGGCGGCGCTGACAACCTGCTGAGTGTCGGCGCGTGCACCACACGCCTGCGCCTGGACATGGTCGATCGCAACAAGGCCGTGGATGCAGAGCTCAAAGCCCTGGGCGCGATGGCCGTGGTGCGCCCCGGTAACGGCGGCAGCTTGCAGGTGGTGGTGGGCCCGCTGGCGGACAGCATTGCCGACGAGATTCGCTTGGCCATGCCCACGTCCGGCCAGCCATCGTCGCCCTCGGCCCCCGCTCAACCCGAGGCCGGCGCTGTCACCCCGCCACACGCCGAACAATGGCTGAATGCACTGGGCGGTGCGCGTAATGTGTTGCAGTTGGAGTGCGTGGCCATGAGCCGCATTCGCTTGAAGCTGGCTGATGACCAAGCGCTGTCCGAGCAGCAGCTCACAGCCTTGGGTTGCCAGGGAATCCGCCAGCTCGACGACGGCATCTGGCACTTGCTGGTGGGTGAATCGGCCCAGGGCTTGAGCAGCGCGCTCAAGGCCCTGGCCAACCGTGATCCGGTGCACACCAGCGCCTGACATCGCGACTTATCTACCGCCTTGCCAACGGTGCAGCGCTCCATGCTGAGGTTCCTATCATCAGCATGGAGAGCGCGCCTGTGAACACACCATCCCAGGCCTTTGAAGGCATCGAAAGCAACCTCAATCAGATCGGTCATCACCTGCTCAATGTCGAAGCACCGCTGTTGCCAGAACACAAACCCTCAGCCGAACAGGCCTATCTGGAAAAAACCAACGCAATCCTGGCGAGCTACCGGCAGCAGTTCCTGCACAAGAGCCGAACGCTTTACCAATCGCTGAAACAGGCTGACCTGCCCCAACAACTGGTCACGCTCAAGGCCACACTCAACACCCATCTGGAACACCTCGACCGTTACGAGCAGATCGACGGAAAACCGCGTAAATCCTTCATGACCTTTGAAGCCGGTTTCACTGCCCTTGCCAACGAAACCGCCCTGAGCGCCCAGGACCGTCTGCTGCACCCGCAACAACAGGCCATGCTGGAGCGTGTGCCGCTGGGCAGCACACTGCGGCCTGGTTTCTATGCGTTGACCCTGGACTATCAAGCACAAACCATCGAACTGGCCGGGGCCTTTGTCCTGACCGAACGCACCAGCCCGGTCGTCACCGACCTTTCCTCCATGCCGGCCGTGGGCGAAGTGATGCTGTTCACCCCCACGCGCGGGATTGAAACCTTTGGCTCCCTGCCTCAACTGAACGCGCATTTGCAGCGCGGCATGGATGACGCCGCGCAACGCCGCGACTTCATGCACCTGCTGCCGGTGCGCTACCACCACATCAGCCCCGGCGCGATCTGGCCGCTGGCACTGACGCCCATCAATGACCGGCCGCTGTTCGAACACACCTACAACGCCCTGATCGATAAGCGCAACGCAGACATTGATCATGCCCTGAGCCTGGTGAATAACCCCGAGCAGGCCGTGGACACCCTGATCAGCGCACTGGACCAGGCCATCGTCGCGTCCCTGCCCGACCTGGCCGCACGCCTGGCGTGGCGTGCCCAGCGCGTGCTGGAGCGCTACCTGCGCCAGAGCGCCCCGGACTGGTACCGCAGCGCCAGCGAAACCCGCCGGGCCGAATTGGCCGGGCACCTGGCAGGCTACAACACCGCCCGCCAACACCTGCTTGAACTGCTGGGCCCGGTCACCACGCCTGCAACACTGGCCCGCTATCAACTGCTGGAGCGGCTGAGCGAAGACCTGGATATCCACGACCTGGAACCGGAACGCCTGGTGATCAATACCCGTCGCTACGTCTCCCCCATCGGCGAGTACGAACACGACCGCAACCTGATCGACCTGACCCTGCGCGGGCTGCACGAAGGTGACGAGCAGACGGGCTCGGACTTCCTGAAAAAAACCACGCTCACCTATCAAGAGGCGCCACTGCCAGAGGCATACAAGGACCTCACCGTGACCTGGCTGGTACAGACGCTTAGCACCCTGCAACCGCGCCTCGACTTCGCCGCTGCGCAACAACAGATGCATGCAAAACCCGAAACCAGCCTCGCGATCGAACAGATGCTCGACCAAAGGATCAACGCGCTGGCCTATACCGCCGTGCTCGAGGGCCATCTCAGTGAAGACGACTTCCAATTGGTGCAGACCCTGCGCCAAGGCACCGACGCCCGCCTGAGCGCCGCAACTCTGTCTCTGCATGAGGCCCAGTTGCAGGATATGTGGGTGCTGCGCCAGAGCGACGGCAACGGCAAGGTCATACGCCTGCTGCTGTGTACCCCTGAGGCACCTGGGCGGCAGCAATTCCAGGCATTCGACGATGAGGTTGCCTGCCAGCAGCACATCCTTGGCTGGAGCCTGGACAACGGTTCGAAACAACCGCCCGGCACCCTCACCGATTACCTGATCACGCGGGTCGCCTTGCGCTTTCGTGCAGCGATGAAGCAGGTCTTGACTGGCCTGAGTTTCAAGCCTCATGCCGAGGAATACAAAGAGGTCCGCTTTGGCAACATCGGCAACCATGCTCATTGCCTCAAGGCCATGTCGGCCCATGTGCTGGCGACACGGGTCGACGACTATGCCTTCAGCACACCGGACTGGTACCGCTCCACCAGTAACGCCAACCGCCAGAAGCTTTTGAAACTGGCTGACGACGCCGAGGGTGCACTGCATGCCTACAACGTCTTTGCGCTGTCCGATGCGCACTTCCCCAGCTTCCCCGACTTTCTGCATGAGCAGGCAAAAAAGCGCCTGAACGAGCTGCTGGGACGTCACCAGAACGATGTCGACCCCGATACCGTCTGGGCCTTCTCGCCGCCGGCACTGCTCGGCGCCTGGACGCCGAAACCGCTGACCTACACCCAGCTGTACCGTGACGGCTACGCGGACGGCGTGGGTTTTCTCGACGAAAAGTTTTCGCGGGCGGCCCGCTTCAAAGGTCCCAACGGCATTGACCTGAGCCCGCTGACCGCAGAAAAGGTCGCCCGCTCGGTCACCGGTGTGTGGATCGGCCAGCGCTACATCAACGAGGTCAGGGCCCGCCTATTGAATGTCGGCAGCGCGGATTACGAGTTGCGGCGCAATGCAACCCTGAGCATCACCCAACGCCAGATGCAGAACGCTGCCTTGGAGTGCCGCCTGCAAGGGCATATCGCCGGGGTCGATTGGGAGTGGCTTGAACGCAGTATCGCCAGCATGGGCAGTACCGCCACCGACCAGCGCGGTACCTATGCCATCCATCGACTGCTGGTCGACGGGGAGTGGGTCATCGACAACTTCCTGTTCAGCCACAGCGGCTTCCCGACGTTGCTCTACACCCCCAACGCACCGGATGGCATCAGCTTTCGCGAGGCCCGGCAGTTCAATTACCTGCTGAAAAAAATTCCCGGCATGGTCGGCTATTTGACCCTGCGGGTAGGGGCCCAGTCGCAGACGCGGGTACGGACTTTCCTGGAAAACGCCAAGGCGCAGTTACCCGAGGACCTGAACAAGACCTCCGTCAGCCTTGCGCGCTACGACGCCACTCGCGTGCCCCTGCCGGACCTGCGCCAAGCGCTTTACAACATGAAGCTGCAGCGCAAGATCGACGATGTTGAAGGCACCACGGTCAATCGACTCAAGATGATCACCGGTATTCTGTGGACCTGCGTGGAGTGGGTCACTGCGATTGCCACCGCGCCCTTCCCCGTCCTCAGCCTGAGCCTGGGCATGCTGCTGGCGTTCAAGGACGGCATGCTGGCCTTGCACGCTTACCAGCAGGGCGATACCGGCGCCGCACTGGAGCACTTGATCGGCTACATGCTCAACAGTGCCGGCGCCGCATTCACCGATCTGCGCCCGGCCCTAGTGTCCCTCAGGCAGCTTGCCCGACCCGCCGTGAGCCCGATCGCCAGGCGCACTGCCGTCCCCAGCGAAGCCTTGAAACTTGTCCAGCCTCTGCAACCCAAGCCCTTGGCCCTGGAAGACATGCAAGCGGTACTCTTCGATGGCCAAGCGCTGTGGGCGAAGAAAACCCCGGACCCCATCGGCCGCTACCTGCTCTACCGACTGGACCCGGCCAGTGGCAAACTGGTCTCCACCACACGCGTGGCAGCCCCGGATGCGCAAGGCGTCTGGAGCCGCACCGGGATCACCGGCGGCGCACCTAAATATGAAAAACTGCCCGACACACCGGAGCCGCTCAAGCCCTATGAAATACCGGTGAAGTACGCGAGCAAACTGGAACTGGCGATCAATCCGGATGTGCGGGCCAGCATCGTGCAGCGGACTGAATGGGAGTTCGGCTCACGGGAGGGCGCGCTGGGGCACGTCGCCAGCGAGTTGCACTCCCTGCGCACCACTTATTTGCAACAGGCCGAACGCTTGACGAGTGACGCCGAAGAGTTCTTCAAACACCTTGATCCGTTGCCGGCCCGCGCCGACGTCCCGGCCATCGACGCCGACGCCTCATTTACGCAACTACTGGCCAGCGATGCCTTGGCCGCAAACCGGCACTTGGTCATCGGCGCGGCACCAGGCTCCATCGCCAGTAAAGAACTCCTGATAACGCAAATGGACAGCTTGCTGAGCAAAGGCTTCAAGTACCTGTACATCGAGCACCTGCCTGCCGATTTATTCCGCACAAAATTGCAGAAGCTCAACACCGGTAAATCCTGGCAGCACATCGAACGCCACCTGAAGACGATTGACCAGGCGTTTGGCTTCGCCGAAGACGCCGAGTATTCGTTTGTCGCCCTGGTGCGCCAGGCGCAAAAAAAGGGCTTGAAACTCAGAGCCCTCGACGCCTCGACCTCGTATCAACTGGAGGATGCCCTGCAAATGGGCGACACACCGGCGACAACGCCGCGGGATAACGCGGCCAGGAACTTCTATTCCCACAAGACCATCGAGACCGACGCCATCGACGAGCCCGACGCTCGCTGGATCGCGTTAGTGGATTCCTCGCGCCTGCGTACCTTCGATAAAACGCCGGGCCTGGCCGACTTGCACGACGCGGTGGCCTTGCGGGTGGACGATGTCGGCCCAGGCCAGCCGGTGGGCATCTGGATCGACGAGCCGGGCGCCATCGTCGGCGATCCACTGGCCCACGCTGACTACCGGCTGACCCTTCACACAGCCTATGCGGCGCCCGAGCCGGTAACGCCATCCGGTGCTGCGTCAGTCGCTGTCGCCAACCACTTCAGCGACTACGACATCGCGCCGCCGTTGCGCGCCAGCATCGCTCAACAGGCTACTACGCGATATGGGCTCAATACACGTTACTACTCGACGGCCCCCGATCATCGCGAAGCACTCCAGGCGTTCCAGAACACCAGGGAACGCCTGAGCACCGAGGCACAAACCTATATGGCCAGCCACGTGCCGCCCACCAGGCCCGACCCTTCGGTTCTGGGCTCGCCGAAAACCCCAGAGGCGCTGCTGGAAAGCATCCGTCACAGCGAGTTCACCGGACTGGTGATCGGTGAAGGGCACCGGGCGGAGTCCAGCAAACGGTTGTTGCGCGAGCACATGGGGCACCTCAAGGCGCAGGGGTTCAAGACCCTGTACGTAGAACACCTGATGACCGATTTGCATCAGGCAGAGCTGGATGCCTTCCTGCGCACCCAACACCTGCCGGACACCCTCAAGCGCTACCTGAACTATCTGGACCAGGGGCAAATGCGCGGCTACAAAGGCCGTGATACGTACACGGAAGTCGTCCAGGCAGCCGGCAAGCACGGCTTGCGCGTCCGCGCCCTGGACTGCGCCGCCAGTTATCACCTCAAAGGGCTGGGTGGGGACATGTCTGTAACGCGCAACCAAATATTCAGCTACTTCGCCTCCAATGTGATCAAGGCCGACCAGGCGGCGCATGGGCCACACAAGTGGGTCGCGTTCATCGGCAGCACTCACACCAACAACAACCTGGGGGTGCCCGGACTGGCGGAACTGCAAGGTGCCGTCAGCCTGCATGTCAGGGACACGCCCCCCGCGTTGGCGCGAAACATTCGCCCCGGCACCTGGGAGACATTTTCCGAAGGCATAGACCTCGATGCCAGGGCCTTGCGTAGCGACTTAGTTCTGGAGGCCGGTGTGGAAGGCTTAACGGCGCCAGCGCCGTTCGTTCCGGTCGACCGGTCTCGGCTGAAAAGACCCGGCCATTTCCTGATCGAACGCCCAACACCGGCGCAGAACAATGTGCTGCACCGTTCGCGCACCGGGGAAATTGTGTCGACGCCCATCAAGGTCAATGCTGACGGCCTGTATTACGTCGACCGCTGGGAACCGATGCAGGGCAAGCGCTTCAGCTACGAAAGCACCTTGATCAGTGCACTGCGGGTGGAAGTCGGGCTGACCCCCGCGCCCTGAGTCGTTGAAGGCCTGGCCCTGATTGCATGACAGCCAACAAAAAACCCGCTGGCCAAACTGGCCCAGCGGGTTTCTTGTTTTAACAGCCAGCCGATCAGAAATCTGCCAACTGCCACACTTCATACGCCGGTGTCTCGTAGGGGTGGCTGAGCTTCAAGGCCGCGACAACCGCCTTGACCCACTCATCGGCCACCACCAACTCGACCTTCCACTCTTCAACCACTTCAACCTGGCCAACCTGCCCGATAAACGGCTGGCTGCCGTCCAACGCGCGAAACTGGCCCTGGCCCAGCACTTGCCAGGCGCAGCGGTCGTAGTCGCCGATGCGTCCGCCGCCAGCAGCGAAGACGGCGGTTTTCACCGTCTCCACATGGCTGTCGGGCACGAAGAAGGCGAGCTTGTACACGGTCTTAGTTCACCCACACGCGGGCGTTGCGGAACATGCGCATCCAGGCACCGTCTTCGTTCCATTCTTCCGGGCGCCAGGAGTTCTGCACGGCGCGGAACACGCGCTCCGGGTGCGGCATCATGATGGTCACGCGACCGTCGCGGCTGGTGAGGCCGGTGATCCCGCGCGGCGAGCCGTTCGGGTTGGCCGGGTAGCTTTCGGTGACCTTGCCGTGGTTGTCGACGAAACGCATGGCCACGCAGCCGGACAGATCGGCCTCGAGCAACGCCTCTTCGCTTTCGAACTCGGCATGGCCTTCACCGTGGGCGATGGCGATTGGCATGCGCGAACCGGCCATGCCCTGCAGGAAGATCGAGTTGGATTCCTGCACCTGCACCATGGCGACGCGGGCTTCGAACTGCTCGGAACGGTTACGCACGAAGTGCGGCCAGAACTCGCTGCCCGGGATCAGCTCGTGGAGGTTGGACATCATCTGGCAACCGTTGCACACACCCAGGGTGAAACTGTCGTTGCGCTCGAAGAAACCTTGGAACGCGTCGCGGGCACGGCTGTTGAACAGCGCCGACTTGGCCCAGCCTTCACCGGCACCCAGTACGTCGCCGTAGGAGAAACCACCGCAGGCCACCAGGCCCTTGAACTCATTGAGGTCAACGCGACCGGCGAGGATGTCGCTCATGTGCACGTCGATCGCATTGAAGCCGGCGCGGTCGAATGCAGCCGCCATTTCCACCTGGCCGTTGACGCCCTGCTCACGCAGCACGGCAACCTGTGGACGGATGCCTTTCTTGATGTACGGCGCGGCGATGTCCTGGTTGACGTCGAAGCTGAGCTTGGTGCTCAGGCCCGGGTTGTCTTCTTCCAGGATCACGTCGAATTCCTGCTCGGCGCAGTCGGCGTTGTCACGCAGGCGTTGGATCTGGTAGCTGGTCTCGGCCCACTGGCGTTGCAGCAAGCGGCGCTGGCCGGCAAACACGGTGTCGCCGTTGAACGAGATGTTGATTTCACCGTTGTTGATCGGCTGGCCGATCACCGCCACGCAGTCGTCCAGGCCAGCGGCACTGAATTGTGCGAGGACGTCCGGCGTGGCGTCCTGGCGCACCTGGATTACCGCGCCCAACTCTTCGTTGAAGAGGATGCCGTTGATTTCAGAGGCGTCCTCGGCAACGCTGTCGAGCACGATGTTCAGGCCGCAGTGACCGGCGAAGGCCATCTCGACCACGCTGGTCAGCAGACCACCGTCGGAACGGTCGTGGTAGGCCAGCAGGTGGCCGTCGGCATTGAGGCCCTGGATCACGGCGAAGAAGGCCTTGAGGTCTTCGGCGTCATCCACGTCCGGCGCCTGTTTGCCGAGCTTGCCGTGGGTTTGTGCGAGGATCGAGGCGCCCATGCGGTTCTGGCCACGGCCCAGGTCGATCAGGATCAGGTCGGTGGTGCCCTTGTCCATGCGCAGTTGCGGGGTCAGGGTCTGGCGGATGTCGGTGACCGGCGCAAAGCCGGTGACGATCAGCGACAGCGGCGAGGTGACGCTCTTGTCCACGCCTTCATCGTTCCAACGGGTGGCCATGGACATGGAGTCCTTGCCCACCGGAATGGTGATGCCCAGCTCCGGGCACAGCTCCATGCCGACCGCTTTCACGGTGTCGTACAGACGCGCGTCTTCACCTGGGTGACCGGCAGCGGACATCCAGTTGGCCGACAATTTGATGTCGGACAGCTTGCCGATGCGCGACGCGGCGATGTTGGTGAGGGTTTCACCAATGGCCATGCGGCCCGACGCCGGGGCGTCCAGCAGGGCCAGCGGCGTACGCTCGCCCATGGCCATGGCTTCACCGGTGTAGACGTCGAAGCTGGTAGCGGTGACGGCAACGTCGGCCACCGGCACCTGCCATGGGCCGACCATCTGGTCACGGGCCACCAGGCCGGTGATGGTGCGGTCGCCGATGGTGATCAGGAAGCTTTTGCTCGCCACGGCCGGGTGGTGCAGCACACGTTCGATGCTGTCGGCCAGGTCCAGGGCGCTTGGGTCGAAATCATCGCCCAGCTCGGCTTCACGCACCGCCGAACGGTGCATGCGCGGGGCTTTGCCCAGCAGCACTTCGAGTGGCATGTCCACTGGGTTGTTGCCGAAGTGGCTGTCGGTCACCGTCAACTGCGGCTCGGCAGTGGCTTCGCCGACCACGGCAAACGGGCAACGCTCGCGTTCGCAGATGGCCTGGAAGCGCGCGAAGTCTTCAGGGCCGACCGCCAGTACGTAACGTTCCTGGGATTCGTTGCTCCAGATTTCGTGCGGGGCCATGCCCGGCTCGTCGTTTGGAATGTTGCGCAGTTCGAAACGGCCACCACGGTCACCATCGTTGACCAGTTCCGGGAAGGCGTTGGACAAACCACCGGCGCCGACGTCGTGGATGAAGCTGATCGGGTTCTTGTCACCCAACTGCCAGCAACGGTCGATGACTTCCTGGCAGCGACGTTCCATCTCTGGGTTTTCGCGCTGTACGGAAGCGAAGTCCAGGTCGGCCGAGCTGGTGCCGGTGGCCATGGAGGAAGCCGCGCCGCCGCCCAGGCCGATCAGCATCGCCGGGCCGCCGAGCACGATCAGCTTGGAGCCGACCAGGATCTCGCCTTTCTTGACGTGTTCTTCACGGATGTTGCCCATGCCGCCGGCCAACATGATCGGCTTGTGGTAACCGCGCACTTCATCACCACGGGGGGTGGTGATGGACTGTTCGAAGGTACGGAAATAACCGGTCAGCGCCGGACGCCCGAATTCGTTGTTGAACGCGGCGCCGCCCAGCGGGCCTTCGATCATGATGTCCAGCGCCGTCACGATGCGCTCAGGCTTGCCGTACGGCACTTCCCATGGCTGTTCGAAACCCGGGATCTGCAGGTTGGACACGGTGAAACCGGTGAGGCCGGCCTTTGGCTTGGCGCCACGGCCGGTGGCACCTTCGTCGCGGATCTCGCCGCCGGAACCGGTGGCTGCGCCCGGGAACGGGGCAATCGCGGTCGGGTGGTTGTGGGTCTCGACCTTCATCAGGATGTGCACCGGCTCCTGCACCGCGCCGTACTGGCGGGTTTCAGGGTCCGGGAAGAAACGGCCGGCGACCGAGCCGACGATCACCGAGGCGTTGTCCTTATAAGCCGACAGAACGCCTTCGCTGTGCATCACGTAGGTGTTCTTGATCATGCCGAACAGGCTTTTTTCCTGGCTTTCGCCGTCGATGTCCCAACTGGCGTTGAAGATCTTGTGACGGCAGTGCTCGGAGTTGGCCTGGGCGAACATCATCAGTTCGATGTCGTGGGGGTTGCGCTTGAGACCGGTGAAGGCGTTGACCAGGTAGTCGATCTCGTCTTCGGCCAGGGCCAGGCCCAGCTCGGTGTTGGCCTTCTCCAGCGCAGCGCGGCCACCGCCCAGCACGTCAATCGCGGTCAGCGGCTTGGGCTCGGCGTGGCTGAACAGGCCGGCAGCCTGTTCCAGCTGGCTGACGATGATCTGGGTCATGCGGTCGTGCAGGCTGCTGGCGATCAGCTCGGCCTCGGCGTCGCTGAACTGCCCTGCTACATAGAAGGCGATACCGCGTTCCAGGCGCTGGATTTTTTCCAGGCCGCAGTTACGGGCGATGTCGCTGGCCTTGCTCGACCAGGGCGAGATGGTGCCGAACCGTGGCAGAACCAGGAACAAGCGGCCGGTCGGCTCTTGAACGGGAACGCTGGGGCCGTACTTCAGAAGGCGTGCGAGCACTTGCTGTTCGTCGGCGGTCAAGACGCCGGTAACGTCGGCGAAGTGAGCAAATTCAGCATACAGGCCTGTAACCGCTGGAACCTTCTGGCTCAGTTGTTCAAGGAGTTTGCTGTGGCGAAAGGCAGAAAGGGCAGGAGCGCCGCGCAGGATCAACATCTTCGGGACAGCCTCGGGAAGGGGTGTGCTTTGAGGCCGTGCATTCTAGCGTAAACCATCGCCAACGGCACCCGAAACGGCACCGCTGGCGGCTGCCGAACGTCAGTTGGCACGGTTTGCACGCTATCGGGGCGTTATCCAAGGCATTCCGCGCAGTTATTTTAACCGTCACAATCGGGCGCCAAGCCACGTTTCTGCGGGTTGCAGCACAGTTTTGGCGGCGCTAGCAGACAAGTCCGCCGCTGTCGAGATATGGCGCCGTGGGCCGTTTGCGTATACTGCGCAGATGTTCTCCCCAACTGCTTTGCGCCCGCGATGCGCCAGATGGCTCATCGTCACCGGACTCTTCCTGATGCTCAGCGCCTGTGTTGATAAACCCAGCACGCTCGAGCGAATCAAGGAGGATGGCGTATTGCGGGTGATTACCCGAAACAGCCCGGCGACTTACTTCCAGGACCGCAACGGTGAAACCGGTTTCGAATATGAACTGGTCAAGCGTTTTGCCGATGACCTGGGCGTGAAGCTGGAAATCGAGACCGCCGACAACCTCGATGACCTGTTCGGCCAGCTGGGCAAACCCAACGGCCCGGTGCTCGCCGCCGCCGGCCTGGTCAGCAGCGAGCAGCGCCAGCAACAGATGCGTTTCTCCCATCCTTACCTGGAAGTCACCCCGCAGATCATCTACCGCAACGGCCAGTCACGCCCGACGAACGCGGCGGACTTGGTGGGCAAGAAGATCATGGTGCTCAAGGGCAGCACCCACGCCGAACAACTGGCGGCGCTTAAAAAGCAGAACCCGGCCATCGAATACGAAGAATCCGATGCTGTCGAGGTGGTCGACCTGCTGCGCATGGTGGACGAGGGGCAAATCGACCTGACCCTGGTGGACTCCAACGAAGTGGCGATGAACCAAGTGTACTTCCCCAACGTACGGGTGGCGTTCGACCTCGGCAATGCCAGCAACCAGAGCTGGGCCGTGGCGGCCGGCGACGACAACAGCCTGCTCAACGAGATCAACAGCTACCTGGACAAGGTGGAAAAGAACGGCACCCTGCAACGCCTTAAAGACCGCTATTACGGGCACGTCGATGTACTCGGCTATGTCGGCGCCTACACCTTCGCCCAGCATTTGCAGCAGCGGCTGCCCAAATACGAGAAACACTTTCGCGCCTACGCCAAGGAAGAAAAAGTCGATTGGCGCCTGCTTGCGGCTATCGGTTATCAGGAATCGCTGTGGCAACCGGCGGTCACCTCAAAGACCGGCGTGCGCGGCCTGATGATGCTGACCCAGAACACCGCCCAGGCCATGGGCGTGTCCAACCGCCTGGATGCCAGGCAAAGCATCATGGGCGGCGCCAAGTACCTGGCCAAGATCAAGGACGAGCTGGACGACAAGATCGCCGAGCCCGACCGCACCTGGTTCGCCCTCGCTGCTTATAACGTCGGCACCGGCCATCTGGACGACGCGCGCATCCTGGCGAAGAAGGAAGGCCTGAACCCGAACAAGTGGCTGGATGTGAAGAAGATGCTGCCGCGCCTGTCGCAGAAGCAGTGGTACAGCAAGACCCGCTACGGCTACGCCCGAGGCGGCGAGCCGGTGCACTTCGTGGCGAACATCCGGCGCTACTACGACATCCTGACCTGGGTGACCCAGCCCCAGCTGGAGGGTAACCAGGTGGTGGAAGGTAATCTACATGTGCCGGGTGTGGACAAGACCAAACCGCCGGAAGACAACCCGAAGCTCTAGGTACCCGTGTGGGAGAGCGCTTTGTGGTAAGCGGGCCGGTGATCGGGCCTTTGTAGTGACGGGGCTTTTGTGGTGAGCGGGCTTTTTGTGGTGAGCGGGCTTGCCCCGCGCTGGGTGGCGAAGCCGCCCCAAAACCAGGCGCTACGGTTTTCCTGAAAAATCGCGGCGGCCCTATTGGGGCCGCTTCGCAGCCCAGCGCGGGGCAAGCCCGCTCACCACAAAAGCCCCTTCACTACAAAGGCCCGCTCACCACACACGAACTGCAGCTCATTCAAATGGCTCAACGTTGATCGACGTCGTCTTATAAACCGGTGATCAGGTGCACAACACCGCCCGGCAACACCATCACCGCCAGCACACTCGCTGCTTTCAACGCCGCCTCATCCAATCGTCCCACATCCTGCAACTGCACCCTTACCCGCGTCAGCGCCACCCGCTGTTGCGACTTGAGGTTATCCGCACCCCCCAACGCACTCAGCACTTCGGGCGACAACAGATTCTGCGTCGGTGCCTCGACCGTCTCGGCGATCAAATCCGGGGTCAGGGCCTTCCAGAACGCCTGCTTCAATTTATCCAACATGCTCAGTTCTCCAGCACAACGGTGGCTGTTTGATAGTCGCGCAGGGCCTCGCGCACTTGGGCGGCTTCTTCCAGGCCCAGCACCTGGCGGGCGATGCTCTGGCAGTCGACCAGGTCCAACTCGCGCACGGTGGCCTTGATGGTCGGGATCAACGGCACGCTGACCGACAACTCATCGACCCCCAACCCGATCAACAACGGCACGGCCAGCGCTTCCGACGCCAACGCGCCGCAGATGCCCACCCATTTGCCGTGGGCATGAGCGGCCTTGACGGTGGTGGCAATCAGGCGCAATACCGCCGGGTGAAAGCTGTCGGCCTGGCTGGCCAGCCGTGGATGGTCACGGTCCATGGCCAGGGTGTATTGGGTCAGGTCGTTGGTGCCGATGGAGAAAAAATCCACATGGGGCGCAAACACGTCGGCCATCAAGGCGGCGGACGGCACTTCGATCATGATGCCCAGCTTCGGCAGCTCGACAAGCCCCAGCGCCAGCGCCTCTTCTTCAAGGATCTTGCGCGCCAGGTGCAGCTCCGACAACAGGCTGACCATCGGTAACATGATATGCAGCCGCGTCAGGCCGGCACTGGCGAGGATGGCGCGCAACTGCTCGCGCAGTAGCTGTGGACGCTCCAGGCACAGGCGAATCCCGCGCAAACCCAGGAATGGGTTGGTCTCCGCTTCCATCGGCACGTAGGCCAACGGTTTGTCGCCGCCCACGTCCAGGGTGCGCACCACCAGGTTGCGTTCAGTACCCAGGGCACGGGCGATGGCGCTGTAAGTGGTGGCCTGTTCCTCGGGGCTCGGCGCGCGGTTACGGTCGAGGTAGAGGAATTCCGAGCGCAGCAGGCCCACGCCTTCACCCCCTAGGGTCAGGGATTGCTCCACCTCCTGAAGCGAAGCGACGTTGGCCGTGACCTCGACGTGATGACCATCGCGGGTGATGGCGGGCAACGCAGCCTGCGCCACATCGCGCTGATGCCGCTGCACCTGTTGTTGGCGAGCCACTTCCAAGCGTTCGATTTCAGCCAGGTTCGGCGCCAGATGCAGCTCGCCTTTATCGGCATCCAGCAGCACCTGCTTGCCATTCGCCAGCGCCAAGACCTGCTCCGGCACCCCGCAGATCGCCGGCAAGCCCAAGGCACGGGCGAGGATCGCCACATGGCTGGTCGCCCCGCCGCCGACGGTGACAAACCCCAGCACCTTTTGGGGATCGAGGCTGGCGGTTTGCGAAGGCGTCAGTTGCTCGGCGACCAGGATCGCGCGGTCGGGCAGGTCCCAGGCGCGGTCTTGAATTCCGAGGATCAGCTTCAGCACACGCTGGCCGACATCCGCGAGGTCCGCCGCACGTTCGGCCAACAGGGCATTGCCCAGGTTCTGGAACAGCTGGGCAGTGGCGACCGTGGCGCTGTTCCAGGCAAATGCGGCGCTCTTGCCTTCGGCCAGTAGGCCGTGGGCTTGTTCCAGCAGCGTCGGGTCTTCGAGCAATTCCTGATGGGCGCGGAAAATCTCCGCCTGGGCACTGCCTGCCGCCTGGGTTTGCAGGGCTTGCAGCGCTTCGGTTGCAGCCAGCAAGCCACGGTCCAAAGCGCCGCGCTCGAACGCCTCGCCAGCGCCCTGTTCAGTCACCTTCAGCTCGGGCTCAGCAATCTGGACCACCTGGCCAAACGCCGATCCCGGCGATGCGCAAACGCCTCGCAGCAGCGTCGCCGACGATACCGGCACGGGCGCTTCAAGCTGTGCAGCCGGCGCCGCAATGGCCTCGCCGCAGCCTTCAAGCAACAGCGCGACCAAAGCTTGGATCGCCGCCTCGGCATCGTCACCGGCCGCACTCACTTGCAAGGTATCGCCCTGCACGGTTTGCAGTGCCATGATCGCCACCAGCGACTTGGCGTTGGCACTCTGGGTTTGCTTGTGCAGGTAAATGCTCGCGTTAAAACCTTTCGCGGCTTGTGCAAACACGGCGGCCGGGCGCGCGTGTAAACCGTTGGCGTTGGGTAAGGTCAACGGCTTTGAGAAGCGTGCATCGCCCTCCTCCTCATCGGCCTCCTCTACCCGGTTGCCGGGCGCTACCTGCAACACCGGCTGGCCCCGTTCCACCAGGCCGCTTGCCAACGGCGTGAACGGCTCGCCGCTGACCACCAGCATCAAGGTCAGCAAACTGCGTGCGTGGAGTGCCACATAGTCGGCATCGAATTCGATCAAGGCTTGCCCGGCTTCTACCCGCTGGCCTTCCTCGACCAGGCGGGTGAAGCCCTTGCCGGCCAGGCTCACGGTGTCCAGGCCGATATGCATCAGCACCTGCACGCCGTTGTCGTCGGTGACGCTGACCGCATGCCCACTGTCCTGGATATTGCTGATCACCCCGGCCAGGGGGGCGCACAGGGTCTGCGAGGTGGGATCGATGCACAGGCCGTCGCCGATCATGCGGCTGGCGAACACCGGGTCAGGCACCTTGTCCAGTGCCAGCAGCACGCCGGACAAGGGCGCCAGCAGTTCCAGGGGTTGAGTTGCGGTCATGACGTCACCTGCTGTTTTGTTCTGTAAAGATCCTTGGGTGGATGCCTATCCCATGGATGACTTATTTCCACCAGTATTCAACCTGCACGCCAACGTTCGACCCATGCCGCGCGGTGCCATAGGCGCCGGTGTCGGACAACGCCGAGCCCGCCGCCAGTTCATTCGCTGCACGCTTGGCCGCTTCGTTCCAGGTCGCATAGGTGTAGTACAAACGCACTTCCGGCCGCGCCCAGAAATCCGGGCCGTTGGGCGACCAGGTCGGGGCAAAGGTAAATTTGCTCAGCTTGCGCGTGCCGCCGGTGGCATCGACCTGATCATGCCCAAGCTCGGTGACCAACTTGAATTGTTCGCTGATCGCATACGCAGGGCGCACGCCGATGGACATCCAGGTCTGGTCCTGGCTGCCGGGGCGAATATCCTTCTGGTACACCGCCTCGATCTGCCCACCAAAACGCGGGGTCACCTGCCAGTCGAAGAACTCCACGGCGCGATAACTTTTGCTGCTGTTATCCAGGAAGGTATTGCCGGTGTAGCCCAGGCCGGTGCCGGGGCCTTCGCCGTACTGCAAAGCGAATTTGTTCTTGCCGCCCAGGAAGTCTTTTTGCACATGCTGCGCGGTGAGCGCCCAGCCGCTGTGGGTGTCGCGCCCGCCGGCCTTTTCGATATGGCTCAAGCCCAGCTCCAGCTCGCCGCCGGGGTTGGTCTTGAAGCCCGCGACGTTGAAGTCGTGACGGGTGGCGTATTCCTTCTGGTACAGGTTGTCCTTGCGCGAAATGGCGTAGCTGTACTTGAGGTCGCCGATCAGCACGTCCTCGATTCCGCCGCCGGTGGCGCTCTGGTTCCAGTAGTAGAAGTCGGAAATATGGATGTCATTGCGTTTGTAGTAACGCCGACCGGCCCACAGCGAACCGCCATTGAGGGCAGGCAGGTTCGACCACTGCGCATACATCTGCGGCATGCGCGCCGAGCCGTTGTCTTCGCCCTGGAATTTAAGGGCGCGGTCGTATTGGTTGTACAGCGACGCCATGGCGTCGACGCTGAGCACCGAGCCATCGTCGAGGGTCAGCAGGTCCTGACGCAGTTCCAGTTCGGCGTACTGCTCGCATTCGTTGCCCAGTCGGTATTTGGTTTGCGCCCCCGGCAACTGGAAACATTGCTGCTTGCCACTGCCTGTCGACGTCCCCGCGCCGCTGCGCAAGTAACCGGCAAATTCCAGGGCCTGCGCGCCGAATGGCAGGCTCAGGCAGGATGCAACGAGGCCCAGCTTTATTGTTGTTTTCATGAATGCTCCTTCTATTTTTATTGTTTTATTACTGTCCTTGCACGACACGATTCCCTGTAGGAGCGAGCTTGCTCGCGAAGAACGCCAACGATTACGCAGCGATACTGGTTTAACGCGGCGCTCTCAGGTTTTTCGCGAGCAAGCTCGCTCCTACAGGGGGCGTATCAATCAATCAGGTGCAGCACGAACGATTCGTAGGGACGCAAGACGACCGTGGCCGAGCGTCGCGGGCAGTCGGGGTAGTTGCTGATCAGCAGGCGTTGCTCGGTCGCGGCGTCGATCACGTCGCCAGGCAGCTGGACCTCACAGGGCTGGCCGTAGAAGTTGTTCAGCACCAGCAGGCGCTCGCCGTGGCCTTCGCGCAGGTACGCCCAGACCTGCAAATGGTCTTGCAGCAGTTGGCGGTAAACCCCCTCTTGAATCAGCGGTTCGTGACGGCGCAGGGCGATCAGTGCGCGGTAGTGATGCAGCACGGAGTCGGGATCGTCGCGCTGGTGTTCAACGTTGATCTGCGCGGCATTCGCCGGGAGGCCGATCCAGGGCTCGCCGCTACTGAAACCCGCATTCGGCTGCGCGTTCCACTGCATCGGCGTACGGCCGTTGTCGCGGGACTTCTGCATGATCGCCGCCATGCTCGCCGCTTCGGATTCACCGGCATCGCGCTTGAGGCGGAAGATGTTCAGGGTCTCCACATCGCGGTACTGATCGATGCTGTCGAAGCCCGGATTGGTCATGCCCAGTTCTTCGCCCTGGTACACGAACGGCGTGCCCTGGAGGAAGTGCAGCGCGGTGGCGAGCATCTTGGCCGAGACCACGCGATGCTCACCGTCGTCACCAAACCGCGAGACCACCCGGGGTTGATCGTGGTTACACCAGAACAGCGCGTTCCAGCCGCCACCGGCCTGCATGCCCAGTTGCCAGTCGGAGAGGATCTGCTTGAGTTGCAGGAAGTCGAAGTCAGCCTTCACCCACTTCTGCAGGTTCGGGTAATCGACTTTCAGGTGATGAAAGTTGAAGGTCATCGACAGCTCTTTCGACTCTGGCCGCGAGTAGCGAATGCAATGCTCAAGGCTGGTGGACGACATCTCGCCGACGTTGATCAGGTCATGGCCTTCAAAGACTTCGCGGTGCATCTCCTGCAGGTATTCATGCACGTTCGGGCCGTCGGTGTAGAAGCGGCGGCCGTCGCTGTTGTCTTCGGGGAAGTCGGCGGGCTTGGAGATCAGGTTGATCACGTCCAGGCGGAAACCGCCCACGCCCTTGTCGCGCCAGAAGCGCATCAACTTGAACACCTCGGCACGCACCTGGGGGTTGTCCCAATTGAGGTCGGCCTGGGTGTGGTCGAACAGGTGCAGGAAGTACTGGCCGGTTTGCGCCTCGTATTCCCAGGCCGAACCGCCGAACTTGGACTCCCAGTTGTTCGGCTGGTCCCGCCAGATGTAGAAGTCGCGGTAGGGGTTGTCGAGGCTGCTGCGCGCCTGCTGGAACCACTCATGCTCGATGGAGGTGTGGTTGACCACAATGTCGAGCATCAGCTTGATGCCACACTTGGCCGCTTCGCTGATCAGCAGGTCGCAGTCGGCCATGGTCCCGTAGCTGGGGTCGATGGCGTAGTAGTCGCTGATGTCGTAGCCGTTGTCCCGTTGCGGCGAGCGCAGGAACGGGGTGATCCACAGGCAATCCACGCCCAGCCATTTGAGGTAGTCGAGTTTGTCCACGATGCCCAGCAGGTCACCGGTGGCGTTACCCGCGTGGCTGTGGAAGCTCTTGGGGTAGATCTGGTAGATCACCGAGTGTTGCCAGTCTTGCATGGTGGGTTCCTTCAGTAGAGTTTTGTGCTGGCCTCTCGGGCCTCGATGGCGATTGATCAGGCGACGCGATAACCCGGCCGAACAATCTTCATGCTCAACGCACAGGTCAGTACAAACGGCACGACCATCGCGATGACCATCCCGATCACAAACATCGCGATGGATTGCGGCACGATCGAGATAAACCCAGGTAAACCACCGACGCCGATGGCCGAGGCCTGCACCTTGTTCAGCGACAGGAAAATGCTGCCCAGCGCCGAGCCCACCAGGGCCGCGTAAAACGGAAACTTGAAGCGCAGGTTCACCCCGAACATCGCCGGTTCCGTGATGCCGAAGTACGCGGAAATCGCTGAGGTCGAGGCCATGCTTTTATCCCGCGCATTGCGGGTGGTGTAGAACACCGCGAGCGCGGCGCTGCCCTGGGCCAGGTTGGACATCACGATCATCGGCCAGATAAACGTGCCGCCCTGGGTGGAGATCAGTTGCAGGTCCACGGCGAGGAACATGTGGTGCATGCCGGTGATCACCAGCGGCGCGTACAGCAGCCCGAAAATCGCTCCGCCAACCATCGGCGCCAGGTCAAACAGGGTGACCACGCCTTCGGTGATCAGGATGCCGAGGTGACGGGTCACCGGGCCGATGATCGCCAACGCGAGCACGCCGGTGACGACGATGGTGGTGATTGGCACGACCAGCAATTGAATGGCGTTGGGCACACGAGCGCGCAGCCATTTCTCGATGACGCTCATGACATACGCCGCCATCAGGATCGGCAGGATCTGCCCCTGGTAGCCGACTTTCTCGATCTTGAACCAACCGAAAATATCGAAGTACGGCAGGCTCTGGCCGTCGAGCCCGGCGACCGCCTTGCCGTAGTTCCAGGCATTGAGCAGATCGGGATGCACCAGCATCAGGCCGAGCACGATGCCGAGGATTTCACTGCCGCCAAAGCGCTTGGCCGCCGACCAACCCACCAACGCCGGCAGGAACACGAACGAGGTGTTGGCCATCAGGTTGATCAGGCTCCACAGGCCATCCAGGTTCGGATACGCCTCCAGCAGCGTCTGGCCCTCGATGAACATGCCCTTGGCGCCCATCAGGTTGTTCACGCCCATCAGCAGGCCGGCGATGATCAACGCGGGCAGGATCGGCATGAACACATCGGAGAACACCCGTACCAGGCGCTGCATGGCGTTGGTCTTGTCGGCGCCCTTCTTCTTCACATCGGCGATGGTGGCGGCGGCGAGGCCGGTCTGTTCGCGCAGGGCGGCGTAGACCTTTTCCACTTCGCCGGGGCCGATCACCACCTGGAACAAACCGCCGGTGAAGAACGAGCCCTTGACCAGATCGACCTGGTTCAACGCGCTGTTGTTGACCAGGCTCGGATCCTTGAGCGCCAGGCGCAGGCGGGTCACGCAGTGGGCAGCTTGCTCAAGGTTGTCGCTGCCCCCGAGGTGCTCGAGGATCTCGCGGGCAATGTTGGAATAGTCGTGGCTCATGCTTGGTTTCCACTTTGATTTTTTTTATTGGGGGCAGTCATTGGCAGCACGCCGAAGGCAAAAGTACTCGTACAGACGAGTTAAAGCAACAACTCGTCTGTACGAGTTTGATTTTGTTTATTCCCTGCAGGACACCGCTGCGCTGCAAGCCGCAGAAATCCATGGGTCTAATGGACAAACTCCCGCTCTGCCTCTAAGGTTCCTGCCTTGAACGCCAACGCGGCACAGAGCCCTATCCATGAGCAAATACAACCAGATCTATACCGATCTGCTTGCCAGCATCACCACCGAACGCCTGCAACGCGGCACGCGCCTGCCCTCCGAAACCGAATTGATGGACAGCTACCAGGCCAGCCGAGGCACCGTGCGTCGCGCCATCGAGCAACTGCAGGAACGTGGTTTTGCGCAAAAGATCCACGGCAAGGGCACCTTCGTGCTCTCGCCCAACCCGATTGAGTTCCAACTCGGCGGCATCGTCAGCTTTCACGAAACCCACGCCGACCTGGGCGATGACGTACGCACCGAAGTGGTCGAATTCACCCAGCTCCCCCTGGAAGGCCCATTGTTGCAACACATCGAGGCCGAACCCGGCAGCCTCATCACACGCATCAAACGGGTACGGCGCATCGGCGGCAAACGGGTGATCCTCGACATCAACCACTTCGTCGCCGACCTGATCCCAGGCCTGGACCAGGCGATCGCCGAACAGTCGATCTACGCCTTCATCGAGCAGACCTTGCAACTGCAGATCAGCTACGCCCAGCGCACCATCGAAGCCCTGCCCCGCAGCAAGGACGACCAGACGCACCTGGACCTCGAAGGGCAAAGCCATGTGATCGTGGTGAGCAACCAGACGTTTTTGCAGGACGGGCGACAGTTCGAGTACACCGAGTCGCGGCATACGTTGGATAAGTTTTACTTCTCCGATATCGCCAGGCGCTAACTATCTACCCATCGCCCGTCTAAACGGCTTGGCATGCTCGGCTCTTCCCCCTAAAGGAGAGCAGCATGCCGCTTGCCGACACCTCCCCCGCCGCTCAGCAACAACTCAGGGCCCTGGCGCCCATCGTGCTGGATGCGTGCCCGAACATGCAGAGGATGGCCATCGAGGCCGCCCGCGAGATTCTCGCAAAACACGGTCTGGCGACCCTGGATCCCGATCACGTGCACTGGCACCGCTTCACCGGCGGTGTCGGTGACCCGGCGACGTTTACGGGCTGGAGCCACAACGAAAAACCCCAGGCGTCGATGACGCTGACGCAGCTGGTCATTCACCGCTTCGAGGTACATGACCAGGACAATGCCGACCTGCTCGACGGTGATGGTGGCTTTTATCGCGAGGGTGCCGAGGCGCGGTTATTCGATCAGCATAACGAAGTGCGGCTGTCCGCCAGCGCGGTGCTCAAGGACTTCTGGGCGATCAATTTCAGCGATCGCTACACCACGCGCATGGATGCATTCTGGAGCGCTCACTTCGATGATTTTCGCACCCTGGCCAAGGTCAGCTGCCTGGCCGAGGCCCTGCAAGCACGACAGGCCGGGGATCTCACCACGTCGCAGTTGCAGACGGTGATTCGGGCCCTGGCCAGCAATCTGTGCTGGCCCCCAACCCTGTCCAACCTGCAGGCCAAGGCCACTTCAGCCGGCGGGCTGCGTGTGGCGGCGCTGGATATCGGTGGACATACCGCCACGGATATCCTGCGCATCGTCGACGGCGATGGGCGGCAAATCCTTTATGTACCGGGCGAGTCACAGGCATTCCACTGTTTCGAGACCCCTGCCGACCTGCATTTCTGGCTGCTGAACCAGACCAGCCACCCGGATAACCGCGCCCGCTTCATGGCCCATTTCCCGCTGTCGGCGCAGATCCAGCAGGACGACACCGCTGCCGTGACGTGGAAACAGATGCTGCTCACCCCCGTGCTGATCTATCGCACCGCCCAGGCCCTGGCGGGTACCCTGCCGCCGGACTGGGTGGACAAGGGCCTGTCCCACCAACTCGACCAGTTGTTTGTCGACTGGGGCACCTGGGACCACCGCCTGATCAATCAAGCCGACCAGGCCATCGAGGACGATGCCTTTACCTGGCTGGCGCAATCGAGTCAGACGCGCATGCGCAATGACGCGGATTTTTCCCTGCGCAGCAATGGCGACCTGCGCAAGAAACTCTGGATCGGCTACCTGAACGCCTTTGGCAAAACCTTTGGCCCGATGGCCGTGGTCGGCTGGCCGGTGGCGTTGGTGGTCGTGGGGGCCAGTGCGGCAAATCTTGGCCTGAACATCGACCAGGCCATCAACGGCAAGACCCCGGCCGAACGCCACGCCGGGGAGCTGGGCGCGGTATTCAGTGCCATCGATACGCTGTTTAACCTGGCACTGTTGAAAGCCGACGGGGTCATGCCCGATATCGCCGAAGCGGCCGACACCCTCGCAGTGGAGCCCATTGAGTTGACGCCGCCCACAGCGCCCGCCAGCGCACCGCCGGTGCCTGAGCCTGCGGTACCTGCCACCTACCAGGCCAACCTGATACTGGAAGGAGAACACCTGGATACCGCCCCCGGAAAATTCCAGCAGGTCTATAGCCTGCGGACCTCCGACGGCATGCCTCAGCAAGCCATCCTGATGAACGATCAAGCCTATTACGTGCGCTACGAAGCCGACCCCAACGGTCGTGGGCATTGGGCGATTGTCGACCCGAACAACCCCCATGGCTTTTCCGGCGCGCTGCCGGTGCGCCTGAACGAACTCAACGAATGGGAACCTGTGCCCCACAGCAACGGCTTGAAAGGCGGCGGGGGAAACTCCAGCAAAAGCGCCCGGGGGCCGGCCCCCTCGCGGGTCCCGCCACCGCCACAAGCGATGACCACGCCACCCCACTCGCTGCGCAGGGTGACCAGCCCCTTCGATACCCCGCCATCCACCCGCCCGGAAGTGAAACGCTGGGCAATGGGCCTCACTGAAACCCATGTTCACAGCCGCTTCGGCCGTATTGACCGCTTCACCTACTACTTCGGCGAAACGCACCGCAAACTGCTGCAATCGGCGCAAGACTTCTACAAGGAACTGTCCTGGACCCGCCTGCCACCTCGTCCGGACATCCCCGCCTTTGAACCGACAACGGCCTTCGAAGAAGTCCTCGAACGCCTGCCCGAAGACCTACCGGGCTACGTCATCGGCGAAACCCTGGACCGTATCAGCAGCACCCGCCTGCTGATCAACAACATGCCGCTCTTCGCGCGCAAGGGCGTGAAAACCCTGTATATGCGGCGCCTGCTCAACGACTTCGCCCAGGATGATCTGAACCACTACTTCCAGACCGGCAAGATGCCGGAGGACCTGGAAAGCTACCTTGGCAAGCTGGGCACCGATCCATCCGGGCAGTTCAATGAACTGGAACTGGTCAAGACCGCCAGGGCCAATGGCATACGCGTGCAGGCTATCGATTGCGCAGCCCATTACAAATACCCCACCCCTATCGCCGATCTTTCAGAGCAGGTGATGAGCAATTACCTCGCCCACCTCCTTATCCAAGCCGACATAGCGCTGAACGGCGGCGGTAAATGGCTGGTACTGACCGGGGCCAGAAACATCAATACCTTTAATGGATTCGCCGGTCTCAGTGAACTGGAAGGAGGTATCGGGCTGCGTATAGAAGAGGTCTTTCCGGGGCAAGGCAACGAGGTGCGTATCGACCCCGGCATCGCCATTGATCGCGACAACGCCCCCAGTCATGAAAGCGTCGGCGACAGCTTCGACACCTTGAATGCCGACCTACGCGTACAAGTGGAAGCCCCACCGGTGCACAGGACGCTGGAGCAACAGCAGCGACTGCTGTTTCGCAAGGGCATGTACCTGATCGACAAAAACCAGGGCAACTACACCCTGCGGCACCACAGCAGAGACAGGGGCATCGTTGCGACCCCCATCAATCGACTGGCCGACGGCAGCTTTTACATCGACCGCCCGGCCTGGGCAGGCGTGCATGACATACGGTTCCCCACGCTGGAACAGCTGTCCAGCGCCCTTACCAATATGGGCATGAGCCTGCAAAGTCGGCTTCCTGCCTGACAGGCAATAAAAAACCTGGCCGAGGCCAGGTTTTTTACTCACTCAACGCAGGCCATTCAGGCTCGCCTTGCTTATTCCCACTCAATCGTCGCCGGCGGCTTGCTCGACACGTCATAAGTAACGCGCGAAATACCTTCGATCTCATTGATGATACGGCCGCTGACGGTTTCCAGCAGTTCGTACGGCAGGTGTGCCCAACGGGCGGTCATGAAGTCGATGGTTTCCACGGCACGCAGGGCCACGACCCAGGCGTAACGACGGCCATCGCCTACAACGCCTACGGACTTAACCGGCTGGAACACCACGAACGCCTGGCTGACCTTGTGGTACCAGTCGGCCTTGCGCAGTTCTTCGATGAAGATGTGGTCGGCACGGCGCAGCAGGTCGGCGTATTCCTTTTTCACTTCACCGAGGATGCGCACGCCCAGGCCCGGGCCGGGGAATGGGTGGCGGTAGACCATGTCGTACGGCAGGCCGAGTTCCAGGCCCAGACGGCGGACTTCGTCCTTGAACAGTTCGCGCAGCGGTTCTACCAGCTTGAGGTTCATTTCCTCAGGCAGGCCACCCACGTTGTGGTGGGACTTGATCACGTGGGCCTTGCCGCTCTTGGCACCGGCCGACTCGATCACGTCGGGGTAGATGGTGCCCTGGGCGAGGTACTTGATGTTGTCCAGCTTGTTGGACTGGGCATCGAATACGTCGATGAAAGTGCGGCCGATGATCTTGCGCTTCTTCTCCGGGTCGGATTCGCCGGCCAGGTTGTTCAAGAACTGCTCTTCGGCGTTGGCGCGGATCACCTTGACGCCCATGTTCTCGGCGAACATGGCCATTACCTGCTCGCCTTCATGCAGGCGCAGCAGGCCGTTGTCGACGAACACGCAGGTCAGTTGGTCGCCGATGGCCTTGTGCAGCAGCGCAGCGACCACGGAGGAGTCAACGCCGCCGGACAGACCGAGCAGCACGTTGTCGGTGCCGACCTGGGCGCGTACGTTGGCGATCGCGTCTTCAGCGATTTTCGACGGGGTCCACAGGGCTTCACACTCGCAGATGTCGAGGATGAAGCGCGACAGGATGCGCCCGCCTTGCTTGGTGTGGGTCACTTCCGGGTGGAACTGCACGCCGTAGTAACGACGCTCGTCGCTGAACATGCCGGCGATCGGGCAGCTCGGGGTGCTGGCCAGGATGTGGAAGTCTTCCGGCATCCTGGTGACCTTATCACCGTGGCTCATCCATACGTCGAGGCCGAACAGGCCATCGGCGTCGATGTGGTCTTCGATGCCGTCCAGCAGGCGGCTCTTGCCGACCACGTCGACACGGGCATAACCGAATTCACGCAGCTCGGAACCTTCAACCTTGCCGCCCAGTTGCTCGGCCATGGTCTGCATGCCGTAGCAGATACCAAAGACAGGAACGCCCAGGTCGAACACGGCTTGCGGGCAACGCGGGCTGTTGGCTTCGTGCACGGACTCGGGGCCACCGGCGAGGATGACGCCTTTCGGTGCGAATTCGCGAATCGCTTCGTCATCCATGTCGAACGGGTGCAGTTCGCAGTACACGCCGATTTCACGCACGCGGCGGGCGATCAGTTGGGTGTACTGGGAACCGAAGTCGAGGATCAGGATGCGGTGGGCGTGAATGTCGAGGGCCATGAAGTCAGTCTCGTCTAATGAATCAGAAACAACTCGGGGCTGAAAGAACAGCCCCGGTTACTTAACGTTTTGCTGGAAGCCTCAACCTACGCGGTAGTTAGGCGCTTCCTTGGTGATCTGCACGTCGTGGACATGGGACTCAGCCATGCCGGCGCCGGTGATCCGTACGAACTCTGGCTTGGTGCGCATTTCTTCGATGTCGGCGCTGCCGGTGTAGCCCATCGAGGAACGCAGGCCGCCCATCAGTTGATGGATGATGGCGCTCAGGGTGCCCTTGTACGGCACACGGCCTTCGATGCCTTCCGGCACGAGCTTCTCGGCGCCTGCCGAGGAGTCCTGGAAGTAACGGTCGGAAGAGCCTTGCGCCTGGGACATGGCGCCCAGCGAACCCATGCCGCGGTAAGCCTTGTAGGAACGGCCTTGGAACAGTTCGATCTCGCCCGGCGCTTCTTCGGTACCGGCGAACATCGAGCCCATCATTACGCAGGAAGCACCGGCAACGATGGCCTTGGACAGGTCACCGGAGAAACGGATGCCGCCGTCGGCGATCAACGGTACGCCAGTGCCTTCAAGGGCCGCGGCGACGTTGGCGATGGCGCTGATTTGCGGCACGCCCACACCGGCAACGATACGCGTGGTGCAGATCGAGCCAGGGCCGATACCGACCTTGACCGCATCGGCACCGGCTTCGGCCAGGGCCTTGGCGGCCGCGCCGGTGGCAATATTGCCGCCGATCACCTGCACCTCAGGGAAGTTCTGCTTGACCCAGCGAACGCGGTCGATCACGCCTTTGGAGTGACCGTGGGCAGTGTCGACCACTACCACGTCAACGCCGGCAGCCACCAGGGCCGCCACGCGGTCGCCAGTGTCTTTGCCGGTACCGACCGCAGCGCCGACGCGCAGACGACCTTGGTCATCCTTGCTGGCCAGCGGGTAAGCCTTGGCTTTTTCGATGTCATTGACGGTCATCATCCCTTTGAGGGCGAATTTGTCGTCGACGATCAGCACGCGCTCGATACGGTGCTTGTGCAGCAGTTCGCGCACGTCGTTCTTGTCGGCGCCTTCCTTGACAGTCACGAGGCGCTCTTTAGGCGTCATCACTTCGCGGACGGTGACTTCAAGACGGTTCTCGAAACGCACGTCACGGGAAGTGACGATGCCGACCAGGTCGCCATCGTGCAGTACCGGAACGCCGGAGATGTTGTGCAGGCGAGTCAGGTCGAACAGGTCACGCACGGTAGCGTCGGCTTCGATGGTGATCGGATCCTTCACCACACCGGCTTCGTAACGCTTGACCTTGCGCACTTCGGCAGCTTGCTGCTCGATGGTCATGTTCTTGTGGATGATGCCGATGCCGCCTTCCTGAGCCATGGCGATTGCCAAACGGGCTTCGGTGACGGTGTCCATGGCAGCGGAAACCAGGGGAATATTCAGCTCGATGCCACGGGTTAGGCGGGTCTTGAGACTGACTTCGTTAGGAAGCACCTCGGAATAACCGGGCACTAGGAGAATGTCGTCGAATGTCAGAGCTTCTTGGCTGATACGCAGCATCGCGGGGGCTCCCGAGCGGGAAAATGGAAGCGCGCCATTATACTCAGACACCCCCCAGGTCTCAATGTAAAACTCTGACATATTTGGGAATAGTGATAGAAGGACTACAGCTCGACTTTGACCCAGCTGATCTTCTGGTCCAGCCAATCGGCGAATTCGTCGATAAAGCTCTGCTTGAACCCCGCCTCCGCCCAGTTGTTGAAGATGAACCCCAGGTTGGAAAACCCGCACGCCTGCAGGAACAGAAAACCGTTGATGTCATCTTCATGCCCACACAGCGGGCAGGTGAAGTTGTCGGTGTGGCCGGGCATCCAGTCTTCCAGGCTTTCGAACAGCGCCTCGCCGACTTCCTTGAGGCATTCCGGGCAGCCGGCCTCCTCGAGAAAGCCCTTGGCCGGGGTATAGATGCAGCGCTTGTAGATGATCTCCAGGCCGTTGACCGGCTCGTTGAACGGCAGCGCCTCGGGGTGCAGCACCACGGCGCGGGCGCCGTCGGCCAGGGCATAGGCCATGCGGTTGCCGGTGCGGCCACAGGTGGTCAGTTCTTCCTTGATGATGTTCTTGCGCACCAGCCACCGCACGATCGCCCGGGCGCGGGGTTCGTGGACGGGCAAGGTGGAGATTTTCGGGACAAGGATGCTTTGGGAATTCATGGGAGACCTGCGGCGTGGCTTCTGGCCTCATCGCGGACAAGCCCGCGATGAGGCTCGGGAGGACGGCAGCTTAATCCCTGAAGAAATCAGGTCAAGTGCTCAAGTACCGCCCAATCAACGCAATGCCACTGGCCAGCACCAACCACGTCACCAGCCGGACGAAGGCCTCACGGGACATGCGCATGGTCAGCCTGCGCCCACACCACAGCCCCAGGGCCATCGCCGGCAGCAGGCACAGCGCCAGCATCAGCAGCGGCCAATCAGCATACACCCCGGCGATCAGGAACAGGCTCAGGCGCACCACCGTGCTGCAACTGATCAGCGCGCTTTGGGTGGCGCGCGCCGCGTCCTTGGGCAAGCGGCTGTTGAGGTAGATTGCATATAAAAAGCCACCACTGCCGAACAACGCACCGAACAACCCGCCTACGGTGCCCATGGGGATCGACCAGCCAGCGGCCAGCTGCGTTGGCCGGGTTTTCACCGCCAGGCTGTAGATCGCATAGGCGCTGATAAACAGCCCCATCAGCAGCAGCAACAGGTCCGAATGCAGGTTGAGCAGAAACACCACGCCCAGGGTGCAGCCAATCGCCATGCACGGCAGCAATCGCAGCAGCTCCGGCTTGTTCACGTCCCGGCGCGTTTGCAGCAGGCCGCCGAAGGCCGCGACGAAATCCAGCAGCACCAGCAGCGGGATGATCTTCGACAGCGGCATAAACACAATCAGGATCGGCCCCGCCACCAGCGCCGTGCCAAAACCGGCGATGCCGAACACGATATAGGCCACCACCACGCCCAGGCCGATCACCAGCCAATCCATACCATCAAACGACCACTGACTCATCAGCTCAACCGGGCTCATGGGTAATTCCTTATTGGAGATGACCATCACTTTAGCCATCGGTAAGGGATCCGACTAATATCTTCAAGGCCCTCCACCTATCTCGAAAAGGCATGACGTGTGATCTCCACCCGCCAACTGCGTTACTTCGTCGAAATCGCCGACAGCGGCAGCTTCAGTGCCGCCGCCGAACGTTTGTTCGTGGCGCAATCGGCCCTGAGCCGGCAGATCAAGGAGCTGGAAAACCAACTGCGAACCCCGCTGTTCGAACGCACCGCGCGCCAGCCGCGGCTGACTGCCGCCGGTGAAGCCTTCTATCCACGGGCGCGCAACCTGCTGGGCGAATTGCTCAAGGCCAGCCAGATGGCGACCCAAGTGGGCAACGGCGAATTGGGCACACTGCGCCTCAGCCATTCGAGCACCGTGCCGATGAGCGGGCCTTTACTGCAAGGCATCGGCACCTGGCTGGAGCGCTGCCCTGGGGTGTCGATGGATATCGGCAAACTGTCCTCCGAAGCGCAGCTGGAAGAAATCGCCGACGGTCGCCTGGAAGTCGGGGTGCTGCGTTTACCCGTGCTGCGCCAGCGCGAAGGTGTACGGGTCATGCCTTTATACAGCGAACCCCTGCTGCTGGCCGTGCCTGCGAGTCATGCGCTGGCACGCAGCCAGGCGCCCATCGAACTGGAGCAACTGAAAGACCAGGCGTTTATCTCGATCTCCCATCCCCAGCGTGGCGGCCTGAGTTATCTGTCGGCCGAACTGTGCATGCGTGCGGGATTTTTCCCCAAGGCCGCGCGAGTGATGTCACGCAAAACCACCCAGTTGCAGTTGATCCAGGCCGGTTTCGGTATAGCCTTGCTGCCAAAGTCCATGCAGGACATCGCCCCCGCCAACGTGCACTTTTTGCCCCTGGCCGACTCGGACTGCCTGAGCACCGTCGCCCTGGCCTGCCAGCAGTCACCGAGCGCGTTGGTGGAGCAGTTCTGTCAAACCCTGCACGAATGCCTATAAACTGCCGCCCATGATTAAAGATCCCTTTGCCCGCTTGGGCCTGGACCGCGAAGTCCTGACTGTCAGCCAGCTCAACGGCCGCGCGCGGGTGTTGCTGGAAGACGTGTTCACCAATATCTGGGTCGAAGGCGAGATCTCCAACCTCGCCCGCCCGGCCTCCGGCCATGTGTACTTCACCCTCAAGGACAGTGGCGCCCAGGTGCGTTGTGCGCTGTTTCGCAATAACGCCGCGCGGGTCCGCCAGGCGTTGAAGGATGGCCTGGCGGTGAAGGTACGCGGCAAGGTCTCGCTGTTCGAGGGCCGTGGCGACTACCAGTTGATCCTCGATACCGTCGAACCCGCCGGGGATGGCGCGCTGCGCCTGGCCTTCGATGCCCTGAAGGAAAAACTCAGCGCCGAGGGCCTGTTCAGTGCCGAACGCAAGGTGCCGCTGCCCGCGCACCCGCGCCGCATCGGCATTATCAGTTCGCCCACCGGTGCGGTGATCCGCGACATCATCAGCGTGTTCCGTCGTCGCGCGCCCCAGGTGCAATTGACGTTGATCCCCACCGCCGTACAAGGCCGCGAAGCGATCCCGCAGATTGTGCGCGCGCTGAAGCTGGCGGATGCCCGTGGCTTTGACGCGCTGATCCTGGCCCGTGGCGGCGGTTCGCTGGAAGATCTCTGGTGCTTCAACGAAGAAGCCGTGGCGCGGGCAGTGGATGCTTGCGTGACGCCAATCGTCAGTGCCGTCGGCCATGAAACCGATGTGTCCATCAGCGATTTCGTTGCCGACGTACGCGCGCCCACACCTTCGGCGGCCGCTGAGTTGCTGGCCCCCGACGCCGGCAACCTGGTGCGCCAGGTCGAAAGCCTGCACCGCCGCCTGGTGATGCTGATGCGCAATCGCCTGACCCACGACCGCCTGCGCCTGGAAGGCATGGCCCGGCGCCTGCGGCACCCCGGCGAACGTCTGCGCCAGCAGGCCCAGCGCCTGGATGACCTGGATATGCGCCTGCGCCGCGCCTTCGAGCGCAGCCTCAATACCCGCCGCGAACGCCTGATCCGCCTGGAAACCCGTCTCGCCGGCCAGCATCCGGGGCGCCAGTTGGCCCTGCTGCGCCAGCGCCTGGACAGCCTTGCCGAACGCCTGCCCCGCGCCATGCGCGAAGGCCTCAAGGCGCGTCGCCTGCAATTGCAAAGCCAGGTGCAGACGTTGCACGTAGTCAGCCCGCTGGCAACCTTGGGCCGTGGCTACAGCATTTTGCTCGACGAGCGTGGCCAGGCCATCCGCAACGCCGCACAGACCCACACCGGCCAGCGCCTCACCGCGCGCCTCGGTGAAGGCCAATTGCAGGTGCGGGTGGAAGATAACCACCTGACCCCCGTCACCCTTTCGTTATTGGATTGATTGATGCCACGTTTCTTTAGTGTGTTGCTGCTGCTATGCCTCGCCGTTAACGCTCATGCCGACAGCTATATCAGCCGTACCTTGAACAAGCCGGTGCCCGGCGGCGTTGCGGTGGTTGAACTCGGCCCTTCGGCTACCGCGCCGAAAGCCACGTACCAGGGCAAACCCGTGCTGGTGGTGAAGGAGCAGGACAACTGGCTGGCGATTGTCGGCATCCCGCTGACGGTCAAGCCGGGCAACGAGCGCATCAGCAGCGGCGGGCGCAGCCTGCCGTTTATCGTCGGCTACAAGAAATACCCGGAACAGCGCATCACCCTGAAGAACAAAAGCCAGGTCAACCCCAACCCGGCGCAGCTCAAGCGCATCGAGGGCGAGTTGGCCGTGCAGCTCAAGGCCTATCGCAGTTTCAGCCCGAACCTGCCGAGCAACCTGGTGCTGGACAAACCGGTGAACGGGCCGCTGTCGAGCAAGTTTGGCGTACGCCGTTTCTTCAACGATGAAGAGCGCAATCCTCATTCGGGCCTGGACTTTGCCGTGCCGGCCGGTACACCGATCAAGACGCCGGCGAACGGTAAGGTGATTCTGACCGGCAACTACTTCTTCAATGGCAATACCGTGTTTGTCGACCACGGCCAGGGCTTTATCAGCATGTTCTGCCATATGTCGAAGATCGATGTAAAAGTCGGCGATCAACTGGTGCGCGGTACGGTGGTGGGCAAGGTCGGCTCGACGGGCCGTGCGACCGGGCCGCATATGCATTGGAATATCAGCCTCAATGACGCACGGGTCGATCCTGCGATATTTATCGGCGCCTTCCAGCCCTGATACGCGGCAGCGCATTCAGCCCGGTCTGGACGTTCAAACCCCACGTATAGACCGGTCACTGACGACCGCCCTCTTTCAACAACCATGGCGCCGATCTCGACACAGTGCGTCGCCATTCCCGCCTATTTTCGAAGGAACCGTCATCGCTTGACTTGCCACCCACACATCGAGTCCCAGGGAGGACAATTCGCTCACAAGGACACATAAAGCAAGTCTTGTGGAGTTTCCTTAATGCATATCTCTGACTTCAAGCCCGCGCAACCCCAAACCGTTATTCCACCTTCTCGCCCTGCATCATCTACGCCAACAGCCCAGAACGACAGCCCAGGCCCACAACCCGCCCCCGCCAAGTCTCGTTCGTCCGTACGGGGACTCGCCAGCCTCTCCGCCCCTTACTCATCGGGCATAAACCCCGCCACTGCCATCCGCAGCCCTCTCTCGAATCACTTCAAGATCGGCGATCTGCAGCTACTGAATGAACAGTACTCCAGCCTCATGGACGAGATGGCCTCAGAGCAACGCCAGCGTCCTGATTTCAAAAACTTTTTGCAGACACGGCTGGCACAGGCGTTTCCTCAACTGAATCCCCTCGACCCGGACAAGGTTTCGTTCAATAGCTATACGTCAAACAACGGCGTAGAACAGTTGAAATCCTCCGAGCCGATAATGACTGCCTTGAGCCGTGCGATTCGGGAAATCTATGCCAACCCGAGCAAACAGCTATTCGAGACACCGGGGGTCAGGACCGAATTTGTGACCCGGCCAGCGCCCGATGAGGCAGTCAATGTCCTCCAGCCCACCGCCTCGCTGCACACCATCGCCAGGAGCATTGCCACCGAGTACGCTCAGACGCTTCGGGAATACTGGACCACGCCCCAGCTTTCAGCGAACTCGCCCTCGCCACAGGACCAACTGTTATGGGTCCACAAACAGCAACTGTCGACCTTGGCAGCCATCCGCAAGATGGACGGCACGCTGAGCCCGGCCAGTAAAGAGTTGATCGACAACGCGCTGCGCTACCCGTCTCTAGAGGAACGGGAAAGTAAACTGCCTGACGGATCAAGGCCCGGTGTGTACCCCATCACCATTGATGACGGCACAGTACAGGGTGCAGCCTTCGCCGGTGCGTTCATGATCACCAGCAAGGATGGCTCTTCAGCGTCCACCCCGACCTGGCCTGCCACCGGTCGGGAGATTAAGCTCAACGACCAGAATGGCCCCGTGGTGCTCTATACCCCCAGCGAAGGTTTCGAGGAATTCGCAACCCCGGCACTGTTACGCGAAGCATTGGCGCAACGGCTCGACAGCGGCGGGCCGGCCGCCGAGCTGTTGAGGCAAAGCCTGCCGCTTTCGCTGCAAAACCGCGCGTCGCCGCCTACGGGGGATGACTTGATGCTAGGCGTGGCCCCCCTGGCCGGGGATGTGCAGGCAGAGGGGATAAATTTGCTGCTCCAGCGCCAGGGCGCGGAAGTCGATGCGTTGATGGCCAGGACATTCACCCCGCAGCGGCCATCAAGCCCCACATCAACGCTGGGGCCGACGCTCATGACGGCCCTGGATGATGCCGCTGACTGGTCGGCACAAGTCGACGGCAGCAACGCCATGCTTGCGCGTAACGAGAAATTGGCCGAGAAAGGCCAGCCGGGCTGGTTGAAAAACCTCAGCCCCGCTCAAGAATTGCTCTACAGCCACTTGGAAGGGAAAGCGACAAAGAGCGCTGAACAACTCGCCCCCCTGCTGGAAAACATTCCGTCCTTATCCAGCTTTGCCACGTCGCAAATGAATGAGGCGCTGAAACAGGCTTACCCCCAGGCCAATGTGGACGCCGATCAACTGATGGTTAAAGTAGTCACCAAGACGCGTTTCCACCTCGGTCGCTCCGGCATTCCACAACCCCCCTCCACTACCATCACCTATCTGTCACTGTCCGACCTGGCCCTGAAAAACCCAAGCCACTGGGAAATGGGCGAAAGCCACAAGCACACCGAAACCACCATGACCCTGGCGCTGCAAGACACCAAGGGCTCACCGGTTCCAGATGATCAGAGGCGGCCGATCACCCTCGATACACAACAACTCAAGCACCTGGTCTACACCGCAGATGTGGGTGGCGAATACACCAAGCTGCTGGAGACGCGCATGGCGCCGGATGCCGCATCGGGGCCGGCTGCTGATTTACACAAGGCGTGGAAAGCCAGCAATGCCGACTTGATGGTGAAAGAAGCCTTCCTGGCACAACTCAACCCCGGTGGGTTCCAAGCCGATGCCAGCACCGACAAGACCTTGAAGCGGGGCGTACAGTGGATCAACGCGGTTCTGGATCATCCGGATCCGGCCCAGCGTGCGAAGGTGGATGGACAAACGATTGTTGCCAACACCCTGCTCCAGCTGGGCCTACCGGTTCGCGGCGTGATGGTCATCGGCAATCAAACCGACGCTTCTGTGGTGCTCTACAGCCCCGGAGCCCCCGACGGACTGGCGTTCAGGGAACTGCCCAACCTGGACGCATTGACGACGCTGCTGGAGAAGAAAGAATGGCAGGCCTATACCCAGAGCAGAAAATCGCCAACGGAAAAGGACGATTTTCAGCAATCCGTGGACGCTGCGCGCCGAGTCGTCACCAGTGGGGGCACCGACCTTCTTGCAGCCGCCGAGGTTCTTGACAAAGGAAGAAAACGCCTCGCTGGTTCCATAACCCTAAAGCCGATGGAAACAGACATCCACGATGAATTGTTCACTCAACAGACGCGCTTGCTAATCGATAAAGCCGACTTCCAGTCAACCAGCAGCGCAGAAGTGAACGCCGAATCGACGCGTAACAAGATCATGTTTGGCTTGGAGGTGGGCAGCCTGTTTCTGGACTTCATACCAGTCATCGGCAAGGGCATTTCTACCGGGGTAAAGGTGGGCAGTCGGCTCGGCCGAGCGGCACTGAAAACCATCCAGGGCAATGCCCGGCACTTGCCAGGTGGACTGCTCACACGCGGCGGCCGGGTCAACCTTTTCGCCGACTTCACCGCGCTTGCATCAGGCCTGCCCCATGTGCCGAGCACGCCTTTGCGTCCGGTGTTTCGCGCGGCGGGAACGCCCGTCCCCGCCGCTCCCGTCGCAAGGTCGCTGCTCACCCAGGGAACGCCCCCGCCCGGCGCGCCTGTCCCGCCTGCCGTCCCTTCGACCAGCGCGGGCATCAGGGCGTCCCAGGCAATCCCCAGCCCCGTCGCGCAATCCGTTACGCCACCGCGAGACCTGAGCGCCTATTCCGTCCCTGAAGACACGCTTAGAGGCGTCAGACCAGACGCCAATGGCATTTATCAAGTGGGAGAAAACTGTTACATCCGCTATACCGACAGCACCGGAATCAACCGCCCCTACCAGATTTATTCTGTGTTCAACGCCAGGCATGGGCGGGTCAGTATTATCGATCCCAAAGTGCCGTCGGATGCCCCCAGCATCTACAAGAATGTGGCGTTCATGGAATCAACCGGGACAGGGGAATGGCGCCTGAGTGAGTTGCCCGGCGCCAAGAGGCACAGAGGACGAACTTCACCACCGGGCGACGAATATATGGATCGCGTGCTCAGTGGCCAAGCGGCCAGAGACTTCGACGGGAACGCGGCCACCACCGGGCAACTGAGGCGTTGGTTCAGGCGTGACGTGCAGGACTTCTTTGCCCGCATGAGTGCGGGGCAACTGCCGGCACGGCCTGCCATTCCAGCCATCCCTGACAATGCGACGTCGGCCCAACTGATTAAATCGACCTTGGCGCCAGCCGATGTAAATGGCCTGGTCATAGGCGAACTTCACGACGAGCCAGGGGGCTACAAGTTCATCATTGAAAACATGGCGAACTTAAAAGCAAACGGAGTCACAACGATTTATCTCGAAAATGCCCCGTACTTCGAGGGCTCTCCAGTGTTCGGCGCCGGCGCCTATCAACCTCAGGATGCGAGATATGCCTATCCCCGCCCTTACGATTACTCAACCTATGCACCAAACAGTCCGACCCCGTATGACCTCATTCAGGAAGCCGACAAACACGGCATTAAGGTCATAGGGCTCGAGCATCCTTACCTCACAGCCCATAGCGATAACTTCGCGGCCAGGGCTGGTAACCAAGGCTACGTCCAAGAGCGCTTGTCAGACTTCAATTACTACGCGACAAAAATCATTGGGAAGACACCACCGGGGGAGAAATGGGTGGCGTTGGTTGGCAACGTGCACATGAATACGGCCGCCGGTGTTCCAGGGGTTGCCGAGTTGAACAAAGGGGTCGGAATCTCGATTATCGAGGCTCCCCAGGGCGCAAAAAGCTTGGCGATCCCCCCAGCCGCGAAAGACACTACCTCCCCAAGTTTCGCCGATTTACAACCGGATATTGAATTCAAGCAAAACGTTGATGATCTACGACTACCGTAGCAGGCAACCCAGGATGCCGTACCGGCGCTAACGTCGCCGTACGGCAACCACCCATTGCGCACCCACGAAGATGAGCAAAATAAAAACCACAAAAAACCACAAAATAAACAATAAAAAACTACAAAAATGCGAAACCGTAGATTTTCTATCAATTTTTCTTGAGCGCTTGCCATCTCCTATCCCCCGCGGGTAGGGTTAAATCCATGAAAACCTCTCACACCCTCATCCAGCTTCGCCAGCACCGCAGCCTGTGCCTCGTCAGCGCACGACTGCCAGGCTGAATCGATCTGCCTCGTCTTTACGTTTTATCCCTAAAAACAGTTCTACGGCAGGCCGCCTTTTCTCGGCCCCTACAACAAAGGATTTCCCGATGAGCATGCTCAAAGACCCGTCTTCGAAGTACCGCGCGTTTCCGACCATCGATATCCCGGACCGCACCTGGCCTTCCAAAACCATCACCACCGCGCCGATCTGGTGCAGTTCCGACCTGCGTGATGGCAACCAGTCGCTGATCGAGCCGATGGACGCGGTGAAAAAGCTGCGCTTCTGGAAGACCCTGGTCGCGGTCGGCGTGAAGGAAATCGAGGCGTCGTTCCCTGCCGCATCGCAAACCGACTTCGACTTCGTGCGTACCCTGATCGAAGACAACCACATCCCCGAGGACACCACCATCCAGGTGCTGACCCAGGGCCGTGAAGACTTGATCGCACGCACCTTCGAATCCCTGCGCGGCGCCAAAAAGGCCATCGTGCACCTGTACAACGCCACATCGCCGTCGTTCCGCCGCATCGTGTTCAACCAGGACAAGGACGGCATCAAGGCCATCGCGGTCAACGCGGCCAAGCTGTTCGTCAAGTACGCCGCCCAGCAGCCGGAAACCCAGTGGACCTTCGAGTACTCGCCGGAGACTTTCAGCGCTACCGAACTGGAGTTCGCCAAGGAAGTCTGCGATGCCGTGATCGAGGTCTGGAACCCGACGCCTGAGCACAAGATGATCCTCAACCTGCCAGCCACCGTCGAGTGCGCGACGCCGAACATCTATGCCGACCAGATCGAGTGGTTCGGTCGCCATATCAACCGTCGCGACAGCGTGATCATCAGCCTGCACACCCACAACGACCGCGGCACCGGCGTAGCCGCCACCGAGCTGGGCCTGATGGCCGGCGCGGACCGTGTCGAGGGTTGCCTGTTCGGTAACGGCGAGCGTACCGGTAACGTCGACCTCGTCACCGTGGCCTTGAACATGTACACCCAGGGCCTCGACCCGCAGCTGGACTTCTCCGACATCGACGGCGTGCGTAAAGTCGTCGAGGAGTGCAACCAGATCCAGGTACACCCACGTCATCCGTACGTCGGCGATCTGGTGCACACCGCCTTCTCCGGTTCTCACCAGGACGCGATCCGCAAAGGCTTCTCCCAGCAGAAAGAGGATGCGCTGTGGGAAGTGCCGTACTTGCCGATCGATCCGGCCGATATCGGTCGCAGCTACGAGGCGGTGATTCGGGTGAACAGCCAGTCGGGCAAAGGCGGCATCGCCTACCTGCTGGAGCAGGAATACGACATCAGCTTGCCGCGCCGCATGCAGATCGAATTCAGCCAGGTGGTCCAGGCCGAAACCGACCGTGTGGGCCTGGAGATGACCGCACCGCAGATCTACGCGTTGCTGCAGCGTGAATACCTGCAAGCCAACACTCCGTACGCGCTGGTCAGCCATCGCCTGCAGGAAGAAAACGGCAACAGCTTTGTCGAAGTGGAAGTCTCGGGCAAGGGCCAGGGCGAAACCAACCTGCACTGGAAAGGCAAAGGCAACGGCGCACTGGAAGCCCTGGTAGCCGGCCTGCCGATTGGGGTGGAGATCATGGACTACAACGAACATGCCATCGGCGCGGGCACCAACGCCAAGGCCGCGGCCTATATCGAGCTGCGTGTGAACGGTGAACGCCCGGTGCATGGCGTGGGTATTGATGAAAACATCACCACGGCGAGCTTCAAGGCACTGTTCAGTGCGCTGAACCGCTCGTTGAGCCAGCAGGAAGCGAAAGCGGCGTAACCTTCGCCGTCATACAGAAGGCCCCTGGGTGAGAACCCAGGGGCCTTTTTTATTGAGTTTCAGATTTGGGTTGCCCCCGATAACGGCCTGTCAGACAAACTGAAAGCTATCGGCATCCAGGTTCGCCGGAAACCTGGTGCGGTACGCCGCCAGTTCAGCCGCGTCCAGGCACACCTGGAACACCCCGTTCGCCTCCCCCGCACTCAGCAGGCTCTCACCCTGGAAATCCAGCACCTGGCTATCACCGGTGTAGGCAAAGCCCTTGCCGTCGGTGCCCACTCGATTCACCGCCGCTACGTAGCACAGGTTCTCGATAGCCCGCGCCGGCAACAAGCGGTTCCAATGCTGGCGCCGCGCCCCCGGCCAATTGGCGGTGTACAGCAGCAAGTCAGTGTCCTGGGCATCCCGACTCCACACCGGGAAGCGCAGGTCGTAGCAAATCAGCGGCCGAACACGCCAGCCTTTTAATTCGAACTGCACCTGGCGCTCGCCGGGGGTGTAGTGATTGTGTTCACCGGCCATACGAAACAGATGACGCTTGTCGTAGTGCAACACCTCGCCATCCGGCCGCGCCCACAACAGGCGGTTGCGGTGGCTGCCATCAGCGGCCTGGATGATCACGCTGCCGGTGATCACGGCGTTGTACTTCGCAGCCTGGGCCTGGAGCCACTGATGGGTCGGGCCGTTTTCCGGCTCGGCGAGGGTTTGCGACGCCATGGAGAAACCGGTGGTGAACATTTCCGGCAGCACGATCAGGTCGGCGCCGCGGACCTGCTCCAGCAGCCCCTCGAAATGCTCGAGGTTGGCCTGGCGGTCGTGCCAGGCCAGGGTGGTCTGGACCAGGGCGATATTCAAGTCAGGCAATGCCGTCAGATCACGCATAGTTTTTCAGCCGCTTGTCGCAGCGTCTCCTTGCGCTTGGCAAAACACAGGCGCACCAGGCGCTGGCCTTGCGGTGGGCTCTGGTAGAACACCGAGACCGGGATGGTCGCCACGCCATGCTCGCGGGTCATCCACAGGGACATGGCGACGTCATCCAGGTCCGGGCGTATTTGTGAGTAATCGACCAACTGGAAGTAGGTACCGGCCACCCGGCTAAAGCTGAAACGCGACGGTGCCAGCAGGTCGCAGAACAGGTCGCGCTTGGCCTGGTAGAACCCCGGCAGTTCATCGACGTGCTCCGGGTGTTCGGCCATGAAATCGGCCAACGCGAACTGCAACGGGGTCACGCCACAGAAATTGACGTATTGATGCACCTTGCGCAGTTCGGCCGTCAGGGCCGGTGGCGCGACCACGTAGCCGGTTTTCCAGCCGGTGACGTGGTAGGTCTTGCCGAAGGAGCTGACCACGAACGCTCGCGGGTACAGCTCTTCATGGGCCAGCACGCTGACGTGGGGCACGCCGTCGAATACCAGGTGTTCGTAGACCTCGTCGCTGACCAGGTAGATATCGCGGTCGCGGATCAGTTCGGCCAACTGGTCCAGCTCGGCGCGGCTGATCAGCGCGCCGGTTGGGTTGTGCGGAGTATTGAGGATGATCATGCGCGTACGTGGCGACAGCGCAGCCTTGATCCTCTCGAAGTCCAATGCAAAGCCTTGCAGGCTCAGTTGCACATGCACGCAGCGGCCACCGGCCAGTTCGACTGAGGGCTCATAGCTGTCGTAGCAGGGGTCGAACACAATGACCTCATCGCCAGTGCGAATCACCGCCTGGATCGCGCAGAAGATCGCGGCGGTGGCGCCAGGGGTGATGGTCACTTCACTGTCGGCATTCACCGTGGCGCCATAGCTGCGGGCGATCTTGGCCGCCACTTGCTGGCGCAAGGCCGGCAGGCCGGTCATCGGTGAATATTGGTTGTGCCCGCTGGCGACATGTTTGCCCACGGCATCGAGCAAAGCCTGAGGCCCATTGAAGTCGGGAAACCCCTGGGACAGGTTGAGCGCGCCGGTTTCGGCAGCGAGTTGCGACATGGTAGTGAAAATAGTCGTGCCGACATTTGGCAGCTTGCTGGTGATCATGGGAGCCCCCTTCGGGTGAGCTGCAAGTTTTAAGCTGCAAGCTGCAAGTAGGTCAAGGGGCAAACCGCCAGGCACAAAAAAGGGCTCATTCAGAGCCCTTTTTTGTGCCTGGCGGTTTGAGCTACAAGCTGTAAGCTTCAAGCCGCAAGCAAACCCGCTTTAGCTTGCAGCTTGTAGCTTACAACTTGCAGCTGCTACTTTTTATCCCTGCGCTTCTTGTCAGCCTTCTTGTGGTGAGTCATCAAACGACGCTTCTTGTTCACCTGCCGGTCAGTCAATGTGTTCTTGTTGCCTTCGTACGGGTTCTCGCCACCCTTGAACTCGATACGGATCGGCGTACCGACCAGTTTCAGGACACGGCGGTAGGTGTTTTCCAGGTAACGCACGTAGGACTTGGGCACCTTCTCGATCTGGTTACCGTGGATCACGATAATCGGCGGGTTGGCACCACCCAAGTGGGCGTAACGCAGTTTGATCCGGCGGTTGTTGACCATCGGCGGTGCGTGCTCGCCAACGGCGTCTTCGAGGATCTGGGTCAGACGGTTGGTCGGCCAACGGGTAACGGCGGACTTGAACGAGTTCTGTACGGAAGCGTAGAGGTTACCCACACCCGTGCCGTGCAGGGCCGAGATAAAGTGGATATCGGCGAACTCGACGAAGAACAGGCGGCGCTGCAGCTCGATCTTGACGAAATCGCGCTCGCTCGGCGTCATGCCGTCCCACTTGTTGATCGCGATGACCAGGGCACGACCGGCTTCGAGGGCAAAACCCAGCAGGTTGAGGTCGTGGTCCACCACGCCTTCGCGGGCGTCCATCACGAAGATCACCACGTTGGCGTCTTTGATCGCCTGCAGGGTTTTCACCACGGAGAACTTTTCAACTTCCTCGTGGATCTTGCCGCGTTTGCGCACACCGGCGGTGTCGATCAGCGTGTACTTCTCGTCGTTACGCTCGAACGGGATGTAGATGCTGTCGCGGGTGGTGCCGGGCTGGTCGTAGACGATTACCCGGTCTTCACCGAGCATGCGGTTGACCAGGGTCGACTTGCCCACGTTCGGGCGACCGATGATCGCAATCTTGATACCGTCTTTTTCGCTTGGGCCAGGAATGCGCTTGGCTTCCTCGCCTTCGGCAACGATCTCTTCTTCGCCTTCTTCTTCCTCGGCGTCATCCTTAGGGAAGTCGCGCAGGGCGACTTCCAGCATCTGGGTGATGCCGCGACCGTGGGCACCGGCGACCGGGATCGCGTCGCCAAGCCCCATCGGGCTGAATTCGGCACGGGCCGCCTCAGGATCGATGTTGTCGATCTTGTTGGCGACCAGATAGGAACGCTTGTTGCGCTTGCGCAGGTGCTCGCCAATCATCTGGTCGGCAGCGGTGTAGCCCGCGCGGGCGTCCACCAGGAACAACACGACATCGGCTTCTTCAATGGCCAGCAGGGACTGCTCGGCCATCTTTTCGTCCATGCCATGCTCATCACCGGAGATACCACCGGTGTCGACAATAATGTAGGAGCGCCCTTGCCACTTTGCCTCACCGTATTGGCGATCACGGGTCAGACCGGACAAGTCGCCGACAATGGCGTCACGAGTCCTGGTCAGGCGGTTGAACAAGGTGGACTTGCCGACGTTAGGTCGGCCCACCAGGGCGATTACGGGAACCATGCGGCTCTCCACTTCGTTATTTCAGAAAATACAAAAGCCGCTGCAAGGCAGCGGCTGGTGCTCGACTGTAGGAGCGAGCTTGCTCGCGAAAAACGCAATGGCACCGCGTTTATTCAGACAGCACGCGTTATCGTTAACGATTTTCGCGAGCAAGCTCGCTCCTACAGGTGAAGCTGCTTGAGGGGTTACCCCCAAGCATAGTTCTTACTTGATGGTCAGGGCTTCCAGCTTGCCGCTGTTGCCAAACACATAAAGCATGTTGCCCACCACCAGCGGACGAGCACGCAGGCCGTCGCTGTCGATACGCTCACGACCTACAAAACGACCATCCACCTGGCTCAGCAGGTGCAGGTAGCCTTCGAAGTCGCCGACCGCTACATAGCTGGAGAACACTTCCGGAGCCGACAGTTGACGACGGGCCAGGGAGTCATTGCTCCACAGTGCAGTGGTGGAACGCTCGTCGACACTTTCAACGGTGCCGGACGCCAGGCTTACGTAGACGCTGCCAAACCCTTGGGCGACACCCGCATAACTGGAAGCATCGCGCTGCCAGTTGACACGGCCGCTCTGCAGGTCCAGCGCGGCAACGCGGCCTTGGTAAGTGGCGACGTAGAGGGTTTCGCCCGACAGCAGCAAGCCACCGTCGATGTCCACTACGCGATCCAGCTCGGAACGACCTTGGGGGATGGCCACACGGGTTTCCCAGGCAGGCACGCCGTTCCTGGTGTCCAGGGCGACTACTTTACCGGTCGACAGGCCTGCAACGGCCAGATTGTTGGTCACAACCGGACCACTGGTACCGCGCAAGGTCAGCACCGCCGGGGTGCTGTCGTACAACCAACGCTGTTCGCCGGTGCTGGCGTCCAGGCCGATCACACGGTCATCCTGGGTTTGCACCACGACGATATCGCCGTTGGTGGCAGGCGGTGCGAGGACTTCACTGGTCACGCGAGCGCGCCATTTCTCTTCACCGGTGCTGGAGTCCAGCGCCACGACTTCGCCCTTGAGCGTGCCGAGCATGACCATGCCGTAACCCACGCCTACGGCGCCGGACACCGGCAATTCAAGGTCTTTCTTCCACTTCACGTCGCCGTTCATGCGATCCATGGAGATCACCACGCCGGTTACGTCAGCGGCCACAATGTTGTCACCGTCGATTGCCGGCACCAGCATATTGTAGGTCTCGCCCTGGCCGTCACCGATGGAGCGGCTCCATTGCTTTTGCAGGACGACTTCTTCCTTGAAGCTGGTCAGCTCGGCCGGAGGCAGTTCTTTTTTACTGTTGCTGCTGCAACCCGCGGCCAGAACGGCCAGAGCCAGCAATGCTGCATGTTTCCAACGGATCACGTCATGCATCCCCTTTGGCCAGGTCGTCCAGCTTGATTTGTAAGCCACCGACTGCCGCTTCATCAGACAGCGCCGCCTTGGCTTTCTTGTACGCAGCATTGGCTTCGTCGGTACGACCCAATTGGACCAACAGGTCGCCCTTGAGCTCTTCGCGAGTGGCTACAAATGCCTTGTCCGCATCGCCGTCGAGCAGTTTGAGTGCTTCGTCAGCCTTGTTCTGTGCCGCCAATACCTGGGCCAGGCGCTGACGCGCGATTTCACCCAGGGTCGGGTTGGTCGGCTTGTCGGCGATGGCCTTGAGTTCTGCGGCGGCGTCATCCAGCTTGCCGGTATCGACCGCGACTTTCGCGACGAACAGGCTGCCGTATTGGGCGTAGGTGCTGCCGCCGAATTCGTTCTTCAGCTTGCCGGCCAGGTCTGCAACCTGCGCGGGGTCGGGCTTGCCGTCCGGCGTCAGTGTAGTTTCCAGCAATTGCTGATAAACGATCGAGGCGCCCTGGGACTGGTTGGCCTGATACTTTGTCCAGGCTTGCCAGCCGAACACCACCACTAAAGCCAGCAGACCGCCAGTAACCAGGGGCTTGCCGTTACGCTGCCACCAGTCCTTGAACTCGGCCAACTGCTCATCATCAGTACTCGACACCCCAATACTCCTTAATCGCTAAATTCGGCTGTTCGACAGCTTCAACCCTGCACGACGCAGGTGGCCAAGTGCGCAGCGAGCGCATCAAAGGCAATGTTCTGTTGCTCGCCCTGGCCACGCAGGGGTTTGAAACCTATCACTTGCTGGGCCAGCTCGTCATCGCCCAGGATCAGTGCGTACAGTGCACCGCTCTTGTCGGCCTTCTTGAACTGGCTCTTGAAGCTGCCTGCGCCGGCATTGACCTGAAGGCGCAGGTTTGGCAACTGGTCACGTACTTTTTCGCTCAGGGCCAGGGCGGCCAGTTCGGCGGCCTCGCCAAAGGCACACAGGTACACGTCCACCTGACGGGAGATTTCTTCCGGAACCTTCTCCAGGGTTTCCAGCAGCAGGATCAGCCGCTCGATCCCCATGGCGAAGCCCACGCCGGTGGTCGGCTTGCCGCCCATCTGCTCGACCAGCCCGTCGTAACGGCCACCCGCACACACGGTGCCCTGGGCGCCGAGCTTGTCGGTGACCCACTCGAACACGGTCTTGCTGTAGTAATCGAGGCCACGCACCAGCTTGGTATTGATCACGAACGGAATGCCGGCCGCGTCCAGACGAGCCTTGAGGCCTTCGAAGTGAATGCGGGATTCGTCGTCCAGGTAATCGGCCATTTTCGGCGCATTGACCAGCACGGCCTGGGTGTCGGCGTTCTTGGTATCGAGGACGCGCAACGGGTTGGTCTTCAGACGACGCTGGCTGTCTTCATCCAACTTGTCCAGGTGGGCGGACAGGTACTCGACCAGGGCCACTTTATAGCGGCCGCGGGATTCACTGGTGCCCAGGCTGTTGAGCTCAAGCTTGACCGCGTCGCGGATGCCCAGCAGGCCCCATAGGCGCCACGTCAGCACGATCAGCTCCGCGTCGATGTCCGGGCCGTCGATGTTGAATACTTCCAGGCCGATCTGATGAAACTGGCGATAACGGCCTTTCTGTGGACGTTCGTGACGGAACATCGGGCCGATGTACCACAGTTTCTGCGGCTGGCCAGCACCGGTGAGGCCATGCTCAAGCACGGCGCGCACGCACGCGGCAGTACCTTCCGGACGCAAGGTCAGGGAGTCGCCGTTACGGTCTTCAAAGGTGTACATCTCTTTTTCGACGATGTCGGTCACTTCACCGATGGAGCGTTTGAACAGCTCGGTGAACTCGACGATCGGCATGCGGATCTGCTTGTAACCGTAGTTATCCAGCAGGCGCGCGACAGTACCCTCGAGGTAGCGCCACAACGGCGTTTGCTCCGGCAGGATGTCGTTCATGCCACGAATGGCTTGCAGAGACTTGCTCACATCAAATCCTTAAATTCGTTCAATCAGCCGCGAGCGATCAGCGCTGCGTCAGCCGCGACCTTTTCGGCCGCTTTCTCGCGGATCAGCTTTTCCAGCTCATCCACCAGATTGTCATTCGTTAACTTCTGCGACGGCTTACCGTCGATGTAAATCAGGTTCGGTGTACCGCCGGTCAAGCCCACATGGGCTTCCTTGGCTTCACCCGGGCCGTTGACCACACAACCGATCACTGCAACATCCAGCGGCACCAGCAGGTCTTCGAGGCGCAACTCCAGGTCGTTCATGGTTTTCACCACGTCGAAGTTCTGCCGCGAGCAACTCGGGCAGGCAATGAAGTTGATGCCGCGTGAACGCAAACGCAGGGATTTGAGAATGTCGTAGCCGACTTTCACTTCCTCTACCGGGTCTGCCGCCAACGAGATGCGGATAGTATCGCCAATCCCTTCGGCGAGCAGCATACCGAGACCCACCGCAGATTTCACTGTGCCTGAGCGCAAACCGCCGGCTTCGGTGATGCCCAAGTGCAGCGGCTGCACGATTTCCTTGGCCAGCAGGCGGTAGGCTTCCACCGCCATGAACACGTCGGAGGCCTTTACGCTGACCTTGAAGTCCTGGAAGTTCAGGCGTTCGAGGTGTTCAACATGACGCAGTGCAGACTCGACCAGCGCTGCCGGGGTCGGCTCGCCGTACTTCTTTTGCAGGTCTTTTTCCAGGGAACCGGCGTTGACGCCGATGCGGATCGGGATCCCGCGATCACGGGCAGCGTCCACCACAGCGCGCACACGGTCTTCACGACCGATGTTGCCCGGGTTGATGCGCAGGCAATCGACACCCAACTCGGCCACACGCAAGGCGATCTTGTAGTCGAAGTGAATGTCGGCAACCAGCGGCACCTTGACTAGCTGCTTGATGCGACCGAAAGCCTCGGCAGCGTCCATGTCCGGGACGGATACCCGAACGATGTCTACACCGGCCGCTTCCAGGCGATTGATCTGGGCAACGGTAGCGGCAACGTCATTGGTGTCGCTGTTGGTCATGCTCTGTACCGCGATGGGGGCGTCGCCACCCACCGGCACCGAGCCGACCCAGATCTTGCGCGATACGCGACGTTTGATTGGAGATTCGCCGTGCATGACTATTGTCCCAACTTCAGGCGAGCGGTCTCGCCAGTGGTGAACGGCGCTACGTCTACAGGTTGGCCGTTGTAGGCCACTTGCGCGCCACGGGCGAAGCCCAGACGCAGCGTCAAAGGAGGCTTGCCGCCCAGGTCGAGCGTATCGCCCTTACGCTTGAGACCACTGACCAGCACTTTGCCGTTGCCATCGGTGACTTGCGTCCAGCAGTCAGCGACGAAGGTAATTTGTACACGCCCGTCACCGGCGATCAACGCAGGGGTGGTGGGTGGTGAAATCGCCGGGGCTGCCGGAGCGGTTGGCGCCGTAGTCGCTGGCGCCGGGACCGGAGCAGCCGGTGTATGAGCCTGGGCAACCGGAGCCGCGGGGGTATGGGCTGGCGTGGCCGGTGTCACTGGGGCCGGTACGGCAGCGGTCGGGGCACTTTCCGGTTCGGACGGCTCAGCGGTGGCCGGGGTTTCGGGGGCAGCCTGGCCTTGGGCAACGGCCTGGTCTTCCGGCTCATCCAGCGGATGAATCTGGGTGGTGCCGTCGGCGCTCTCGACTTCGACGTGCTCCATGGCGTTGCTGGTCAGGTCTTTACTGCGCTGGGACGTCTGGTCTTGCCACCAGACGAAACCGCCGCCGATCACGGCGATCAGCAACAACAGGCTGACAATCCGCAGGATTGTGTGGGAAACCCGCACCGGCTCTTCGATGCGACCCAGGCCATGCACATTGCTGCCCTGGGAGTCGGTGCCGGTGAACTGGTCGAATTCCTGGACCAACACGGCCTGGTCGATGCCCAGCAACTTGGCGTAGGCGCGGATATAACCACGGGCGAAGGTATGCCCAGGCAGCTTGTCGAATGCGCCGGCCTCAAGGTTGCCCAGGGAGGTGGTGGTCAAATTGAGCTTGAGGGCCACTTCCGCCAGCGACCAACCATTGCTTTCGCGGGCCTGACGCAAGGTGTCGCCTGGGTTTACGCGATTAGCTGCTACAACTTCCGGGTGCGCCGCTTTCATCATTGCTCCGACAGGTATTGCTGATATTCCGGCGTACCGGGATAGAGTCGTTCGAGTTGCTGGCCAAAACGTGCGGCCGTGTCGTGTTCTTCATGAACCGTCGCCAGGCGCACGCCGAGCAATAGACTACGTGCATTTTGCCCGCTGAGCAGGCTAAAACGCTCGTAATAGTCACGTGCCGGCACATAATGCCTGTCTTCGTAGGACAACTCAGCCATTTCGAGCAGCGCTCGTGGCTGATGGCCATTCAAGTGCAGGGCTTTTTCCAGCTGCTGGCGTGCGCTGTCGCGCTGGCCGAGGCGCATCGAGGTCACCCCAAGGTTCTCGAACACCCGCGCGCGCTCAGGATAGAGGGTATCGGTACTGGCTTGCTGGAAATAAAGGGCGGCCTGGTCATAACGCTTTTGCTTGAACAGGAAACTGCCGTAATTGTTCAGCAGTTTCGGATCGGCAGGCCGTGCGGCCAGGGCTTTGTTGAAGTACCGGTCAGCCAGTTCAGGCTCGGCCTGGGCCTGGAACACCAGGGCCAGCGCAGCGTTGGCGTCAGCATCGTCGCTGTCCAGTTCAAGGGCTTTTTTCAACGGCACCTTGGCCTGCTCGCTCATGCCTTGGCGCAGGTAACCCAACCCCAGTTGCACATAGGCAACCCGCGCCTCGTCACGGCCCTTGCCGGTTTGCAAAGGGCTGTCATGGCCCGATGAAACACAACCGGCGGCGAGGCCGGTAACCAGCAGAAGCAGCGCAAGGCGCAAGGGCATAGAGATCCTCTCTCAGATTCGATTCACAGCAATTTGCGGCAGATCGTCGGCGGCGTTCAATTCACGCACGGCGATATAGCGCTCGCTGCGGCGGGTGCGGTCCATCACCTGCCCGACCAATTGACCACAGGCGGCGTCGATGTCTTCACCACGGGTGGTGCGCACGGTGACGTTGTAGCCGGCCTGGTGCAGTTGATCCTGGAAACGGCGAATGGCGTTGTTGCTTGGTCGCTCGTAACCAGAATGTGGAAACGGGTTAAACGGAATCAGGTTGATCTTGCACGGGGTGTTCTTGAGCAGTTCAATCATCTCGACCGCGTGTTCGACCTTGTCGTTAACATCCTTGAGCATGGTGTACTCAATGGTCAGCACACGTTTTTCGCCCAAGGTCGCCATATAACGCTGGCAGGATTCGAGCAGCATCTTAAGCGGATACTTCTTGTTGATCGGCACCAATTGGTTACGCAATGCGTCATTGGGTGCGTGCAGCGACAACGCCAGGGAGACGTCGATGTGCTTGGCCAGCTCATCGATCATCGGGACCACGCCGGAGGTCGACAGGGTCACACGGCGCTTGGAGATGCCGTAGCCCAGGTCGTCCATCATCAGGTGCATGGCTGCGATGACGTTGTCGAAGTTCAGCAGCGGCTCACCCATGCCCATCATCACCACGTTGGTGATGGCACGGTCGACGGTCGCCGGGACGCTGCCAAAGGATTTGTTGGCAATCCACACCTGGCCGATCACTTCGGCGGCAGTGAGGTTGCTATTGAAGCCTTGCTTGCCGGTGGAGCAGAAACTGCAGTCCAGGGCACAGCCTGCCTGGGACGAAACGCACAAGGTACCGCGCTTGCCCTGGGGAATGTACACGGTCTCGACGCAGCTGCCGGACGCTACGCGCACCACCCACTTACGGGTGCCGTCGCTGGAGATGTCCTCGCTGACCACTTCGGGGCCACGTACTTCAGCAATAGCCTTGAGCTTGTCGCGCAGGGCCTTGCTGACGTTCGTCATGGCGTCGAAATCGTCGACGCCAAAGTGGTGAATCCATTTCATTACCTGACCGGCACGGAAACGCTTCTCCCCGATTGAGTCGAAGAATTTTTCCATTTCCTGTTGAGTCAGACCCAGCAGGTTGGTTTTTACAGTCGATGTCGTCATGGATTCACCCTCACTCTTTAAGCCGATGCTTAGCGAGTGGTTACTTCGGTAGCTGCGAAGAAGTACGAGATTTCGCGAGCAGCAGCGGCTTCGGAGTCCGAACCGTGAACAGCGTTGGCGTCGATGGAGTCAGCGAAGTCAGCACGAATGGTGCCGGCAGCGGCTTCTTTAGGGTTGGTAGCGCCCATCAGCTCACGGTTCAGAGCGATGGCGTTTTCGCCTTCCAGAACCTGAACAACAACAGGACCGGAGATCATGAAGGCAACCAGGTCGCCGAAGAAGCCACGAGCGCTGTGCTCAGCGTAGAAGCCTTCAGCTTCAGCCTTGGACAGTTGCTTGAGTTTCGAAGCTACAACCTTCAGGCCGGCTTTTTCGAAACGAGTGGTGATCTCGCCGATGACGTTTTTTGCAACAGCGTCAGGCTTGATGATGGAGAAAGTACGTTGAACAGCCATGGTGTAACTCCAGAAACGGTAATTTACGAAAAATTAAACCCGCGAATTATACGCGGGTTCTTGGGTATTGCCTAACTGCGTAAGGGAGGCGTCAGTCCTGCTCTTCTTTCCAGGCAGTCTGGATAGCTTCCAGGACCTTTTCGCCACCGCGATCGCGCTCATCATCAAAGCCTGGCAAGGCCATGACCATGTCACGCAAAGCAACAAAATTCAGGGAATAGGGATCCGTATCCGGGTTGCCGTCGGCCAACAGGATAGCGATCTCTTGCACATCAACCCATTTAAGACTCATGACACTTCCTTGAATCAGTGCGGCGCTTCGGCCGCATGGTTGAGCGAATATTTCGGAATTTCGACGGTGATGTCTTCAGTCCCGACCTTTGCCTGACAGCTTAGGCGAGAAGTGGCTTCCAGGCCCCAGGCGCGATCAAGAAAATCCTCTTCCAGCTCATCGGCCTCTTCCAGGCTACTGAAGCCTTCGCGAATGATGCAGTGGCAGGTGGTGCAGGCGCACACACCACCACAGGCACTTTCGATCTCGATGTGGTTGTCATGGGCAACTTCGAGGATGGACTTGCCGGTCTCAGCCTCAACAACCATACCGTCCGGGCAATGCTCGGCGTGTGGCAGAAAAATGACCTGCGGCATTAATTATTCCTCGATTTCATTCAGGTTGCGCCCGGCCAGTGCGGCTTTTACCGTCTGATCCATGCGGCGGGCAGCAAAGGCGTCAGTGACCTGCGACAAGCGCTTGGTCTGCTGCTCGATGGCGTAACCATCGTTGCCTTTCATCAGTTCGGCCAGCTCCTGCATCTGCAGGTCGATGACCATGCGCTCTTCGGCATCCAGCAAACGCTCGCCGTCGGCATCCAGGGCGCCCTGCACCGCTTCAAGCAGGCGCTGGGCATCCACTTGTTGCTCGCGCAGTACACGCGCGACCTTGTCGTCACCGGCGTATTGGAACGAATCCTTGAGCATCTTGGCGATTTCACCGTCAGTCAGGCCGTAGGACGGCTTGACCTGGATGCTGGCCTCCACGCCGGACGCCAGCTCGCGCGCGGCGACGCTGAGCAGGCCGTCGGCGTCGACCTGGAAGGTCACGCGAATCTTCGCCGCACCCGCGACCATGGCCGGGATGCCGCGCAATTCAAAGCGCGCCAGGGAGCGGCAGTCACTGATCAGCTCGCGCTCGCCTTGCAGCACATGAATCATCATCGCCGTCTGACCATCTTTATAGGTCGTGAAGTCCTGGGCGCGAGCGACGGGGATGGTGGTGTTCCGTGGAATCACCTTCTCCATCAGCCCGCCCATGGTCTCCAGCCCCAGGGACAGCGGGATCACGTCAAGCAGCAGCAGTTCGCCGCCATCACGCTTATTGCCGGCCAGGGTATCGGCCTGGATGGCGGCGCCGATGGCGACCACCTGGTCCGGGTCGATTTCCGTCAGCGGCTGGCGACCAAAGGCTTCGGCCACGGCTTCGCGAACCCTTGGCACACGGGTTGAACCGCCGACCATGACCACGGCACCGACGTCTTCCAACTCGATACCGGAGTCACGCACGGCACGACGGCAGGCTTTCAGGCTGCGGGCGATCATTGGTTCGATCAGCGAATCAAAGGCTTCGCGAGTCAGCTTGGCGCACCAACTGCCGTAGGAAACGTCAACAGAAGCAGCGTCAGTCAGCGCCTCCTTGGCGGCACAGGCCGTTTGCAGCAAGTTACGCTGCTCGCCCGGATCCAGGTCAGCGGACAAGCCGGCGCTGCTGATGATCCAACCCGCGATGGCGTGGTCGAAGTCATCGCCACCCAGCGCTGTATCGCCACCGGTAGCCAGTACTTCGAACACGCCGCCAGTCAGGCGCAGGATCGAAATATCAAAAGTGCCACCACCCAGGTCGTAAATAGCGACCAGGCCTTCGGCATGCTGGTCCAGGCCATAGGCCACGGCCGCAGCAGTCGGCTCGTTGAGCAGGCGCAACACGTTCAGGCCGGCGAGTTTCGCCGCGTCCTTTGTGGCCTGGCGCTGGGCATCATCGAAATACGCCGGGACGGTGATCACCGCACCGACCAGTTCGCCACCCAGCGTGGTTTCCGCGCGCTGGCGCAGCACCTTGAGGATATCCGCCGACACTTCCACCGGGCTTTTCGGGCCCTGGACCGTGTCGATGAACGGCATATGGGATTCACCACCGACAAAGCGGTACGGCAGCTGGTCGCCCAATTGCTTGACGTCGGACAGGCCACGACCCATCAAGCGCTTGACCGACAGCACGGTGTTCAAAGGATCGGTAGACGCCGCCAACTTGGCCGACTCACCGACTTCGGTGCGGTCAGCGTGATAGCGCACGGCGGACGGCAGGATCACCTGGCCGTCAGCGTCGGGCAGCGGCTCGGACAGGCCGCTGCGCAAGGCAGCAACCAGGGAATTGGTGGTACCCAGGTCAATCCCCACCGCCAGGCGACGCTGGTGCGGTTGAGGGCTTTGGCCGGGTTCGGCGATTTGCAGTAGAGCCATGGTAATCAGGTCTTATCTGTCTATCAGGCGCGCATCACGGGCAGCACACTGGGTTAATCGTCGAGGCGCTCTTCCAGCTGGCGCACTTCGTAGGTGAGCTTGTCGAGGAACTGCATGCGCCGCATCAGGCGCTCGGCCTGTTCACGTTGCGCTGCATCGTCCCAACAGGCTGCGAAGCTTTCGTTGAGCTCATCCTGGGCAACTTTCAGACGACGCTTGAAGACCGCGACACCCGCCACATCGGCTTCGTCCTGCAGGTCTTCGAGCTCTTCACGCCACTGCATCTGCTGCATCAGGAAGTCCGGGTCGTGCACGGTCACTTCCAGGGGCAACTCGCCACCGTTCATCGCGAGCAGGTAACGCGCGCGCTTCGGTGGGCTTTTGAGCGTCTGATAGGCTTCGTTGAGGCTGGCCGATTGCTCCAGCGCCAAGCGCTGCTCACGCTCGGAAGCGTCAGCGAAGCGGTCCGGATGCACCCCACGCGCCAATTCTCGGTAGCGCGTGGCAAGCTGCTCGAGGTCCAGCCGAAAACTCGGCTGCAGCTCGAATAAAGCGAAATGACAAGGAGTACCCACGAATAGCCTCAGATGTTGAAGCTTTCGCCGCAGCCACATTCACCGCGTACGTTGGGGTTGTTGAACTTGAAGCCTTCGTTCAACCCTTCCTTGACGAAATCGAGTTCGGTGCCGTCCAGGTAAGTCAGGCTTTTAGGGTCGATGATCACTTTCTCGCCGTGACTTTCGAACACCTGGTCCTCATCAACCACCTCGTCGACGAACTCCAGCACATAGGCAAGGCCGGAGCAGCCCGTGGTGCGAACACCCAGACGAATCCCCTCACCTTTACCGCGCCCATCCAGGGAGCGTCGCACGTGCCGCGCAGCCGCTTCTGTCATGCTGATAGCCATCGTTGACTCCTTACTCGTCGCCAAATGCTTAGATCAAGCCTTTCTTCTGCTTGTAGTCGCGAACGGCCGCCTTGATGGCGTCTTCTGCGAGCACGGAGCAGTGGATTTTCACTGGAGGCAGGGCCAGTTCTTCGGCCAGCTGGGTATTGCTGATAGTCACAGCCTCATCCAGGGTCTTGCCTTTCATCCATTCGGTCGCCAGGGAGCTGGAGGCGATGGCCGAACCGCAGCCGTAAGTCTTGAACTTGGCGTCTTCGATAACGCCAGCTTCGTTGACCTTGATCTGCAGGCGCATTACATCGCCGCACGCCGGAGCGCCGACCATGCCGGTGCCGACATCAGGGTCTTCCGCGTTCATCTTGCCGACGTTGCGCGGGTTTTCGTAGTGGTCGATGACCTTTTCGCTGTAAGCCATGGTACTGAATCCTCACTCATCAGGGCCGCTCTGGAACCCTGTAAAAACGCCTGCGTTTACCGCCACGTTCCTACAGAGCTTGGGTGGCGGCTTCTATAGTTAGTGTGCCGCCCACTCGATCTTGGAAATATCGACACCGTCTTTGTACATGTCCCACAGCGGCGACAGGACGCGCAGCTTGTTGACGGCTTCGCAAACCTTCTGCGCGGCGTAGTCGACTTGCTCTTCGGTGGTGAAGCGGCCGAACGTAAAGCGGATCGAGCTGTGTGCCAGTTCGTCGTTGCGGCCCAGGGCGCGCAGTACGTACGAAGGCTCAAGCGAAGCCGAGGTACAGGCCGATCCGGACGAAACCGCCAGGTCCTTGAGCGCCATGATCAGCGACTCGCCTTCGACATAGTTGAAGCTCAAATTCAGGTTGTGCGGTACACGGGCAGTCATGCTGCCGTTGATGTACAGCTCTTCAAGGTTCTCGACCTGCTTGTAGAAGCGATCGCTCAGGGCCTTGATACGTACGTTTTCGGCAGCCATGTCTTCCTTGGCTACGCGGAAGGCTTCGCCCATGCCGACGATCTGGTGGGTCGCCAGGGTGCCCGAACGCATGCCGCGCTCGTGACCGCCGCCGTGCATGGTGGCTTCGATGCGCACGCGTGGCTTGCGGCTCACGTACAGTGCGCCGATGCCTTTGGGGCCATAGGTCTTGTGGGCCGAGAACGACATCAGGTCGACTTTCAGCTTGGACAGGTCGATATCGACCTTGCCGGTGGACTGAGCAGCGTCGACGTGCAGCAGGATGCCTTTGGAGCGAGTCAGCTCGCCGATGGCCGCGATGTCGTTGATGGTACCGATTTCGTTATTCACGTGGATCACGGAAACCAGGATGGTGTCTTCACGCAGCGCGGCTTCGATCATGGCCGGGGTGACGATACCGTCGGTGGTTGGCTCAAGGTAAGTGACCTCGAAACCTTCACGCTCCAGTTGGCGCATGGTGTCGAGGACAGCCTTGTGCTCAATCTTGGTGGTGATCAGGTGCTTGCCTTTGGTCGCGTAGAAATGCGCCGCGCCCTTGATAGCCAGGTTGTCGGACTCGGTGGCACCGGAGGTCCAGACGATTTCACGCGGATCTGCGCCAACCAGGTCGGCAACCTGGCGACGAGCGTTCTCGACCGCTTCCTCGGCTTTCCAGCCAAAAACGTGGGAACGGGAGGCCGGGTTGCCGAAGTTTCCGTCGACCAGCAGGCACTCGCTCATCTTTTGCGCGACACGCGGATCAACCGGGGTGGTCGCTGAGTAATCAAGGTAAATCGGCAATTTCATGGACTTTCTCCTAAATCAGGCTGGCTGGCGTGCCGTTAGCTCTTCGGCTGTCACTCGACGGCGGACGCTTCGATCTTGTCCAGACGCGGCGCCTTGGTATTGCAACGGCGCTGGTCCTGACGCTGGGCTACTTCTTGCACCTCACGGCGAGTCACAAGATCAGCCAAGCTGATACCACTCAAAAACTCATGGATCTGCAGGCTCAAGTCACACCACAAGTGGTGCGTCAGGCAGGTGTCGCCGGCGTGGCAGTCACCCAGGCCCTGGCACTTGGTCGCGTCGACGGATTCGTTGACCGCGTCGATCACCTGGGCCACCTGGATGCCCTGCATGTCGCGGGACAGCTGATAGCCGCCGCCCGGCCCACGCACACTGGAGACCAGATTGCTACGGCGCAACTTGGCGAACAGCTGCTCAAGGTAGGACAGGGAAATGCCTTGGCGCTCGGAGATATCGGCCAGGGACACCGGCCCAGTTTGCGCGTGCAAGGCCAAATCAAGCATGGCGGTCACCGCGTATCGGCCTTTTGTAGTCAGTCTCATGGACAAGTACCAAGGTGTTTCAGAATGGGAGCAAGTATGCGATTCCCGAGTATTTAAGTCAACTATAAGACCTAGTACTTTAGTCAGGATTACCCGTAAAAAGGGCGCGCGAATCATAGCAGGACGGGGCGAGGACGAACAGCGGCAGCGCGGCGATGGCTCGATATCGAGACCAATGGAGATCACATGTGGGAGGGGGCTTGCCCCCGATAGCGGTGGATCAGTCAATATATTGGGTGACTGACAGATGGCCATCGGGGGGGGGCAAGCCTCCCACATGGGCCTAGCAGCAAATGTGAGATCTCAGCCAGCTTTGGTGGCGGGCTCACTCTTGATCTCGGCGAAGTCCTCTTCGCGCAGCTCAGGCAGGTCTTTCGCACAGTAGCTGCTGCCCAATTCCTTCAGCGCGCCGCACATACCGTCCAGCTTGCCGTCCACCGCTTGCAGGTGGTCAAGCAACTGGCCGATGGCGCGCGCGACAGGGTCGGGCATGTCTTCGCTGACACCGTAGGCATCGAAACCGATTTTTTCGGCCATGGCCTTGCGCTTGGCTTCCTGCTCATCGCCCACTTCCGGCTTGACGATGATCCGCCCCGGAATCCCCACTACAGTGGCGCCGGCCGGCACGGCCTTGGTCACCACGGCGTTGGAGCCGACTTTGGCGCCAGCGCCTACGGTGAACGGACCAAGCACCTTGGCGCCCGCACCCACCACCACACCATCCTCCAGCGTCGGGTGGCGCTTACCCTTGTTCCAGCTGGTGCCGCCCAATGTCACGCCTTGGTAGAGGGTCACGTCGTCACCAATCTCGGCAGTCTCGCCAATGACGATGCCCATACCGTGATCGATAAAGAAGCGACGTCCCACCTTGGCACCTGGGTGAATCTCGATCCCGGTCAACCAGCGGCCGAAGTTCGACACCAGCCGCGCCAACCATTTCCAGCCCATATTCCACAAGGCGCCGGACAGGCGATGGATCCAGATCGCGTGCATGCCCGGGTAGCAGGTCAGCACCTCAAAGGCGTTGCGCGCCGCCGGGTCACGATGGAAAACACTCTGGATATCTTCTCGCAAACGCTCGAACATTTTTAATCCTTCCGCTTAAGAAGCTCGCCACGGGCCGCTTTCTGGGTTTCCGTGAGGATGCCACGCAATATATTCATTTCCGCTCGACTGACCGAGCTGCGCCCGTACAGGCGGCGCAGGCGCGCCATCAAGTGCCGAGGTTTTTCCGGATCGAGGAATTCGATGGCCACCAGGGTTTGCTCCAGGTGCTCATAGAACCGCTCCAGCTCGTCCATGGTGGCCAGTTCGCCACTCTTGGTCGACGCCACTTCATCCTTCTCTACCTTGCTCGGCTGCCCTTCAGCGGCCAGCCAGGCCATGCGCACTTCGTAACTCAACACCTGCACCGCTGCCCCGAGGTTCAGCGAACTGAACCCAGGGTCTGATGGAATGTGCACGTGATAATGACATCGTTGCAGCTCTTCATTGGTGAGGCCGGAGTCTTCACGGCCGAATACCAGGGCGATTTCAGCACCGCCGGCCGCCTCTTCCACTACCTTGGTACCGCACTCACGCGGATCCAGCAGCGGCCAGGGGATGCGGCGGTCACGGGCGCTGGTGCCAAGCACCAGGTTGCAGCCGACCAAGGCGTCTTCCAGAGTGGCGACCACCTGGGCTTTTTCCAGGATGTCATTGGCGCCGGATGCGCGGGCATCGGCCTCGTGGTGCGGGAACACGCGCGGTTCGACCAGCACCAGGCGCGTCAGCCCCATGTTTTTCATGGCTCGCGCCACCCCGCCGATATTGCCGGGATGACTGGTATTGACCAAGACGACACGAATGTTTTGCAGCAAGGTAGGCGCTCTCGGACACGGGAAAGGGGAGCAAATCTTACAGAACAGCCTAAGGTTATGCCATGAAAGCTAACGTCGTCCTTCACCTGAAGAAAGTTTCTGCTAGAATGCTCGGCTTTCTTTAACAACCTTAGGTGACACATCCATGCAGCCCATGCTGAATATCGCGCTGCGCGCCGCCCGCAGCGCCAGTGAATTGATCTTCCGCTCCATCGAGCGCCTGGATACCATCAAGGTCGACGAAAAAGACGCCAAGGATTATGTGTCCGAGGTGGATCGCGCCGCTGAACAGAAGATCATCGACGCGCTGCGCAAGGCCTACCCTACCCACGGCATCCTCGGCGAGGAAACCGGCCTGCACAAAGGCAGCGGCGAAGGCGAAGACTACCTGTGGATCATCGACCCACTGGATGGCACCACCAACTTCCTGCGCGGCATCCCGCACTTTGCCGTCAGCATTGCCTGCAAATACCGTGGCCGCCTGGAACACGCTGTAGTACTCGATCCTGTTCGCCAGGAAGAATTCACCGCCAGCCGTGGCCGTGGTGCCCAACTGAACGGTCGTCGCCTGCGCGTCAGCGGTCGCACCAGCCTGGATGGCGCCCTGCTGGGTACCGGCTTCCCGTTCCGTGACGACCAGATGGACAACCTGGAGAACTACCTGGGCATGTTCCGCGCCCTGGTTGGCCAGACTGCCGGCATCCGTCGTGCTGGCGCGGCCAGCCTGGACCTGGCCTATGTGGCTGCCGGTCGTTTTGATGCGTTCTGGGAGTCGGGCCTGTCCGAGTGGGACATGGCTGCAGGCGCCCTACTGATCCAAGAGGCCGGCGGCCTGGTGAGCGACTTCACCGGCGGTCATGACTTCCTGGAAAAAGGCCACGTCGTTGCCGGCAACACCAAATGCTTCAAGGCAGTACTGACGGCGATCCAGCCGCACCTGCCGGCTTCGCTGAAGCGCTAAGCGAGCGAGCAAAAAAAAGCACCCTGCGGGGTGCTTTTTTTATGCCTGGGATTTGCTTGGTGTGAGCTTAAATACCAACACCACCACAAATCAAATACAAGAGAAGACTTACTGCTGGTTCTGGCCCAGGACGAGACGCCCTTCCTTGTCGACTGGAATCTGGCCGCCCGGATCACGATCCATGCGCACCGAACCTTCCTTGCCATCCAAGGTGTAACGCACGTCATAGCCAACGACCTTGTCACTGATGTCGTTGACGGTGTTACAGCGAGTCTGGGTGGTGGTATAGGTATCGCGGTTCTGCATACCTTCCTGAACCTTGTTACCGGCGTAACCACCACCGACCGCACCGGCCACAGTGGCCAGCTTCTTGCCGTTACCGCCACCGACCTGGTTACCCAACAGGCCACCGGCCAGCGCACCAACCACCGTACCGACGATCTGATGTTGATCCTGCACCGGCTTCTGCCGGGTCACTGCGACGTCCTTGCAGACTTCGCGAGGTGTTTTAATCTGGGTTTTCACCGGCTGCACCGCCAGCACTTGCGCATACTCAGGGCCGCTTTTTACCAGGCTGTAGGTGGCAACAGCACCCCCGGCAGTTACACCGACAGCACCCAATACCGCACCAACCAGTAACGACTTGTTCACGTTGAACCTCCTGACCATCACAAACGGACCGAAAGATCCGCGCTATACCCAGCCTTGGAGCAAAAAAAAAGGCACGAGTTCAATACTCGTGCCTTTTTTGTAACAGCAGATCAACAAGCGCCAATCAAGGACGATCGTCGACCTCTTTGCCAGTGGCGGCAGGAGGGATCAGGTCTTCGCTGTTGAGGTTCAGCCAGATCAGCACCACGTTGGCGATGTAGATCGACGAGTAGGTGCCTGCCAGGACGCCGATGAACAGCGCCAGGGAGAAGCCCCACAGGTTGTCGCCACCGAAGATCATCAGCGCCGCGATCGCCAGCAAGGTGGAGATCGACGTCGCCATGGTCCGCAGCAGGGTCTGGGTGGTGGAGATGTTGATGTTCTCGATCAGCGACGCCTTGCGCAGTACGCGGAAGTTCTCACGAACCCGGTCGAATACCACGATGGTGTCATTGAGGGAGTAACCAATGATCGCCAGCACGGCCGCCAGCACGGTCAGGTCGAAGGTGATCTGGAAGTACGCCAGGATACCCACGGTCACGATCACGTCGTGGATCAGCGACACAATGGCGCCGACACCGAACTTCCACTGAAAGCGGAAAGCCAGGTAGATCATGATACCGACCAGCGCCATCAGCATGCCGAGGCCGCCCTGGTCGCGCAGCTCTTCACCCACTTGCGGGCCCACGAACTCGACGCGCTTGACCGACGCAGGGTTGTCACCACCCACCTTCTGCAAGGCTTCGGCTACCTGGTGACCCAGTTGCGGGTCTTCGCCAGGCATGCGCACCAGCAGGTCGGTGGTCGCACCGAAGCTCTGCACGATGGCTTCGTGATAGCCGGCCTTGACCAGTTCACTGCGTACCAGGGTGACGTCGGCAGGCTTCTCGTAGGTCAGCTCGATGAGCGTACCGCCGGTGAAGTCCAGACCGTAGTTCAGGCCCTTATGGAACCAGCTGAACAACGCCAGAACGGTAAGGAGCAAGGTGACGCCGAACGCAATGTTGCGAACGCCCATGAAGTTGATTGTACGTAACATGGCAGCCCCTTAAATCCACAACTTCTTGAAGTCACGCCCGCCAAAGATCAGGTTGACCATTGCGCGGGTCACCATGATGGCCGTGAACATCGAGGTAAAGATACCGAGGGACATGGTTACCGCAAAACCTTTGACCGGGCCGGTGCCCATGGCAAAGAGAATCCCGCCAACCAGCAATGTGGTCAGGTTGGAGTCGAGAATCGCGGTAAATGCCCGGCCGAAGCCTTCGTTGATTGCACGCTGTACGGTCATGCCGGCGGCGATCTCTTCACGAATCCGCGAGAAGATCAGCACGTTGGCGTCTACCGCCATACCCATGGTGAGTACGATACCGGCGATACCTGGCAAGGTCAGCGTAGCGCCCAGCAGCGACATCAGGGCCAGCAGCATCACCATGTTGCCCGCCAGGGCCACGGTGGCAATGATGCCGAAGAAGCGGTAGATGGCGATGATGAACAGCGACACGAACAGCATGCCCCACAAGGCCGCGTCGATACCCTTGGTGATGTTGTCGGCACCCAGGCTCGGGCCGATGGTACGTTCTTCAGCGAAGTACATCGGCGCAGCCAGGCCACCGGCACGCAGCAACAGGGCCAGCTCCGAGGATTCGCCCTGGCCGTTCAGGCCGGTGATGCGGAATTGAGCACCCAGCGGCGACTGGATGGTCGCCAGGCTGATGATCTTCTTCTCTTCCTTGAAGGTCTGCACCGGTACGTCTTTCTCGACGCCGTTGACCATTTGCTTGGTGTAGGTGGTCACCGGGCGCTGCTCGATGAAGATCACCGCCATGCTGCGACCAACGTTGCTGCGCGTGGCGCGGCTCATCAGTTCGCCGCCGTGGCCATCCAGGCGGATGTTCACTTCAGGGGTACCGTGCTCGCCGAAACCGGCCTTGGCGTCGGTCACCTGGTCACCGGTGATGATCAAGCCACGCTCGATCAGCGCCGGAGGACGGTTGCCTTCACGGAACTCGAACTCTTCGGAAGTTGCACGGGAAGCACCCGGCTCAGCCGCAAGACGGAACTCCAGGTTGGCGGTTTTACCCAGGATACGCTTGGCTTCAGCGGTGTCCTGCACGCCCGGCAGCTCAACCACGATGCGGTTGGCGCCCTGACGCTGAACAATCGGCTCGGCCACACCCAGCTCGTTGACGCGGTTACGTACCGTGGTCAAGTTCTGCTTGATGGAGTATTCGCGGATTTCCGCGATTTTGGCCGGGCTCATCGCCAGACGCAGTACCGCCTGACCATTCAGGTCGGCCGGTACGATGTCGAAATCGTTGAAGTTCTTGCGGATCAGCGCACGGGCCTGTTCACGGGAGGCCTCGTCAGAGAAGCCCAGCTGGATGGCACCGTTGAGCTGCGGCAGGCTGCGATAACGCAGCTTCTCTTTACGCAGCAGGCTCTTCACGTCGCCTTCATAGACCTTCAGGCGTGCGTCGAGGGCTTTGTCCATGTCGACTTCCAGCAGGAAGTGCACACCACCGGACAAGTCCAGACCCAGCTTCATCGGGTGCGCGCCAATGCTGCGCAACCACTGTGGCGTGGTCTGTGCCAGGTTCAGGGCAACAACGTAATCGTCACCCATGGCCTTGCGTACGACATCTTTTGCCGGCAATTGGTCTTCTTGCTTGGTCAGGCGCAACAACCCGCCCTTCGCACCAGCTGCCAATGTTGCCGCTTTAACCTGGATACCCGCGTCGGCCAGTGCCTTGCTCGCGCGTTCCAGGTCAGCCTGGTTGACCTGCAGCGAAGTGCTGGCGCCAGTGATCTGGATCGCCGGGTCATCAGGGTAAAGATTGGGAGCGGAATAAATAAAACCGATCGCCAGCACCGCCAGGATCAGTACGTATTTCCACAGAGGGTATTTGTTCAGCATCACGCCGCCCGCTTATAACGCGGGGCGCCTTGCGCGCCCCGTCGATTGGTAAAGGTTGGAACTTAGATCGCTTTGAGCGTGCCTTTTGGCAGCGTGGCGGCGATGGCGCCCTTCTGGAACTTCATTTCCACGGTGTCGGACACTTCCAGAACCACGAAAGCATCGGAAACCTTGGTGATCTTGCCCGCGATGCCGCCGGTGGTCACGACTTCGTCGCCTTTCTGCAGGCTGCCCAGCAGGTTCTTCTGCTCTTTGGCACGCTTGGCCTGTGGACGCCAGATCATCAGGTAGAAGATGACCAGGAAGCCGACCAGGAAAATCCACTCGAAACCACCGCCCATAGGGCCGGCAGCAGCAGGCGCAGCGGCGTCAGCCATGGCGTTAGAGATAAAAAAGCTCATTTAGCACTCCAGTTGCAAATAGTGAATCTTAGGGTCGGAAAACTCAGTCCAAGGGCGGCACAGGGAGCCCGCGCTTGGCATAGAAGGCATCGACGAAGGCGGCCAATGTACCCTGTTGAATAGCCTCGCGCAAACCAGCCATCAGGACTTGGTAGTGACGCAAATTGTGGATGGTATTCAACATGCTACCCAGCATTTCTCCGCATTTGTCCAGATGGTGCAGATAAGCACGGGAGAAGTTCTGGCAGGTGTAGCAATCACAGGTGGGATCCAGCGGCGAATCATCATGGCGATGGAACGCGTTACGGATCTTGAGCACGCCTGTATCGATGAACAGATGCCCATTGCGGGCATTACGGGTTGGCATCACGCAATCGAACATGTCCACACCGCGGCGCACACCCTCTACGAGATCTTCGGGTTTGCCAACGCCCATAAGGTAACGAGGTTTGTCAGCGGGCATCAGGCCTGGCAGGTAGTCCAGTACCTTGATCATCTCGTGCTTGGGTTCGCCCACCGACAAACCGCCGATGGCCAGGCCGTCAAAACCGATCTTGTCGAGGCCTTCCAGCGAGCGTTTGCGCAGGCTTTCATGCATGCCGCCCTGGACAATGCCAAACAGCGCCGCGGTGTTGTCGCCATGGGCATTCTTCGAACGCTGGGCCCAACGCAGGGACAGCTCCATGGAAATCCGCGCGACGTCCTCATCAGCCGGGTACGGTGTGCACTCGTCGAAAATCATCACGATGTCCGAGCCCAGGTCGCGTTGCACCTGCATGGACTCTTCCGGGCCCATGAATACCTTGGAACCGTCCACCGGCGAGGCGAAGGTCACGCCCTCCTCCTTGATCTTGCGCATGGCGCCCAGGCTGAACACCTGGAAACCACCCGAGTCCGTGAGGATCGGGCCATGCCACTTCATGAAGTCATGCAGGTCGCCATGCTTCTTGATCACTTCAGTGCCTGGACGCAGCCACAGGTGGAAGGTGTTGCCGAGGATGATCTCGGCGCCGGTGGCGACGATGTCACGCGGCAGCATGCCTTTAACGGTGCCGTAGGTGCCCACGGGCATGAATGCCGGGGTCTCTACCGTACCGCGCGGAAACGTCAGGCGACCGCGACGGGCTTTGCCGTCGGTGGCGAGCAATTCAAACGACATACGACTCATAGTTGTTCCTCTGGGCCGCGCGGCGCCGGATTACGGGTGATAAACATCGCATCACCGTAGCTGAAAAAACGGTATCCATTGTCGATGGCTGCTTTGTACGCCGCCATTGTTTCGGGATAACCCGCGAAGGCCGACACCAGCATCAATAGCGTGGATTCCGGCAAATGGAAGTTGGTCACCAGGCAGTCGACCACATGGAACGGCCGGCCTGGGTAAATAAAGATATCGGTGTCGCCACTGAACGGTTTGAGCACGCCATCACGCGCCGCGCTCTCAAGGGAGCGCACGCTGGTGGTGCCCACCGCAACCACCCGCCCGCCGCGCGCCTTGCAGGCGCTAACTGCGTCCACGACGTCCTGGCTGACTTCCAGCCATTCGCTATGCATATGGTGGTCTTCGATGTTATCCACACGCACCGGCTGAAACGTGCCGGCCCCCACGTGCAGGGTCACATAGGCGGTCTCGACGCCCTTGGCGGCAATCGCATCCAGCAGCAGTTGGTCAAAATGCAGCCCGGCAGTCGGCGCGGCCACGGCACCGAGGCGCTGGGAATAGACCGTTTGATAGCGCTCACGGTCCGAGTCTTCGTCGGGGCGGTCGATATAAGGAGGCAATGGCATATGACCGACGCGCTCCAGCAACGGCAAAACCTCTTCGGCGAACCGGAGTTCGAACAGCGCATCATGACGCGCTACCATCTCGGCTTCACCGCCACCCTCGACGAGGATGCTCGAACCCGGTTTCGGCGACTTGCTGGAGCGTACATGGGCCAGCACACGATGGCTGTCCAACACCCGTTCCACCAGAATTTCCAACTTGCCGCCGGATGCTTTCTGGCCAAACAGCCGTGCCGGGATGACCCGGGTATTGTTGAACACCATCAGATCGCCCGGACGCAAATGCTCAAGCAAATCAGTGAATTGACGGTGTGCGAGGGTGCCGCTGGCCCCGTCCAGGGTCAGCAGTCGACTGGCGCGACGCTCGGCCAAAGGGTGGCGAGCAATCAGCGAATCCGGGAGTTCAAAAGTAAAGTCAGCAACGCGCATGATGGGGTTCGTCTAGCAGGGCCGGGAAGTCTAGCGGAAATAGTGAAAATAGACCATGAAACGTGATTGACCAACGGTAATCTCATCTCTATACTTCGCCGCCATTGAGCCCTGATGGCGGAATTGGTAGACGCGGCGGATTCAAAATCCGTTTTCGAAAGGAGTGGGAGTTCGAGTCTCCCTCGGGGCACCATCTTAAAGAAAGACCTTGAATTTCAAGGTCTTTTTTTTCGTCTGCAGAAAAGCGCCCTGAGGCCGCGACAGCTCCCAGAGAGCGAGATAGCGCGACTCCCCTTCATATCATCATAAAGTCCAGCAGGCCCACTCACAGGCCTTTGCGAGGACGCTAAAACGACCCTTGGTTAACCCTGGACCCACCCAAAGTACTGCTAGCGCTTCGAGCGGAGATCCTGTCTCCTTTAATGGGCATGGACTTTAGCACTGAAGACCCTCCCGAGGCGCCTCCTCGCACTTTTCGACCGACCAAAACAAAACCCCACCTGCTTTCGCAAATGGGGTTTCGGAATTTAATCTTGACGATGACCTACTCTCACATGGGGAAACCCCACACTACCATCGGCGATGCATCGTTTCACTGCTGAGTTCGGGATGGGATCAGGTGGTTCCAATGCTCTATGGTCGTCAAGAAATTCGGGTACTGAGTCGTGGCCAGCTGGCCTCGCTTCAGCAAATTGGGTATGTGACAGCTGTCGGTGTTTTGTGAAATCTCGAACTTTCGGTTCATTGCGTCTTCACACACCGCAATCTGGCCTTTCGACGCAAATTGCTTGGGTGTTATATGGTCAAGCCTCACGGGCAATTAGTATTGGTTAGCTCAACGCCTCACAGCGCTTACACACCCAACCTATCAACGTCGTAGTCTTCGACGGCCCTTCAGGGGACTCAAGGTCCCAGTGAGATCTCATCTTGAGGCTAGTTTCCCGCTTAGATGCTTTCAGCGGTTATCTATTCCGAACATAGCTACCCGGCAATGCCACTGGCGTGACAACCGGAACACCAGAGGTTCGTCCACTCCGGTCCTCTCGTACTAGGAGCAGCCCCTCTCAAATCTCAAACGTCCACGGCAGATAGGGACCGAACTGTCTCACGACGTTCTAAACCCAGCTCGCGTACCACTTTAAATGGCGAACAGCCATACCCTTGGGACCGGCTTCAGCCCCAGGATGTGATGAGCCGACATCGAGGTGCCAAACACCGCCGTCGATATGAACTCTTGGGCGGTATCAGCCTGTTATCCCCGGAGTACCTTTTATCCGTTGAGCGATGGCCCTTCCATACAGAACCACCGGATCACTAAGACCTACTTTCGTACCTGCTCGACGTGTCTGTCTCGCAGTCAAGCGCGCTTTTGCCTTTATACTCTACGACCGATTTCCGACCGGTCTGAGCGCACCTTCGTACTCCTCCGTTACTCTTTAGGAGGAGACCGCCCCAGTCAAACTACCCACCATACACTGTCCTCGATCCGGATAACGGACCTGAGTTAGAACCTCAAAGTTGCCAGGGTGGTATTTCAAGGTTGGCTCCACGCAGACTGGCGTCCACGCTTCAAAGCCTCCCACCTATCCTACACAAGCAAATTCAAAGTCCAGTGCAAAGCTATAGTAAAGGTTCACGGGGTCTTTCCGTCTAGCCGCGGATACACTGCATCTTCACAGCGATTTCAATTTCACTGAGTCTCGGGTGGAGACAGCGCCGCCATCGTTACGCCATTCGTGCAGGTCGGAACTTACCCGACAAGGAATTTCGCTACCTTAGGACCGTTATAGTTACGGCCGCCGTTTACCGGGGCTTCGATCAAGAGCTTCGCGTTAGCTAACCCCATCAATTAACCTTCCGGCACCGGGCAGGCGTCACACCCTATACGTCCACTTTCGTGTTTGCAGAGTGCTGTGTTTTTAATAAACAGTCGCAGCGGCCTGGTATCTTCGACCGGCATGGGCTTACGGAGCAAGTCCTTCACCCTCACCGGCGCACCTTCTCCCGAAGTTACGGTGCCATTTTGCCTAGTTCCTTCACCCGAGTTCTCTCAAGCGCCTTGGTATTCTCTACCCAACCACCTGTGTCGGTTTGGGGTACGGTTCCTGGTTACCTGAAGCTTAGAAGCTTTTCTTGGAAGCATGGCATCAACCACTTCGTTAACTAAAAGTTAACTCGTCATCAGCTCTCGGCCTTAGAATCCCGGATTTACCTAAGATTCCAGCCTACCACCTTAAACTTGGACAACCAACGCCAAGCTGGCCTAGCCTTCTCCGTCCCTCCATCGCAATAACCAGAAGTACAGGAATATTAACCTGTTTTCCATCGACTACGCTTTTCAGCCTCGCCTTAGGGACCGACTAACCCTGCGTCGATTAACGTTGCGCAGGAAACCTTGGTCTTTCGGCGTGGGTGTTTTTCACACCCATTATCGTTACTCATGTCAGCATTCGCACTTCTGATACCTCCAGCAAGCTTCTCAACTCACCTTCACAGGCTTACAGAACGCTCCTCTACCGCATCACTTACGTGATACCCGTAGCTTCGGTGTATGGTTTGAGCCCCGTTACATCTTCCGCGCAGGCCGACTCGACTAGTGAGCTATTACGCTTTCTTTAAAGGGTGGCTGCTTCTAAGCCAACCTCCTAGCTGTCTAAGCCTTCCCACATCGTTTCCCACTTAACCATAACTTTGGGACCTTAGCTGACGGTCTGGGTTGTTTCCCTTTTCACGACGGACGTTAGCACCCGCCGTGTGTCTCCCATGCTCGGCACTTGTAGGTATTCGGAGTTTGCATCGGTTTGGTAAGTCGGGATGACCCCCTAGCCGAAACAGTGCTCTACCCCCTACAGTGATACATGAGGCGCTACCTAAATAGCTTTCGAGGAGAACCAGCTATCTC